>NZ_JAOASI010000068.1 GCF_025210165.1 Tepidibacter sp.
TGAAAGGCAAAAAATAACCTCTTTAGAGGTAGCCTGAAAAAATAAGCGGTTGGCAGACCTTTCAATGTATCTTGAGATACAGCGAGTAATATGCCCTTCTAGGGCTGGAGCAAACCACCCGTTTTACGGGTGGTCCTGATTAGCAAGAGAAACTATCTATATTTCTAATATCTGTTCCCCAAAATCTCCAACCGCCTCTCATCCATCTAAATCCAGCTACAGAGGTAGGACCGACAAATACTAGCCAAGTCCAAAAACTTCGTCCATTTTCAAGCCATATATAAGTAAATTTATAACGACAGAATCTTATAGCTCCTGGATCTACCATTTTTAAACCTGGACCTGAGCTTGGTTTTTTAGGTGTATATGAAGGTGGAGGTCCGGGAGGTTGTTGACGATTATATAAAAACATGCATTTCCCTCCTTTCTTATATTAATTTATGATATAAAATTAAAAATTGATACAATATTAAAATTTTTAAAAATATGTTCAAAATCAAATTAATATGATATAATTGACAATGATAATTAAAATCAATTAAAAACAAATGAATAAAATTTTTAAAATATAAATAAAAGGGTATTATATAAAATATAGAAAGGAGAAGTGAAAATATATGATAAGAGACATATTAAATATAATTTTAACTAGTGCTGAAAATGCTTTCTTACAAGTTAGTGTATTCGTAGGGGTAGTACTGCTTTTATTTGGATATATAAACTACAAAAAATCAGGAAAATTTGTGGAAAGTATAGAAAAATCAAAAAAAATACAACCTATATTAGGCGCTTTACTGGGATTAACTCCTGGATGTGGGGGTGCAATATTTATAATGCCTTTATTTGTAAAAGGTAAGGTAAGCTATGGAACTATAGTAGCAACTCTTATAGCAACTATGGGGGATTCTGCTTTTGTAATAATATCAACGCTACCAATACAGTATATAGTAGTTAGTGTAATATCTTTTGTAGTAGCTATTATAACGGGGTATGTAGTTGATTATTATAAAGTAGGAGAAAAACTTATAAAAAATATTACTAAATTACCAAGTGAAGAAATTAAAAAGATAAATGAGGAATCTGATCATACGGTTCAAAATATGAGTATTAATTACATGCATATCGGACATGAAGAAGGTGATGAAATTGATATAGCTCTTCATCATAATGCTAAAGGGCATCAAGATATTAACAGTATAGGCTATAAAATAACGCATAGTAGTTTTTATGTATACTGGGCTTTTATATTCGTAGGTTTTATTTTAGGTGTTATGTTACTTTTTCAAATGGATGTAAATACTCTAGGTATAAAGAATTTAGGTAAGATTATTGGGATAAGCGGTACAGTTATATCCATAATAATGATGATAATGAGCAATAAGTTTTTACAAGATGATACACATGAGGAAGAAGAGCTTAAAAGAATGTCTTTAAAAGAAACTTTGATACATAATGCTCAAGAAACTGCATTTGTATCAACTTGGGTGTATGTTGCATATTTAATATATGAAATATCTATATTTACAATAGGGAATGGGAATTATGCTTTAGGTGAACTTGCACTTACTAATATTATGGTATCTCAAGGCTTAGTATCTGTTATAGTAGGAGCTTTGATTGGATTAATACCAGGTTGTGGTCCTCAGGTTATTTTTGTAACTTTATTTACAAGAGGAATGGTTCCTTTTGCAGCACTAGCTTCAAATGCCATATCACAGGATGGAGATGCTTTGTTTCCTCTTTTGGCTATAGATAAAAAGTCATCATTATGGGCAACTATTATAACTACAATACCAGCTCTAGTTGTTGGAATTATAATTTATTTTATAGAAATAAAAATGGGCTTATTTTAAGCCCATTCTTATTTTACTGATAACTTGTTAAAAAGTTATACTTGAGATTATTTTGGAGCAACGGAGCCCATAGGGATCGCTGCTAATATGAGTCACCGCGTTAGTGCGTAGACGAATTTTATTTAGGTTTTTTATTTTTTTTAGACACTGGCTTACTTGTGTTTTGGCTTACAGAACCTGTTTGCTTTGGTTGAAGAGCGTTAGGGATATTCAGTTCATCGGCAAATTCTAATCTATCATTACATGATTTGTTTTTAGTATTTTTATACATTGTTTTACCTCCATTTAAATATTCTTTATATTAATTTAACCAATGAAATAAATTATATATGTGAAGTTTTTTACTTTTTTGTTATATTATGCTCTTATCTTTTAATTTAATATTTATATATTTTTCAAGTTGTATTTTTATAATAGCCATAGCAGGAACTCCCAAAAACATACCTGCAATACCAAATAGTCCTCCGCCTAATATAACTGCAACTATAATCCATAGCGGATTTAATCCGACTTTATCTCCTAAAATTTTAGGTCCAAGGTAAAGACCATCAAATTGTTGAAGTAATAATATGAATAAAGCAACCCAAATAGCTTGTATAGGGTTATTTATTAAAGTAATAAGTATAGCAGGAACTGCTCCTATAAATGGACCAAAGTAAGGAATCATATTAGATATACATATTATTATACTGATTAAAAGAGCATAAGGAACCTTTAACATTAATAAACCTACAAAACATATAATACCTATTATCAAAGAATCTATAGATTTTCCTATTATATATTGGGAAAAAATTTTGTTAACTATCTTAAAAAAATCTGCAACCTTATCTGATTTAAATTTTCCTAAAATAGCATATAAAAGTCTTTTGATATTATATATAAGATTTTCTTTATCTTTTAATAGGTAAATAGATATTATAACTCCAAGTATAGCATTTAATAAATTAGAAGTAATATTAATAGCTTGAGTAACTAAATTACTAGATGTAATATTTAAAAATCCTAATATTTCATTTATTATCTCTGTTAAATTCTCTTTTAAAAAAGGATTACTGTACTGTAGTAATTTAGATTTTATGATATTTTTATTTACCCATTCTTGAGCTGTAGACATATACACTGGAAGATCTTCAGATAAATCGTTTATACTATCTATTATTTTAGGAGATAGTATAGTAATTGTGAAGTTTATAATACTTATTAATAATAAGTAAATAAGCATTATACTAAAAGACCTTCTCATGTTAAATTTTCTCTCAAAATAAACCATTATTGGGTTGAGAATATATGCAATACAAACAGCCCAAATAAAAGGACTTATCAAAGAAAGTATAGAGTTAAATTTTTGAATAAAAAATTCTGGATTGTTTACAAGTTTAAAGATAATTAATGATATCAATAGTAAAAAAATCACATGTTTAGTTTTATATTTTGAAAACATTACAAACCTCCTGCAGAATAACTTAATGTATTTGAAATATTATGATATAAGAGGTATTTTAACATTATATGAAGTCTTATACAATATAAATTGGTTAAAATCTATAGAAAAAAAACATATATAAATATATAATAAAAAAGTATGTATTATGAAAAATATGATTTAGCAACAAATTAGAAGAGGAGAGCTATTATGAGATTAAATAAATATATGGCACTGTGTGGAGTAGCATCAAGAAGAAAATCTGATGAATTAATAAAAAACAAGAAAGTAAAAGTTAATGAAAAAATAGTACAAGAGCTAGGAATAGATGTTGATGAAAATCAAGACAAAGTAGAAGTTAATGGGAAAATAATAAAATTAGAACAAAAAAATGTATACATACTTATAAATAAGCCCGAAGGATATGTTACAACTGTAAAAGATCAGTTCAAGAGAAAGGCAGTATTAGATTTGGTTAAAGATATTGATGAAAGAATATACCCTATTGGAAGACTTGACTATGAAACGTCAGGACTTTTAATACTAACTAATGATGGAGATCTTACATATAAATTAACACATCCTAAGCATGAAGTTGTTAAAACTTATTTAGCAAGACTAAAATTTGTACCTGATAAAATTAAAATAAAACAGTTTGAGACTGGATTAAAAATAGATGAGTATGTAAGTGCACCAGCAGAGTTTAGAGTTATAAAAAAAGAGGAAAAGCAAAGTATATGTGAAATTAAAATACATGAAGGTAAAAACAGACAAGTGAGAAAAATGTGTAAAGCTATAGGTCATCCTGTTTTATCTTTAAGAAGAATAGCTATAGGAGATATAAAACTTGAAAATTTAAAAGTAGGAAAATATAGAAACTTAACTCAAAAGGAAATAAATTATTTAAAATCTTTATAATTAGAGGTGAAAATAATGATAAGTATTTGCAAAATGTATGAAAAAAGTGAAATTAATATTAAATCTATTCTAGATAAAGAAGATATAGATTATAGCAAAATTAAACAAAATATATTGTGTGCATATGAAAATAATCAACTTTTAGGATTTGCAGGTTATGAAATAAAAAATAATATGGCTTTTTTAAAAACAATAAATGTTATTGACAAAACGTTAGGAATGGTTTTAAAAGATGGACTTATAAAGTCTTTATTAAATATGGCTGATATTAATGGCATAAATATATTTATGGTTAAAAAATATGATGAAATGAGTTTTTACAAAAACATAGGATTTAATGATTTAAATAATAGAGATTTTTTATTAGATATTAATATAGACGAAAATGAATATTTATATATAAAACTTACAGACTTTTTTAAAAATCCTTGTAAGAATAACAAAGAATATTAGGAGGAAAAATTTGAGATCTAAATATTTAACTAATGTAACTGATTTAACAAAATTAATAAATAAAGACATAATTAAAGAAGGGCATGTAGTTATAGATGCTACGGTTGGTAATGGATATGATACACAATATTTAGCTGAAAAAGTAGGGAACACAGGAAAAGTTTATGGTTTTGATATACAAAAGCAAGCTATAGAAAATACTGAAAAAAGACTAAGAAAAGAAAATTTATTCGACAATGTTAGACTTATATTAGATGGACATGAAAATATGGATAAACATATAAATGAAAAAGCAGATTGTATATTTTTTAATTTAGGTTATTTACCTAAATTAGACCATAGTATAAAAACTAAACCAAACACAACTATTAAAGCATTAAAAAAATCACTTCATTTACTAAAAAAAAATGGGATATTAAGTATTTGTGTATATTTAGGACACGAGGGTGCTATAGAAGAAAAAGAAGAAATAGAAAAATTATTATTTGATTTAGAACAAAGAGAATTTGATGTATTAAAATGTAGTTTTAAAAATCAAAAAAATAATCCTCCACAACTTATATTGGTAGAGAAAAAAGTAGATTAGAAATAGCTCTTTATTAGGGCTATTTTTTGTTCAAAAATATAGATGAATTAGTGTGAAATATTGGGAATTCGCCGTTTGGAATTTTTAGAATAAAGAAAGTTTTATTTCAAAATGAAAGTATTTCGAATAGAAATGAAATTTAAATTGCAAAAACTTAAAAAGTTTGATAATATGAAGTAAACAAAGATTTTAAAATGCATTGGGGGTAAAAAAATGCCAGGGGATGATAAAAAAATAGTTATAGAATATGATTGGTGTAAGGGATGTGGAATATGTATAGAGTTTTGTCCTAAAAAAATTTTATATATAGAAAATGATAAGGTAAATATAAAACAAGAAGATAAATGTATAAAATGTGGATTATGTGAGATGCGATGTCCTGATTATGCAATATACTTAGAAAAAGTAATTTGTAAGGAGAGTGAATCGTATGCACAATAATATAAAATTTCTTCAAGGGAATGAAGCTTGTGTACATGGAGCTATATATGCTGGTATGAAATTTTTTGCTGGATATCCAATAACTCCTTCAACTGAAATTGCAGAATTATCATCTGTAATGCTTCCTAGAATTGGTGGTAAGTTTATACAAATGGAGGATGAAATAGCTAGTATGGCAGCTGTTATTGGTGGATCATTAGGGGGATTAAAATCAATGACAGCGACAAGTGGGCCAGGATTTTCATTAAAACAAGAAAACATAGGATATGCATGTATTACAGAAATACCATGTGTAATAGTAAATGTGCAAAGAGGAGGACCTAGTACTGGACTTCCGACTTGTCCATCGCAAGGAGATGTAATGCAGGCAAAATGGGGGACTCACGGGGATCATCCAATAATAGTTCTGTCGCCAACGAGTGTTAGTGAAACATTTGAACTCACTGTAAAAGCATTTAATTTTTCAGAAAAATACAGAACTCCTGTAATATTGTTAATGGATGAAGTTATAGCACATATGAGAGAAAAAGTAATAGTTCCAAATAAAGGAGATATGCCTGTAATAAATAGAAAAAAACCTAAAGTAGATCCAAATGAGTATAAAGCATATGAATATACTGAGGATTTAGTTCCTGCTATGGCAAATTTTGGAGAAGGATACAGATACAATGTAACAGGACTTGTACATGATGAAACAGGATTTCCTGTTAATAGCACTGATGAAGCTGAAAAGCTATTAAATAGATTAATGGGCAAGATAAATTCAAATTTAGATGATATATTAATATACGAAGAATATTTAGTTGATGATTCTGATATCTTATTTGTGACATTTGGTTGTATGGCAAGGTCAACTAAAGAGGCAGTTGAGAATCTTAGAAATGAAGGTATAAAAGCAGGTATGTTTGTTTTAAAAACAATATGGCCATTTCCAGAGGAAAAAATAAAACAAATAAGTGAAGATAAAAATATGATATTTGTTCCAGAAATGAATTTAGGACAAATAAGGCAAGAAGTAGAGAGAATAGTTCAAGATGATTGTAATATTTATGGAATTAATAAAGCAAATGGAGAAATTATAACTCCTAAGTACATAAATGATTGCGTAAAGGGGGTATTGAAAAAATGCCTAGTGAAGTAATAAAAAATAATTTTAGAGTAGATAGACTTCCACATATTTGGTGTCCTGGATGTGGGCATGGAATATTGATGAGAAGTATAGCAGTTGCAATAGAAGAATTGGGTTTAGATAAAGATAAAGTATGTATAGTATCTGGTATAGGTTGCTCATCAAGAGCAGCAGGCTACATGGATTTTAATACATTGCATACAACACATGGAAGAGCGATTGCATTTGCAACTGGTCTTAAAGTTGCAAATCCAGATTTAAAAGTTATAGTTATATCAGGAGATGGAGATGCTAGTGCTATAGGCGGAAATCATCTGATACATGCATGCAGGAGAAACATAGATATAACAACTATTATATTCAATAATAATATATATGGAATGACAGGCGGACAATATTCTCCTACAACTCCTAATAAAGAAAAAGGTACTACAGCACCTTATGGAAATATAGATAAGGCATTTGATATTTGTGAACTAGCATCAGGTGCAGGAGCAACTTATGTAGCTAGAGCTACTGTATATCATGCAAAAAAAATGGTTGAATATGTTAGAAAAGGTATAAATCATAAAGGATTCTCTTTAGTAGAAGGGGCAAGCATTTGCCCAACTTATTACGGAAGAAAAAATAAAAAAGGTAGTGCAGTTGATTCAATAAAAGAAATGAAATATAAATTTATTGATATATCAAATAAAGATAAGTTAGATAGAGATGATATAAAGAACAAGATATTAATGGGAGAATTTAAAGATGTTAAGGAACCTGAATATATAGAAGAATATTTTAAAATTATAGATATGTTTAAAAAGGAGATGTCTGTGTGAAAAAAGAATTGAGGTTAACAGGATCTGGTGGGCAAGGATTGATACTCGCTGGTATAATATTAGCTGAGAGTGCTATAAAAAATGGATTTAATGCAGTTCAAAGTCAATCATATGGACCAGAGGCTAGAGGGGGGGCTAGCAAATCAGAGGTTATAATAAGTGATAGAGATATAAATTATCCAAAAGTTAATAAACCAGATTTACTTTTGTGCCTAACACAAAAATCTTTTGACAAATATGCAAAAAATATAAGTAAAAAATCCATATTGCTAGTTGATTCTTGCGTGAATATAGGGGATAATATAGATATTGACTTTTGTTATAAGATACCTATAATAGATACTGCTAAAGAGAAAATAGGAAAGCAAATGGTTTCAAATATAGTTGCATTAGGGGCTATTGAAGAACTTATTGAGGATATCGAAGACGAAAGTTTAAAAGAAGCAATATTAGCAAGAGTACCTCAAGGTAGTGAAAAGTTAAATATAAAAGCTTTTGATGAAGGGAAAATGTTGATAAAAAATATATTAAATAGGAGTTAAGTTTTATATGGAAGAAGCTAGAGATTTAATTGTTATTATAAAAGAACAATTTCCTAAATTAAGCAAAGGTCAAAAACTTATTGCCCAGTTTATACTTTCAAACTATGACAAAGCTGCGTTTATGACTGCTGGCAAATTAGGTGAAAAAGTAGGTGTAAGTGAATCTACAGTAGTTAGATTCGCTAATGCATTAGGATTTGACGGATATCCTAAACTTCAAAAATCACTACAGGAGCTTATAAAAACAAAGCTTACAACAGTTCAAAGAGTAGAGATGTCTAAAGAGTATTCTAATGATTGGACTATACTTAAGAAAGTATTAAAATCTGATATAGAAAATATAAAATCAACTGTAGAAGAACTGGATGAAGAAAGTTTTCAAAGAGGGATAAATAAGATATTAAAAGCAAAAAAAATATATATAGTAGGTCTTAGAAGTTCTACTGCTATATCTGAATATCTAGGTTTTTATTTAAATATAATATTAGATAATGTAAATATAGTGAGTTATGGAATAAGTGATGTATTTGAGCAAATTCTTAAAGTTACAGAAGATGACTTAGTAATAGCTATAAGTTTTCCGAGATATTCAAAGAAAACATTTGAGCTTGCTAATTATGCTAAAAAGCAAGGAGCTAGTATAATATCATTAACAGACAGTGTGCTTGCCCCTGTTGCATCTATATCTGAAGAAATTATTCCAGTTAAGAGTAATATGGCTTCATTCGTTGATTCTTTAGTTGCTCCTTTAAGTGTTGCAAATGCGATAATAGTTGCTATAGGTATGAGAAAAAAAGAAGAAATAAAAGAGTATTTTGATAAATTAGAAACCATATGGAAAGAATATCGTGTCTATGACGAGAAATAGGAAATTTTCCTATTTCTTTTTATAATGAGTAGGAAATTATATTCTTATTTAAAATTATAGATAAGTATAAATTCCGTCACGAATTTCAAAAAAGTCTACCTTGAAAAGCTTCAAAGGAAGACTTTTTTATTTTTGAAAAGATTTATTATATAATATTTAGTTGAATTATAATAAAAAAGAGGAGGACTATATATGAATAGATTTTTCATAGTAAGACATGGAGAAACTTTTTGGAATATAGATGGTAGAACTCAAGGTCATGGAGATTCAAAATTAACTAAAAATGGAATTGAACAAGCTAGAAAACTTGCCAAAAAGCTTTCGAAATACAATATAGATTATATATATAGTAGCGATCTTGGTAGAACTATTCAAACCTCTGAAATAATTTCTAATACTTTGAGTAAAAAGATAGATTATAAAGAATCTCTTAGAGAAATAAATTTTGGAGATTGGGAAGGTCTTACAATAGAAGAAATAAAAAGAGATTATCCAGATGTTTATACTGTATGGAGAAATGAGCCACATAAAGCGTTAATACCTAAAGCTGAAAACTTGTATAAGTTAAAACAAAGACTATTGGTTTGTATAAATGAATTGAATGAGAAACACGAAAATTCTAATATAGTGCTGGTATCTCATGGAATGTCAATAAAAGTATTACTACTTGCCTTATTAGAAAGTGAGTTATCAAATATATATAAGATAAAACAGGATAATACAGCTTTAAATATAGTAGAGTTTAGAAACTATGGACCAGTAATAATAAAGACTAATGATACAAGTCATTTAGAAGGTGAAAAATATGAGTAAGGTTATTGTAATTGGAGCAGGTCCAGCAGGTATGATGTCTGCAATAGCAGCTGCTAGGAATAATGAAGTAATATTAATCGAGAAAAATAAAGAATTAGGTAAAAAATTAAAAATTACAGGTGGTGGAAGATGTAATATAACTAATAAAAGAGATATAGAAGACTTTCTTGAAAAAATAATAAAAAATCCTAAATTTCTATACAGTAGTTTGTACACTTTTACAAATATAGATCTTCTAGATTTTTTTATAAAACGTGGTATAAAATTCAAAATAGAAGAAGACTTTAAAGTTTATCCTGAAAAAGATAAGTCTGATGTAATAATAAAAGTATTAAATGATGAGTTGAATAAAGTCGGAGTAAAAGTAATATATGAAAAAACACTTACAGATATTATTGTTGAAGATGAAGAAGTTAAGGGTATTATATTAAATGATAATCATACCATAAAAGCTGATAAAGTAATAATTGCTACTGGTGGGCATTCTTATTCTAAGACTGGATCTGATGGGAAAATTCATAGTTTATTAAAAAAATATGGAGAAAATATAACTAAAATATATCCAGCTTTAGTACCTCTTGTATTTAGTGAAGGTTGGATAAAGAATTTACAGGGAATTTCATTGAAAAACATAAAGGTATCTGCAAAATACTTTAAAAATAAAAAAATAAGTATAGAGGGAGATATTTTATTTGCACATTTTGGATTAACTGGACCTGTTATACTTAATTTATCTTCTTATATAAATAAATATTTGCAAGATGGGAATATTGAATTGAAATTTGACTTTGTTCCAAATATATCAAAGGATGAAGTGCGAAAAATTATAAGAAATAATAATAATAAAAGTATATATAATAATCTAAAAGAGATTCTTCCTGTTAATTTTACAAAACAGCTATTAGAATACTTAAGTATTAATAAAAAGCCAAATAATTTGACAAAAGAAGAAGAAAACAAGATAGTAGATAGTATAAAAGAGTTAAAATTAAATTGTAAGGGAACAAAAAGTATAAATGAAGCTATAGTCACTTCGGGAGGAATAAGCGTTAAATCTATAAACTCATCTACTATGGAATCTAAATCTATAAAAAATCTTCATTATGCTGGAGAAATTATTGATATAGAGGGTTTAACTGGAGGATATAATCTTCAAATTGCTTTCTCAACAGGCTATCTAGCTGGTATAAGTGTATAAAGTTTGATATAATATTGATTTGCGATGGTGATAAAATGAGGACATTAGCTATAAGAGGAGCTACTACTGTAGAAAAAAATGAAAAAACATGTATATTAAATGAAACGAAGATATTAATAAAAAAAATAATAGATATGAATAATTTAAATGAAGACGATATAGTTAGCATTATATTTACAATGACAAGGGATTTAGATGAAGTATATCCTTCTGTTGCTGTAAGAGAATTATTGAATCTTAACGATATACCTCTTTTAAATTTTGAAGAAAAGTATATAAAAAATAGTTTAAATAAATGTATAAGAGTATTAATGCATGTGAACACAGATATAAAAAAAAATAAAATAATTCATATTTATTTAAATGAGGCCAAAAAGTTAAGAACAGATTTGAGTATAAGGAGTGGATCTAATGAATAATATGGTTATAGCAATAGATGGGCCAGCGGGGGCAGGGAAAAGCACTATTGCAAAAATAATATCAAATAGACTTAATATAAACTATATAGATACAGGAGCAATGTATAGAGCTATTACATATAAGTCTATAAGAGATGGGATTAATATTAATGATGAAGAAGCTTTGATAGAAATGGCTAAAAAAACTCATATAGACTTTAAAGACAATAATATATATTTAGACGATGAAATTGTAAATGATGAAATAAGAACTTTAAGTGTAAGTGGAAAGGTTTCAAAAGTTGCTCAAATAAAAGAAATAAGAGAAATAATGGTAGAAATTCAAAGAAAAATGGGTAGAAAATACTCTGTAATAATGGATGGTAGAGATATTGGAAGTTATGTATTTAAGAATGCAAATCTCAAATTTTATCTAACAGCAGGTATAAATGAAAGAGCAAGAAGAAGATATAATGAATTAAGAACAAAAGGACATAATATAGATTTAGAAGATATAGTTAATGATATTAAAAACAGAGATGAAATAGACTCAAAAAGGTCTTTTGCTCCACTGATTAAAGCTGATGATGCTGTAGAAATAGATACTACTAGTAAAAATATAGAAGAAGTAGTTTCTGACATAATGGAATACATAAAATAGGAGGAGAGTTATTTGGGATTATACGAGGTATGTAAAGGGATATTTATTCCAATTATGAGTGTGTTTTATAAAATAGAAATAATTGGTAAAGAACATGTTCCTATGGATGAACCTTTAATATTTGCTTCAAATCATAAAAATAATTTAGACCCGATGTTAATAGGAGCATTAATGCCAAGGAAAGTTTCTTATATGGGAAAAAAAGAACTTTTCGAAAATAAAATAGTTGGATCTTTTTTAAAAGGTATAAATGTTTTTCCTGTCGATAGAAGCAAAACAGATATATCTACTATAAAAACAGCTCTTAAAATATTAAAATCAAATGGAGCTTTGGGTATATTTCCACAGGGTACTAGAATGAAACAGGAAAGTTTAGGAAAAGCAAAAGCTGGAACAGGCATGTTGTCGATTAGAGGCAAGGCTAGAGTTTGTCCTGTATCTATAATAGGTACATATAAATTATTTAGTAAAATTACTATATACATAGATGAACCTATAAGTTTTGAGTCATACTATGGACAGAAATTAAATTCAAAAGATTATGAAATCTTGAGCCAACAGGTTTTAGATGTCATAGGTGAAAATATAAAAAAATACAAAGGTTAAGGAGGGGATGTGTTTGAAGTTTAAGGTTGCTGATTATGCTGGATTTTGTTTTGGAGTTCAAAGAGCTATGGATATGGCATGGGATGAATTAGAAACGATTGATGAATATGAAGTTTATTCATTAGGTCCTCTTATACATAATAAACAAGCTGTAAAGGTATATGAAGATAAAGGGTTAAATGTTGTAGATAACTTAGATAAAGTAAATGAAAAATCTAAGATTATAATAAGATCTCATGGGGTATCAAAAGATATATATAGAAATGCTGTAGATAAGAACCTTAAAGTTATAGATGCTACTTGTCCTTTTGTAAAAAAAATACAAGATATAGCTAATAAATACTATAATAAAGGTTATAAAATTATAATTGTAGGAGACAAATATCATCCCGAGGTTGTAGGGATAAATGGCTGGTGTAATAATGAAGCTAAAATTATAAAAAATATAGAGGATTTAAATGAAATTCCTAGAAATTATAAGAGGTATTGTGTCGTTGCACAAACTACTATAAATTTAAAAATGTATCAAGAAATAAGCGAAAAATTAAAAAATATTCTAGAAGATGTTATTGTACATAATACTATTTGCTTGGCAACTAGAGATAGACAAAAGTCAGCAAGTAGATTATCAGAAGAAGTCGATTGTATGATTGTAATTGGAGGTAAACATAGTTCGAATACTCAAAAGTTGGTTAATATATGTGAGGAAAATGTTAAAACATATCATATAGAGACTGTCAGTGATTTAGAAGAAGATGATATTAAAAAATATTCTTTTGTTGGGATTACAGCAGGAGCATCAACTCCTAGTTGGATAATAGAAGATGTAATAAAATTTATAAAAAATATTTAATTAAAATAAATGCAAGGGAGAGATATATAAATGAATAATGAAATGGAACAACTTCTTAAAGAAGAAAATTTATTCAAGACTATAAAAGTAGGACAAAATGTAGAAGGTAAAGTTATTTTAGAAAAATACGATGAATATTATATTGATTTAAATTATAAAACAGATGGAGTTCTTCCTAAATCAGAGGTTTGTGAGGAGCAAGAAATAAAAATTGGAGACGTTATTGATGTTAAAGTTATAAAAATGGATAGAAATTCAGGAGATGTCATTGTTTCTAATAAACAAGCTCAAGAAGTAAAAACATGGAATGAATTAGAAATAGGACAAATCATAGATGTTAAAGTAACAGATGAATCTAAGAGCGGACTTATAGTAAGTTATAAAGGTATAAGAGGATTTATTCCGCTTAGTCATATAAATAATAAGTATATTAATAATATAGATTTCAAAGAATATAAAAGTATAGTTATGAGTTGTGAAATTATAGATGTAGATTCTAGCAAAAAAAGATTTGTTCTTTCAAGAAAAAATGTTTTGATTAAACAAGAAGAAAAGAAAAAGTTAGACTTTATGGAAAATACAAAAACTGGAGATTTATTAGAAGGTACAGTAAAAGATATAAAGGATTATGGAGTATTTGTAGATTTAGATGGATTTGTAGGACTTGTTCATAATTCGGAGTTGTCTTGGTCTAGAAGACATGAATGTGAATATAAAATAGGAGATTTAGTAAAGGTTAAAGTTATATCTTTAGATAAAGAAACTCAAAGGCTTGCTCTTAGTATAAAAGCATTACAAAAAAGACCTTGGGATAATTTTATAGAAAATTATAATGTAGGAGATATTTTAACTGGGAATATAAAAGTAGTTAAAGATTATGGAGTTTTTGTAAGACTAAAGGAGGCATTAGATGGGTTCGTACACATATCTAATCTTTCTTGTGAGTTTGTTAAAAATCCAAAAGACATAGTTAAAGTAGATGAAGAAGTTAAAGTTAAGATAATAAATATTGATAATGAAAATGAAAAGATAGAACTTACTATGAATATAAATGAGGAGGATGAAGGCATTTAATGAGAGGATATGATGTTTTTAAAGACAAAATTTATAAGAAGACAGGAATAAATCTTTCTTTGTATAAAGAAAAACAAATGATTAGAAGGTTAGAATCATTAGTTACGAGAAATGGATATAGTGATTTTGAAAAATATTTTGATGCTATAAATAAAAATACAGATTTATTTAATGAATTTATAAATTATATGACTATAAATGTTTCGGAATTTTACAGAAATGCAGAACAGTGGAAAGTTATGGAGAATACTATAATTCCTAAACTTCTAGAGAAGAATAAAAATCTTAAAATATGGAGTGCTGCTTGTTCTACAGGAGAAGAGCCTTACTCTCTAGTTATGTTACTTAGTAAATTTATGCCTTTAAATAAGATTAATATTATTGCAACTGATTTGGATAAAGAAGCAATGGCAAAAGCTAAATTAGGTATGTATCAAGAAAAGAGTTTGAGAAATTTACCTAAAGAGTTTATAACTAAATATTTTGATAAAAAATTAGATAGATTAATGATAAAAGATGAAATAAAAAATAGAGTTACATTTAAAAGACATAATTTATTAGAAGATAAATATATAGATAATTGTGATTTGATAGTATGTAGAAATGTAATGATATATTTTACTGAAGAAGCTAAAGCAGACATATACTCTAATTTTAGTAAATCATTAAATAGTAATGGTGTTTTATTTGTTGGAAGTACTGAACAAATAATAATGCCAAATAAATATAATTTAAAACCTATAAAAACATTTTTCTATGGTAAATCAAAATAAAAAAATCTTACAAGAAATATAATTTTTATTCGTTATAAAATATACTGTTGACTAATTAGTCAACAGTATATTTTTTCTATAAGAAATCATATAATTTTGAATCTATTATCTTTGAGCAACAAAGATCATTGGGATGGTGTAGACATGAGTCAACGCGTTAGCGAGTAGACGAATTTATTATTGTATGTGCAAATAATAATATGGTATAATATGATATAGTATTAGTACCAGGTATAAAAAGGAGGTATAATTTATGAATATAAATGAAATTAAAGAATTAATTATGGCAATAGATAAAACTAGTATAAATAAATTTGATATAGAAATGAAAGATTTAAAATTATCTATACAAAAAGGTGGCATTACGAGTATGGAATGTATTACTAATGTCGAAGATGAAGTTGAAAAAGAAATAAATATAATTGAAAACAAAGAAATCGAAAAAACTGAAACTGATGACAATACATACATAGTAAATGCTCCTATAATGGGGACTTTTTATTCAGCTTCAAGTCCAGAAGCTGGTGATTATGTCAATGTTGGAAATCAAGTGAAAAAGGGAGATACTTTATGCATTCTTGAAGCTATGAAGCTTATGAATGAAATAGAGTGTGATGTTGATGGAGAAATTATAGAGATATTAGTAGAAAATGAAGAGTTAGTTGAATACGATCAACCTTTATTTAAGATTAAAGTTAATGGGTAATTGAGGGAGGATATTATGATAAAAAAGCTACTTATTGCAAATAGGGGAGAAATAGCTATTAGAATAATAAGAACATGTAAAGAAATGGGAATAAAATCCGTTGCTATATATTCTCAAGCAGATAAGGAATCTCTGCATAGATATATGGCAGATGAATCTATATGCATAGGTCCTAATAGTATAAGCAAAAGTTATAATAATATAGATAATATAATATATTTAGCAATGAAAATGAAATGTGATGCGATTCATCCAGGGTTTGGTTTTTTATCTGAGAACTCTGATTTTGCTAAAAAATGTATAGAAAATAATATTATATTTATAGGTCCTAATTATGAACAAATAGACAAAATGGGGGATAAATCAACAGCTAGAGATACTATGATAAATTCTAATGTACCTGTTGTACCAGGGTCAAAAGGTATAATTTTAGATATAGAAGATGCAATTGTAACTGCTAAAGAAATTGGATATCCAGTTCTTATAAAAGCTTCAAGCGGAGGTGGTGGCAAAGGAATGAGAGTTGCTAATGATGAAGAAGAATTAGTAGCTAATTTCAATATAGCCAAAGCTGAAGCACTATCTGCATTTGGAAATGATGAAATGTATTTAGAAAAATATATAAAAAATCCTAGACATATAGAAGTACAAGTTTTTGGAGATTCATTTGGAAATTCAGTTCATTTTGGAGATAGAGACTGCTCTATGCAAAGAAGAAATCAAAAAGTTATAGAGGAATGTCTTTCTCCTTATTTAGATGATGAAACTAGAAATAAATTATATGATGCAGCAATAAAAGCAACAAAATCTGTAAATTATATAGGAGCTGGAACGGTTGAATTTATAGTTGATAATGATAAAAATTTCTATTTTATAGAAATGAATACTAGAATTCAAGTAGAACATCCTATTACTGAAATGATAACTGGGATTGATTTGATAAAATTACAAATATTGATAGCATCTGGAAAACAAATTCCTTATACTCAAGAAAATATAAAGTTTAATGGACATGCAATAGAATGTAGAATAAATGCTGAAGATGCATTTGATAATTTTAGACCTTGTCCCGGTAAAATAGAATCCATTCATGTTCCAGGAGGGCTTGGAGTAAGATTTGATAGCTTTGTATATGGTGGATATGTAATACCACCTTTATATGATTCAATGATAGGAAAACTTATATGTTGGGCAAATGACCGAGAAGAATGTATAAATAGAATGAGAAGAGCTCTAGATGAATTAATTATAGAAGGCGTAGAAACTAACGTAGAATTTCAGAAAAAATTAATGGCAAGTGAAGTTTTTGTAAAAGATGAACACCATACTAAATTTATAGAAAATGAGTTTATGAATAAATTTATAGAGGTGAAATATGATTAAAAAATTATTGAGTAAAGAAAAAGGATACGCACAAGTATCTGTTAAAAAAAAGTTTAATACTAAGAATGTTGATGAAAAATTTTGGATAAAGTGTGAAAGTTGCAATAATAATATATTTATAAAAGAAGTAGAAGAAGGTTTTAGCTTGTGCCCTAAATGTGATCATCATTTTAAACTTTCTGCTAGAAAGAGAATTGATTTATTAATAGATGAAAAAACGTTTGAAGAGCTAGACGAAGATTTAGTTTCTATAAATAGATTAGAATTTCCTGATTATGACGAAAAGTTAGAAAGATACACTGGGAAAAGTAGAGAAAAAGAGGCTGTTATAACTGGTCGTGGTAAGCTAAGCGATATAGATGTTATACTTTGTGTTATGAATTCGGAATTTATGATGGGTAGCATGGGGTATATAGTTGGAGAAAAGATAACTAGGGCTATTGAATGTGCTATAGATAATAAATTACCTGTTATAATAGTGTGTGCGTCTGGAGGAGCTAGAATGCAAGAAGGTATAATATCTTTAATGCAAATGGCAAAAACTTCTCAAGCTTTAAATAAACTTAGTGAGAATGGGTTACCATACATATCTGTATTGACAGATCCAACAACTGGTGGAGTAACAGCAAGCTTTGCTATGCTTGGAGATATTATAATTGCAGAGCCGAATGCTTTAATAGGCTTTGCTGGCCCTAGGGTTATAAAACAGACAATAAAACAAGATCTTCCTGAAGGATTCCAAAGATCTGAATTTTTATTGGAACATGGATTTTTAGATTTGATTGTAAGTAGAAAAAATATGAAAAATAGAATTCACCAAATATTGAAAATACATGGGTATTAAGGAGGTCTAAGTATGAATAGTTTAGATATAGATAAACCCATTATAGAGCTTGAAAATAAGATTGTAGAATTTGAAAAAATATCAAAAGAAAATAATATAGATTTATCTGATGAAATAAATATGCTTAGCAATAAGCTTATAAATCTAAAAAATGAAATATATGAAAATTTAACGGCTTGGCAAAAGGTAAATATAAGTAGAGCCTCTAGTAGACCTACAACTGAGGACTATATAAAAAATATATTTAATGAATTTATAGAATTTCATGGTGATAGATTATACAAGGATGATAGAGCTATAGTTGGAGGTATAGGAATAATAGAAGATATGCCTGTTACTATAATAGGACATCAAAAAGGAAGAGATGTAAAAGAAAATATAGAAAGAAACTTTGGTATGCCACATCCAGAAGGATATAGAAAGGCTTTAAGACTTATGAAACAGGCAGAAAAGTTTAACAGACCTATAATAACATTTATAGACACTCCAGGAGCGTTTTGTGGTCTTGAAGCTGAAGAAAGAGGTCAAGGCGAAGCGATAGCTAAAAATTTATTTGAAATGAGTTCTTTAAAGGTACCTGTAATATCTATAGTTATAGGAGAAGGAGGAAGTGGAGGAGCGTTAGGTCTTGGTGTATCTAATAAAGTAGCTATGTTAGAGCACTCTATATACTCTGTTATATCTCCGGAAGGGCTTTCTAGTATACTATGGAAGGATGCTTCTAAAGCGAATGAGGCATCTGAAATAATGAAACTTACAAGTTCTGATTTATATGAACTGAATATAATTGATAAAGTAATAAAAGAACCATTAGGTGGAGCTCAGAAAAACGTTGAATTTACATCAAATAAAATGAAAGAATATATAGTTGAACAATTAAATGACTATGTTGATAAAAATGAAGAAGAAATAGTTTTTGAAAGATACAGTAAATTTAGAAAAATCGGATATAATTTGTAAATAAAAAAGGGTTTAGATTTTGAATGTAGAATAGTAATAAATAAGAAATCCAATTTTAAATGTACAAGTAAATATAATAATATTAAGGGGGGCATATTTGAAATGGAAGTATTAAAAGTTTCGTCAAAATCTAATCCAAATTCTGTAGCAGGGGCTCTAGCTGGAGTTTTAAGAGAAAAAGGTTCAGCGGAAATACAGGCAATAGGAGCAGGTGCTTTAAATCAAGCTGTTAAGGCAGTTGCTATAGCTAGAGGATTTGTTGCACCAAGTGGCATGGATCTTATATGTGTACCAGCATTTACTGATGTTGACATTGATGGTGAAGAAAGAACAGCTATAAAGCTTATAGTAGAACCTAGATAACAAAAGAACCTCTTAAGAGGTTCTTTTAATTTTGAGGATTAAACATTTGAAGCATCATCATAATTTGGTCCATTGTCATTCCGTATTGTTCTAGTAATCTATCAATTATAGGTGAAAATTCTTTCATTAAATCATCTTTGTTATTTTTAACCAATGATTCAATTTGTGGAACTATAGATTTTATAAATTCTATTTGTTCTTTTTCTGATAGATTATTAAAATTTGAAACAAGATCATTCATATTTAAAAGCCTCCTTATTATTAAAGTGCATTTACCCAATGACTATTATATAAAAAAAATGTGTTTTTGGAAATACTATAAAATCATAATAACATAAAAGCAGCCACTAGTGGCTGCTTTTATGTTATCCTTCAAATTTATCTAATAAATTTTGAAGTTTTTGTGCTTGGACTCCTGATTCTTCTGCAAACTGTTTAAATAGATTGCATACCTCTGAATCATTTACTTTTTTTGAGAATGATTCATAGTCCCTAACGTCTTCTTGAGCATCTAATAATTTTTTTACTATAGTGTCTCTAGTATTTAATTCCATAAAAATCAACTCCTTTTACTGTAGTTTTTTCATTATCAATAATTATTATACATTTATAAATTGTTTTATATTTAATTTTAAATGTAGAACTAATCTTAATTAATTGGTAAAATAAATATATATTATTTAAAATTAGGAAGTGATATTTTGAAAAATTTAGTTACAGCAAAATGGTTAAAAGAAAATAATAATGACGATATAGTTGTAGTTGATTGTAGATTTGATTTACAAACACCTTTGTATGGATAAGATAGTTATTTAAAAAATCATATTCCAAATTCAGTATACATGGATATGGATAAAGATCTAGCAGGTGAAGTAAAAGAACATGGAGGAAGACATCCATTACCTGATTTAAATATATTTAAATCAAAATTAGAAAGTTGTGGAATAGGAAATGATACAACAGTTATAGCTTATGATGATGGAGAAATTGCAGGAGCAGCTAGATTTTGGTGGATGTTAAAATATATAGGACATACCAAAGTACATATTTTAGATGGAGGGATAAAATCTTGGATAAAATCGGGTTATTTTTTAACATCTGATATTCCTAAGAAAAACAAAAAATGCTTAGATATAAATATAAATGAATCTATAATAGCTACTGTAGACGAAGTTAGAAGAAATATAGATCAAGATAAATCTATTATAATTGACTCAAGATCGCTTGAAAGATACAAGGGAGAAGTAGAACCTATTGATAAAAAAGCAGGTCATATACCTAGTGCTCAAAATTATTTTTGGCTAGATGTTTTAGAAGATGATAAAATGAAGGATATAAAAAAATTAAAAGATCACTTCAACGAAGTATTGAAATATAAAAATGTAATTGTGCATTGTGGATCTGGAATAACTGGCTGTGTAAACTATGTTGCTCTTGATGAAATAGGAGTAAAATCAAAACTTTATCTAGGATCATGGAGTGATTGGATAAGCTATGACGAAAATGAATTGAAAACAGGAGAATAAATATAATAAATTTAATTTTAAAGCAAGAAAGGAAGATTATAACTATGACTATAAAAAGAAAAATTAAAAACACTGCTGTGTTAGTAAGTATTTTGTCTCTTATGGGCATTAACTCTATGAACGTATTTGCAAATCAAAATATATCTGATTGGGCAAAAACAACATTTAGTGCAATGAAGGAGAAACAACTAATACCTAAGTCATTGCAGAATGATGAAAATTTTCAAGATGAAATAACTAGAGAAGAGTTTGCAGAATTAGTAACTACATACTATTTACAATTAAAACCTCAATCAATAGAAGGTGAGGGAATATTCGAAGATACAGTGAATCCTTTAGTGCAATTAGCAGGTAGACTTGGAATAGTAAATGGAACAGGTAAAGGAAAGTTTGCTCCTGATGATAAATTGACAAGAGAACAAGCTTCAACAATGTTTGCAAGAGCAGAAAAAATGATAAACGATAACTTAGAAATAACTACAGAAAACTCTTTTAATGATAAAAGTAAAATATCAAGTTGGGCAAATGAAGGTGTATCGACAATGAATAAACAAGGAACAATCAAAGGATATCCTGATGGCTCATTTAAACCGCAACGTGAAATGTCAAAAGAACAAGCAATAGTAGTAACAGCAAGAATGGGTAAGAAACATGGTATATTGGAGTTTGATGAAAATAAGGAACCTGCTCCTAGTAATTCAATAGAAGAATACGCAAATAAATATGATTATAAAATACATTCAAGTGATAAATATATAACTGTAGCAGATAAAAATGGTGAAGACCTTATATCAATGGAAAGAAAAGAAAAAGAATATGTATATGCTTTTGGAACAGATCAGATATCTAAAAATACAGAACAATCTTATGAATTTATAGAACTGAATACAAAGTTTGAAAAATTTGATGAATTGAAAAAATCTGTAGACACTTATATAGATAATAAAGAATCAGGAGTAAAAACGGTATATATAGATGGAATAAAAGTATCAATATATAATACTAGTTATGGACTAATTTTAACTGTTTCAAATGAAGTGAAAATAGAAAAATAATTTTGATGTAAATAGATAAATGGATTATACTAAATTAAAAACAATAGAATAAATATAATATTCATATAATATCTATTAATGTATACAATTTTTAGTAAGGAGATAGTTTTATATGAAGAATATGAAGATTATATTTATAGTTATTATGGTAATTTTAATAGGATATGAGTCTGGGATGACAATTGTAGATTCTATGAAAACTAATGGAAGCCTACTTAACAGAATATCGGACAATACAGAACTTGTTTGGAATGGTCCTAGGGATAAAAAAGTTATAGCTATTACCTTTGATGATGGACCTCATCCGAGGTATACACCTAAAATATTAAATCTGCTGAAAAAATATGATGTAAAAGCTACATTTTTTGTATTGGGGAAACATGTTTCGTTCTATCCAGAACCATTGAAGAGAATAAAATCTGAAGGCCATGAGATAGGAAATCACACATATTCTCATGTTGATGTAAAAAAAATACCTAGTAGAAAAATAGAAGAAGAATTTAATAAAACACAAGAAAAAATATATGAAGTAATAAAAGAAAAACCCAAAATATTCAGACCGCCATTTGGGTCCTACAACAAATATCTTAAAGAGTTAGCAAAAAAACATAATGTTAAAATAATACTATGGTCATCTAGTCAAGATTGCAAGGATTGGAGTAATCCTGGAGTTAAAAAAATAGCAAACACAGTTATCGATAATGTAGGAAATGGAGATATTATATTACTCCATGATTATGTAAATACTACAAGTCAAACATATGAAGCATTAAAAATAATATTACCAGAACTTAAAAGAAGAGGTTATAAATTTGTAACGGTATCCGAACTTATAGAAAATAAAGGCTATGAAGATGAAATGAAAATTATAGAAAATTAAAATACACATTCCGTTGAGAATGTGTATTTTAATTTTTATTCTAGTGTAGTATTTTCAAAAGTTTGTGTTCCAGATAGTCTATGTCCTTCGCTTTCTGAAACTATATAGCTAAATATACCTTGCTTATTATAAGCTTCAACTTTTGATACAACCTCATCTATATACATAGGCTGTGAAATAGAGTTGTTATCAGAACGGATTATTATATATTTTTGCATAAAATCCTCCTTAATCTAATTATTTGCAAATAAAGATTATATTAATTTAAGTCTTGTTTTATATACTATTATTATAATTCCTCAAAAAAATATTTAAATACTAAGAATAATGTGGGAATAACTATAAAAATACACATTCAATTAAGAATGTGTATTTTTATAGTTACTTCCATTCAGGAGTATAAAAATGTCCATCTTTAGTTATTCTTTTTCCTTCATCTTCTGATACTATATAACTTGATATACCTTGTTTATCATAATCTTTTACTGTGGATATAGCTTTTTGTCTATCCATTGGCTTCGAAATTGACTTATTATCGGAACGTATTATTACATATCTCTCCATAAAATCCTCCTTAATATAATTATTTATTGAAAAGATGATGTTGATTTAACTTTTTCTTTATATACTATTATAATTTCTCAAAAAAATATTTAAATACTAAGAATAATGTGGAAAATGTATATATATATGTAGATAAGAAATTTATAAAAATAGAGCTGTTTAATGGTATAATGTATATGATATTTACAATATTTTTGACAAAAAAAGGAGGAAAAAATTTGATCTTAATGATAGATAATTATGATTCTTTTACTTATAATTTAGTTCAATTTTTAGGCGAATTAGGGGAAAAAATAATAGTTAAAAGAAATGATGAAATAACACTGCTTGAAATAGAAAAACTAGATCCAGAAATTATAGTATTATCTCCTGGACCTTGTTCTCCTAATGAAGCAGGTATTAGCATAGATGTTGTAAATTACTTTAAAGAAAAAAAACCTATACTTGGTATATGCTTAGGACATCAAACTATAGCACAAGTATTTGGAGCAATAGTAAAAACAGCTATAAGACCTGTACACGGAAAGGTTCATGCTATAAAACACTTTAACAAAGGAGTATTCAAAGATTTAAATAATCCACTAAAAGTTACAAGATATCATTCTTTAGTTGTAGATAAAGAAACATTAAGTGATAATATCGAAATAACAGCTATTACTGATGAAGGCGAAATAATGGGAATTAAACATAGAAATTATCTTATAGAGGGGGTTCAGTTTCATCCAGAAGCGATACTTACTGAACAAGGCCATGAAATATTAAAGAATTTTTTAAGACAAGCTAGAGGGGAGGATTAGATATGATAAGAGAAATATTAACAAATTTAAATTCATTTGAAATATATACTTTATTTAAAGATGAGAAACATAGTTTTATACTTGATAGCGCTATGGATGAAGAAAATTTAGGAAGATATTCATTTATAAGTTCAAATCCTTTTAAGGTTTTAAAATACAAGGATAGTGAAATCAACCCTCTAGAAAAACTAAGAGTAGAGCTTAAGAAATATAAAATTAAAAATGATACAGGACTACCTTTTATAGGTGGAGCAGTAGGATATTTATCGTATGATCTAGGTAATTATATAGAAAAATTACCTAGAACTGTAGTTGATGATATGAAAGCTCCTGATTTATATTTTGGACTATATGATTGGGTAATTGTAATTGACCATTTAATGAACAAAACATTTATAGCAACTCCAGATATAAACGTTAGAGATGAAAATTATATAGTAAACTATTTATCTAAATTAATAAGTAATGCTCAAGACAATGGAGTAGATAAATTGTGCTATGAACAAAAGACATTTCCAAGAGTAAAATTAGAATCAAATTTTAAAAAGAAAGATTACATAGATGCAATTGAAAAAATGAGAAATTATATAAGAAGTGGTGATATATATCAAGCAAATATGACACAAAGATTTCATGGTAAAGTTAGTATGTCAAGCTTTGAATTATATAGAGATCTTAGAAGAATATCACCTGCCCCTTTTGGAGCTTTTTTAAATTTTGAAGATATTCATATATTATCAAACTCTCCAGAAAGATTTATAAAAGTTAATAATAAATTTATACAGACGAGACCAATAAAAGGAACTAGACCTAGAGGAAAAAGTAAAGAAGAAGATTTATTGTTGAGAAATGAACTTTTAAATAGCGAAAAGGATAAAGCTGAATTATTGATGATTGTAGATCTAGAAAGAAATGATATAGGTAGAATTTCTAAAATAGGGACAGTAAGGGTACCCGAGTTGTTTAAGTTAGAAGAATATTCAAATGTTCATCACTTAGTATCAACTGTTGTTGGAGAAATTAAAGAAGACAAAGATATAGTTGATGTTATAAGTTCAACTTTTCCAGGAGGTTCAATAACTGGAGCTCCTAAAATAAGGGCTATGGAGATTATAGATGAATTAGAACCCACAGCTAGGAATGTATATACAGGCTCAATTGGATACATAGGATTTGACTCTAATGCTGATTTTAATATATCAATTAGAACTATAATAAAAAAAGATGAGGATATATTTTTCCAAGTTGGAGGGGGAATAACTTGGGATTCTAATCCAGAAGAGGAGTATGAGGAAACTCTTCATAAAGCAAAATCAATTATGAATGCTATAAGAGGATATTATGAAGAATAGTGCTTCTTTTAATAGCGAATTAACTAAATTTGGAATAGGAATATTTGAAACTATGAAGGTAATTGATAGTAAAGTTATGTTTTTAGATGATCATTTAAACAGAATGTATAGTTCCATTGAAAAACTAGATTTGAATATAACCATTGATAAAAGTGAATTAAAAGAAAAAATAAATAGTTTTTCACAAAAATTGGATTATAAAGCATTAAGAGTAAGTGTATATGATGAAGGATATAATATTCAATTAAGAGATATAACTTATACTAATAATAATTACATAGAAGGGTTTAAATTAAACATATCCCCAATTAAAAGAGGGCAAAGTATAATATATAATCATAAAACTACAAATTACTTTGAAAATATATATTCTAAAAGATATGCTTTATCTAAAAATTTCGATGAAGCATTAATAATAAGTTTAAATGATGAAGTTTTAGAAGGATCTATGAGCAATATTTTTTTTATAAAAGAAAATACAGTATATACGCCTATTATAGATAAATCAGTTTTACCTGGTATAATAAGGGCCAAAGTAATTTCTATTTGTAAAAAAACGGACATAGAATTAATTGAAAAAATAATAAAATTAGATGAAATTAAAAATTTTGAATTTTGCTTTATAACAAATAGCCTTATGGACTTAATGATGGTTACAAGAATAAATAATATAAACTATAAAAAAGAAAGTAATATATTTAGAAAAATAAATTCTAAGTTAAAGGAACTATATTATGAATATTAAACAAGCATATGAAGAATTGATATTAAAACTCAAAAATGACCAAAATAACATAGCTATAGTAGTAGTTGGGTCTAGTGCTGATTTAAATTTTGATAAAAATATAAATGATATTGATTTGTTTATAATAACTAAGCACGGAGATAGGCAAATTAGAAAAAGGTATAGTAGGCAAAACATTGATTTTGATATAAATTATTTTTCTGAAAACTTAGCTTATGAATTAATACATAAAAAGAAGCTCTTTTTTATAGAGGGAATTATTAAAGGGAATAGTATATATGATAAAAAAAATATATTAGGAGATATTAGAAAATATGCTGAAATTGAATATAAAAAAGGACCTTTAAAATACAATTTATCTCAAAAAAAAGAATTAAAACTTAATATTATAGATAATATAAAAAGAATAAAAAATAGCAAGGACTTAGCTTATATTCATTTTATGTCAAACTTATGCTTAAAAGATATACTAAAATCTTATTTTATAGTGAATAATAAATGGGTTCCAAAAGATAAAAAACTATTAAAAAAAATAAAAGAAAAAGATTATTATTTAAATAATCTTTCTAAAAATTTACATATAAGTTATGATTCTAATATTCTAAATTCTATGGTTGAATATGTATTTAAAAATATAAAATAACTAGGGGGTTGGGAGATATGGATAAAGAAAAAATAAAAAGAGCAGTAAGGGATATATTAGAAGCAATAGGTGAAGATCCTAATAGAGAAGGATTAATTGATACGCCTGATAGAGTCGCTAGAATGTTTGAGGAAATATATAGCGGGTTAAATGAAGATCCAAAAAAACATTTACAATTATTTTTTCAAGATGAAAAGCATGAAGAATTAGTCCTTGTAAAAGATATACCTTTTTATTCAATGTGTGAACATCATTTGGTACCATTCCACGGAAAAGCTCATGTGGCTTATATTCCAAAAGGAGGAAAGCTTACAGGTTTATCTAAACTTGCAAGAGTAGTTGAAACTGCTGCTAAAAGACCACAATTACAAGAAAGAATAACAAAAACTGTAGCTGATGCAATTGTTGAAGTCTTAAATCCATATGGAGTTATAGTAGTACTTGAGGCTGAACACATGTGTATGACTATGAGAGGTGTGAAAAAAGCTGGTTCAAAAACTGTAACTTCAGCTGTAAGAGGTATATTTGAAAAAGATGTAGCTGCAAGAGCTGAAGTTATGAGTTTGATAAACTATAAATAGGAGGCGTTTGATTTGTTTAATTTTGGAGAAAAGACATATGTAATGGGAATTCTAAATGTAACTCCTGATAGTTTTTCAGACGGAGGAGAATATACTAATGTAGACCTTGCTATAGAACATTCTGAGGAAATGATAAAACAAGGAGCAGACATTATAGATATAGGAGGAGAATCTACAAGACCTGGATCAGAATTTGTAGATGAGAGTGAAGAAATAAAAAGGGTAGTTCCTGTAGTTAAAAAATTAATAAGCAGAATTGACGTACCTATATCGGTTGATACATACAAAGCATCTGTTGCAAGGGAAGTCCTAAAGCTTGGAGTACCTATTATAAACGATGTATGGGGACTACAAAAGGATGAATTAATGGCTGATGTAATTGCAAAATACAATGCTTATATAGTTATTATGCATAATCAGTATGGTACAGAATACGATGAAGATATTATACTGTCTATAAAGAAATTTTTAAATAAAAGTATACAAATAGCAAAAAAGGCTGGTATAAAGGATGATAAAATAATACTTGACCCAGGAATTGGATTTGGTAAAACACCAGAGCAAAATATGCATGTCAT
Organism: Tepidibacter sp.; assembly: GCF_025210165.1. Classification (GTDB taxonomy): domain Bacteria; phylum Bacillota; class Clostridia; order Peptostreptococcales; family Peptostreptococcaceae; genus Tepidibacter_A. Next base: position 28,394 of record NZ_JAOASI010000068.1, read on the forward strand.
GAAACGTATCCATGAATTGAAAGATTTAGGATATCCAATTTTATTGGGAACATCTAGAAAGTCTATGATCGGAAAAATTTTAGATCTTCCTGCTAAAGAAAGAGTAGAGGGGACCATAGCTACTACTGTTATGGGGATAATTCAAGGAGTGGATATAGTAAGGGTACATGATATAAAAGAAAATATAAGAGCTGCAAAGGTTACAGATGCTATATATAGAAAGTAGGTATAAATAATGGACAAGATTATATTAAGTAATTTATCATTTTATGGATATCATGGAGCATTAAAAGAAGAAAATATACTTGGTCAGAAGTTTTTTATTGATATAGAGATTTACTTGGATTTTAAAAAAGCTGGGGAAAGTGATAATGTTATGGATTCTGTTCATTATGGTGAAGTTTATGAGGTTGTAAAAAAAGTAGTTGAAAATGAAAAGTACAACTTATTAGAAGCTCTAGCAGAAAATATATCAAAACAAGTATTTGATAATTTTGATTTAGTTAAAGAAATTATGGTTAGAGTTAAAAAACCAGAGGCTCCAGTAAATGCAATATTTGATTATTTTGGTGTAGAGATAAGGAGAAAAAAGTAATGAGTAGAGTTTATCTTGGACTTGGAACTAATGTAGGAGATAGATTGAAATATTTGAATGATGCTATAGATTACATAAAAAAAATTGAAAATACAAAAATAGTTAGAATATCCAAGGTATATGAAACACGACCGTGGGGATATACTAATCAAAATGACTTTTTAAATCTTTGTGTAGCTATAGAGACGAATTTAAAACCTAAAGATTTACTACAAAAATGCTTAGAAGTAGAGCTTAATCTTAAAAGAGAGAGAACAATTAGGTGGGGACCTAGAACTATAGATATTGACATTTTAATATATGATGATATAATTTGTAATGATGAAAAATTAACTCTTCCTCATCCAAGAATACAAGAAAGAGCTTTTGTGCTGATACCTTTGATTGATTTGAACGAAAAATTGACGATAAAAGGTAGGTTACTAAAAGATTGGTTAAGTGAATTAGATGTGGAAGAAATAAAGGAGTACATAGGGAATGAGTAAAATCATACTAAAAAATATGGATATTACTATAAATTTAAATAATGGTACAACTATTCCGAATGATAAACTTATAATTGCTGGACCTTGTGCAGTGGAAAGTTATGAGCAACTTTTAATGATTGCTAAATTTATAAAAAGCAAAGGTGCAAATGTATTAAGAGGTGGAGCATATAAACCTAGGACTTCTCCCTATTCTTTTCAAGGTATGAGGGAAGAGGGTCTGAAGATATTTAAATCAGTAAAAAAAGAAGTCGATATTCCTATTGTTACAGAATTAATGGATGCAAGAGATATTGATAAAATATATGAGGTAGCAGATATTATACAAATTGGATCTAGAAATATGCATAATTTTTCTCTACTCACTGAGGTTGGAAAGCAGGACAAGCCTATACTTTTAAAAAGAGGTATGTCTGCTACAATTAAAGAATGGATAAATGCAGCTGAATATATAGCTGTTGGAGGAAATACGAATATAATAATGTGTGAAAGAGGAATTAGGACGTATAATGATTATACTAGAAATACGTTAGACTTGGCTGCAGTTCCTATAATAAAAAATGAAATAGGACTACCTGTCATAGTAGATCCAAGTCATGGAACAGGAATAAAAGAGTTAGTTAAACCAATGAGTTTGGCTTCTTTTGCAGCTGGGGCAGATGGTATAATGATAGAAGTTCATCCAGAACCCGAAAAAGCACTTTCTGATGGACCACAATCGTTAACATTTAATGAATTCGAAGACGTTGTAGAATCTTTAAAGAAATAGGGCTATCTTAGCCCTGTTTATTTTTTTAAAAATATTTTTCAAAAATAAAGAAGGAATTTATTTAAAAAAGTCGAATTATAGTAAATTGTATTTATAAAAACTAATACAAAAGTAATATGTAACTATTAATTCTTGATAAAATTTAAGAATTTTCAAATGAAGGAAATATGAATTTTATCAAGAATTAATAAATATTACACCTAAATAGAAGGTGATTGTATGAATGATATGCACGAGATTATAGAAGAAATAAAATCAAGAAATGACATTGTAGATATAATATCTAGCTATATACAGGTGAAATCTGCTGGATTAAATTATAAAGCACTATGCCCTTTTCATTCAGAAAAAACACCATCATTTTCAATAAGCACTCAAAAGCAAATATATAAATGCTTTGGATGTGGAGAAGGTGGGGATGTTATAAACTTTGTAATGAAAATGGAAAATATAGATTTCATGGAGGCCTTAGAATTTCTAGCTCAAAAATCGGGCGTTGAAATTAACAAAGGAAAAATAAGTGATGAATCTAAAGAAAATATAAATAAAAAGCAGAAATTATATCAAATTAATTTAGATGCAGCTAGATATTTTTTTAAATCCATGTCTGATTTGAATAATAATGGATACAAATATTTGAAAAACAGAGGACTTGACGATAAGGTGATTAAATATTTTGGTCTAGGGTATTCAAGAAATGACTGGAACGATTTAAATAATTATTTATTGAAAAAAGGATATAATCAGCAAAACTTAATAGATGCTGGATTAGCAATTCAAACTAAAAATAAAAAAAAACATATAAATAGGTTTAGAAATAGGGTTATGTTTCCTATATTTGACCAAAGAGGAAAGGTTATAGCTTTTGGAGGACGAGTATTAGATAATTCTCTTCCAAAATATTTAAACTCATCAGAAACTATACTATTTAATAAAAGAAAAAATTTATATGGCTTAAACTTTGCTAAAAAGAATATAAAGAATGATACATTGATAATAGTAGAAGGTTATATGGATGTTATAAGTCTTTTTCAATATGGTGTAAAAAATGTAGTTGCATCACTAGGAACTGCTTTAACTATTGAGCAGGCAAAATTAATAAAAAAATATACCAATAAAGTAATTGTAGCTTATGATAATGATGAAGCTGGTATTAATGCTACACTAAAAGCTATTGATATATTAAATGGTGTCAATCTGAACGTAAAAGTATTAAATCTTGGAAAATGCAAAGATCCAGATGAATATATAAGAAGAGAAGGTTTAGAGGGGTTCAATAAGTTATTAGAAGACTCCATACCATTAATTCAATTTAAGATAGATATATCAAAACAAAAATATAACTTGAATAATGATCAAGATATACTCTTATTTACAAAAAATGTAGCTAATATAATAAAAAATATTAAAAGTCCTATTGAAGTTGAATATTATATTAACAAAATATCTAAAGAAACAAATATATCTATACATGCCATAAATAGTGAAATTTATGGTGAAAATTATAAGTTTAATAAAAATAAAAAAAATTTTAAACAAAAAGAAATGGAAGAAATAAAAATTAAGCAAAATGGCATTGAAATTGCAGAAAAGCAAATTATTCATATATTTCTAAATAACAAAAAATATAGAAAAGATATTTTGATGAATCTAGATATAGATGATTTTTCATTTAAAGAAAGTAAAGAAATATTAAATTATATAATTAAAAGTAATGAATTGGATATAATAACTATTGACAAATTGAAAAAAATAGGCATATCAGAAGAATATATACAGGATGTATATAATATAAATATAGATTCAAACATTAATTTAAATGATATTATAAATACTTTGCAAAAAAACAGTTTAAAAAGAAAAAGAGATTGTTTACTTAAAAGGCAGCATGAATTACAGCAAAAAAAACAGAATGATAAAAATATAGAAGCAAGTGAGGTTGATAGAGAATTGTTAGATATTGCAATGAAGATAATACAATTAGAAAAAGAGATGAAGAATATTTTATAGAAAGGAGGGACTTGAAATGGCGAAAAAGATAAGCAAAGAACAAAGACAATCTGTAAAAGAATTAATGGATAAAGGAAAGAAACAAGGGTCTTTAACATATAGCGAAATAATGGAAGTTTTAGGAGAAGTTCAGTTAGACAAGGACCAAATTGAAAATTTATATGAGACATTAGGTCAAATGGGAATTGAAGTACTAGAAGAAAAAAATAAAAAAGAAAGTATTAAAGTAGAAAAAGATGAAGAAGATAGCGAGGATGAAGAATTTGATTTTGAAAGTATAGATTTATCTTTACCTAAAGGTATAAGTATAGATGATCCGGTTAGGATGTATTTAAAAGAAATTGGCAAAATACCTCTTCTTTCTGCTCAAGAAGAAATAGAACTTGCTAAAAGAATGGAACAAGGTGATGAAATAGCTAAAAAGAGATTAGTTGAAGCCAATCTTAGATTAGTTGTAAGTATAGCTAAAAGATATGTAGGAAGAGGAATGTTATTTCTTGATTTGATACAAGAGGGAAACTTAGGTTTAATAAAAGCAGTTGAAAAATTTGACTATAGTAAAGGATACAAGTTTAGTACTTATGCGACATGGTGGATAAGACAAGCAATAACTCGTGCTATAGCAGATCAAGCTAGAACTATAAGAATACCTGTTCATATGGTTGAAACTATAAATAAATTGATAAGAGTATCTAGACAATTACTTCAAGAGTTAGGAAGAGAACCAAAACCTGAAGAAATAGCTAAAGAAATGGATATACCGGAGGATAAAATAAGAGAAATATTAAAGATAGCACAAGAGCCAGTATCATTAGAAACTCCTATTGGAGAAGAAGAAGATAGTCATCTTGGCGACTTTATACCAGATGAAGATGCACCTGCACCTGCAGAAGCTGCAGCCTATTCTCTTTTAAAAGAGCAAATTGAAGAAGTTTTAGGATCTTTAAATGAAAGAGAACAAAAGGTTTTAAAGTTAAGATTCGGATTAGCAGATGGAAGAGCAAGAACTCTTGAAGAAGTAGGTAGAGAATTTGATGTTACAAGAGAAAGAATAAGACAAATAGAAGCAAAAGCATTAAGAAAATTGAGACATCCAAGTAGATCTAAAAAATTAAAAGATTATTTAGATTAAAAAAATTCGCCTATAAGGCGAATTTTTTTCTAATTCCAATATTGAGGTATATTTGCATGCTCTATTTCTTTTTTTAATTTTTCTTTTGATATATTTTCTTCTTGAGCATCTTGTATTTGAGCATTTATTTCCTTGGCTTCTTCAGCCCATTCAAAGGTAGTACCACCCCATTTATATCTTAATAATTTTTTGGGGGGAATTATTTTTCTTTTCATATTAAATCACCTCATTATTATTATTTTTTAAATATTTATTTTAATTCAAAAAAGGAAGTGTAAAAAAATGAAATTAACTCCAAGGTTAGAAGCAGTAGCTGATTTAGTTAGTGATAATATAAAAGTAGCAGATATAGGAACAGATCATGGCTATATACCTGTATATTTAATAAAAAAAAATAAGATACAAAATGCAATAGCAGCAGATATAAATAAAGGACCATTAGATAATGCAAGAAAAGAAATTTATTCAAACAATTTAGAAGATAGAATAGAACTAAGATTGGGAAGTGGACTTAGCGTATTAAAACTTGGAGAAGTAGATGAAGTAGTAATAGCTGGCATGGGAGGAGTTTTGATAAGTCAATTAATAGAAAATGAACTTGAGATAGCAAAGAAATTAGATAAGATAATATTACAACCAATGCAGGCATCAAGTGAGCTTAGAAAATATCTACATAAAAATAGTTTTATTATTGAAGAAGAAATTTTAGTTAAAGAAGATTTTAGAATATATGAAATAATGGTGGTTACGTATGACGAAACTGGAAAGCGTCAAGAATTTATAGAAGATGAAATTTACTATGAAGTGGGAAAAGGACTTTTAAAAAATAAACCTTCTTTAACTTTAGAGTTTATAGATAAAAAAATAAAAGAATATTGTAAGATAATAGAAAAATTAGAAGGAAAAGAAGGTGGAAAAATAGAATCTAAAATATATGAATGTAAAAATAAAATTAAAAAGCTTGAGGAGTTGAAAAATGATGTATGTTAAAGATATAATAGAAATATTTGAAAATAAATATCCTAAATCACTAGCTTATAATTGGGATAATATAGGCTTAATTATAGGGGATGGAATGTCTAAAGTAGAAAAAGTTCTTGTTACATTAGAAGCTACTCAAGCGGTTGTAGATGAAGCTGTAGAAAATAAAGTGGACTTAATAATAACTCATCATCCATTTATATTTAAAGGAATAAAAAAAATAAACAAGTCTACAACAAAAGGAAATGATATATATAAGTTAATAAGAAATGATATTAGCTTATATTCATCACATACTAATTTTGATATAGCTTTTGATGGATTAAATGATGAAATAGTTAAAAGATTAAGTCTAAAAGATGTTCAGGTATTAGATTATACATTCGAGGAAAAATTATATAAAATATCTGTATATACACCAGCTTCTCATCAGGATGATATGAGAAAAGCTATGGCGGATGTCGGTTGTGGTAATATTGGAAACTATAGTGATTGTTCATTTACTTTTAACGGTGTGGGAAGATTTAAACCTTTAAACGATTCTAATCCTTATATAGGAGTAAAAAATGAAATAGAGGCTGTAGAAGAAGTTAAAATAGAAAGTATATGTGGAGAAAGTAACTTAAGTCAGGCTATAAATAAGATAATAAAAGTACATCCATATGAAGAAGTTGCATATGATGTATATGAATTAAAAAATACAGGCAAAAAATATGGACTTGGACGAATTGGTAAATTGCAGGATACTATGAAGCTTAAAGAATTATCAGCTGCTTTAAAAGAATTGTTAAATATAGAAAGTTTAAAAGTTACAGGAAATTTAGAAGATGATGTAAAAAAAATAGCTGTAGTAACTGGATCAGGAGTTGAATTTATAAATAAAGCTCATACTATGGGTGCAGATGTTTTAATTACTGGAGATGTAAAATACCATGATGCTCAAAATGCTTTAGAATTAGGTATAAAGCTTATTGATGCTGGTCATTTTGGGAGCGAAAATATATTTGCAGATATAGTTTTACAATATTTACAAAAAGAATTTAAAAATATAGAAATATTAAAATCAAAATCTAATATAGATCCATTTGTTATAATATAAGGAATAGTTTTGTCTACTCCTTATTTTAATATAAAAAATTCGTTGGAGGTATTATTATGAATAAAATTATAGAATTAGATAAAAAACATGATTTAATAGATAAAATTAAAAATAAAATAGCTTATATACAAGACCATCCTAAAATATCAGAATTGAGAACGAAATTATATAAAATAGAGCAAGCTGAAAAAATGTATATAAAGCAATTAGAACTTTTAAAACAAGCAATTATAACATTAGAAAATAATTTGAAAAATAAAGAAGAGGAATTGAAAAAAATAGATGAAGATTTATACAGTGGATTAATAAAAGATATAAAATTACTTGAAAATATAAAAAATAAAGAAATGAATTTACAAGAATCAAAAGAACAAATTGAACAAGAATTGATAGAAAATATGGATGTGGTCGAAAATTTAAATATTAAAATCCAAAAATGCAAAACTAAATGTGATGAATTAAAACAGATTATTGAAAATTCAAATCAAAAAATCAACGAAAAACTAGATGAATATACAAAAAAATTATATATTAATTTAGAACAGATAGAAAAATTTAGAAGTGAAATAAATAATGAAAATTTAACTAAATATTACAATATTAGAAAAAGATATAAAAATGCTTTGGTGAAAGTTGAGAATAATATCTGCGGTGGATGCAATGTTGAACTTTTTATGAATAAAATTAGTAAATTAGATAATGATGAAATTATAGAATGTGAGAATTGTGGAAGATTAATGTATAAATAGTGTATTTATACGAAAGCTAAAAGTTCTAATACTCAACCACTTTAAGGCTGAAGACAAGAACTTAACAGCTTCTGGATATAAATAAAATTGATTTATTCTCTAGTATAAATCTTAGGTATATACAAATTTATATTGTTTATTGAAACTATAAGATTATATACATAATCTATATGATCGTCTAAATTATCAAATGGAAAATAAATGCTTTTAATGATTTGTTTTTTATCAAGAATGGTTAAACTTTTTTGCGTAGCATCAAATTTAATGGATATGTGCGTATTGTATTTTAAAAGTTTAGATAGTTTATTCAATAAAATCACCTCTGTAATAATTAGTATATTTTACATTATATACTAATTATTATTTTTTTGTGTGAATTTGCGAAAAAAAACAATTAAAATGTTTAAAAAAGTAGAATTTTGTGATAATATAGACACTGGAGAATTTATAATATACTAAATTATTTATAGGAGGGTTTTATGAACACTAATGAAACAAAAATTGTAAAAATTAGTAATGCAGATCCATCTGCATTGGGATTATTTGGGTTAGCTATGGTAACTCTTGTAGCATCGTCTCAAAAGTTGGGTATTACCCAAGGAGTATCATTTGTTATACCGTGGGCAATATTTTTAGGAGCATTTGCGCAATTATTTGCTTGTATTAACGATTCAAAAAAAGGGAATGTTTTTGGAACAACTGCTTTCGGAGGATATGCATTTTTCTGGTTTGCAGTTGCAACTTCATGGCTTATTCAAAATGGCGTATTTGGAGAAAAATTAGCAGCTGGAGTAGATGTTAAACAACTTGGATTTGCTTTTTTAGGATATTTAATATTCACTTTATTTATGACTATAGGGGCTATGGAAACTCATAAAGTGTTATTTATAATATTTGTATTGATAGATTTCTTATTTATAGGACTGACTTTAAGTACATTTGGCATAATGCCTGAACTTGCTCATGAGATTGCTGCAATTTCAGAACTTCTTATTTCAATAATGGCTTTCTATGGATCGGCAGCTTCTGTGTTGAATCTTCATTTTGGAAGAGTATTTCTTCCTGTTGGAAAACCTTTTGGAATATTCAAGAAATAGATAATTTTATTATTTTAAAATTATTGGTAATTATATAAAAAACAAGTTTAGATTAATATAAAAATAAGAGATTTACTTATCAATAAGTAAATCTCTTATTTTTATACATCAATTATACAATTCATAATTAAAATAGGAATATAATTTCCTATTCGTTATAAAAAATATTTAATATTGAAAAATTTTATAAAAAAATATATAATTAATATGGAATCGGTAACATATCATATAAATTAATAAAATTAGAGTTAGTTCATGAAAGGATGATATAAATGAATGACATTAAAGTAGTATTATTATCTTTATTAACAGGAATAATGACAGGAATTATCTTTACAATTTTAAAGTTTCCATTACCAGCACCACCTAATATACAAGCTTTTATGGGTATATTTGGAGTTTGGTTTGGTGCATTTGTGATAAAAAAATTCGAAAAGTGTAAATAAAGAATGGGGGATTAATTAATGGAAGCGTTAATAATATCATTAAAAGCAACTTTAGCAGGAACAATATTAGGAGCAATCTGTCAAAAATTAAAATTACCTTTACCAGCACCTCCTGTTTTTGCAGGTGTAATGGGAGTTCTAGGTGTAATAATTGGAGGAAAAATAGCACAATTATTATTTTAAGTAAAAAATCCGGTATATTAATATACCGGATTTTTATTACTTAGCTATATATTTTTGAGCAATTTTTATATTGTTTTGATGTACATTATCGATTCTATTACTACTATGAGTTCTACTACCTATAAAATGTATATCAAATACTCCATGCATTCCGTTGTTTTTGATTGCATCTAAATTAGTACCTGGACCATAATCATCACTTCTCCAATTAGTATAAGACGCTGAAGGTGCATTATCGTTTCCAGCATGAGGCATACCAGCCATAGACGCTGGTAGAGATAGTCCATTGTAAGTAACTACTATTGGACGTTTATACCAAGACCAATTTCCACCGAATATACTTTTATATATAGCAGTATCATATTCGCTTATAGTTTCTGCATCTATATGATTAGTTCCATATGTTCTATTAGCTTTGAATAATTTTCCAGAATATATATCGAGTACTTCAAAAGTACCACCTCTAGGGATTGCATACTGAATTTTTGAAAACCATGACCAATTAGATGAGGTTGTTGTACTTCCTCTTGTTACAGAAGGGGTATTTCTAGCATTCAATGAGTTTAGTTTTTGAATTGTACTCTTTCCGACTATACCATCTACTACTAAGTTGTTAGCCTTTTGAAAATCTAAAACTGATTTTTTTGTTATACTTCCATAATAACCAGTAGGGTTAACTTGAAAATATCCTAATTCTTTTAGATTATTTTGTAAGGTAGTAATACTTTGATTTCTCATTCCTGTTTTAAGTAATAATGAGCTGTTAATTTGAGAATAGGCATTAACTATATTAGCATGCAAAGGAGTAAATGCTATTCCCAAACTTAATATACTAGATATTATTATTTTTTTCATACTTTTCCTCCTGTGGATTATATAATTTATCTATAATATAAATATAATACAAATGTCGAAAAAAGTCGAAGGGAATTAATGTAATTCATATTCTTTAAAATAAGATTGTTGATTATAATAATTAGTGTATAATTAAAGTATCTATTTGTAGGTTTTGAATCGAATAAATTTTTATAAGAGGTAAGAGGTGTTTATCATGATAAATAGTGAAGGGGAATACTACGTTTCAAATGGGACAATATATAGAACAGACCAAAAAAAAGATTTTTCAGAAAATAATAATATTAATGTATATGAAGTGATAAGAGTAATAAATGGGAAACCTTTATTCTTAGAACAACATCTTGAAAGGTTATTTAAATCTGCTGAAATACTTGGATTTAAACTTAATATACCAAAGAGAAAAATAGTCAAAGATATAAAATTATTAATAGAAAAAAATAATTGCAAAAACATCAACATAAAATTAATATTTAGTAACTTGGATAATGAAGATCAAAACTTAATAATTTTTTGTGTAAAAAGCTATTATCCAGACAAACAATTATATGAGACTGGAATAAATACAATCATATATTATTCTGAAAGAGAAAAGCCAAATGCTAAAGTAGGAAATAGAAAATTAAGAGAAAAAATAAATAATGAACTTAAATTAAAAAATGCCTTTGAAGCTTTGCTTGTTAATAAGGAAGGATTAATAACAGAGGGAAGTAGATCAAATATATTTTTTGTTAAAGGAGATAGTATATATACTGCTCCAGCAAGCGATGTGTTGTTAGGCGTTACTAGAACTGTAGTGGTTGACATATGCAAACGCTTAAATATAAAAATAAAAGAAATTTGCATAAAAGAGAGCGATATACCTTGTTTAGACGGAGCATTTATGACAGGCACTTCTGTTAATGTTTTACCGATTAAAAGTATAGAAAAATATAATTTAAACTCGACTTATAACTCTATAATAATGAAAATAATTAGAGAATACGACAATAGTATAAATGAATACTTATATAAAAAATAATATTATACGATAATCTTTACTTCCGGAAATTTATTCCTAGTAGAATATAAAAACATTAGTTTAAACAAACATAATATAATCTTAAACAAATCATTAATATAAAAAAGGAGGAAAAATTTTGACACCCATTCAAAAATTAAAATTACTAAAAAATAATTTAAGTAAATTAGATAATCTAACTGTAGCGTTTTCAGGAGGAGTTGATAGTACATTTCTTTTAAAAATAGCTAAAGATGTTTTAAATGAAAATGTATTAGCTGTAACAGTTAATGCATTCATTCATACTAAAAAAGAAATCCAAGAATCTATAAATTATGCCAGTGAAATATATGTTAAACACACAGTTATACATGTAAATGATATAAATATTAAAGAATTTATAGATAATCTTCCAGAAAGATGTTACTTTTGCAAAAAAGAGATTTTCACAAAAATAATAGAAATTTCTAACGAAAATGATATAAACAATATAGCTGATGGAAGTAATATTGACGATTTAAGTGATTTTAGACCAGGTATGAAAGCTCTAAAAGAATTAGGTATAATGAGTCCTTTAAAAGAAGCTGGTCTTACAAAACAAGAGATTAGAGATTTATCTAAAATGTTGGATATACCTACTTGGAACAAACCATCTTTTGCTTGTCTTGCATCTAGGATTCCTTATAATCATAAAATAACCCCACAAAAACTTGATATGATAGAAAAAAGTGAAGAATATATTTCTCAACTAGGATTTAAACAGTTTAGAGTTAGACATCATGGAGAAATAGCAAGAATAGAATTAGAACAAAATGAAATTTTGAAATTTTTAGAATCAGGATCATCAGATAAAGTTTGTAAATACCTAAAATCTTTAGGGTTTAGCTACGTAACTATAGACCTTATGGGTTATAGAACAGGAAGTATGAATGAGGTTTTATAAAATTAAATAGAAATTTATATAAAGTATATGATACAATTAGTTGGTAATTATATATAATAATATATACAGCAGGAGGAGTGTAATGAAAGATATAACCTTGATAGCACCATGTTTTTTTGGAGTCGAAAAAATACTTAAAAGAGAAATTGAAAATTTAGGATATGAAATACAAAAGGTAGAAGATGGAAGAGTTACTTATAAAACAGATATTTATGGTATATGCAAATCGAATTTATGGCTTAGAACAGCAGAAAGAGTATTATTAAAAATTGGAGAATTTGAAGCTAGAAGCTTTGAGGAACTATTTCAAAACACTAAAAAATTACCTTGGCATAAATACATAAAAAAAGATGCTGTTTTTCCAGTATCAAAAGCTTCTTCTATAAAGTCTAAATTGTATAGTATTCCAGATATACAATCTATAGTGAAAAAAGCTGTAGTTGAAAATTTAAAACAAGAATATAAAGTTAACTGGTTTGATGAAAATAGTGATGAAAAGTATCCTATATACGTGTTTATACACAAGGATAAAGTTACTATATCAATAGATACATGTGGTCAAGCTCTTCATAAGAGAGGGTACAGAGAAAATGCTAGTAAAGCACCTATTAGAGAAACTTTAGCTGCTGCTATTGTTTCATTGACACCTTGGAAACATGATAGAGTATTAGTAGATCCATTTTGTGGTTCAGGAACTATTTTAATAGAAGCTGCAATGATGGGTCTTAATATGGCTCCAGGTCTTAATAGAGAATTTTTATCAGAAAACTGGAGTATATTAGGCAAGAAGCTATGGTGGAAAGCTAGAAAAGAAGCTTTTGATATGATGAAAACAGATATTGATTTTAAAATATATGGATCTGATATAGATGATGAGGTACTTGAAATAGCAAAAGAAAATGCTAGACTTGCAGATGTAGATAATTATATTGAATTTAAAAAGCAAGATGCTAGAAATTTAAAAAGTGACTATGAATACGGATTTATTATTTCTAATCCTCCGTATGGGGAAAGATTAGAAGACAAAGATAGTGTAAGACAACTATACAAAGAAATATCTCTTCCTTTTAAGAAATTAAATACATGGTCATTTTACATAATAACAGCTTATAGTGAGTTTGAAGATGCATTCGGAAGAAAAGCTGATAGAAAAAGAAAATTATACAATGGTATGCTAAGAAGTGATTTATATCAATACTATGGACCTAAACCTTTAAAAAAATAAATATAAATAAAAAAATCCGCTTAAGCGGATTTTTTTATTTAAACTATTTTAGTAGTCCAATCTTCACAATTCCATACATCAGTCACAATATCTTTATAAAAATCAAGTTCATGACATATAAGAAGTATACTTCCCTTATATTCTTTTAAAGCTTTTTTAAGTTCTTCTTTAGCTTCAACATCAAGATGGTTTGTAGGCTCGTCTAACAATAGTATATTAGTATTAGTATTTATAAGTTTACAAAGCCTTACCTTTGCTTGCTCTCCTCCACTTAAAACTTTCACTTTACTTTCTATATGCTTTGTAGTAAGACCGCATTTAGCAAGAGCTGCACGCACCTCATATTGAGTAAATACAGGAAATTCTTGCCAAACCTCTTCTATACAGATGTTGTTATTACCATCCTTAATTTCTTGTTCAAAATAACCTATGCTTTGTTCATATCCAAGCTCTACTTTACCAGATAAAGGTTTTATACGTCCTAATATGCTTTTTAATAGGGTAGTTTTACCTATTCCATTAGCACCTACTAAAGCTATTTTTTGGCCTCTCTCCATCTTTATGTTTAAAGGTTTTGTCAATGGATCATCATAACCAATTATAAAATCTTTCGTCTCAAATATTAATCTACCAGAAGTTTTTGCTTGTTTAAAATTAAATTGTGGCTTTACACGTTCTTGTGGTAATTCAATTCTATCCATTTTATCTAATTTTTTTTGTCTAGACATGGCCATATTTCTTGTTGAAATTCTAGCTTTATTTCTAGCTACAAAATCTTCAAGTTCAGCTATTTCTTGTTGTTGTCTTTTATATTCTGCTTCAAGCTGGCGTTTTTTAGCTTCATATATCTGCATAAAATTATCATAATCGCCTACATAACGATTCAGCTCTTGATTTTCCATATGGTATATAAGATTTATAACACTATTTATAAATGGTATGTCATGAGATATAAGAATAAAGGCATTTTCATAATTTTGTAAATATCTTTTCAACCATTCTATGTGTTGTTCATCTAAATGGTTAGTAGGCTCATCTAATAATAAAATATCTGGTTTTTCTAATAATAGTTTTGCAAGTAATATTTTTGCTCTTTGGCCTCCACTTAAATCATTTACGTCCTTATTAAGTCCTATTTCTGTAAGTCCTAAACCTTTTGCAACCTCTTCAATCTTTGCATCTATAACATAAAAATCATTATTAGTTAATATATCTTGAATAGTACCTACATTCTCAAGCATATCTTCTAGCTCTTCTGGTGTTGCTTCAGCCATTTTGTCATATGTTTCATTAATTTCTGATTCTAAATCAAAAAGGTACTTGAACGCATCTTTTAAAACATCTCTTATAGTTCTTCCTTTTTCTAAATAAGTATGCTGATCTAAATAACCAACTCTTACACGTTTTGCCCATTCTATTTTACCTTCATCAGGCTCTATTTTACTTGTTATTATATTCATAAAAGTGGATTTTCCTTCTCCATTTGCACCTATAAGTGCTATATGCTCTCCAGGCAAAAGTCTAAATGATACATTGTTAAATATAGCTCTATCTCCAAAACCATGGCTCAAATTTCTTACTGTTAATATACTCATTATATAATCTCCTTTAGTAAAGTTTTAAAAATAACACAATTAAAATTATATAATAGTGTGAGTTTTTTTGGAATACAAAATTTATGTATTTTCAAATATTAAAGTATTTTGATGTAGAATTTTATCAATATTATAATAGATATATCATTTCTATTATTGATAATCAATTAATTATATGAGATACTTAACGTATATTATTAATTTAAAGGGGTTAAACTATGGTAGAATATACATTTGAATTTAATGAAAATTTATACGATATAAATATATCCAATTGTATGGATGAAGAAAGTAGTGAAGTAAACTTCCTAATTGGACTCACAAATAAAAAAATAATAAATTTACTAAAACAACAAAAAAACATAGATTTTGATATAGCTTATTACGATCAAGCTTGTCAAAATTGCTTGAATGGAGTATCAGAAAAAGCTAAATACTTTAAATTTCTTGAATATTATTTTTATGTATTTGCTAAAAATGATAAATATGTAATGAGCAACATATCTGAAGAATATGAAAATACATCATTTAAGAAAATGTTAAAAAAAGGTATCGTAGATAGTAGTTATATAATTAGCATTATAGTATGTATTGAATGTGGCAAATATAGCATTGAAATAGAAGATTGTGATTCTTAATAATAAAAAATCTAATTGTAGTTAGTAATTCAAAATTATTAATCTATGATTAGATTTTTTTGTCTAATAAACTTCTTGAAATTCATATACATATGTTGATATATAGTTTTGGATACTATATTATATAAGAGAGGTGATTAAAATGATAGATGAAAATGAACTAATTGAACTTATAAAAGAACTATGTTTAGGTGAAAAGGTGGAATTAGAAGATATACCAGACTTAAACTTATATATGGATCAAGTAACCAATTTCATAGATGAAAAACTTTATAATCTGAAAAGAAATGATAATGATAAGATATTGACTAAAACAATGATTAATAATTATACAAAGCAAGGACTATTAATGCCATCTAATAATAAAAAATATAGTAAGCAACATATAATACTAATGATTTTGGTTTATTACTTAAAACAAGTATTATCTCTAGATGATATAAAGCTACTGTTTGAACCTATACTTAAGGATATGTCAAATACAGAAGATGATATAGTATCATTAGATAATATATATTCAATTTTTTTAGAACTAAAAGATAGTGAAATAGAGGATTTTGAAAGTTTTATATCATCAAATATAAGATCTATCAAACAAAAAACAAATGAAATAGAAAAGGAAAACCAAGATTTAGCCCAATTATTTTTAATTGTAATAATGCTAGTTGCACAAGCAAATGCCCAAAAAAGACTTGCTGAAAAAATAATAGATGTTCATTTTAAAAATAAATAGCACATAAGTAACACATGTTACTTAATTAATTCGATTTTTATTTTATACTGTATATAAGTAAAAACATATTTTACAATAGAAAGGAGAAAACAACATGAATAACCATTTTATAAAAAACATAGATTTTTCAAAGCCAGTTGAAACAACATCATTAGTTGATTATCAAAAAGGAAGCGTTATTAGCAAGACTTTAACTCAAAATAAATATGTAAATGTAACTGTATTTGCTTTCGATAAAAATGAAGAAATAAGTACTCATAAATCTGAAGGTGATGCTATGGTATCTATTTTAGATGGAGAAGCTATGATTACAATAGGTGAAGAAAGCTTTAAGGTTAAACAAGGAGAAACTATAGTAATGCCAGCTAATATAAGTCATTCTTTATTAGCCACAAAAAAATTCAAAATGATATTAACGGTAGTATTTAATATTGATAAATAAAATTTTATTATATATGTTTTAAATTATGCTTTTTAGCAAACACTCCTTATATAGTTTAACAAATTTATATAAGGAGTGTTTATTGTATGATGGAAAATGAATATTTAAAGAAAAGGTTTTTGTTGTTCAATACTATATCTCATAAATTAGATTCAGTATCTTTTTATGATGAAAAAAATTTTAGCCAAATAAAAAATTTGTTGAATTCATATATAAATGAATATGAAGAACCAGAGTGCTGTTTAATAAAAAAATTTGATTTGATTAAAAATTGCATTGAAGACTCAACAAAATAAACAACTATATATAATATAATCCAAAAGACTTAAAATAAAAAAAGATTTTAAGTCTTTTTAATTTTACTAAAAATACAGGTTAAATATAGTTTATAATATATTAGAGGTGATTAAAATAAGAAAAAAAATCTATTTAATAATATTAATAGCATTTATTCTTTTAATAAGACCTATATTTTCACAAGAAAATTATTCTATCGAAAATTTAAGAATGTATATAAACATAAATGACAAAGGAGATGCTCATGTCATAGAGATTATAACTTATAATTTTTATTCTAAATCAAATGGAATAACAAGAAGTGTATACCTAGAGGATAATTCTAAATTAGATAATTTAAGAGGATATGAAATATATCCAAATAAAAAACAACTGGCGTTAGATTTATTTGAACATAATATTAGACTACATGATAAAACAAGTCCTGAAACTAAAATATATAAAATAGAATATGATTTAGAAGATGTCATAATCAAACATAATAGTGCTGATGAGTTGAAATTTAAAGTCTTTGATATTGATAATAATAATTCTATAAAAAATTTAAATATCTGTATATATTTTCCACAGGGTGAAATATATACAGATATTAGAGCTTTTCAACATGGATATTTGTATAAAAATATAAACATACATCAAAATACAGTTAATTACACTATAAATGATTTTCCTAAAAATATAGAATTAGAATTAAAAGTACTCTTACCCCAAGCGATACCTACATATAGTGTCCAGAATAATAATAAATATACATTATATAACGATTTAGTGAATAAAGAAATTAATATTGAATCAAAGTATAAAAATATAATAAATAGAATAAAAAAAATTAATATATTATCTATATCTTTATTAATTATAGAATTTTTTTATCTATTAATTTTATTTTTTGATAGATTATTTCTTCAAAAAGGGAATTTACCTAGAAACTATAATTTGAAATTACCAACAGATTGTACTCCTGCAATTATGGCTAGTCTATTAAAACGTAAGAAAATCAAGAGTAGAGATTTTTTCATTACTATAGCTGACCTGATTAGAAAAGGATATATCTTAGAAGTAGATGATAAATTTAAACTAACCAATAAAGATCCAACAATATTAAAAAATCACGAAAAGTATTTATTAAATTGGTTATTTGGTTTTGTTGGAAATAACAAACTTATTTGCTTAGAAGATATAAAAAAATATAATAAAAATAAAAAAAATTTTATCGAATTTAAAAGGTTTTATAATAACTGGAAAAGAAAAGTATATACAGAGTGCGAAGATTTTGGATATCTAAAAACAAACAATATAATAAAATTTTTATTATATTTATATTCATATTTTAAAATTTTATTAGGAATTTTATTTATCTATATACATTCTCCATATCTATATAGAATATCTATAGCTCTTATTGTATCTGGATTTATAAATAATATATACCTTATAAAATCTAGATTAACAAGATTAGGATATATAGAACGTAAAAAATGGATTAGCTTCAAAAAATTCATAATCAATTTTAAAAATACAAAAGTATTGGATTCAGATAACACTGAAATTTGGAAAACTTACATAATTTATAGCATTTCAATGAGGATACATAAAGAACTATTGTACAAACTTAGAAATAATGAAGAAATAGTAAAATGTATATATTTCAATAAAGCTAACGATAAAAAATTTATAAAATTATTAAACGAAGCGTTTCGAACTAATGAATTAGATTCGGTTTTTATGTTTAAAAAAAGTAATAAATAGCATGTCATACTAGAAAATTAACAATTAAATGATATAATATAAAAAAGTCTTACTCTGAAGATTCTAACTGTAGACTTTTTGAAACTTATAGAAGAGGGGGATACAGTTGAAAATATATTCAAAAAATATTCATTCTAATTTAGATTCTCTTAGAACAAAAGATAGTGAGATTCATTTTTATGAAAATTGTATAAACTCTTTAAGTGGGATAGGAATAACAAAACTAGTCCCTGTAAATGGTATTAATATAGATTTAATGTATATTAAGAATAATAATATTCTATTTATTAAATTCATGGATACTACTGAAGAAATATATTCTATACTAGAAGATGAATTGATAGAAGTAATGGAAGAAGAATATAGTACATTAAAGGAAGGTTTAAAAAATTTCAATTTAAATATCACATATAATTTAATATACATTATGCCCTATATCGAAATAGATAATAATGAAAATGATTTTATAAATAATCATATTATTGATAATAATAACTATAATAAATTAATTAATGATACAAGCCTATTAGATAAATATTTAATAGGTGAGAATGACGATGTTACTTTAAACTTACTTAGATTCTATATATCTCCAGAATATCATGTTATAAAAAAATATAGTAAGAAAAATTCAAAAAATGATTTTTTTAAAACAATATCATTTTCTAAAGATGAATATGAATATAGTTCGTTATTTTTAAACCCTTCTCAAATTGAAAAAATTAATTCTATAAAATATGGAAATACTTTATTTATAGGTCCTAACGGAAGTTCTAAAACCACTATATTAATATCAAGAGCTATAAAGCTTGCTAAATTATATCCAAAGGAAAGATTTTTATTCTTAACATATAATAAGCAATTGATGAATGAGATAAAAAGTCAAATTAATTTATTGTATAAATCACCTGATAACTTAGATATATACAATTATCATGGGTTTATATTTAAAATGGCAAAAGATTTAAATTTAGTAATAGATTATAATAAGCTTAAAATGAACTTTTCTAAATATTTTAAAAATGTATTTTTACAAGTACAAAATACCTTAAAAAACAAGAGAATATATAAAGGTATTTTTATAGATGCTTGTGAGAACTTTAATGAAGAAGAAATAAAATTTATTCAAGGTATATTGTTTAAATCTAAAAATATTTTTAATATATCAGTTGATAAATCCGCAGATATACAAAGTAATATAAAATCATTTAAAGGATTTTGGGAAAATATGAACTTAGATGATACTCTAACTTTTGAATACAACTATAAACAAACACAAAAAATATCTTCATTTGTAAATAATTTCAGAAACAACATCAAGAAATATATAAAAAAATTTGACAAAAATTTACCTGATGATTATTATTTAAATACAGAATCTTTGCAATACGAAGGCGAAGATGTAGAAATTATATTTGTTGATGATATAGAAGAAAAAATCAAATCAATAATATGGGAAATAGAATACTTAGTAACTCAAAAAGGATTTAATTATTCAGATATAATAATTGTATATCCGTATAATAAGAGGAAGTTAAAAAATGGGAATATGATATACTTCCAGTATATTTTAAGAAAAGCACTAGAAGAAAGTAATATACCTTATATATATTCAAATGATGAATTAACAAATTTAAGCAATAAAAATGGAGTAACAATATCTAATATATATTCCATAAACAATTTGGAATATAAGTCACTTATATTATGCCAAATTGAAATGTTATATGGTCATCATTTAAATGATTCTAGTCCTAATAATGAAGTTAACAATTTCATAAAAAATCTAAATATGATATGCACTGCACTGACATGCGCTCTAGACAAGATTACAATAGTAACAACATTTAAAGAAGAAAATAGTGATATAATAAAAATGATTACAGAATCTCTCTAATTGCCATGAAATATAGCTTTATTAACAAAAAGACAAATAAAGTAAAATAAGAATGTAGGTACGTACCTACATTCTTATTTTACTTTATATAATTTTGAATATGTGAATAGCATTAAGAAAGTAATTAAAGAGTATTATTGCAGAAAGTATTATTCTATAGTATCCAAATATTTTAAAATCCTTTCTTTTTATGTAATTCATAAAAAAAGATATAACACATATAGCTACAATAAATGAACCTATAATACCTACCAGTAATACGATCCATTGATTAGATGTTATAGCTACTCCGCTTTTAATCATCTTAAGTAAAGAATAAGCCGTTGCACCTGCCATTGTAGGTATTGCTAAGAAGAAAGAAAACTCTGCAGCTATTTGTCTTGACGTTCCTAAAAGCATTGCCCCTATAATTGTAGCAGCTGACCTTGAAGTTCCAGGAATCATTGCTAGACATTGAATTATTCCTATTGAAAAAGCTTTTTTATAACTTAGTTTATCAAAACTATCTATATTAACTCTCTTGGAGCTTTTTTCTAAAACTAATATAAAAATACCACCAATAAAGAGCATTACAGCTACCACTATAGGATTACTTAAGTAATTTTCTATTATATCCGCAAATAAAAAACCTAATATAGCAGCTGGAATAAATCCTACTATTACTTTTGACCATAAACTAATCGTTTGCTGTTTTTGTATTTGTGTTTTAGATTTATCAAAAGGATTGAGTTTTTTTAAATACAAGACTACAACCGATAAAATAGCACCGAACTGAATAATAACATTAAAATAAAATCCAAAATTACCTTCAAAGTTTATCCACTGGTTTACAAGAATTAAATGCCCCGTGCTACTAATAGGCAAGAATTCTGTAATCCCTTCTACAATAGAAAGGATTATAGCTTTTAAAATATCGCTCATTGCAAAGCCTCCTTCAAATTATGTACTTTAATACATTCTATAAAATTAACATATAAAGTATATCAATAAAACTTAATTTTTTCAAAGGATTTTAATTATTAAATTAGAATTATTATAATTTAATGATTTTATTCATCTTCAAGTTGTGGATAAATATAATTTTCGTTATGAATACTTTTTTACTTGAAGTATAATTAATGTGAACTTAAAATAATAAAGGGAGGGAGTATTTATGAAGAATTTATCAGAATATGAATATAAACTATTCAAGGAATTTTCTAGAAAACTTAAACCTCTAAGTAAAACTGATTATTTAAATAAGATAATTTTATTTAAATCAACTTTAAATAATAAAAATTTACTAAATATAAATATTAATGAAAGTAAACAATTCATAGAATATATAAATAATATATATTCTAAATCAACTTGTGAAAAAATATATAGTTATTTACATAGTTTTTATAATTTCTTAGTAAAAGAAAATTATATACAAAATAATCCTTTTTCTAACATCAATAAGCCTTATGTATCTAGAATAAAAAACAAAAACGATGTATTGAGTCTTGATGAATTAGATAAATTAATATCTATATTTCCTCATTTAAATGAACGAGATAAGGCTATAATTTCTTTTTTAATTAGCACAGGGTGTTTACTAAATGAGTTGATAAGTTTAAAATGGAAGGACTTGATAGTTAATAATAAAACTAATTATTCATGTAAAATAGGCTCTGGTAAAAAAGAACGTATTGTAGAACTTCCTTCTTATTCATGGGATTTAATTATGGATTATAAAGACTCTATACAGGTTAATAGTATTGATGATTTTATTTTCAAGAGTAGAAATAGGAATACAATCACTGATAGAAATGTAAGACTTATAGTAAAAAAAGCTTTATCCTTAGCTGGACTTAGTAATTATTCAGCAAAAGATTTTAGACATTCTTTTGCTACATTTTCTTTAAAATCCGGGATAAAAGATGAAAATCTAAAAGAAAAACTAGGATGGAGTGATAAGAACTATGCAACAAGATATAAATATGTAATTAATTTTGTAGGTAGTGATAATGTTGATTATATTATAGATGATGATAAATCAAATATATATAAATCAAAAAATAATAAATAGTCATAGTCTCAAGTGTAGCTTTTTCAATCAGTTATCCACAAAACAAAAAATGATATAGTTTCCTATAGAATAAAAAGAGGTGAAATAAATGCAATATAAAATAATAGATAGCCACTGCGATACTATAACAAGGATAGAAGATAATAATTTATCTTTTTATGATAATGATATTACTCATATAACTTTGAATAAATTATTAAAATCTAATGTTAAAATTCAATTTATGGCTGTATATATAGATTACACTATTCCTTTTCCAGATTCATACTTTAAGGCTATAGGGTATATAAATAAATTGTATGAATATGAAAAAAATACTAATAATTTAAAGATAATAAAAAATAAAAGTGATTTAGATTATGTTATGAATAATGATAATATAATAGGAATTATTATTTCAATAGAAGGAGCTCATATAATAGATGATCATATAGAAATAACAAAATCATTAAACCTATTAGGGGTAAAATCATTAACTCTAACATGGAATTATAAAAATAAGGTAGCTTGTGGCACTATGGAAAGTATTGATTCTGGACTAACTGATTTTGGGAAGTCTGTTATAAACAATATGAATAACATGAATATGATAATAGATGTTTCTCATTCTTCTTATAAAACATTTTATGATGTTTTAAAATTGACTAAACAACCTATAATAGCTTCTCATTCTTTAAGTAATTATATAAATGAACATAAGAGAAATTTAACTGATGATCAAATAAGAGCAATTTCTAATATCAACGGAGTAATAGGCATTAATTTTTATGAAGAATTTGTTGGGAAAAATAAAAATATACCTTCATTAGTAGATCATATAGAAAGAATAGTAAATATAGGTGGGTATAAATGTATAGGATTTGGATCCGATTTTGATGGATGCAAGGTTATAAATCCTTTAAAAGATTGCACATATCTATACTTAATAATAGATGAACTATTAAAGAGAAACTACAAAAATGATTTTATAGAAAAAATATGTTATAAAAATTATTTAGATTTATTATCTAAATTTTACTAACTTTGATATAATTAAATTAGATTTAAATATAGTTATATATTAGATAGGAGAGATATTATGGAACTTTCAATTAAACATAGTAATATTTCATCATCACTAACTTTAGCTATAAGTGCTAAAGCTAAAAAAATGCAAGAAGAGGGGATTAAAGTTATAAGTTTTAGTGTAGGAGAACCTGACTTTAATACTCCCAAAAACATAAGAGATAAAGCTATTGATGTAATTCAAAACAATAATATAGGCTACACAGCAGCTTCTGGTATGCCAGCTCTTAAAAGTGCTATATGTAATAAGTTAAAAGTAGACAATAATCTTGTCTATGATCCAAAAGAAATAATTGTATCAAATGGTGCAAAGCATTCTTTGTATAATATATTCCAAGCTATTTGTAATCCAGAAGATGAGGTTATAATTTCTACTCCTTACTGGGTAAGCT
The DNA here is from genome assembly GCF_025210165.1 of Tepidibacter sp. Classification (GTDB taxonomy): domain Bacteria; phylum Bacillota; class Clostridia; order Peptostreptococcales; family Peptostreptococcaceae; genus Tepidibacter_A. The sequence goes on from NZ_JAOASI010000068.1 coordinate 52,824, forward strand.
ATCCTGAATTAGTTAAGATGGCTGGAGCTAAGCCTGTACTAATTGATTGTGATGAGAATAATGACTTTAAATACAATATAGACGATTTAAAGAAAAACATAACAAATAAAACTAAGGCTATAATACTAACTAGCCCGTCTAATCCTACTGGATCTGTATATACATTAGAAGAATTACAACAAATAGCAGAATTAGCCATACAAAATGATATAATAGTAGTTTCTGATGAAATTTACGAAAAACTTATATATGATAATCAAAAGCATATAAGTATAGCTTCTTTAAATGAAAAGATAAAAGAATTAACTATAGTTGTAAATGGATTATCTAAGTGTTGTGCTATGACAGGATGGAGAATAGGATATACAGCTTCTAATGAAAAAATAGCTAGTATAATGTCTAATATCCAAAGTCATGCTACATCAAATCCTAATACTATAGCTCAATATTCTGCAATTGAAGCCCTCCAAGGAGATCAGTCTTCAATTGAATATATGAGAAAAGAATTTGATAAAAGAAGAAAAAAAATGGTTGAGATTATAAATGATATTCCTAATATCTCATGTAATATGCCTAAAGGTGCATTTTATGTAATGGTTAATATATCAGAAGTTATAGGTAAAAAACTAGGAAATTATGATATAAATAGTTCTATGGACTTTGCAAATTATCTATTAGAAAACTCTCATGTAGCTGTTGTTCCTGGAGTAGCATTTGGAAATGATAATTATATTAGATTGTCATATGCAACATCTCAAGAAAATATAATAGAAGGATTAAATAGAATAAAAGAAGCATTATCTAAAAAATAAGGATTGAAAATAAGCTTGGTACTATTTAAATAGTACCAAGCTTATTTTACCTTACATTAAATCTAAAAACATTTGTTAAAGTTCGCATTATATTGTATAATACTATTGTGATATGAAAAAATAAATATTTTAAGGAGGATATTATGCAAAAACACGATTATTATCAAAATCCTTTAATTCAAAGATACGCAAGCAAAGAAATGAGTTACATATTTTCTCCAGAAAAGAAATTTAAAACTTGGAGAAAGTTATGGACTGTTCTTGCTGAGTGCGAAATGAAATTAGGAATTAATATAACTGATGAGCAAATCAAAGAACTTAAAGCTAATATAGATAATATAAATTTTGATGATGCAAAAAAATTCGAGAAAGAAACAAGACATGATGTTATGTCTCATGTTAAAGCTTATGGACTTTTATGCCCAAATGCCAAAGGTATCATTCATTTAGGAGCTACAAGTGCTTATGTAGGAGATAATACAGATATTATCATTATGAAAGATGCAATGGAATTAGTATTAGTTAAGCTTGTAAATTTAATTAATAATTTAAAAAAGTTTGCTTTTAACTATAAAAATATACCTACGCTTGGGTTTACACACTTTCAAGCTGCTCAGCTAACTACTGTTGGAAAAAGAGCTTCTCTTTGGATACAAGATTTATTAATAGATTTTGAAGATTTAAATAACAGACTTGAGAATTTGAAATTAAGAGGAGTAAAAGGTACTACAGGAACGCAGGCAAGTTTTTTAAGTTTGTTTGAAGGAGACCATGATAAAGTAAAAAAATTAGATGAACTTGTAACATCTAGTATGGGATTTAAAAAATCATATGCAGTAACTGGACAAACCTATACTAGAAAATTAGATCATCAAATTTTATCTATTTTATCATCTATAGCTCAGAGTATGCATAAAATGACAAATGATATAAGATTACTTCAAAGTTTAAAAGAAATAGAAGAACCTTTTGCTAAAAATCAAATAGGGTCTTCTGCCATGGCTTATAAAAGAAATCCTATGAGAAGTGAAAGAATTTCCTCATTATGCAAATATGTAATATCAGAAACATTAAACCCAGCTCTAGTTCACTCTACACAATGGCTAGAAAGAACTTTAGATGATTCAGCAAACAGAAGATTAAGTATAGCTCAATCATTCCTTGCTATAGACTCAATATTAGAAATTGGTATTAATGTTACTGATGGATTAGTTGTATATGAAAATATGATTAAAAAGCATATAAATGAAGAACTTCCTTTTATGGCTACAGAAACTATATTAATGGAAGCTGTTAAAAGAGGGGGAGATAGACAACATCTTCATGAAAAGATAAGAGTTTATTCAATGGAATCTGCTAAAAATGTAAAAGAACTGGGTAAGCAAAATGATTTGATGGATAAAATAATAAATGATTCTGAGTTTAAAATGACTAAAGATGAAATTTTATCTATAATGGACCCTATTAACTTTATAGGTAGAGCTTCAGAACAAGTAGTTGAGTTTATAGAGACTGAGGTTGACCCTATAATCGATCTATTTAAAGATAGACTTGGATTAAGTATAGATTTAGAAGTATAAGCAGTAAAAAAGATTAATCTTTTTTACTGCTTTTTATTTCTACTATAGGCTTTCTAAGTAAAATGTTTAAAAGAGCATCTTTTATAAAGTATACCAACCTACCTTTCTAAATTAGAAATCATTTGACATTTAGTACAGTATTGTAATATTATATTAATATAAATGGAAATGATAGTTATTTTCAGTTGATTTAAATTTTCTTGAAAGGTAGATGATCTATGAATAATAAATTAAATAATTGCTTTTGTACAAGAGATAATACAGATTCTTTTACAAAATGGCTATTTCAATTACTAGGACCTGTGATATTTGGGGTCAAACCTGCTGAAATAATAAGTTTTCCTTACTCAGACAAACAAAATTCATATAGATTAATAGAAATTAAACGTATTTTAAATAATACCAACAAGATATCCTACAAAGAATTTAGTTACTGTAATAAATGTACTAAAATATTATTTTATAATTCGACCAAACTAAACAACACATTATCAGAATACAGAAACTTAAAGTTTTTAAAATCATCAGGATATCCTAATAATTACGATTTTGATAGATATCTTAATTTTATAATAGAAAAAATGAAAACAGGATATATCCCAGATGAAATAGGTATATTTTTAGGGTATCCATTAAAAGATGTCTTAGGATTTATTGGCCACCCTTCTTTAAAACTTACAAAAATAAACGGATGGAGAGTTTATGGCGACTCTAAAATATCGGATATCAAATATATTCAGTTTATAAATGCAAAAAATAAAATGAAAGAATTATTGAATTATCATAATGTTGATAATATTTTAAAGGTAATATAAATCACTTATAAGCATATTTATAAATATAATATATAAAAAAGTAAAGGAGGTCTCAATATGATTAACTCTATATATGTATGGATAATATTTATTCTTTTAATCAATGCTGGATATATATATTATATTTATAAAACATTTGGTGAAAAAATAGCTTTAAAGCAAGCAAAAGAAATAGCATATAAACTTATGCTTTATGCTGAGAAAAATTTTGAAACTAATGAAGAAAAATTTCAGTGGGTAGCCAAAAAGTTTTACGAAACAATACCGTCATCTATTAAACAAATCATAACACAAGATATGATAGAAGATTTCTTACAAAAAACATATGATGAAATGAAGGAAGTTCTAAAAAATTAATATACAAAGCCTTGGGATTAAGTCTCCTTTATTATATAATATATTTAACCTAATATAATAAAGGAGACTTAATATGATTTTAAAAAGATTTGTTATAGGTAAAATAAGTACTAATTCATATGTAATTCACGATAAACATACTCTTGATGGTGCAGTTATAGACCCTGGTGATAATTCTAAAATATTAATAGATTATATAGATAAAAATAATTTAAAATTAAATCACATAATACTTACTCATCATCATTATGACCATATAGGTGCTGTACAAGATCTAAAAAAGAAATATAGTTGTGATATTTTTATTCATAAAAAAGATTTAAAAGGGCTTAAAAATCCAAGTATAAACTTATCAAAAAAAGCAAATCGTAAATCTATATCAGTTGATGCAAATAAAATTTTTTTAGACAATTCAGTTATAAATATAGGAAATATATGCTTAGAAGTCATCCATACTCCTGGACATACAAAAGGTAGTATATGTTTAAAAGTGAAGAATCAAAATATAATCTTTACAGGAGATACTTTGTTCAATGATGGAATAGGTAGATTAGATTTGCCAGGTGGTAGCGAAGAAGATATGATAAATACTATAAAAAATATAGTATCAAAGTGGAGTGATGATATTAAAATTTATCCAGGTCATGGCAATTGGGATATGATGGGAAATATAAAGCTTAGAAATGAAGAATATGAATATATAATGAATATATAATAATATAATTTACTCATAATTCTTAATAATAATTAATATTTTGATAATAATGATATATAGACTATATTAATTATATTAGAGGTGAATTATGGAGAATAAGCTAGATTATATAAAATATCATCTTGATAACGGATACAAAATAAAAAAATTAAAAAGAAAAAATAGACATATAGGTAAAATTATTCTTTCTTCTCAAAATCATCAGAAGAAGATTATAGCTTTATTTGGTGATGAACTTATCAAAACAACTCAATTCTATTTTGAATTGCTTGATAAAGGGTATGATTTATTATAAGATATTAATATTCAATATAATTTAAATATAGGAGGAAATTTAGTGAATAAAGTATTTATACTAATATTAGTACTAGGTATATCAATAGGGCTTTTGTTAGGATCATCTGTGAATATACTAGCAAATAACAATTCTCAACCTAAACTCAAAGAAAAAAATGAATTTTCTCAACCAATAGATAAAGTGGATAATAATCAAAACAATACTAATCAAGTTACAAAAGAAGAACCTGTTAAAGAAGAAATTGTTGAGGAACCTATTGAAGAAAAGGTTGTTGAAGAAGATATTGTTAAAGAAGAATATGTTACTATAGTTATACAAAATGGATTTACTTCCAATAAAGTAGCTGATATTTTATATGACCATGAACTTATCTTTAACAAGAACGATTTTTTAACTCTTCTTAGATGTTTAAATTTGAGTTCTAGACTTAGAATAGGGGAAAAAACTATAAAAAGAGGAAGTAGTATGATGGAAATTATAGATATAATAACTAATTAAACTACCTACTAAAATTTAGGTGGTTTTTTCTATAATAACTACATTATTTTCCAATAGAAAGGAATATTAAATAATGAGAAATATAAAAATTACAATTAAATATGACGGAAGTAAGTATAAAGGATGGCAAAGATTGAAAACGACAGATTCAACTATACAAGCCAAAATTGAAGCTGTCGTTTCTAAAATGACAGGTGAGAAAATAGAAATAATAGGATCTGGAAGAACAGATGCTGGTGTTCATGCAATTGCTCAAATAGCGAATTTTAAAACTAATTCTCAAATGAACATTTCTAAAATGCATGAATATTTATACAATTATCTACCTCACGATATAGTAGTTATTAATATAGAAGAGGTTGATATTAGATTTCATTCAAGATATAATGCTCTATCTAAAACTTATTTATATAAAATAGACAACAATAAAATACATGATCCTTTCTTAAGAAAATATACAACGCATATACCAGATAAATTTAATATTGATAATATGAAAAGAGCTTGTAAACATCTTATAGGTGAACATGATTTCTCTAGCTTTAAATCTTCTAAATCTAAAAAGAAATCTAGCGTTAGAACTATAAATTATATAGATATAGAAGTAGAAAATGGATTTATTGACATCAAAATAAATGGAAATGGATTTTTACATAATATGGTTAGAATTATAGTTGGAACTTTAATTGATGTAGGTCATGGAAAGATAAAACCTGACTATATAAATAATATATTAAAAAGCAAGGATAGATCTTTAGCAGGATCAACTGCATACTCTCAAGGCTTATATCTATATAAAGTAAATTATAATGATACTCTAAAAAAAGAAACAAGCTTCTAATACTGAATCAATCAAATTAAAAATATTAAATTATCATCTGATTTAAAAATATTTTAAATCTTGAAAAAGTTCTTTAATATAAATAAAATTACAATTAAAAAAGCCTTCTTAACTTATAATTCTAAGAATAATTATTAATATTTAAGAATATTATTTATAGAATAAGATAAGTAAAGGAGGTTTTTTAATGCACTGTATATTAAAAATAACTACAAAGTCAAAAAATCTTAAAAACACATTAAAAATATTTATACAACTTCAAAAATCCGGATTAATACCTAATGAATTATCAAAATGGGGGAAATGATAAAAAAATCTGTAAAAAGACCTCTAAAACATAAAGGTCTTATTTTATATAGCTATTTCCATCTAAAGGTATTAAAACTTGTAAAGAAGGCTGATCATCTAAAAGACCAACTGCATATATACTATAAAATCTGTTCGGCTTAAGGTTAACATTAGGTACTATTAAAGCTGTTTGATCAGTTCCTGTAGCTCTTGCTTCAAATGTATAATTCCCTGGTGATACAGGTATATATTCTGTTACTTCTTCATATTCCACATCTTCAAATATTATAGTCCCATTTGGTAAAGTTATATCTACGTTTGGTGTGTTTGGAGATAGGTGAACAAACCTAACCATAGTTTTATTGGTAGGTATAGGTTCTATAGGTTCTAATATAGGTAATAAATCTAGTTCTGATGCATAGCCTGTAGCAGCAACAGTTGCTATAGTGTCATTAGGAACCTGAATATTCTTTACTAAAACTGGATTTTGTGTAGTCCCAGATGCAAAAACAGATATTACATAGTTTCCAGGAGCTACACTAATATAAGGAGTAAAACCTTTATAAGGTAGATTTCTAGCTATTAAGTTGTTATTTGCATATATATCTACAGGTGGAGCATCTGGAGAAGCATGTAATACTCTAATATGAGAAGGTTTCACTTGTCTAATATACGGCATATATGGATATAAAAAATTATTAATCATAATCTCAACACCTTTCAAATATCTTCTATATAATATATGATATAATTTAAAAGATGTTATTCTATTTATTGAAAAGTTATAGGATGTCCATTGTTAATATCATATCCAAGCCCTACCAATCCACCGATTATTATTAATGTAAATATCGATATCATAACTATTTTATCAAATTCATTTCTCTTAAAACTGTTTCTAAGAGCATACATACAAAATGTTAATACAGATCCAACTACAAATATAAAGTAAGGTATTATACCAAAGTTATCTATAAACCATTTTATAAAATAGTGAAATATAATAAATTTAGGTGAGGGGAAATTATAATCAGAAACATTCATACTAAAACTCCCTTCTGTTTCATTTGAAAAGTTTAATTTTTCTAAAAATTCTTATTTTTATTATATAACAAAATTTAATAAAATCAAACAAAAAAATCCTTACCATCTATAGAGACAATAAGGATTTTTTTATTTATTATATATTTTCCTGCTTTTTCTTTATAGTAGCCATAGCAATTATAGATCCTATTATAGCTGGTAGTATCCATGCAAATCCAGCACTAGCTAATGGTAATCTAGAGATAAAAGCATTAACTGATGATATTTGAACACCCATAGCTGCTAAAGCATCAAATAAACTTATACACACTGCTCCAAATACCGCACCCGTATATGCTGTCTTGTTGGGTATATAATCATCAAATATATTGAAAATAATTAAGATTATACCTACAGGGTAAACCGTTACAAGTAGAGGAACTGCTATTTTAACTATTTGATCAACTCCAAAGTTAGACATAACAGCACTAAACACTGTAACACCAATAACTATAGGCTTATATCCAATTCTATCATTTGAAAGTTTAGAGAAGTATTCTCCACAAGTTGCTGTAAGTCCAACTGAAGTAGTTAAACATGCTAATGATACAGATATTCCTATTAGAGCTTTTCCAGCATTGCCTAATACACTTTCTGTAATGCTTATAGTTAATTGAGTTCTTGCTATATCAGCTGGGAATATACCACTTGATGTAGCTCCTAAATACATTAATCCACCATATATAATAGCAAGACCAGTAGCTGCAACAAGACCAGCCATTACAGTTAATTTAATTTGATCTTTAGTATCAGTGTATCCTTTTTGAACTAAAGAACCAATTACTATTCCAGCAAAAACCATAGAAGCCAAAGCGTCCATAGTTTGATATCCTTCTGTAAATCCTTTTGAAAATGGATTTTGCATTCCTGTGTCAATAGGAGTTCCTATAGGATTCATAATTCCTTTTACTATAACTACAAGTAATGATATTAATAAAATAGGCGTAAGGATTTTTCCTATTTTGTCAACTATTCCAGATGGGTTTATAACTAAGAATAATGTTACCCCAAAGAATATAACAGATACTAATATAGGACTTATTGAAGGGAATAAAGGTTTAAATCCCATTTCAAAAGTAGTAGCTCCAGTTCTAGGTATAGCTAAAAGAGGTCCTATAGCTAACATTATAACAGTTCCTATAATTTTACTAAATGTAGGATTAACTTTATCAGCTAAATCACTTAAACTACCACCAGCTTTAGATGCAGCTATAATACCAAGTACAGGCATTCCTATACCTGTTAATAAGAATCCTATTAATCCAGGTACCCAAGCATTACCTGTCATAAGTCCAAGAGCAGGTGGGAAGATTAAATTTCCTGCACCAAAAAACATTGCAAATAGTGCAAATCCTACTACGATTACATCTTTAGATGTTTTGTTCATTTTGTTTCCTCCTTCAAATTCGTATAAATAATTATTTATTAAAAGACTATAGTAAAAAAGTCTTCCTTTTAAAGATTTTCAATGTAGACTTTTTTGAAACTCATAACGAATTCGTTATAAAATCATAATCTTTAATATACTTATGTAATATATTGTCTTGAGTGAATTTTATGACAATTCATTCCAACGGTTTGCGATTTCAAAGTAATTATAACAACATTCACCACAAATATCAATAGATTAAAGCTTGTGCGATTTTTTAAAAAATTGTATATATTTCAAAAAAAGAAATAATTACATTACTGGTATTCAAACAAAAGAAGCGTGTATTAACACACGCTTCTTTTGTTTGAATACCAGTAATGTAATTAGTATGATACCTTTATGAAATTAGTCCTTCGTTTATTTTTTTGAAATCTTTAGAAAATACAAACAAAAGATTTTTGAGGTGTTATTTTCTTAAGGTTGTTTAATCATTATTTATTAAATAATAGATTTCAACAAAAACACTTATATGATCTTTAAAATATAATTTTAAATAATTAAGAAATATAATATTGTTCTAGATTTAAATTTGAATTATAATTTATACTCGATTTATTATTCATCTCTATATTCATTATTTTATCAGTCTGTTTTACAGGAGTGAGTAAAGAAAATAAGCCAACGACACTGAGTATAACTATAAATATCATTAATAGAACCTTATTATTTTGAGATTTTATCTTTCTGAAATAATTATTTTTATTTTGCTGTTTATGTTTGATCTTTTTTTTAGCTAAATTAAAATCAATAACTTTTGACATACTCTAACCCCCTTTTTAAATGTTCGCCTATATTATATATTATTATAGCAGATAAACAATGTGAATGGTTTGAGTTTTTAGAAAATTCATTTTTTTATTTCTTACATATTTACATTCTTCTTATTAAATGTTATGCTTTTTTTTATGCATTAATAACTAAATATTAAGGAGAAGATTTAATGAGAGAAGAATGTAAAAAATGTGGCTTATGCAAAAATGTAACTTCAGAACCATTAGAAGAATACATAGAGTTAATAGATGATAATATCGACTTAAAAGAAAATAAAAATTCTACAACTGAGATTAAGTACTATCAACAACCAAAACCTTTACCAAAAGAATATATAGAATTAGTAGGTGATTTTGAAGATAAATAGAGCATAGTAAGCTAATAAAAACAACTGTATTATATTTTAGTGCGGTTGTTTTTATTGCAAGTGAATTTTAGATAAACATTGTCGAATTTAAGTGCAATTTGAAAATAATGAAATAGATAAAAATAATTTAATAATTAATTTATACTTATAAAACTAATATATATAGGATTAAGCAAATATAAGCAATATGAGTATTACTTAGATGTTTTTATTCAACTATTCCCTAAATATACATTTAGAAACTAGTTTAGTTTTGTTTTTTAAAGATACCTTCTACGGTATCTTATAGCCTTTGTTCTATTAAATAAATACATTTTATAAATTATGCTTAGTCAATATTTAATATTTTTATTTGCTTAAATTAATAATTATAAAAATGATTATAAATTCGTAACGAAAATTATATGCTTATCCACAATTCAAATAAAAATATAATAATTTATTAATGATATTATATTTTTATTTGAATTGTGGATAAGTTATTAAGATTTTTTTATACTTCCATATGATTTACTCTTACGCCATCTAATTTGCTTAATTCATTCATCATATTATTTATCCTATTTTTTTCTGCTCTTAAATTCAATGTTATCAATCCAGTATTTACTTCTATAGGATCGTGCATCCCAAACCTATTCAAAATAACATCTCCATTTTGTGTTAATATTTCTTGTACTTTAGTAGCCGAATCTGTTCTTTGATCTATCCTTATTGCTGCAATACTTAAATTATCCATAATATACCTCCAACATTTAATCTTATACATTTTATTTTAGACTTTTCTCTAATTTTTATACCTAAAACTAATATAAGTCTCAATAAATAATAAATGGATATCTTCAAAAATCATGGAATATTAGAATAATACTATTTAAATAAGGATATTCTAAGTTTAGTATTTGTTTATTAGGAGGTTTCATTTATGAATATTAAAAACACAACTTGGAAAGAATTTTTAATAAATAAAGGATTTGATGAGTCTATATCAAAATCTTTTATAGGATTTATATCTTGGAAAGAAGGTGAACATTTTTCTAAACTAGGAGAAGAAATAAATGATGTTTTAGATGGATACGAAGGAAAAATAGTAGTTAAAGATGTTGTATATGGTAAGTATAAAAGTATAGGTATATTATTTTTTAGTAAAGAGATATCTCAACATATTGCAAGTAATATTTTTAAAGCAATACAACACTGCGAATATAATGAAGTCTATGATATGAAAGATATAGATTATATTTAATTCTAAAAATACTACTCATAATACAAATGAACTAAATATCATACTTATATATGTAATCCAGTTCATTTATATTATGAAACCTTGCTATTTTCTATATAACAGCTATAGTTCTTGCAGGTGCTTCATCCGCATTAAATGTTTTTAAAGGCAAAACTTCTACCCCTACCCCTTTTAAATTTATATAATCTATATGCTCTTTATATGGATTATGTGCTTACACTTTTCTCCATACTTCTGATTTTTTAAACAAGAACAAACATCTCTATTAATATCAACAGCATAAAAAGATCCATTGTCTACAACTTTATATATTCCATCCCCTAGGTTAAATACAGTTATTTCTATATCCCCTTCTTTTGTTTCTTTATTACGCACTGTATCTATTTTAACATCTTTTTTACTTAGCCCATCTTTTGATAATTTATCTGCCATGGCATTTTCATTCCTAGGTACCCATTTTATGTTTAGATTCGAAAACTTATGCATAAGACTAACAGCCTCATCTCTAAGAGGAATTAAATGTTCTTTTTTACACTTCCACTGCCCTGTTACCTGTTTTATTATAAGATCTGAATCTCCATATACATTGACTTCTTCTTTAGACAATCCTAATTTTATTAAATCCTTCATGCATTCTATCAATGCCTTATATTCAGCTGTATTATTAGTTCCTTTTCCTCCGTATAAAGAAACTTCCTTTAAATAGGCATTATAGTTTGTATCATAAATAGCATACCCTAACCCGATGTCAGCTCCTTTATTTCCATTATCATTACAAGCACCATCAAAATTACATTTAATCAAAATAACACTTCCTTTTCATATAACTTATTTTCATGTTCATATTATAGCATTAAATATGTTTAAATATAATAGAAACATTAATCATAACTAAGAATAGTTATTTTTAATCTATAGGAAAGTGTAATACCCCTATTGTGTAGATGTTTCTAGAACGTACTTTTTAACGCTAATTTTTTCTTTAGTCTGTGTTTTTATAAGAATTTGCCGAGTTTAGAATTTAGACCCCTAGTCAATTGTTCGTATTTATTAATTTCTTGTCTTTTATAAGCTGAATTGATATCATATAAGTAGTATATGTAAAGGAGTGTTTTAATTGCATAAGAATTTAAAAATACATAATAAATCAGATAAACCAGATAATATAGTTTTTAAAGAAAATTTGATAATAGAAAATTGTGTTAAAACAGAAAATCAGTTACCGAAATTTATGAAGGATTTTTTTGTATATCTTAAAAGTGCAGTTGTTTCATCGACTAGACTGGCTTATTTAGAAGATATTTTATTTTTTTGTAAGTACTTAGTGAACGAATCTGAGTTAACATCATCGAATAACTGTAAGGATATAAGCATTGATGAATTTAACAATATTAAGGCAAGAGATATTAATTTATTTTTAGGAGATTACTGCTCTAGATATTATAAAAAAACAGATACAAATACACTAGTATTTGAAAATAATAATAGATCATTAGCTAGAAAAAAATCTTCACTATCTTCTTTATTCAAGTTCTTATATAGAAATGAGCAGATAAACCAAAACATTACAGATGGTTTTAATCCTATAAAACTTCCAAAGCCTCAGCCAGATGCTATTAAAAGATTAGAGATTGATGAAGTTGCTAAAATGATAGATGCAGTTGAATCAGGAGAAGGTTTAACTGAAAGAGAAAAAATATATTGGAAAAAAACAAAACTTAGAGATAAAGCTATATTGATATTATTTGTTACATATGGATTAAGACTCAGTGAACTTAGAGAACTGAATATTTCTTCATTTAATTTTAATAGAGGAGAATTTAAAATATATAGAAAAAGAGGAAAAGAAGCTTTAATGCCTCTTAATAAAACTTGCGAATCCGTAGTTTTAGATTTTATGAAAAATGAAAGAACAAATTCTGATAAGCTTCAAGATAAACATAAAGATGCTCTCTTTTTATCCCTCCAAAATAAGAGGATGACGTTAAAAGCAATAAGAGAATTAGTTGTAAAATATACCTCTATAGGTATGGATATGCCTAGAGGAAATGGATATAGCCCTCATAAATTAAGAGCTACATCTGCCACATCTTTAATACAATATGGGTTTTCTATATATGATGTTCAGAATTTACTAGATCATGATAACGTTACTACAACTCAACTTTATGCAGCACATAAGAAAAATGTAAAAAGAGAAATCGTTAAGAATTTTGAATGGTTAGAAGGTGAAAAAGACTAATTAGTATCTAAAAAAGGATGAACGATTTTTAGTTCATCCTTTAATTTTATTCTTTTTTATAAACAGGAATTAATATTTGATCTCCAGGATGTATATTAGCACTTTCCAAATTGTTAACCTTTCTTATCACATATATATAGTCTCTTATATCTTCATTTTCGGATATGTTTTCTTTTGCTATATTCCAAAGAGTATCTCCTTGCATTACATTTATAGTCTCATACTCTATTATATTTTTATGATTTTTTAAATCTGAAAAACCACTTAACAGAGTTGTTACGGAAAATAATATTATTATGTAAACTAAATTCTTTTTCATCAAAATCCCCCTTTTCATCCTCAGAACATTTGTTCTGGTTAAAGTATAGCAGAACAAATGTTCTAAGTCAACAAAATAATCTTTTATGATTTATGATTAGTCATTATACCACATTATTCTCAACAAATTCTCAACATTTGTCGAAATTGAGATTTTATGTAAAACAAATAAGAACGAACATTTGTTTTTTATTTCGTTTGATGTTATAATATAAATATAAAATTATGATGGGAGGATATTTACAATGTATTCAGATTTAACTGACAAGCAAATAGAAATTTTGAATTTTTTAAAACTACAAATTAATAAAAAGGGTTATCCACCATCTGTTAGAGAGATATGTAGTGCAGTAAGTTTAAAATCAACCTCTACAGTCCACTCTCATCTAAGCAAATTAGAAGAAAAAGGATATATTAGAAAAGATAAAACAAAACCAAGAGCTATAGAGATTTTAGATTCAAATTCTGACAATCTCTTTAGTAGAAAAGAAACCATAGATATTCCTTTGGTTGGAAGTGTTACAGCAGGAACCCCTATACTAGCTACTGAAAATATAGAAGAATTCATCCCTGTACCTTCTAGTTTAATAGATGCTAATAACACATTTATGTTAAGAGTAAAAGGCGATAGCATGATTAATGCCGGAATATTAGATGGGGATTATATTATAGTAAACAAACAAAACACTGCTAGGAACGGAGAGATAGTAGTTGTTTTAACAGAAGATAATGAATCTACAGTAAAAAGATTTTTTAAAGAAGAGAATAGAATTAGGCTTCAACCAGAAAATCCATATATGGAACCTATGTATTTCAATGACGTTAAAATATTAGGCACTCTAAAAGGAGTCTTTAGAGTCATAAAATAAATTAAAGGTCTATAGTTATTTACTATAGACCTTTAATTTGTTTTTCTTTTATTGAATTTAGTTCTTAATTAAAATAAATTCCTCTTATATATTACATATAAATCCTTAAGTAATCTTATTTTCTCATTCATTTCTATTTGAAGATTAGATACTAAATCATAATTTTTCTTTTCTATTGCATCTCTAATTCTTGTAAATAACGACTTTTCATCAGTTTTATCCTTCATTAAATAGCATCTCAATGTGTGTATCTTTTGCCAATTAACTATATCTAAATCCGTAACATCTTCAAAGTGCATCTTTTTGCAAGATCTTACTATTTCCATATTATCACATATTATTCTATCCTTTAATTCTCTTATCCATTGATTTATAATAGACTCTTTAAATGAATCTATTGTTTGTTCTGTAAAAACATTATTATATTTTAATGCTTTTTTCTTTTCTTCATGTCTATCGAAATTTTTTGCATTTTCCCAGACTGTTTTAGGAGGTATCCCAAATAGATTATTTCTTTCTTCTTCTTTATAAAACTCAAAAACATCTTCTTCACTTCTGTACTCTCTATTTTTTTCTAAATATCCTGTTATCTCACCTGATTTTTTAGAAAACTCCTTTTCAAGTTCTTTAGATGTTTTTTTATTTTCTATAGCATACTTTATTCCATCAAGCATAGCTTGATAAGATGCTGCTAATATTATATAAGTATTTGACATAGGATTTGGTGCTCTTAATTCAAATCTTGTGCCTAGTGGATTTTCTAAATCTCTTATCAATCCAACTAATATAGATCTATTTCTCGATGGTATATCTACACTTTTCCCAAGTGATGATACTATGCAAACAGGAGCTTCAAATCCTGGTTTTAATCTATTTAAAGCATCATTTGAAGAAGTTACAAAAGGATTTAATAGTTCGTAATTCTTTAAAATTCCCATTAAAGCACCGAATCCAATAGGACTTGCATATTCTGCCTTCATATCAGATGGCGAGAATAGATTTACTATCTTTCCATTATTTAATTTTGCAGCTACACCTAAATGTGTATGTTCTCCACTTCCCGCTACACCTTCTATTGGTTTTGCAGCAAAAGTAACTTCTAATCCATAATTTTTAAATATATCATTTACTAAATTCCTAATTATAAGTTCATTATCTGCTGCTTGAATAGCATCACTATATTTCCAATCTATTTCAAGTTGTTCCATAACATGATTAGATTTTCCTCTTGAATTGATAGCAGAAGTTATTCCCCCTACTTCTTTATGACCCATTTCAGGATTAACTCCGTATTTTTCCATTAAATATATACTTTTTTCTAATGCTGTTCTAACTGTACCTTGAGTTCTCTTCCAATACTGCTCTTTTAAATTTTGAGATGTAGAAAGTTTTTCCTCATCAGCTTTATCTTCAGGTGTGTTAACCCAAAATTCAAGTTCTGTAGCTGATGTTAGTACAATTTCCTTTATTTCTTCACAGTCTTCAATCCCAACAGTCTTTAATACATCACTATTTTTACAAACCAATCTAAGCATTTCTTCCTTAAAATTCTCTATAGATTTTTTAAGAATAGATCTTGAGCATACTCTGCTTCCGTTATGTACTAAAAATGAAGGTATTCTCAAAGTTCCAACAGGAAGATGTGTTTTGTCATTTGAATTTTGAAAGTTATAATCAACAAACCAATCTACACTTCTATCTGGAATTATTTCTACTTTGGCATCATTTAAAGTTGCTATATTATCAAGAACAACACTTGAACCATCTGTTTGAATTCCAGTTTGAATGAATTTATCTACATCTTCCAAAAAAACACTACTCGGTATTTTTTCGTCAGTATCATTACCTCTTAAATCTACACCTACTAATGAAATGAATTCAATTTCTGGATGATTATCTAAAATTTCCTTAATATCTTTTGCAGAGTGCTTATCTCTTGGTATAAAATATACAAGATTACTTAAAGTATCTTTTTTTAATTCCTTCAACACGAATAATACCCTCCCTTATAAAGTTAAACTTAAATTCAGCTAGTCTATTTAACTTACATAAAAATACAACAAAGTAATAAAGTACGTATTCTAACGTATTAAAATTATACTTTTGTCTATATTGTTAATAAAGCTTTTTCATTAATATCAAAAATTATATTACACATCCCTTTCTTTGTAAAGTAAATAATTCAATAATTTTTGAAAATGTATTAATATTGCAAAAATTTTTATTTTTCCTGTTCATTAAAAAAATACCAACTTCTATATAGAGGTTGGTATTTTTATAGTCTTATTTTTTATCATTTCAGTTAGAGCTTTTAGTGATCCAAACTTAGAATGAGTATAAGTTAATCCTCCTTGGAAATATACATTATACGGTGGTTTTATAGGAGCATCCGCACTAAGTTCTATAGATGAGCCTTGAATAAAAGCTCCGGCTGCCATTATAACATCGCTATCATAACCAGGCATAGGCCAAGGCTCTGGACTTACAAAAGAATCAACAGGAGCTGCAAATTGAATCCCCTTGCAAAACGATATTATTTGCTCTGCATTATCAAATTTAATTATTTGTATTATGTCACTTCTAACATCGTTTGGTTTTGGTAAAACCTTAAATCCTAATTCTTCAAATAATTTAGAGCAAAATATAGCTCCCATCAAAGCCTGACTTACAGTATGAGGAGCTAAAAATAAACCTTGAAGTACACTTCTAGTAGTTCCAAAAGTTAATCCGCATTCTTTTCCTATTCCAGGAGATGTAAGTCTATATGATATTAATTCAACTATTTCCTTTTTTCCGGCTATATATCCTCCAGTTAAAGCTAGTCCTCCTCCTGGATTTTTTATTAAAGAACCAGCCATTATGTCAGCACCAACATCAGTAGGTTCTTTCATTTCTAAAAATTCACCATAGCAATTATCTACCATTACAATTATATCTTCTCTTACAGATTTAACTATCTTTATTATTTTTTCTATATCATCTATAGTCAAAGATTTTCTCCAGCTATACCCTTTTGATCTTTGTATTAAAACAAGTTTAGTTTTATCATTTATCTTTTCTTTTATATTAACATAGTCTGGTTCTCCGTTATCTAAAAAATCTACTTGATTATAAGTTACACCAAACTCTTTTAATGATCCTCTTGAATCTCTAATTCCTATAACTTCCTCTAATGTATCATAAGGTTTTCCTGTTGCTGATAATATTTCATCACCTGGTCTTACTATACCACTTATACAAAGTGATAAAGCATGAGTTCCATTAACTATTATAGGTCTTACTATAGCATCTTCTGCATTGAATACATAAGAGTATATTTCTTCTACTTTTTCTCTTCCGATATCATTATATCCATATCCAGTAGTCCAATTGAAATGATGATCAGAAAGATTAGCCTTTTGCATAGCCTTTAGTACCTTATATTGATTATATTCACTCACTTCATTTATCTCTTTAAATTTACTCTGTATTTTACCTTCTATATTCTCGCTTAATTTTATGACAGATTTATCTATATCATAAAAATCAAACAACATATTTTTAGTTTGTTCAAGCACTACATACCACCCGTTTCTTAAGTTATTTTTGACATTAGAATTTTATCATAAAGAAATAACATATTCAATTTTTTTGCAAAATAGTATATAATAATACATATAACTTCGCATAAGATATGTTATGCGAAGTTATATGTATTATTAAGGGGGGGTTATGATGAAATACACAACAGATGATCTAATCGGTAGTTTAAAGCTAAGACGACAGTTGTTTCCTATAGACAATTACCCAATAGAGTTTAAGGATGCTTTTGAAGTATTTATAGACGCTTTAATTTCAGCTCAAAAATCTATAAACACTATACAATCCTATTACTTCGATTTAAAGACGTTTTTTGAGTTTTTAATGGTAAACTATGAAGACATAGAATATCTTTCCGATATACGCCCGCTATCACTTGCTCGCTTTTATACACATTTGCAAACCGAAAGGAAAAACTCATATAAATCTATACTCAGAAAAAAAATGGTGCTTAATGTATTTTTTAAATATCTAATAGAACAGGGGATAATATTAGAACGCCAAAACCCAATCAAAAAAGAAGAAGTTATAAAAAGTAAAGTCTCAAACAAAAAGTCTCCACCTGTCTTTTTGGAAAAAGATGAAATAAAGAAAATATTCGATTTTATAAAAAACTCACGCTCTAATAAGTTCTATAAACTAAGAAACTTAAGCATAGTGTCATTGATGCTTTACAGCGGTCTAAGAGTATCCGAAATTACAAGTATAGACTTAAAGGATATAGAATATGCACTCAATCATGAGATTTTATCAATCGTAGGAAAAGGAAATAAGGAAAGAAAAATCCCTTTATTAAAAGATGAGCTTTTAAATGGAAGCTTAAACTCTTTATACGAGTACTACATAGAAAGATTAAAATTAGATATTGATACAAATGCACTTTTTGTATCAACAAAAAAGACTAGACTTACAGCAAGAGCTATTCAGATGCTTATGAAAAAATATTCAACAAATACTAATATAAATAAAACTATAACACCTCATAAACTAAGACATACATTTGCTACTCACTTAATAAAAAACGGAGCCGATATAAGAAAAGTACAAGAACTCCTTGGACATGCCTCTATATCGACCACCCAAATTTATACACATATACAAATAGATGACTTAAAAGATACTTTAAAAGAATACAAACTAGATTTAAATTCGCTAATAGTATAGTGCTATAATTTGCCACTCAAAAATAAAAACACATCTAATTTAGATGTGTTTTTACATATTAACGAGCAGACGAATTCTTCATGTTATTATTAGAATTAATTAAATTTATATTAGTATTAGGTATTATAGTAGAAACAGCATGCTTATAAATCATTTGTTGCTTACCTTCATTTTCTAAAATTATTATATAGCTATCAAACCCCTTCACTCTACCTTTTAACTGAACTCCATTCATCAAAAATATCGTTATAGCTATTTTTTCTTTTCTAGCTTGGTTTAAAAATAAATCTTGTAAATTCAACGTGTTGTTTTTCAAAGCTACCCCTCCTAATTATGTATATTTTATTAATATTCTATAAATTTCTTAATATACCTTCTATATAAGATAAAATTAATGATTTTGCATCATTTTGACTCGAAAAGTTATCTAAATCTATCCATTTTGCAAAATCATATCTTTTAAACCATGTTATTTGCCTCTTTGCATATCTCCTACTATCTCTTTTAATTAACTCAACAGCATCTTCTATAGAGTATTCTCCTTTTAAGGATTTTATTATTTCTTTATATCCTATTGCCTGCAAAGAAGTTAATTTTTCATTATATCCCATTTCTAAAAGCTTGTTTACTTCCTTTAAAAGACCTTGATTCATCATAATATCAACTCTTTTATTTATTCTTTCATAAAGGTAGTCTCTATCTCTATTTAATATTATAAGGATAGGGTAATAATCTTCATTAAACTTTATATCATTTTTAAAATCACCTATTTTTTCTTCACCTTCTAAGCAAACTTCAATAGCTCTAATAACTCGCTTTATATTATTAGGATGTATCCTGTTAGCACTTTTTTCATCCAGTTTTCTTAATTTATTATGAAGATGCTCAGATCCATATTCATCCGCTTCTTTTTGAAGCTTATCTCTAAGTTTTGTATTTCCTTTAGATTTAGTAAAGTCCATCTCATATATCAAAGAATTCATATAAAGACCCGTTCCACCTGCTATTATAGGAATTTTACCTCTTTGGTATATTTCATTAATGTATTTTTTGGCTCTTTGTTGAAAATCAACTACAGAAAACTCAACATCAGGCTCAACTTCATCTATTAAATAATGCTTTACTTTACACATTTCTTCCTCTGTTATTTTAGCAGTTCCTATATCCATATATTTGTATATCTGCATAGAATCAGCAGAGATTATTTCTCCATCAAGCTCTTTTGCTAAATTTATAGATAAATCCGTTTTTCCAACAGCAGTCGGTCCTGCTATAAACACTACAGGTATTCTCCCCATATCTCAATCACCTTTCTAATATCAAATAATTCTTTTAAACATTTTCTCAATTTCTTTTTTTGTCATCTCTACTATAACAGGTCTACCATGAGGACAAGTATATGAATTGTTACACCTCTTTAACTTTTCTATAAGGGTATTTATTTCTAGATTTTCAATTCTATCATTCGCTTTAATAGCACTTTTACAAGCCATAGATGCTATTTGTTCTTTTTTTAAATCATAATTATTAGATAGTTTATCTATATTATCTATTATATCTATTATAAAATTCTCAGATTCAGGTACTCCGAATACATTAGGTACAGACCTAACTACAATTGAATTATTTCCAAATAATTCAACTTCAAAACCAAATTTCATAAATATATCTAATTTATTTTCTATAATAAGCATGTCTTTATTAGACAAATCAATGATTATTGGCTTTAATAAAATTTGACTAGATATATTTTCTGTTTTAAACTTTGCTAAATACTCTTCATATACAACTCTTTCATGGGCAGCATGCTGATCAATTAAAAATATCGACTCTTTAGATTGGCATATAATATAAGTGTTAAAGATTGTTCCTACTATATTTAAGTTTTTTAATTTTTCATCTTGATATTCCTCTAATATTTCTTGATTGCACGCTTTAGTTTCTTCTATATAAAAGCTCATACTTTCTTTTATATTATGTTTTAAGAAATTATTCTTTTCTGTCTTGATTAATTCTTTATCTTCTCTTTTTGTTATTCCATAATCAATACTTTTTTCCTGAACATTATTTATTTCAATCTGAGTTTCATTTTCTTCAGATTTATTTGAATCTGTTTTTTCTTTAGTAATATCCATTATCAAATCATCTATAGATATCACATTTTCTTTATCTTCTTCTTTTTTGATTTCTTCTTTTACAACATATTTAGGTATCAAGTTTGTACTAAGTAAAAGTTCATTAATCTTAATTTTTATTAAATTAAATATTCTTTGATCATCTTCAAATTTGATTTCCAGTTTATTAGGATGCACGTTTACATCTATCTTCTGGGCATCTATTGATAAATTTAAAAAACATATAGAATGCTTATTTATAGGAAGTATTCCTTTATATGCTTCATATATAGCAGCTAATATCAATTTACTTTTTACATAACGTCCATTTATATAAATATGCTGGAGTGTTTTATTGTTTCTATATATAGTGTTATTACCTATGTATCCTTCCAACTTTAAAAAGTCAGTTTCAATTTCTACATTCTTTAAATTATCAGAAATCTTTTTGCCATAAATAGATCTTACAGTATTTTTAAGATTATTATCTCCAGGGCTAGTTAACATAATTCTATTATTGTTAATATATTTAAATTGAATACCAGGATTTCCTATACAAAGTTTATTTATCATATCTGTTATATTTATATTTTCACTTGTAGATGACTTTAAGAACTTTTTTCTTGCTGGAGTATTAAAGAATAAGTCCTTAACGATAATAGTAGTTCCTATAGATGTTCCTATAGGTTCTTTACTTTTTATAACTCCACCTTCTATACATACTTTAACTCCTATTGTATCCTCTATTGTTCTAGTTATAAGCTCAACTCTAGCAATTGATGCAATACTTGCCAAAGCTTCTCCCCTAAACCCAAGTGAATCAAGTTCGTAAAGATCATCTATTTCAGATATTTTGCTTGTAGCGTGTCTTAAAAATGATTTTTCAACCTGGCTTTTAGGTATGCCATGACCATTATCTGTAATTCTTATTAAATTTTTTCCTCCATTAGAGATTTCTATTGTTATTTTTGAAGATTTTGCATCTATAGAATTTTCAACTAATTCTTTAACTACAGAAGAAGGTCTCTCAACAACCTCTCCCGCAGCTATCTTATTTATTGTGTATTCATCTAAAAGATTTATTTCTTTAATCACTTTGCATCGTCTCCGATTAATTTAACCTTATTTTGAAGATTATATAAAGCATTCATAGCATCAATAGGTGTCATTCCCACTATATTTAAAGATAGTATCTCTTTTAATATAGATTCTTTTTCTAGTGTCCCAAAACTAATTTGTTGACTTAAATTTTCTTTTTCACTATCAGCACTGTACTCTTCATTTGTTAGAGCACTTTCTTTAACCTGCAAAGAGGAATTTACTGTATTCTGTTCATTACCCTCTAGTTGTACAAGTATTTCATTTGCCCTATTTATAACCTCATCGGGCAACTCAGCAAGTTTTGCAACATGTATTCCATAACTTTGATCTGCTCCACCTTTTATAATCTTTCTTAAGAAGATTATATCTTCACCTTGTTCTTTTGCAGCTACACAATAATTCTTAATTCCAGACAGCTTTTCTTCAAGTTCTGTTAATTCATGATAGTGAGTTGCAAATAATGTTTTGCAACCTATTCTTTCATTAATATACTCTACAATAGACCAAGCTAAACTAAGTCCATCAAATGTACTAGTTCCCCTACCTATTTCATCAAGTATTACCAAACTATCTTTTGTAGCATTCTTCAAAATATGAGAAACCTCAGTCATCTCTACCATAAAAGTACTCTGTCCTTGAGATAAATCATCACTAGCTCCAACTCTTGTGAATATTCTATCTACAATAGGTATATCAGCTCTTTGTGCTGGTACAAAAGATCCTATATGCGCTAGTAATGTTATTAACGATACTTGCCTCATGTATGTTGATTTTCCAGCCATATTAGGTCCTGTAATTATACCAATTTTACTATCACCTGTATTAAGTTCCGTATCATTTGGAACAAAATTTTCTTCCCCTATTATACTTTCGACAACAGGATGCCTTCCGTCCACTATGCAAAGGGGATCTTTATCAGTTATATTAGGCTTACAGTAATTATTTTGATATGCAATCTTACCTAATGAATTTATAACATCTATAAATGCTATCGTTTTAGCAACTTGTTGAATTCTATTTATATCTTCATACAGCCTATTTCTAACTTGTACAAATATACTATATTCAAGATCTTTTATTTTTTCTTTAGCATTTAGAATCTGCTCTTCTATCGTTTTTAATTCTTCAGTTATAAACCTCTCTGCATTACTTAATGTCTGCTTTCTTATATAGTAACTTGGTATTTCAAATTGCTTTAAATTTGCTTTAGTTATTTCTATATAGTATCCAAACACTTTGTTAAAACCTATTTTCAAAGATTTTATTCCTGTTTTGATTCTTTCTTTATCCTCTATCTCACTTATAACAGCTGCTCCATTTTTAGTTAAACCTCTTAACCTATTTATATTTTCATCATAGCTTGATTTTATTATATTACCATCTTTTAAAGTTAGCGATGGTTCCTCGATTATAGATTCATCTATCAATTTATATATATCATATAAATCATCTATATCATTAACCAACTTCTTCATATGTTTGGTATCTGATTCTAGTAGTAAATCTTTTATACCTGGTATTTTTTTAATTGATTCTTTAAGATTAATAAGTTCTTTAGGATTTATTTTCTCAAAAGCAAGTTTTCCACATAATCTTTCTATATCATATATGTTTTTTAATTCTTCATTAAGGTCTTCTCTTAAAGAAAAATCGTCTTTTATCTCTTCTATTAAATTAAGTCTTTCTTGTATTCTTTCCTTATTAATAAGAGGCTGCTCAATCCATTTTCTTAAAAGTCTTCCTCCCATGGCAGTATTAGTTTTATCTAATACATGAAGTAAGGATCCTTTCTTTTGTTTTCCTCTCATTGTTTGAGTAAGTTCTAAATTAAGTCTTGTAAACATATCAATAGACATAAAATCATTAGAATTATAAGTAGATATACTACTTATATTAGAAGATATTTGTTTTTGTGTTGAGAAAATATAATTTAAAAGACCTATCAAACTAAATTTTATATAAATATTATCATTCAAGTTAAGAGTAGTTATATAGTCTTCAGAAAAATATTTTTCCAAAATATTGTCATCATCATTGTAATATACAGATGAGTCATTATTTAAATAAGAATTATTAAGCGTACATATTGTTTGTAACTTCTCACTTTCCACATTAAAATATATTACCTCTTTAGGTTGAACTTTAGCAACTTCTTCAATTAAATTAGATTCACCTATGGTAGTTGCATAAAAATCACCAGTAGTTATATCTACATAAGATATCCCTACTTTATTATCCTTATTATATATAGATAATAGATAATTATTTTTTTTGTTATCTAATAAATTCTCTTCCATTATAGTTCCAGGGCTTACGACCCTTACAACATCTCTCTTTACCAAGCCCTTTGCAACAGATGCATCCTCAACTTGTTCACATATAGCTACCTTGTATCCATTTTCAATCAATTTAGATATATATGAATTAGATGAGTGAAAAGGTACCCCACACATAGGTGCTCTTTCTTCAAGACCGCAATTTTTGCCGGTTAAGGCTATTTCCAATACTCTAGATGCCACTATTGCGTCCTCAAAGAACATTTCATAAAAATCTCCAAGCCTAAAGAAAAGTATACTGTCTTTATAATTTTCTTTTATTTGGAAATATTGTTTCATCATAGGTGTTAATTTATTCAAAAATTCTCCCTCCAGTCATTAGAAGAAAAGCACTCATAATTTGAGTGCTATTCCTTAATAAGTATTCCATTTAAAGAAAAACTTCTAACTTCTATTATTTTCACATTAACCAATTGTCCTATAAGTTCTTTTGGACCTTCAAAATTTACAAGCTTATTATGTCTAGTTCTACCAGAAAGTTTTGAGCTGTCATTTTTGCTCTCTCCCTCAACTAAAACTTCTACAACCTCGTCTTTATACTTCATATTCTTTTCTCTAGCTATGTTATTAACTACTTTTAGCAACCTATCAAAACGGTCATGCTTTACATCATTAGGAATTTGATTTTCCATATCAGCTGCTGGTGTACCTTTTCTGATCGAATATATAAATGTAAATGAAGAATCATATTCTACCTTTTTTACCACATCCAAGGTATCTAAGAAATCTTTCTCTGTTTCTCCAGGAAATCCTATCATTATATCTGTAGATAAAGTTATTCCTGGTATTTCTTTTTTCATCTTATCTACTAAAGCCACGTAATCTTCCTTAGTATATTTTCTATTCATTTCTTTTAATACTTTAGTACTACCAGACTGTATAGGTAAATGTAAATATTCGCACACCTTATCACACTCTTTCATAGCATATATCAACTCATCAGATAAGTCTTTAGGGTGAGATGTCATAAATCTTATTCTTTCTATTCCATCTATCTTATTAAGTTCTCTTAAAAGATTTGCAAAAGAAAATGGAGTTTCAAATGTATTACCATATGAATTTACATTTTGACCAAGTAGAGTTATTTCTTTAGTTCCATTTTGTGCAAGGTCCTTAACTTCTTCTATTATATCTTCTGGATTTCTACTTCTTTCACGACCTCTAGTATAAGGTACTATACAGTAAGTACAGAAATTATTACATCCATATGCTATATTTACAAATGCCTTTAATTCATATTTTCTATTACTTTTTAAACCTTCAACAACCTCTCCATCTACATCCCAGACATCCACAAGTATTTGATCACTTACTAGAGATTCAGAAAGCAGTTGTGCAAATTTATATAAATTATGTGTTCCAAAAACTAAATTTACGTGTTTAAATTTTTTCTTTATTTCTTCAACCACATGAGGTTGTTGCATCATACATCCACAAACAGCAATCACAAGATTAGGATTTTTTTGCTTTAGAACTTTCAAATGTCCTAAGTTTCCGTATACTTTAAGTTCAGCATTTTCCCTAACAGCACAAGTATTATATATTATCAAATCTGCTTCTTCAGTTTTATCCGTCTTGTCATATCCCATTTCATTCAGCATAGCATCTAATTTTTCCGAATCATGCTCATTCATCTGACAACCATATGTCACCGTAAGATGTTTTTTTCTTTTTCCAGTCATTTCAAAATATCTATCATTTTGAGATTTTATAACCTCTATATATTTATCTTGTTCTCTTATTTTTTCTATAGGAACATGTACTTGTTTTCTTTTACCCAAAATCATTCCTCCTTAACTACTTCAACATTTGTTGTATTTGCTTTTTTGATTCAAATTTTATTATATCATAGGTTTAGGAAGTTTTGATATGAATTTATATAATAACATTATACTATCCGAATATTTATTGTCTAATTTCACGGGCTAGTATTTTCATAAAATAAATATTCCATATTCAATATATAGTGCATATGATGTATTGTATTTATTTCATTAAACAAGGAGGTAAAATTAAATTAAGTATAAATATTTATATATTGGAAATTATACCTAATATAATATTTAAATAAGGAGATAAATTTGAATGATCATAATACTAGTTAGAACCTTAATATTATATATATTTGTACTTATAAGTGTACGTATTATGGGTAAAGGAGAATTATCAGAAATGCAGCCTTTTGAATTAGTGGTTACATTAATGATAGCTGAACTTGCAGCACTTCCTATGGAGGATACTAAACTACCTTTAGTTAATGGAATTATAGCTATTTTTACAATATTATTTGTTCAAATAACTATATCATTTATAAATTTGAAAAGCGAAAAAGCGAGAGGATTTATATGCGGAAAGCCAAGTATATTGATAAACAAAGGAATTATAAATGATAAAGAACTTAAACGACTTAGAATAAATATGAATGATTTAATAGAGCAGTTAAGAACAAAAGACTATCCTGTAATTAAAGATATTGAATACGCTATATTAGAGACAAGTGGAGATTTGAGTATAATTCCAAAATCAAATAAAAGACCATCTACAGTTGAAGACGTTAAAGCATCACCTATATATGAAGGTTTACCTACGTCATTAATAATAGATGGTAAAATAAATTATGGAAATTTGGAATACCTTAACCTTGATGAATCTTGGCTAAAAAACATTTTAAATCAAAACAATATAGCTACTGCAGAAGAAGTATTTTTTTGCAGTATAGATGAGAGTAAAGATGTTTTTATACAAAAAATAAATAAAGGAGATATTTAAATGAAACCTTTTATTATAGCTATAATATCTGCAATTATAATAATCTTCTCTTGGAATTATATATACCATCATTATATAGATGATAATTGTACCGAATTTATAAATTCACTAGAGTATATCTCTGTCAATATAGATAAGAACAGTTGGAAAAATGCAAGTGCTGAATTAATAAAAATTGATAAAAAGTGGGACAATATTAGATATAAATGGAGTGTTTTATTAGATCATCACGAAATTGATAATATTGATGTTGCCATGGCAAAACTTACAAAAAATATAGAACTTAAAAACACACCTCTATCTTATCAGCAAATACAATCTCTTAAGGAATTTTTTAAACTGATATCTGAAAACGAAAAACTCACACTTACAAATATATTATAATAAGTAGAAATCATATTCCTATTCAAATTGAGAATAAGTATAATTGTAGTTATTAACCCGTTGTGCTAGTTAAATTTTTCAAATAATAAAACTCCAACAAATATGAAAACCTAAAGTTAATCAAAAAACTTTTATAAAGGAGGCTTTCAATATGTTGGAGCTTAATAACTATTCTATCCAAAATATCGAAA
>NZ_JAOASI010000008.1 GCF_025210165.1 Tepidibacter sp.
GTAAGTTTACGATTTGGAAGGATGATAAGTACATACAGTCATTTGGAAAGAAAGTAAGTAAGAAAATGGTTAAAATTTTATTAGAAAAAGGTAGAGTTGGATTTAGAAACCTTAAGAGTAGAAAAGGAAATGTCTTTTCTGAATACTTTCGATATGAAAAAAAAGAAGGAACAGAATACTATAATTGGAAAATAGAATTTATAGATTAAATTATTAGAAATTACTCAATTATCTAACGAAGAAATCACCTTTATTTTAATACTATAGATATTCTAAAATTAAATTATAAAATTGTATCATTTTTAATAATTTTATTCATACAGTAATATAAAGGGGAACTTTTAAATAATTGCAAGGTATAGGTTTCACTTTATATTAAATATTAAAGAGGGGATTATATGGATAATCTTAAACAACACCAAAAATTAAAAATGAGAAAAATTACTATAGAAGAAATGAGAAAAGAACAGAAAAAAATAAAGGATATAGCAGAATATATACTTAAGCAAAAATTAAAAAATAATAAATCAAAATAGTTAAAAAAGCGAGGTGTACATATTATTAACCTCGCTTTTTTACTTATGAGTCTCAAAAAAGTTTACATTTAAAATTCTTTTAAAGAAGAACTTTTTTATAAATAAAAGTGAAATGCGACAACGCATTTTTGCATATTTCTTACAAATGATTTAGTATAATTAAATCAACAAGGGTTTATTTAGGGGGAGATAAAATGATAAGAAACAATATAAATTCATCAAACATATTTTCTTTGGGCTATGATTCTGATAAAAAAATGTTGGAAATTGAATTTGATTCTGGGGAAAGATATAGGCATTCAAATGTACCAGAAAGTGTATATAAAAAAATGATAGAATCTGAATTTATAGGATACTATATAAATTATAATATTAGAAATAACTATCCTTGTGTAAAAGTAAAGTAATGTATAAATGCATACATATAAGAATTGCTGGCAAATTTATTGCCAGCAATTCTTATTTAGTGAATACTTGGGTATGGAGTATCCCATTTATTTAGACATATATGATCGTTTATTGGATTTGTATTAACTTGAGTATTATCATAGTCAGAGTACTCTCCTATTGGGCTCATCGCAACGACTCTATATTTATCTGGAATACAAAGTGCTTTCTTTATTTTGTTTTCATCAATTGATGCGATCCAGCACGTACCATAGCCTTCATTTGTACATGCTAAAACTAGATGTTCCATAGCTATACCACTATCTACTAGATACAAATCTTTATTATCTATAAAACCAGATTCAGAAGGATCAGCAACAACAACAGCAACAAGAGGAGCTTGTATAATTGAATTAGAAGCACTATTAACATCATTCATAACGGATGTAGATAATTCTTGTTTTTGAGATTCGTTATCTACTAATATGAATTTAAAACATTTATTATTTTTCCAGGAAGGAGACATAATAGTAGATGTTAAAATTCTATCTAATTTATCTTTTTGAATAGGGGTATTTTTAAAGTTTTTTATACTTTTTCTTTCATTTATGACATCGTAAAATTGCATGAAATCACACTCCTTTTTTCTTATTATTAACATTAATAAGATTAAAAATGCTTAACTTATTATGGAATATTAAGATTTTAGTTTTTGAAAAATTAGAAAGATTTTAAAAACAAACTATCGTAAAAAGCCGAAATGTGCTATAATATTATCCAAGTAAAATTTATTATAAAAACAAAAGCATGTTTTTTATTATAATAAAAGTATGCTTTTTTTTTATAACGAATAGAAAATTATAATCCTTTTTAAATTATGGATAAGTATAATTTTCGTTATGAGTTTCAAAAAAGTCTACCTTAAAAATTTTCAAAGGAAGACTTTTTTATAAAAGTTTTTATAAAAAAATTATCGGGGAGGTTTTATAATGTCAGCAGATATAAGTATACTTATATCTTTTGGAGTTTATTTAGTTGGTATGTTAGTAATAGGACTTATATTCTACAAAAGAACTGAAAATTTATCGGATTATGTTTTAGGAGGAAGAGGTTTAAACAGTTGGGTAACAGCACTTAGTTCTCAAGCTTCTGATATGAGTGGATGGTTACTTATGGGATTACCAGGATATGCATATCTTTCTGGTATTGAGTCGATTTGGATTGCTGTAGGTTTAGCTATAGGAACATACATAAATTGGAGATTTATAGCTAAGAGATTGAGACAATATACTGAAGTAGCAGGTGATGCTATAACATTATCGGTTTATTTTGAAAATAGATTTAGGGATAAAAGTAAAATCCTTAGAACTGTTTCGGCTATATTTATATTAATATTTTTTATATTATATACATCATCAGGACTTGTAGCTGGCGGAAAACTATTTAATACAGTGTTTGGTATGTCATATATATCAGCTCTTACGGTAGGAACTGTTGTTGTTATATCATATACTTTCTTAGGAGGATTCATGGCTGTAAGCTGGACAGACTTTTTTCAAGGTATGTTGATGTTCTTTGCTATACTTGTTGTTCCAATAGCAGGTATTGTTGAATTAGGAGGAAGTCAAATTACTATTGATTCTATAAAAAGCTTGAGTCCTGAATTTTTAAATCCATTCACTACTATGGAAGGTAATACTATTGGTATTATATCTGTAATTTCATTATTAGCATGGGGGCTTGGGTATTTTGGGCAACCCCATATATTAGCAAGATTTATGGCTATAACTTCTCCTAAAAAAATAAAACAGGCAAGAAGAATAGCTATGATATGGGTTGCTATAAGCTTATGTGCAGCTGTTGCTGTAGGTATGATAGGTAGGGTGTATGTTACTCAATATCTTCAAGGTGCCGAATCAGAAACTGTATTTATATTAATGGTTAACTCTATTTTCCCAGCTGCAGTTGCAGGGATATTTTTAGCAGCTATTTTGGCAGCTATTATGAGTACTGCTGATTCACAACTTTTAGTTGCAGCGTCTGCATTTACGGAAGATATATATAAATCTTTAATTAAAAAAAATGCTACGGATAGAGAACTGGTTTGGGTAAGTAGAGCTACTGTTGTATGTATAGCTATAATATCATATATATTAGCGCTTAATCCTAATAGTTCTGTACTTGATTTAGTAGCTTATGCTTGGGCAGGGTTTGGAGCAGCTTTTGGACCAGTTGTTATAATGTCTTTATTTTGGAGAAGAATGACAGCTAAAGGAGCATCAGCAGGTATGATAGTAGGAGGAATTACTGTTTTAATATGGAAGCATATTCAAGGTGGAATTTTTGATGTATACGAGATAGTACCTGGATTTATATTAGCCACAATAGCTATAATTATATTTAGTTTGATGGATAATGATCCTTCTAAAGAAATAATGGATGAATTCAATAAGGTAGAAAATATGTCTTAAATCAGAATTAACTAAAATCAAATGATACCTATAGATTGGACACATAAAAAAGAGTGTCTAGCCGATAGGTATTTTTTGTATAATTGGATATAGGAGTTGTTTTATAAAAAATAGGAGGTTCAATATGAACAAAATAATTGGATTTATAGGTTGTGGAAATATGGGAAAAGCAATGATAGGTGGAGTAGTTAAATCAAATTTATTAAGTAATAGTAATATCATAGTATCTGATGAAGATAAAGGTAGTTTAGATATTATTTCAAATGAGTATAGTGTTAAAACTGCAATTGATAATAAGGAAGTAGCAAAAGCATCAGATATAATAGTATTATCTGTAAAACCTAATATATATGATCTTGTGATTGATGAGATAAAGGATTTCGTTAAAGAAGATGTTGTTATAGTCAGTATAGCGGCTGGAAAAACTATTAAAGATATAGAAGATGCATTTGGAAAAGATATAAAAATGGTTAGAACTATGCCTAATACACCAGCACTTGTTGGTGAGGGTATGACAGGTATATGTTTTAATAAAAATATATCAAAGGAAGAAACAGAAGAAGTTGTTAATATATTCAAAAGCTTTGGTAAAATAGAAATCATAGATGAAAAACTAATGGAGGTATTTATATCAACTAGTGGATCTTCTCCTTCGTATGTATTTATGTTTATTGAAGCTATGGCAGATGCGGCAGTAGCAGATGGTATGTCTAGAGATAAGGCTTATAAAATTGCAGCTCAAGCTGTTTTAGGATCTGCAAAAATGGTTCTTGAAACTAAAAAACACCCTGGAGAGCTTAAAGATATGGTATGTTCACCAGGAGGTACTACTATAGAAGCAGTTACTACTTTAGAAGAGTATGGATTCAGAAATGCCATTATAAAAGCGATGAGAGAGTGCACTAAAAAAGCTAAAGATATGTAATTCAAAATACCAGTCGTTTGACTGGTATTTTTTCTTGTATATATGAAAACCACCTGCTATGCGGGTGGTTCTAAAAAGCTTCCAGCGGTGAGTAGAAAAGAAAAAACTCCTTTGTTAGAATAGTATTTAGGTTTGCCGACCAAATACAAAACAAAGGAGAATGCCCAAATGGACA
>NZ_JAOASI010000009.1 GCF_025210165.1 Tepidibacter sp.
ATATTCCTCAATTTTACATTTAGAGTAATGATGCCAACTGTCATTATCTGGCCAAACCGAAGAGATATTCTCATAAAATTCTTTTGTTTTTTGTATATCTATTTTCATTTGTAAAACCTCCAAATAATCTATAGTTATTTTAAGTTAATATATCAAAAAAATTATTATTTTATTTTCTATATTAACGGTATTTATCAATAGAGTTGTCGTATAAAATTTAATCTTTTTGTTATATTCAATTTTTAAAAGTGTAAAATTTCAATGTTTCAACACATATTTTTCAACCAAATATTTGACCTCATCTGTTAGATTTAAAGTAACGATTTTAGGAGTTTCCCATTTAGTATTCCTTTATTAAATCGTTGAAAATCAAGCTTTCGTGCTGATTTATATAGTTCTTTTCTTCTTCTCATTATTTCTTCATCTTGTCCATTATGTCTGCTATTTGGTGTTAAAAAATTTATTCCACTATGATAATGCTTGTTATTGTAGCAATCAACAAGGGTACAAACCCATTCTCTTGCATCTTTAATGGTTTTAAATCTAGCTTCTGAATACGGATTATCATTACTCACTCTTAATCTTAAAATTTATTCTTAGATGCTAGTCTTATAGATATTTTTCTTCTAGTGGCTATCTTTTATTGTTTTTTCTATAGATCTAACCTCCTTCATTATCTTCATTCGAGAATATCATTAATTATCTACTACGATAACTATCTTACCACAGGGAGTATATGAAATAATCTAACAATCACTATTCAAACAAAGATGATTTTACTTTATATCACATTTAGCTAGGTGCTGTGGCTAAAGGTTGTTTTTCAGTAGTAAACTGATCTCTATCTTTCTTATTTAATATTCGCTTATCAACTAATTCGTTAATTAACGGATTGACTCCATCCTTAATATTAAATTCGATTACACTCCATCCACATTTTATCGCTTCTTCAATATCCTTTTTCTCATCATCTATTAAAAGAACTTCAAGATTATTAATTTGTCTATATTCTGTAAAAGCTTTATAAAATTCTTCATTAGGCAACAATATATCTTTATTACATAACCTTTCATAAGACATAAAACTTTCTCCATTAAAATTATTAAAATAACCATTTACTTTATAATGTTCACCATTTTCTTTGTCTATATTACCAAAGGGATATACCTTATATCCTTTATCCACTAGCAATTTAACAAGTTGTTTCATTTCTTTATTAGGTTCCCAAACACTCTTCCAAGTATCTTTTATTAGCTTTTTATCTTCTTTTTTGAATGTTTTATTTGTTCTTTTTTCCCAAACTTTAACTATATCAATCTTTCCTAAATTTAATTCTTCATCTAATATAACTGTATCTTGAGATGTCGTTTTAACATCTAGATTTAGTTTTTTATTTATAACATTAACAAAATCGTTATTAAAATCACCATTAAAATATACTCCACCTAAGTCTAATGCTATATATTTTATTAAAGGGTTTACTGATTCGCTATGCATTGAAATGAATTCCTCTTTTAGCGACTGTATTATAAATCCATTTGTTATTTCGATTTTATTATATTTTGAACCCTCTAAAGTTTTTTCAACAAATAAACATTTAGTCCTACCTGTTGAGTCAATTTTAATGTGACCTCTTAGTTTACTAAAACTATTTTGAGATGTACTTGAGTCTATTCTTCTTATATCTACATCAGAATCCAATAGTTCTTTATACTTAGATTTTAGATTGTTACCAATACTATTTGAAGTACAAAGAATCTTACAGTTTGACCTTAACTGCTTGAACTTGTTAAATTGATCTTTATTGTCCTTCAGAAAATCTAGATCACTGCCTATTACATATAACTCAACTGCATCTTTAACAAAATTATCATATTTTTTATTTATTTTCCTAGTGCTTATTTCTGAAGAAAAAGTAATTTTCTGTAATACTTTCATTGCCTCTATTAAAGACACTAATACTGTACTACTTATAATAATATAAAAGATATTATATTTATTAGCAAATTTATATGGTAAGAATCTAATATCATCGCTTATTAATTTGCTATCCAATACAAAAAAATTAGGAATATTAATCCATCCTATTACAGTTATTAACGCCCCTGTTATAAGTATTTCAAGTGCAATATGTTTATTAAATCTAAAATATAACCATACAGAATATATAATTAAGATACATACTAAAAAAAGAACGAAATTCCCACTCATTTTATGACCTCATTTCTATTATTTGACATGCATGATCACTTAATTTTTGTGTTATAGTGTTTTTATCAAAATATGCAGATTCAACATTTTCTAATAATTCTTTGCTCATGTATGTATAATCATATAAATGACCTATATTCTTGTTACCATACCAACTATATAATTTTTTATCGTAATTAAAAACATCATTTACATCAATTAATCTATAGCTTAATATTTTATCAAATATCTCATATTCCCATTTCCTAAACCAGCTAAATTTAGGTATATGTACTCTTTTAACAGAATTAAAATCACCTATAAGCATCACTCTATTACTATTAACATTGTCTAAAACATCAAACAATAATTTAGTATGCTCTTTTTTCTTTTCAATTTTTTTTCTATTATTTGCTGGAAAATATGTCCCAATTAAAAATACTTCTCTATCATATATATCCAACACTATAGAAGTAATTCTAGAGTTAATATCAATCCTTTCAAAATGTAAATTTTTACAATTAATATTTGACCTTATAACAATAACAGCGCTATACTTATCTATAAAGTTATCATTATAAAATAAGTTATAATTTAAATCATAAAAAAAACTACGTAATACTTCATTTTTTTCTCTATTCCCACTTTCTGTTAAAACCATAATATCCGGATTAATTTTCTTTAGATATTCTACTTGTTTCCTCAACCTATCAATTGATGGGTTCCCAATATTCCAGTTTATAATTTTAATTTTTTTCATATAGTAGTACTCCTTATTTAATCTATAATATATGTGCAATACACTCTCCATAATCTTCTATATCGTATTCTACTTTCTCAATAGCTCCATTAAAAACATTACCTATAATATTTGTTAATCCATCTATATTTGCTTTTTCTTCCATGTTTTGTGAAAATGATACATATGGACATTTAGTAATATTACCATTAGCATATATATAATACAATCTATTGTATATGCAATTTGCAATTTTACTTTTTTTTATTATAGGAAATCTAATATAATTAATATCAAAATTACTATCTTTTAATTTTGCAGTACTTGCATATAAATTATTTAAAAAACTGTCGCTAACACCACATATATTTACATTATCAACCCCTCTTCCCAAAGGTGCAATAGGATTAAATAGTACATATTTTGCATTATTAGCCTTTGCAAATTTACATAAATCAACATATTCATCTATACTAGAATATATGTTTGGCGTTACTAGTATACCCTTTAGTAATCCAATTTTACCAATGTGTTCTATAGTTTGTTTAACACTGAAAAATTTATTATTCACTCCACGAAAGTTTGAATAACTTGTTTCACTAAAACCATCAAGACTCACATTAATATGTATATCATTTAATTCATTAAATTTATTAATCAAATCATTCCCTAACAGCATCCCATTTGTACATATAGCAACGCTTATATCATTATCATTTAATATTTTAGCAAAATGAAATATATCCTTATGTAATAATGGCTCTCCTCCAGTCAATGTCACCCTTTTGGTTTTCCATATTCTTAATTGCTCAACAATATATTTATTAAAATTCTCTACATTTATATCAAATCCATTTGATGTTGCTTTCACAAAGCAATGTTTGCAATTCATATTACACCTATTTGTAATTTGTATAAGTACTTTACTATTAGGCTTTTTAACACTTGTTCTAAAATAACATATTTGGTTAATAGCATTACTATATATTTTATCAATCATATATACAGCCCCCTCAATCTATTATATGTTATATTTTACCACACAATATTACTTTTATTGCCTCTTTTTCTAAATAAAAATACAATTATGTCGAATAAACTTGATAACTTATATTTTCTTTTTACTACAAAAAGAAGCTAATAAAAATTAGCTTCTCAATAACTCTACACTATATTAAATTCATTACTTTCTAACTATAAGGGCAACCGTCTCAACATGCATAGTATGCGAAAACATGTCCACCGGTTGAATTTCTTCACACTTATATCCTCTCTCATCTAAATAAGCTAAATCCCTTGCAAGAGTTGATGGATTACATGAAACATACACAACCCTACTCGGATTCATGCTAACTATAGTGTCTAACACCTTTTCGTCACACCCTTTGCGCGGTGGATCAACTACAACTACATCAGCTGTTTTTCCCTCTTTATATAGCTTAGGAACGACCTCTTCTGCCTTTCCTGCATAAAACTCAGTATTATCTAAATTATTCATACTAGCATTTACTCTAGCATCAGCTATAGCATCCTCAACTATCTCTATTCCATATACTTTCTTAGCCTTTTTGGCTAAGAATAACGATATAGTTCCTATGCCACAATATATATCAAATACATTCTCATTTCCTGAAAGATTTGCATACTCTAAAGCCTTGTTATATAAAACCTCAGTTTGTACAGGATTTACTTGAAAGAATGATAGAGGTGATATATTAAACTTAAGATCTTCTATATAATCTTGTATAGTTCCATCTCCATATAAAACCTTGTTCTCTCTTCCAAGTATAACATTACCTTTTCTTGTATTTATATTTAAAACTAAAGTCTTAAAACCTTCTATATTATCTTTTAGATCATTTATAAGCTTGTCTACATTAGGAAGCTTCTCTGTATTAGCTACAAGAACAACCATTATCTCTTTAGTTTTAAAACCAATCTTAGTTACTAAGTGCCTTAAAAGACCTTCATGCTTTTTTTCATCATATACACTAACATTGTTTCTATCTATATAATTCTTAACTACATTGACTATCTTATCATTCATATCATGTTGTATAATACACTTATTCATAGGTATTATATCGTGGCTCTTCTTTTTATAAAAGCCTAGTACAGACTCACTTCCTTTTTTTCCAATTGGAAACTGAGCCTTATTTCTATATCTAAAAGGAGTATCCATTCCTATAGTATCATAAATCTTAACATCCTCAATCTTACCTATTCTTTTTATAGTCTCTTTAACTAGATTAGTCTTTATATCAAGCTGTTTTTGATAATCAAGATGCATAACTTGACATCCACCACATTCTATTAAATCGTCCGAACACTCTCTATCAACTCTAAAAGGAGACTTTTCTATAATCTTAACTATTTCGCCTTCGGCATAATTCTTCTTAGACTTTATTGTCTTAACCTCTATCTTATCCTGTATAACTCCACCTTCAACAAATACAGTAAAACCTTCAAATTTTCCTATTCCTACTCCAGTATGTCCTATATCAACTATATCAACTATATACTTTTTACCTTTATTTAGCATAGCGTCTCTCCTTTTTGTTTAAATATCATCTATTAATATTACCAAAAAACAATACATGTATCAACTCAGAATATACTCAACTTTCTTCACTATTATTTTTGCTTTATCCAAATCTAAAAGTTTTAAGACTCTACCCTATTGGGGCAAGCTTCTGCTTTTATACTAAATCATCGCTACTAAAATATATATAATAATGTTAGCGAATGCTTTTAGATATTTTGATTAATATCCAAAATATCGTTGTATTCGCGGTATTATTATATATATTTTAGATAACCCACAATCGAGAAAATCATAGTTCTTTTGTAATAGAAAAAAGCCCTCTCTATTAAAGAAGACTTTTGGTATAAATATATTATAATTGCTATACAAATAAATCCTTACTCTTATATCCTCTATAAAGCTGAGTCATAGCTACTAGAAAAAGTACACATGCAAGAATAGGTGGTACAGTAACTAACGCCTTTGCAATTCCTAAGCTTCTTCCAGTATCCGTTATAACCTTATTAACTGCTTCTTGATAATTGCCCATTGCATATAAACCATATCTTATCCATATAAACGAAGTCATAAGTCCGACAGGTACTAAAGACATACTCATATAAAGACCATTTATAGATCTACTTTTAACTCCCTTAATACCTAAATACATAGGAACAAAAAACACCGCTGGAAGTACAAACCCAAAGTACTGTGGAGATAATCCCAAAAACAATATAGCTGTGAATATGAATGACCTATAATACTTATTCACATATTCTGTACGACCTTCAAAATCAGCCATTGCTGCCTTTAAATATCTTATATATACCTCTATATTGTCTCCATTTTTCTTGTTACCTTTATTATTTTTTATTTCTTTTACAAGTTCTTTTCCTTTGTTACATAAAGAATCATACACGTCACTTAAATTTGTAGGTATTTCTAATTTCTCATAGTGGCTGTATAGTTTATTTAATTGACTAATATATTTTTCTTTTCTAGACTCTTTAATAGTCTTTAGACCCTTAGTTAAATCTGTTAATTGGTTTAATGTGTTCATTAATGTAAGAGCTTTCATTAGATTCACCTCCAAATGTATTTTAGAAGATTCCGAATAATATTTTAATTAATTGTATCACATTTTGGTTATAATTTAAATAACTAACTTCATCTTATATTTTAAAACCCCACCTTATCGGTGGGGTTTTATATCTATTTTTTCTTTAATAGAGGTCTTAGTGTAATTGCTATACAACAAAATATAACAGACCATATTGTTAACATAAAAGTAAGTGCTGTACTAGTCATAATTAATCCCTCCTAATTATATACGTATAGAAACTTCATTTTCAGAAAGTTCTTTACCGTATTTGCTCTTGATAGATCTATATGATTGCATAAATCCTATTATCAATGTTGCAAGTATAACAAATCTAGCTCCATTAACCCAAGGTACTAACTCTGGAGTTTTTTCAACAAATGATGGAACTAATCTAAAGTATCCAGCCTTAACATAATCCATAGTAGAGAAGAATAATATTGTAAATGTAGTTATAGGAGTTAATGTTTGATGGAATAATTTAAAGAACCATTTAGGAATCTTCCAAATTCCACCTTTATTCATTTCAACTAAAGCTTTCTCTCCCATTAACCATGCACAGGCTACAACCTCAACCGCTGCAAGAACAATCAGTAAATACGAACCTATCCAGTTATCTACTTCTGTTAAGTATACAAGATTTGCACTCTTTGTTATTATACCTTCAAGTCCAACTGGAAGACCTAATATAATATATCCTAAGAATATAATCCATGCACCCTTGCTTCTAGCTATACCCATATCTTCTTCAAGTAGAGCAACTAAGTAGTTGTACATAGCTATTGCTGATGTAAATCCTGCGAAGAATAATAAGAAGAACCATAAAGCTCCTACAAATTGTCCTCCACCCATAGTTCTAAATACGTTAGGTAGTGCTATAAATGCAAGACCAACACCTTGACCCATTCCATCTGGTCCCATGAATGCATAAGCTATAGGAATAACCGCTGTTCCTCCAAGTATAACCTCTGCAAACTCATTAAGTGAAACTGTTGCAAGTGATGAAACTATAATATCATCATCAGGCTTTAAGTAAGACGCGTAGTTTGCTATAATACCCATACCAACTGATAATGTAAAGAATACCTGACCTGCTGCTGCAACTATTGATTTCCATGTAAATGTTGAGAAGTCAGGATTCCAAATAAAGTTAAGACCCTTCATAGATGACCAATCAGGATTAACTGGACTTCCCATAGTTAAAGATCTTATTGCAAGAACTATACCAAAAGTATAAAGAACTGGCATCATAAGTTTAGCCCAAGTTTCTATACCTTTTTGAACTCCACGCATAACTGCAAAACCAAGTCCTGCTAGAGCTATTACCCAGAATGTAAATACCATAGATGGGTTTTGAATATAATTTACGAATACCTCCCCTGTTGAAACACTCATATCTGAGTATCCACCAGTTAGTGATAAGAATCCATATCCAAGTGACCAACCTATTATATGGTTGTAATATGAATTAACAAGAAGCGTTACTGCAAAAGCGAATGATCCTGCTACAGCTCCTATTATAGCAGCATTTCTAGGTTTTGTTCCCTCTCTAGCTTGTAAATAAACCATTGGTCCAAGTGTACCATGACCATACTTTCCACCATAACGTCCTAAGTTCCACTCAAGAAGCATTACAGGTATACCAAGTACAATAAGTGCAATA
Source organism: Tepidibacter sp. (assembly GCF_025210165.1). Classification (GTDB taxonomy): domain Bacteria; phylum Bacillota; class Clostridia; order Peptostreptococcales; family Peptostreptococcaceae; genus Tepidibacter_A. The sequence goes on from NZ_JAOASI010000009.1 coordinate 8,216, forward strand.
AAATAAGGAATCATGAATGCTCCACCGCCGTTACTAGCAGCTTGATACGGGAATCTCCAGAAGTTTCCTAATCCTATAGCATTACCTGCCATAGCTAGTATAAGACCTATCTTAGATCCCCAGTTTTCTCTTGAATTTGACATTTAACTGTTCCCTCCTTTAATCATTTTAATTATTTTTTATTATAGTATGTATATTGTAGATATTTTATACATACCCTAAATCTATTTAATAGTTATTATACTATTTAAAAAAGTATAAATCAATTTATTTTTCAAAGTTTTCTGAATCTATTTTTTAACAAAGAAAACCCTAGACTGTATACAGTCTAGGGTTTATTTTGAATTTTCTTGCATTTTGTATTATGAATCCAATTATTTTTTTGCTTAACTTTACAGATAATTCTTACAAATAATTTGATGCATTTGCAATTTTTTCTCTATTGTACCTTTATTGATGCCTCTTCCTTTTATAAAGTAAGTTATTTTTTAGTATTGAATTAATTATATAGTAGATATATTTATACCTTTTTCATTAAGTTATAAAAGTGGTATTTAAGCTACTGTTTCATATATACTTTGTTTATTTTTTATCAATTTTGAAATATTATCCAAATTTCTGTCGAATTATTTAAAAAATATTTAAGATACTTCCTTATTTATTCCATTAAAATAAAGTTTAATTATTTGATCTAATTTTTCTATAGTAAAATTACCATCATGTATAATCATAGTAAGAATGCCTCTTAATATTAGTTCATATGCATACATTATATTTTGCATTTTTTCTTCATCGATCTCTTTATTTTTTGTTTTTTCTTTAATATTCATATAAATACATTCATAAATTTTATATTTAGTTATATCAAATTTAACTTCTTTTTCTAAACTATATGGTGGAAAATACATAACTAAACTCCAGAATTTTGCTAAAATAATATTATTATTAAAATAATCCACAAATCTATATATAATTATATATAACATTTCTTCTAATTCGTATTTTTCTATGTCATTGTATATATTTTCCATGTATGCATTTAGTTTCTTAATTTCATCTTCTAATATAGAAAAAAATATCTCTTCTTTACTTTGAAAGTGACTGTATATAGAAGGTTTCTTTATTCCTACCCTTTTTGCTATTAACGATAAAGTTGTCTGACAATACCCTCTTTCTGCTATAAGTTCAAGAGATGCTTCTTTTATTTTTTTTCCTGTCATTAGATAATCCTCCATTAGTAGTTCTATATTAAAGTAAATTAGTCAATATACTTATCGTCATAGCTATCTTATTTTTTTATAATATTTCAAATTTTTATTATTATAGTTTTATAAGCAAAAAAACAAGCCTAGGCTTGTTTTTTGATTATAAAACTCTTGTATTTCCTTTGTATATTATTCCACTAGCAGTATCTACAGTAATTATTTCTTCATTCTTTACAAGTTTCATTATATCTTCTGCTGAAACTATTACAGCCTTTTCTAGGTTAAGACCTACTATAGCTGCATGACTTGTAATTCCACCTTCTTGTGTTATTATTGCAGAGGATTTTTCTATATATTCATTCATATCTATATCAGTCAAAGTAGTAACTATTATATCTCCTTGATCAAAATTATCTTTTATATCAGAAGCATTCTTTACTAAACAAACTTTTCCACTTACTACTTTTCTTCCAATACCTATACCTTTAGTTATTATTTCACTAACAACATGAACTTTTATTAAGTTAGTTGTGCCTGTTACACCGACAGGTACTCCAGCAGTTATAACTACTAATTCACCATTTTTTATGTATCCTGATTCAACAGCAGTATTGATAGAATTATCTATAACTTCATCAGTTGAAGTTGCTGATTCAGTTAGTAGTGGGTATACACCCCAACTAAGTGCAAGTTTTCTCATAGCTTTTTCACAGTTAGTAGCTGCAATTATAGGAGCTTGTGGTCTAAACTTAGATACCATTCTAGCTGTGTGTCCAGAAGATGTTGATGTTACTATTGCAGATGCTTTTAAGTCAATAGCTGTTGTACAGGTTGCATGACTTATAGCATTAGTTACATTCACTTGATTTAATTTTTTTGACTTTAATATATTATTGTAATCAAGAGATTCTTCTGTTCTTTTAGCTATTAACGCCATTGTTTTTACTGAATCAGCAGGATATCTACCCGCAGCAGTTTCTCCTGAGAGCATTATAGCATCTGTTCCATCATAGATAGCATTTGCAACATCTGTAACCTCAGCTCTTGTAGGTCTTGGATTTCTAATCATGGAATCAAGCATTTGAGTTGCAGTTATAACAGGTTTTCCAATCTCATTACATTTTCTAATCATCATCTTTTGAGCTATAGGTATTTCTTGAGTTGGTATTTCAACGCCTAAATCTCCTCTAGCTACCATTATTCCATCAGAAATTTCAAGAATCTCATCTATATTATCTACACCTTCTTGATTTTCGATTTTTGATATTATTTGAATATCTCTTGCATTATTTTCTTCAAGTATTTCTTTTATTGCCATAACATCTGATGCTTTTCTAACAAAAGATGCCGCTATAAAATCTATTCCTTGCTTTATACCAAATTCTATATCACTTTTATCTTTTTCAGTTATAGCTGGAAGATTGATTTTTACTCCTGGTACATTTACACCTTTATTATTCTTTACAATACCTGCATTTTCAACTATACAAACTATTTCTTCACCTTTTATTTCTTGTACCTTAAGTCCTACAAGACCATCATCTATTAATATAGTGTCTCCAATTACTATATCATTAACAAGTTCTTTGTAGCTTACTGTACACCTTTCTTTTGTTCCAAGTATATCCTTCATAGTTATAATGAAAGTTTGCCCTTCTTCTAGTAAGACTTCAGGGTCTTCAAACTTACCAGTTCTTATTTCAGGTCCTTTTGTATCAAGAAGTATTGCTATTGGCTTATTTAATTCTTCTCTTAATTCTTTGATTGTATCCATTCTTTGTCCGTGCTCTTCATGATTTCCATGTGAGAAGTTAAGTCTACATACATTCAACCCATTATTTACTAGTTCTTTTAGAACCTCTTTCTTTTCACTAGCAGGCCCTATTGTACAAACAATTTTAGTCTTTTTTCCTAACATTTATTAATCCTCCTCAAATAATTTTAACTTTGTCTTAATTAAATTTTATTTTATATAGACAATATATCAACTAATTTATAGATATCTTTATCAAGCTTTCTTTCCATAGCTAAAGCTTCATGTATATCCATATCTATTATAGAATTGTTCTTTATACCTACAACCCTTGAAGATTTTCCATTTATTAATAACTCTACAGCTTTTGCACCCATTTGACTAGCTATTATTCTATCAAATGCACTAGGACTTCCACCTCTTTGAATATGTCCAAGTATTGTTGCTCTAGATTCTATGCCCGTTTTATCCTTTATTCTCTGAGCTAAATCGCGAGATCCACCTACACCTTCTGCAAGCATTATTATACTATGAGCTTTTCCTCTGTTTTTACTTTGAATTAATTTTTTACATATATCATCTTCATTGTAATCTGATTCTGGAATTATTATAATCTCAGCTCCGCCTGCAAGCCCTGCATAAAGTGCTATATCGCCACAATGTCTTCCCATAACTTCTATTATGCTCAATCTTTCATGAGAATATGATGTATCTCTTATTTTACTTATTGCATCTATAACTGTGTTAAGAGCTGTATCAAATCCTATAGTGTAGTCTGTATAAGCTAAGTCATTATCTATTGTTCCAGGAACACCTATTGCAGGAAATCCCATTTCACTTAGTTTTTGAGCTCCTTTAAAAGATCCATCTCCACCTATTACAACAAGTCCATCTATACCAAATACTCTAAGTACATTGAGTGCTTTTTTTCTTCCTTCTTCTTCTATAAATTCCAGACATCTAGCAGATTTTAGTATGGTTCCTCCTCTATGTATTATATCTCCAACAGAAGATAATTCCATTTCAAATAAATCTCCATCTATTAATCCTCTATAACCTCTGTTAACTCCATAAACTTTACATCCATTATATATAGCAGAACGTGCAACTGCTCTTACAGCAGCATTCATTCCTGGAGCATCTCCTCCACTTGTCAATAAAGCTATTTTTTTCATTTTGTACCTCCTATTACTAAGGGACATTTTAAGTCCCTATATATTCTTTTTCATCCCACTACATTTAAAAAAATTCGTCTACTCGCTAACGCGGTGACTCATGTATTTATGCTTTGGCTCATGCTTAAATATTATTCTTAAATTAAAATTATTATGATTTATTTAGAGATAGAATATAAAAATTATATTCTATCTCTAACATCATACATTATAACATAATTTTAAATATTTTTTGAACTTATATTTTTAATTTTAATATTCTGAACACCAAAAAATTCTTGTAATTTATTTATTAACTCTTCATTCAAGTCCACCATACAATTTTTTTCAACTCTATATGCTTTTCTTGATTTCTGACAATATAAACGAACTAATGAATTTCCTTTATGTTTATTTAATATTCTGTTAAGATTATATACTTCTTCATTATCTTCTATATCATTTAATTTAATCCATAATTCTTTATCACTAATTTTTATTATTTCTTCAAATTTATTAGCTATAATTTTTGCATTTTCGCCTTCTTTTATACTCATATTTCCTTTTATATATATAATTTTATCTTCTAATATGATATCTGAGTATTTTTGAAGTATTCTTGGAAATACTATTACTTCTATAGTTCCATCTAAATCTTCAACTTCTATAAATGCCATTATGTCGTTTCTCTTAGTAGTTTTAATAGTTTTATTTATTATTATACCACCTATGATAACTTCTTTATTGTCCATATCTAAGAATTTTTGATAGTTTTCTTCTTGAATCTTAGAAAGAGTTATATTATTTATATTAGTATTCAGTTTAAGCTCTCTTTCATATTGTGATAATGGATGACCACTTATATACATTCCTAAAACTTCCTTTTCTAATAGAAGTTTCTCTTTTTCCTTAAATTCAGATACATTAGGAAGTGTATATATATTATTTTCTTCTTTTTTATCACTTATTTCAAATAAAGATATCTGACCTTGAATATTTTTTTTCTTATCACTTATTATACTCTCTATTATTTTTTCATAACCAGCCATAAGCTGTGCTCTATTAGGACTTATACTATCAAACGCTCCACATTTTATAAGTGATTCTATAACTCGTTTATTTAAATCCTTTGATTTAATGGTTTTGCAAAATTCAATAAAGTCCTCAAATTCACCGCTTATTTCTCTTTGTGCTACTATATCTCTTATAGCATTTGCTCCTACATTTTTTACAGCTTCTAGCCCAAACCTTATATTGTTTTCTTCAACTGAAAATTTACCAAAACTCTTTTTTATATCAGGCTTTAATACTTGTATTCCAAGGCTGTTACATTCTCTTATATACTCTACTACCTTATCCGTATTTCCCATTACGCTAGTTATAAGAGCTGCCATGAACTCTACAGGATAATGTGCTTTTAAGTATGCTGTTTGATATCCTAAAACCCCATATGCAGCTGCGTGCGATTTGTTAAATGCATACTTTGCAAAATCTATCATATCGTCATATATTTGATTTGCTATTTCTTCACTTACTCCATTTCTAACACAACCTGCTATTTCTATATTTCCATTATTATCAAGTTTACCATGTATAAAGTATTGCCTTTCTTGTTCCATTACATCCATTTTCTTTTTACCCATAGCACGTCTAACCAAATCGCTTCGTCCATAAGAGTATCCAGCTAAATCCCTAACCACTCTCATCACCTGCTCTTGATAGACAAGGCACCCATAAGTTACATCAAGTATAGGTTCTAATTGTTCATGAAGATACTTTACTTGGTCTGGATTGTTTTTGTTTTTTATATAAGTTGGTATAGAATCCATAGGTCCAGGTCTATAAAGAGATATTCCCGCTACTATATCCTCAAAATTATCAGGTTTTAATTCCTTCATAAACTGTCTCATTCCAGCACTTTCTAGCTGGAATATCCCAAGTGTATTACCAGAGCTTAAAAGCTGGTACACTTTTTTATCATCGTATTCCATTTTAGAGAAATCTATTTTTACATTATGATTTTTTTGTATAAGAATAAGAGCGTCTCTTATTACAGTAAGAGTTCTAAGGCCTAAAAAATCCATTTTTAGAAGACCTAACTCTTCAAGTGTAGTCATAGTAAATTGAGTTGTAACTCCATTTTCATGCATATATAATGGAACATAATTGTCCACTGACTCTTTTGATATAACAACTCCAGCTGCATGAGTTGATGCATGTCTTGGCATTCCTTCAAGATCTCTTGATGTATCTATTATTTCCCTAACTATTTTATCCTCTTCATACATATTCTTAAGATTTTTATTTACTTCAAGTGCTTTATTTATAGTCATTCCAAGTGCAAATGGAATTTCTTTTGCTATTTTATCAACTTGAGCATAACTAACATCTAAAACTCTTCCAACATCTCTTATAGCAGCTTTTGCTCCCATTGTTCCAAATGTTATTATCTGCGCTACATGATCATCTCCGTACTTTCTTTTAACATAATCTATTACTTCTTCTCTTCTTTCATAGCAGAAATCAATGTCAATATCTGGCATTGATACCCTTTCAGGATTCAAAAATCTTTCAAATATAAGATCATACTTCATAGGATCTATATCTGTTATCTTAAGAGTATAAGCAACTATTGATCCAGCTGCACTACCTCTCCCTGGACCCACCATTATATTGTTCTCTTTTGAGAAATTTATAAAATCCCAAACTATAAGGAAGTATTCTACATACCCCATATTATTTATTACATCTAATTCATAATTTAGCCTATCTATTAATTCCTGAGATGGATTCTCAAACCTTTCATAAAGACCATCCGTACATAACTTTCTCAGATAATCACTTTTTGTAAATCCACTTGGTACGTCATACTCAGGTAAATGAATTTGATTAAAATCAAATTCCAAGTTGCACATATTAGCTATTTTGACTGTATTGTCAAGAGAACTAGGTGCATATGAAAATAATTCATACATCTCTTCCTTTGACTTTAAATAAAACTCCTGCGTTTCAAATTTCATTCTTTTCTCATCTTGAAAGGTTTTTCCAGTTTGAATGCAAAGTAGTATATCATGAGTTTTTGAATCTTCTTTATTTACATAATGCACATCATTAGTTGCAACAAGAGGTATCCCTGTTTCTTTTGAGAGCTTCAAAAGACTTAAATTTACTTCTTTTTGTTCTTTTATTCCATGATCTTGAATTTCAAGATAAAAGTTATCTTCTCCAAATATTTCATTTAAATTAAGAGCTAATTCTTTTGCTCTTTCATAATTTCTCTTCATAAGATGCTGCTGTATATCTCCTCCAAGACAAGCAGATAAAGCTATTATTCCATCGCTATGTTTTTTTAGTTCTTCATAATCAACTCTTGGTTTATAATAAAAACCCTCTACATAAGCCTTTGAAACAAGCTTTATAAGATTTTTATACCCAGTCATATTTTTTGCAAGAAGAACTAAGTGACCTTGGTATTTATCATAATTAGGATCTTTGTTTTTTAAGGACCTAGCTGCTGTGTATACTTCACATCCTATTATTGGTTTTATTCCTTCTTTCTTAGCCTTTTTATAAAAATCTATCACACCAAACATACATCCATGATCTGTAATAGCAACTGACTTCATATCAAGTTCCTTAGCTCTTTTAATAACCTTATCTATTCGAGCAAATCCATCAAGTAAACTATACTGGGTATGGACATGAAGATGAGCAAAATCTTTTACCACAAAATCACCTCCATTATTTAATTTAGATTATTTTATTCTATCATGAATGTATATTTTTTTGAAATAATATAAGAGTTTTTTGTTCTAATGCTTGTCTAAATTACATACTATGTTATAACACGAGGAGGGATTAATATGAAAAAAATTATATATGTATTAATTTTTGTAATGTTTTTACCAAATATAGTATATGCTCAGAATATAGATAATAGTGATATAGTGAAAGCTGAAATATTAGACATAAAAAAGATAGATTTTAATGAAGTAAAAAAAGAAATTATTAAGGTGAAAATTTTAGAAGGCGAGTATTTAAATAATGAAATAGAGATTGAATATATGCCTATACAATATTCTCAGTATAGTTTTGATCTTCACAAAGGTAGCAAGGTAAGAATAAAAATTCAAAAAGATAGCGGACAAATAAAAGCAAATATTATAAACGTATCTAGGGAAGATAATCTCAAATTACTTGCTATAGTTTTTTTAATATGCGTAATTTTATTTGGTAAAATAAGAGGTCTTCTTTCAATAACTTCATTAGCTGTTTCTGGATTTATAATAATAAAATTTATGATCCCATTTATATTAAAAGGATATAATCCACTTTTAGTATCTGTCATGTGTAGTATATTTATTGTTTTAATAAGTTTTATTTTAGTATCTGGATTTACATATAAAAGTTTTGCTGCTATATTAGGAACTATTTGTGGAACTATTAGTGCTGGAATTTTAGCTTATATTTTTACTGATTTATGCTCTATAACTGGGCTTGCAGATGAAGATGTACAATTTTTAATTACATCTATGAATATTACATTAGATTTTAGAGGTTTTTTTATGAGTGGAGTTATTATAGGAACTATAGGGGCAGTTATGGATGTAGCTATGACAGTAACCTCTGTTATTTTTGAAGTTAAAAGTAAATCCAGAAATTTAGGATTTATGAAATTGATTGGAACAGGTCTGAATGTAGGAAAGGATGTTATGGCAACTATGGTAAATACTCTTATATTAGCTTATGCAGGAACATCTATGCCTCTTCTTATAATATTAAATAAATTCAATATTTCAGTTAATCAAATAGTAAGTATGGAGATTTTATCAACCGAAATTATTAGATCTCTATGTGGAAGTATTGGTTTAATTATGACAATACCATTAACTTCAGTAATCGCTAGTGTTATGGCTAATAATAAAAGATAGAAACTTTAGGTGAAGTAAGTTTCCCTTTATGTGGGTTATCAAAACTATATATTAAAATACCGTGAATGCAACAATCTTTTGAATACAACTAAGATTTTATCTTATTAATAATCCTAAAATTTACGAACTCCCTACGGTCAGACACGCAAATTCCTTAACGGATTATTAAACGATAAAAACTAAGTTATATTAGTCATTGAATAAGATGTAATGCTTAGTATTATTAAAAATATTTACTACATGAGCGGTATTTTGATACCATTTATTTTAGATTAAGCACATAAACCTCCTTATTTTATGAAATTTTATTTTGATTCTTTCTTATTTTTAATTAGCATACTTGAAACCAGTGCCGTTAAAGGTATAGCTACTATTAAACCAATACTTCCTGATAATGAACGTACGATTTCTGTGGCTATTATATCTAAATTTAATATTTTTACTATAGATGGCTCATAATACATAAAAAGTAAAAGTAAAGGAATAGAACTTCCTGTATAAGCAAGTATTAGTGTATTAGTCATTGTGCCCATTATATCTCTTCCAACATTCATACCTGATGCAAATAATTCTTTCTTAGATAAAGACGGGTTTGCTTTATGTATTTCTTCTATTGAAGAAGCAATTGACATACCGACATCCATTACAGCACCTAAAGCTCCCATAATAATTCCAGAAAACAATAATGATTTAAAATCAAGGTTAATAGAATCACCTATAGTAGACAACATTATCGCTTCTTCACTATTAAGTCCTGTTAATTTAATTTTACTACCTACATAATAGGCTAATATTCCTGATGTTAGAACTCCACCAGTAGTTCCAATAATTGCTGATATACTTTTAGTATTCACTCCTGAGATAATAAATAGTGTGGCTCCAGTTATACCTATTGATACGCAAATTGTCGTAATTATAGGATTGAACCCTTTTAGTACTAATGGAAGTAGTATTTTTACTACTCCAAAAAGAGTAATTGTAAGAGTTATTACAGATTTTACACCCTTTTGTTTTCCTACTACCAATATAAACAATATAAAAATAATACTTAAATAAAGGATATAATCTTGTCTTAAATATTCAGATATAAATACATCTATATCTCCATTTACTTGTTCTTCAATTACAACAACAACTTTATCATTTGCTTTTACTCTTATGTCATAAGCAGGATTTCCAGATAAATTATTTATTACATCTAAAGTTTTATTATTATACTTTCCGCTTAGTATTTTTAGCTTTACATATTGCTGCTCCATTTCATAATCTTCAAACTCTATATTTTCTATACCTTCAACTTCTAAAATAACTGCTTTTTCAGTATACATAATAGGTTCTTCATCTGCATATACGTTAAATACGGATGCAAACAAAGCTAAGATAATTAGTAAAATATATTTTTTCATTAAGCACCTCCACTAACCTGTCTCTGATTTATATTAATTATATAACAATGATTTGTAATATCAAATTTTTTAATAACATAATACAGAAAATCCCCTTAAATAAAGGGGATTCTTCTACAGACTTTTCAATTTTTCATTAAAAAACTCTTGAATGGCTTTAATAGCATCATTTTCATCAGCTCCATCTATAATAACAATAACTTTGTCACCAAATGCTGCTCCTAGTGTTAATACTCCCATTATAGATTTGCCATTAACTGTCTTATTATCTTTCTCAATAGATATCTGAGATTTAAATTTACTAGCAGTTTGAACGAATAAAGCTGCTGGTCTTGCATGAAGTCCTACTTTATTAAAGATTTCAAACTCTTTTTTTATCATATTCCCCTACCCTTTCCTTTTAAATCTTCTGCTAATTTTTCTAATTTTCTAAGCCTATGATTAACTCCAGACTTTCCAATAGGAGGATTTAGAATTTCACCTAATTCTTTCAAGCTCAAATCTTGATACTGAATTCTCATATAAGCTATTTCCTTTAAATTCTTAGGTAATGACTCTAATCCAATTGTATTTTTTATATATTCTATATTGTGTATTTGCCTTATAGCTGCATTTACAGTTTTACTTAAATTTGCTGTTTCACAATTAACAATCCTATTTACATTATTTCTCATCTGCTTTACTATTCTAACATTCTCTAAATCAAGAAGCGCCTTATGAGCTCCCATTATATTTAATAAGTCTGATATCTGCTCACTTTCTTTTAAATAAATAACATAATTACTCTTTCTCATAACTATCTTACTATTAAAACCTAGTGAGTTTATTAAATCACTAAGGGATATGCTGTATTGTTCTTTATTTGTTACAAATTCTAAATGATACGTTTTTTCAGGATCACTAACTGATCCTCCTCCTAAAAACGTACCTCTTATGTAAGATTTTTTAAGCTTATTGTCCTCCATTATAGAACTAGGTATATCATTATTTATAATAAGATTGTTACCCTCATTTAGGATACCTAAATCCTTTAATAAAGTACTTGCTCCCATCTCACTAGTTACGCTAAGTATATAACTATTATTTTTTTTCAAATTCTTATTTTTCTTTACCATTATTTGAGTGTGAATATTAAAGTTTGATTTCAAAAGCTTAAATACCTTTCTAGCTATAGCCGCATTTTCCGTAGCTATTTCAAGATTTAGCTTTTGAAATCCCTTTAACTTAATAGTTCCACTCATTCTTATTATTCCCGAAAGTTCTGCTATATTACATTTTTTCTGTGAAGAACTAACCCTTACTAGTTCATTCTTAGTTTTGCTCGAAAATGACATTTTCTATCACCTATACCATTTTAAATATTCTTTAAATTAAATGTAGTTTCTTTATTTCATCAAGTGCAACCTTAATTATTTCTTTTTCATCATCATACTTTGCAAGATCTACAACCCTATTAATGTGTATAAATTTAGCATCTACAAAACCTTCTTCTCTTTGAGGAATGGTATTCATGGTTTTTGCTTTCATAAGATACCAAAAAACAGTTTTGTGAACAGTCTTGTTTTCATCCCAGTTTTCTTTAAAAGTATAATGAATCTCTCCTAAATATTTAACAATTTCTCCTTTTACACCTGACTCTTCCAGGACTTCTCTTAACGCTGCTTCATCTTTTTCCTCATTTTTTTCTACTTTTCCCTTTGGAAGTACCCAATCTCCGTTATACTTTCTTAAGAGAAGTATTGCATTTCCAAATAATACCACGCCACCAGCACTAATCTCTTCTCTCATATTTCTCACTCCTTAAAAAAAGCATAATAATAAAAAATTCTACATAAAAGCTTCAAATCCTCTATATTAGGAGTTAAATTTATTAAGAATATTTTTAATTAAGCAGCTACAGTTAGTCTTCCTAGTTAAACCAACTATAATACTACCTATCTTTTCAGAGTTGTGTCTTATATACTTTTTTCTAATCTCAACAAGATTGGTTTGTATAACCGAAATATTCATAGAGTTTAATTGTTTTATTTGATCTTTATCTATTAACACTTGATTTGATCCGTCTTTTTCATACTTTACTAAATCATCGTTATTTATTCTTTCATTATTGGCTATAACTAAATCTATTATTCCATCCTTAGTATGCTTAAGTATAGAATTAATATGATCACAAACATTGTAATTATCAGTTTCTCCTGGTTGAGTCATTATGTTGGATATATAAACTTTAAGAGCATTACTTTTTATTATTTTATCAGAAACTCCGTCTACTATTAAATTTGGTATTATGCTAGTGTATAAGCTTCCCGGACCCATTACAATTATATCTGCATTCTCTATAGCATCCAAAACACCTTGTAATGGTTTAGGTTTACTGGGTTCTAAGTGTATTCTATCAATCTTGGTATCTTGATTTTTTACTTCCTCAGGTATTGCGGATTCACCTCTTACTATATTTCCATTTTTAAGCTGGGCTATTAAATTTATATCCTCTGTTGTTACAGGATATACTTTTCCTGTTAAAGCGAATATATCTGATATTTTAGATACTGCAATTTCTAAGTTTCCGTATATTCCATTCATAGCAGCTAAAAAAAGATTTCCAAAGCTCTGGCCTTCTAACTTTCCTTCTTCAAATCTGTACTGCATTATCTTTTCCATTGTTGGTTCCATATTTGCAAGAGCCAATATACAGTTTCTTATATCTCCAGGAGGCAGCATTCCAAGATCTTCTCTTAACACTCCAGATCCTCCTCCATCGTCTGCAACAGTGACTACAGCAGTTATATTATTTGTAAATTTTTTAAGACCTCTAAGGAATATAGACTGACCAGTTCCACCTCCTATAACAACTACTCTAGGACCTCTTTTAGCTTTCTCTAGAAGTTTTCTTTTTTTTATAGTTTCATAGTTTAAATAGGCTGATACCAACAAGAAAATTATACCTACAAATACCAGCCATGCCCCAAAATTGTACATAGTATCCTCCAATTATCTCAATGTATGATCTCTATGTTTTTTAAGCACACTATAGTTTTTTTCTTTAAGAAAATCATACAACAAATTAGATATTGTGACTGATCTATGTCTACCACCTGTACATCCTATAGCTATAACCAAATGATTTTTACCTTCTTTGATATACTGAGGTATTAAAAAGTCTACCATATCTGCTAATTTTTCAAAAAACTTTATGCTTACATCAGATTTCATAACATATTCTCTAACTACTACCTCATTACCGGTCTTTTCTTTAAGTTCTTCTATATAGTATGGATTAGGTAAAAATCTAACATCAAATACTAAGTCTGCATCCATTGGAATTCCATGTTTAAACCCAAATGAAGTTACAGATATTATTAAATTTGATCGTTCATCTCCATTTGTATAAGATTTATTTATTTCTTCTTTTAAATCCTTCGGTTTCATATTACTAGTATTTATTATATTATTTGATTTATCTTTTAATTCTTTTAAAATCTCTCTTTCTTTTTTTATTCCCTCAACTATATCCGTATTCGATGATAGAGGATGCTTTCTTCTTGTCATTTTATATCTTTTGACAAGAGTATTATCACTACAATCTAAAAACAGTATTTCATATTCATATCCAAATTTTTTAAGCATTTCAAGACTTTCATTTAAATCATTAAAAAAGCTTCTTCCTCTTATGTCTATACCAAGAGCTATTTTTTCAATAGCTCCCTTTGATTGGTAACATATCTCTGCAAACTTTGATATAAGAGTAGGTGGTAGATTATCTACACAGTAAAAACCAATATCCTCTAAAGCCTTCATAGCTTCACTTTTTCCCGCCCCCGATAAACCTGTTACTATTATAAATTTCAATTATTTCATCTCCCGTCTATATTTATAACACTACTTATATCTATGCCAGCTTGTTTTATCCTCTTTATACCACTTATAAAGTTTCCAACATCTTTAGAATCATGAGCATCAGACCCTAATGCAAACTTAACTCCACTATTTTTTAAAAGTTTTAGCTCATCTACTGTTAAATGTCCATGCTTTGAATTCACCTCAAGTGCTGTATTAGTCTTTTTTGCAACTTTTGCTATCTCTAAAAGATCTACGCTTGCTTTTGCACCAGGATGAGTTATTATAAATATATCATTTTTATTCATAGCATTAATAACAGCTTTTGTATTATACTCAATTGCCGATTTCTTTAACAATCCTGTAAAATTAATTAGATGATTTATGCTTCCTTTTATCAATTTCGTTGGAGTTGACCCAAAATGATATCCTGCCATTATATAATCCAAATGTTGTCTTATATTATCATCTACATCTATATTTCCTTCATCATCTAATATATTGGCTTCTATACCCATTAGTATCTCTATATCTTTGTATTTTTCATTTAGTTCATCTATTTCATCTCTCATCTTCTTTATATCTTTATATTTTATGCCAAAGCCCATGTGTTTATATCCATGATCTGATATTCCTACTCTCTTAAGACCTTTATTTATAGCCTCTAATACATTTTCTTCTATAGTTCCTTTTCCATGACTATATACCGTATGAGTATGGTAATCAGCTATAATATTCATAATTATCGTCTCCTTTTTTAATCTTCTCCGACGATTTTAACTTCCTCATTTAGTTCAACCTTAAACTTATCATATACAGTCTTCTTAATGAATTCTATAAGCTCTATTATATCCCTAGCTGTTGCTCCTCCTGCATTAATAACAAAGCCACTGTGCTTATTGGATACTTGAGCTCCTTTTAATTTAACTCCCTTAAGACCACTATCCTCTATAAGCTTACCTGCATAATAGCCCTCTGGTCTTTTGAATGTACTTCCCGCACTCGGAACATTAAGAGGCTGTTTAGTAGTTCTTTTAACTGTTAAATCGTCAAGTATATTTTTTATATCTTCATAATTACCCTTTTCAAGAGATAATGTAACCTCTAGTACTATTAAATTTTCCTTAGTAACCAAACTAGTTCTATATCCAAATTCCATATCTTCATTAGAAATTTCTACTATTTCTCCTTTTTTGTTCAATACTTTCACAGAGCTTACTACATCCTTCATTTCTCCACCATAAGCTCCTGCATTCATTGCAATAGCTCCACCTAATGTTCCAGGTATACCACTTGCAAATTCAAATCCTTTATAACAGTTTTTAGATATATGTTTTGCAAGAGTTGACAATAGTATTCCCGATTGAGCTTTAATAATATTTTCATTTATTTCAAACTTATTATAATTTTTAGCTATTTTAACAACTATACCTCTTATTCCACCATCTTTAACCAAAAGATTTGAACCATTTCCCATTAAAAAGTATGGAATATTTTCTTGTTTTATATATTTTATAATATCTCTTAATTGTTTTTCATCAGTTGGAGTAACTAAAAAATCTGCTGGCCCTCCTATTTTAAATGAAGTATGATTCTTCATAGGCTCATCTACTAGTATATTTTCTCCCCCCATAATTTCACATAATCTATCATATATATTTTGTTTATTCATAATATCCCTCCCAGAAAAATTGTATCAATTTTAAGTATATAACTAAATTAACACAAGGTCAAAAAAATAGAGATACTTTATTATATAAAGTATCTCTTCAAAATGATTTTAAATATAGTATTTTTTAATCTATTTTTAAAGCTATTTATGGATTTTGATAAATTATTTGCAAGATTATTCAAATCTTGAGTTAGACTTGTTACACTTTCTATAGATGTAAGTTGTTCCTCTGTTGACGCTGATACTTCTTCAATTGGCACTAAAGGTTTTTGATTTTTCTTTATTATTTTTAACATAGCAAATATAATAAGCTATAGGTACTATTAAAGCTCCACCTACTATATTTCCTAAGGTCACAGGTATTAAATTTATAGTAAATATATGGGTCCAACTAGTTGATAGTCCAAGTACTTTTCCCATTGGTATGAAAAACATATTTGCTATACTATGCTCATAACCAGATAATACGAATAACATTATAGGAAACCAACATGCAAATATTTTTGATATAATATCTTGTGCAGCAGTAGCCATCCATACAGCTAAAACTACTATTATATTACATAATATTGCTCTTAAAAATAATACTTCAAAAGGTAATGACATCTTAGCTTTTGCTATATTAATACTTAGATTTGTAGCAGACTCAGAAAATAAATTAGCCTTTAATAACACAAACACTAGTAATAGCGAACCTATAAAATTTCCAATATACACTATAACCCAATTTTTAAGAAGTTGTTTTAATGTTATCTTTTTATCCATAACAGCTAAAGTCATAAGATTATTTCCAGTAAAAAGCTCTGCTCCTGCCATAACTACTAGAATAAGTCCAACAGGAAATACTAATGCTCCAAAGAATTTCATCAATCCTACGTCTATATTTTTTAATGTCTGCATTATTACAATATCTCCATAAGCTCCAAACCCAATAAATATACCAGCAAAAGCTCCAAGTATTAACATATGACTTGACTTAAGATTAGCCTTAGCTACTCCGCTTTTGATAGTTGCCTGAGCTACCTCTTTAGGTGTTAAATATCTCTTTTCCATAAAATATCCCCCCAAAAGTATTATATTAATTTATATATATTTTATGCATTTTACCATATTTTTACAATAAATTTTGTTTAATTTTTGTCAATTTTCTTATTAATATTTTTTATATTTATCAAAGTGTTGTTTTTTGTATACAAAATGATATAATTTATAAAGTACTTTTTATTAAAATATAGTTTGAAAGGAGTTTTTATGAATAATAAAAATTATCTAGTACCTGATGAAATAGCTTCTTATACTATTGATACAGGAATAAAAAAAGTAAGTAAGAAATATTGTGTTCAATTTATATTAGGAATATTAGCAGGAGTGTTTATAGCCTTTGCTGCCCAAGGGTCTAATGTTTCAGCTTATGGACTTTGGGCAAAACCTGAAACTTATGGACTTGGAAAGGCAATGGCCGGCGCTTTATTTGGAACTGGTCTTATGATGGTTCTTTTAGCAGGAGCAGATCTTTTCACAGGTAATACCCTTATAATAATGGCCGTTCTTGAAAAAAAAGTTAAATTAAAAGGTATGCTTATAAACTGGACTTTAGTTTACTTAGGAAATTTTGTAGGATCACTTTTGATTGCATTTATGATAGTTAAGTCTGGGCAGCTTCATATGGGAAATAATATGTTAGCTGGTGCCACTATAAAAATAGCCTCTTATAAGGTGTCTTTATCTTTTACAAATGCATTCTTCTTAGGAATTATGTGTAACTGGCTTGTATGCCTTGCCGTTTGGCTTGCATATTCTGCTAAAGATATAACAGGTAAAATACTAGGAATTTTCTTTCCAATATGGTTATTCATAACTTCAGGATTTGAACATAGTGTAGCTAATATGTATTATATAGCTGCTGGAATACTTGCAAAATCAAATCCTCACTATGCACATGCATCTCACTTATCAAAAGAAACTTTATATGCACTTAACTGGAAAAGTTTTATAATAAACAACTTAGTTCCAGTAACTTTAGGAAATATAATTGGTGGTGCTTTCTTTGTAGGATGTGTATATTGGTTTATATACGTAAGAAAAAATAGTCAAACACAAAAATCCTCTATATAAGGATTAAAACCTAGATTTAAGATAAAATCTAGGTTTTTTTATTAAAACTGAGAATAATAATTTTTTATTTCATCGAATCTTTTTTTATTGAGTCCCATATCAGAATATCCAACTCTTGAAGCTGATCTGAAATGAATAATCTTATTTTTTTCATCAAAGTAAAATTCTACATCATCTTTATATTTCATTCCTCCTGTTGTAAATACAGCATGAATATAGTTTTTTTCATTTTTAATTATCTTTGTTCCTTCATAATTATTTATTATATTTACTATTTTAGTTTTTGTTTCTTCTAAATCCCCATTAAATTTAAGTGGCTCAACTTTTTTATCTTCAATATCTGTTTGAGAAGAAACTGCATTTGGTGTGTTTGGCATTTTAGCTAATTTACCATCTCCTACTCCTAAATTTTTAGGTGTTATATTATTTTTTATAAACATAAAGCTTATAATTAAAATTAAAATTATTGAGAATATTTTCATTTTTTTCACTCCTTTTCTAATATACATTTACTTTCTAAAACCATTGATTAATTTTATAAAAGGATTATTTAAAATATTATCAATATAAACCTTTTTCGATATTTTAACCAATATCTCACTATAAGTTGGATAAGGATGAATTACTTTAGATAATTTGGCAAAATTTATTCCTAAGGTTTTAATTGTTTGAATTTCTGAAATTATTTCACCTGCACGGTTTCCTAAAACACTAGCACCTAAAATTTTCCCTTTTTTATCACAAATAATCTTTACAATGCCTAAGTCATCCTCTTTAGTTTTGGCTCTATCAAGATTTTTATAAGTTTCTGTATAAACTCTTATATCATCTTTGTATTTATCTCTTGCTTCTTTTTCTGTAAGTCCAGCTCTAGCAAGCTCTGGTTCAGAAAATGTACACCATGCAACATGTGAGTAATCTATCTTTTTATTTATTGGTAAAACTGCATTTTGAACGGCTGTTATTCCCTGCATATTTGCCATATGAGAGAATTGATAAGGACCTACAACATCTCCTACAGCATAAATATTTTTCACATTTGTCTCTAGATATTCATTAACTTCAATTCCTCTTTTATTAAACTTAACTTCTACTTCTTCTAAGTTTAGATTATTAATATTAGGAGTTCTTCCAAGAGCTAATAATATAGAATCTCCTTCTAATGTGTCAATATTATCGTTTCTCTCAACCTCAAGTATAATTTTATTGTTTACTTCATTAACATTAACTGCTTTAGTTGATGTATAAATGTTTACTCCTTCATTTATGAGTCTTTCTTCTAATAATTTTGCCAACTCATCTTCTTCTCTAAATAATACTGAGTCCATCATCTCTACTAAAGAAACTCTTATTCCCAACCTATTTAGAGCTTGTGATAACTCCACGCCTATTGCTCCTGCTCCTAGAACTATAATATTTTCTGGTAGCTTTTCTTGTGTAAATATATTTTCATTTGTAAGAAAATTAACTTTATCAAGTCCTTTAATGGGTGGTATAAATGGAGATGAACCTGTAGAAATAATTATTTTCTTTCCTTTTATTATATTTCCATTCACATCTAATTTATTTTTGTCTATAAACTTTGCAAATCCTTTTATAAAGTCTATCCCATCCTTTTCTAATACTTGTGGATTTTCTCCTTCATATACATTTTTTATTACCCTACGTACTTTTTCTAAAACTTCACTAGTATCTACTTCTATATCAGCGTATTTCTTAGCTATATAAACATCTTTTGCAATATTTATTAATGCCTTGCTTGGAACACATCCTGACCAAGTACATTCTCCTCCTGGATTATTTCTTTCAATTAATGCTACTTTTTTTCCAAAGCCTTTAGCTGTATAAGCTGCAGTTAATCCTCCTGCACCAGCACCAATTATTACTATATCGTATTCTTTCATAATTAACCTCCAATTTAATATCAAAACTAGTATTATTAATAATACTATTCTAGTACCCAGTATATTGCTTTTGTAACAATTTGATAAATTAATATTAAAATCATTAATAGGGTATACTATTATTGATTTTAATATTAATTTTAATCAAAAAAGGAGTTAAATTATGAAAATTATATATCATTGTGTTGGCGGAACACATTCTTCTGCAGTTGCTACTGCAATTCACTTAAATATACTTCCTAATAATAGAGTTCCTGATTTAGATGAAATAATGAATATTGGCTATTTTGATACTATGCAAAAAGAAGATTTAGGGAATTTATTTTTAAGAGGTATAGATGAATTTGGAAATGAAATATATAGCTTAGGTAGACAATTTAATAAAAATTTAGTTTTAAATACAGTAAAAAGTGCGTATTCTATATCTGATAATAATCCAGATGATATGTTATTTGTAGATACTATGACTACAGTAAATACTCTTATGAAAGTAGGGGGATTCTCATCTAGAAGACTTCATTTAGTTTCATTTGGTAGGCCTATCGTTTTAAAAGGTGCTCAAAAAGCATATGACGATATGATTAATTTAGTAAAGGATACCAAAGAACAATTTCGTTCTTAGGTATCCTTTTCTTATTTTTATAAATTTTAATTGTATTCTATCTTACTTTATAACAGTTCATCTCTACCTTGATAAGCATTACTTAGGATTTGTTCAGCTATCATACGTATATTGCTATCACTATCAGTCAAAGCATTCCTAAAAGATACACCATTATTATTAGATGCAAATGAAGCCATCTGTTCAACTAGCTTATCAATTTGAGATGATAGAATTACTCTATTATCAGATGTATAAACTTCTTCGATTTTATATTTATCATCTTTAAACCAATTTTTAACACTTGTATAATTATATGCGTAATCTATATCTCCATATTGGGAATCAAAGATATATAAATCATCACCCTTTCTCTGATAATATAGATCTTTACTAGTTAATCTGCCATTTATGACAAGTTTATCTCCTTTATCAGCACCTGTATCTTCAATTATATTTCGTCCATACATTCTAGCTATATAAGTATCGTCTCCAGTTCCTCCATATAAGCTATCATTACCTGAACCATCTACTAATATATCGTTTCCTTCTCCTCCATATAGTTTGTTATCGTCAAAACTATAAGAATCCATAATGTAATCATTCTTGCTTGTACCTTGTATATTCTCTTCACCTTGATTACCATGTATATAATTATCTATTTTAACTCCATATTTTACTCTATTCTTTTGCCACTCTAAATCCATATCATATGATTCGTCATAGTCTTTATAACCTGATTTTAATATATTCATTGCTTCATAATATACATTTGATCCATTTAAAGCCTGTACTATAGACATTCCATATTTTGATTCAAATTTAGCAATTTCTTGAATTTGATTTTCTATTTCTGAGGCTGTAATTCTCCTACTCATTCCTGTATAAATAGTTTCTATTTTACCTCCATTATACCAATCTTTTATAGTTCCATATACCTGTCCGTCTGTAAGTTTGATAATTACATCGTCATTTTCTCTTGCAAAATATATATTTTCACGATTTACATCTAATTCTAGCTTATCATTATCTCCCGCTTCATCATAAATAGTTCCTAGTTTTTGATATCCAGTCTTTAAATACATATCATTTCCTTTTCCGCCTTCTAATACTCCCCCTTTTGATTCTAGAATATCATCTCCATCTCCTGCATATATTTTGCTATTTTCTCCTCTAGCTATTAAATAATCATTTTTATCGCTACCTGTTAATACAGCATCTTTTTCAGTTTTTAATAAGTAATTATCTATCCCCAATTCTTTTATACCTGTATGATTTGAATAGCTTTCTCCATAATACTTATTTATATCTACATTTGATTGTTCATATACACTATTTATAATTGATAATGCTGTACTATTATTTTTAATTAAGTCTGCCCAATTTCCATTATCTGGACCAAACGATTTTTCCATTTCTGCTATCATTTTCTTTATTTGAGTAGTTGTAATTTTTTTATTATCAGCAGTATAAATATCAAAATCATTGCCAAAAAGAACTCTAATTTTTCCTGAATGTCCTATACGCTTTATATATAATAAATTACTATTTATTTCAAAATATATTTCTCTAGAACTAGTATTTTTAAGAACTATAGAATCACGATTACTCTCTATGTCATCTCCATCAGTAAGAGTAACTTTTTGTAATCCGTTATACCAGTCTCCTTTAAATCTATAAATATTCCTTCCAGTTCCACCTGATAATTTATTATTTCCATATCCGCCTTCAATGATATCATCTCCATCTCCAGCAGATATTATATCATCTCCATCTCCACCTACTAAAACATCATCTTTATCCGAACCCATTAAAACATCATTTCCTCTACTTCCAACTATTTTCTCTATAGAATATAATCTGTCTATTCCAAGACTACCTTGCGAATTAGCATCATTTCCATCTCTTTTATTAATTAATCTGTAACCATCACGTTCTAACATATGAATAGCATTATCACTATTTTCATAAGTTACAGTGTCAAAGCCTTCTCCTCCATGAAATTCCCCATTACTAGCTCTTTCATTTAATCTTACGCTAGCATCTATTACATCATCACCTTTATTTGCATATATTTTATCATTTGCACTATCCACTAGTTCTATATAGTCATTTCCTTTTGTACCTACTACATAGTTTCCTCTTCCACTATGATGGCTTTTTATTAGTATTCTATGACCATATTTTTCATCATTTTGTATATCTCCATTTTTACTTGTATCAACATATTCTTTCATATTGTACAAATCGCAAAGTTTTGCATACATCTGCTCTTTATCCCAGATAGCTCCATCTGCAAATTTAATTTTTTCTACAAATCCATCAGAAATTCCAATGTAATTATTTTGTGAATCAAATTTATCATGATATCCATTCATAAAATCTTTTAATATAAGTGTATCTTCAGTTCCTTTAACCTTTAAAATAATATCTCTATTATTACCATCAATCTCAATCTCAACATCTGAGGAATTTATATTTCTAAATATTATTGTATCTTCATTTTTATCATTTAATTTGTGCCATTTGTTGAACCATACTTCTTTTTGTGCTTTATTTATAAGGGTATCTTTACCAAAGCCTCTATCAAATATATACGTATCTGCACCAAATCCACCTTCTAGAATATCGTCTCCTTCTCCACCTTCTAAAATATCATCTCCTTCTCCTCCATATAACTCATCATCTCCTTTTCCACCGTATAATTTATCATTTCCAGCATCTCCAAATAAACCATCATTACCGCCTTGACCATAAATATTATCATTACCATCTTGGCCTTTAAATAAGTTCTTTTTATCGTCTCCTTTTATCGTATCACCAAATCTACTTCCCATTATATTCTCAACTTCTCTTATGCTTTCTTGATAAAAAATTGGATCATCATATTTATCTTTTGGTCTTTCTTTTATATCAGCTTTATTTTGTGATAAATCTACATTAACTTCGTAATCTTCCTGTGAAAAGTCAACTGTATCCTTTCCACTTCCTCCAATATATTCATCTTTACCTCTTCCACCTCTAAGTAAATCATCATCTGCTCCACCATCTAAACGGTCATTTCCTTCTCCACCTATAAGTAAATCACTTCCTCCTTTACCCTCTAAATGGTCGTTTCCTTTATATCCGTCTATTTTATTATCTGCACTATTTCCTGTTATCATATCAATTTTCGCTGAACCTATAACATTTTCGATAGAGCTTAAAGTATCTTTTTCCTGCTTCTCACCATCTTTATAAACATGATCAACATAAGCCGTTCCTTCCTCTAGGTTAACATATGCTTCATTTTGCTCGCTTGAAAAATCAATTGTATCACTTCCAGTGCCACCAACATAATTATCATTTCCTTTACCAGATATAAATACATCATTTCCACCATGACCAACTACATAATCGTCTCCTTCTCCACCTTCTAGTTTATTATTTTCATCGTCTCCAAATATAGCATCCATATATTTTGATCCTTTAATATTCTCTATTGATGTTAATTTTTCTTCTCCATCATCTGTAGTTGCTGTTCCTTTTTTTAACTCTACAGTTACTCCACCTTTATCATCAGCAAAGCTTACAGTATCTATTCCTTTGCCTCCATCATAAGTGTCTTGTCCTTCACCACCTATGAATACATCATTTCCACCATGTCCATAGAATGAATCATTTCCTGCTCCACCATTGAACATATTTGCCTTAGAATTTCCTGCAAAATGGTCTGAATACTCACCACCTAAAACTCCTTCTATAGATGATGCTGTATATGTTCTAACAAGTCCGCCTCCACTTCGTGCTTCATCTACATGCATAACATCATCTTCATATATTGCTACTGATATACGTCCATCAGCCTGTCTATAATCTAGTACATCTATGCCTTTACCTCCATCAAGTAGTGTAAATGTACTAGATCCTTTTTGATGAACAAATACGTCATTTCCGCCCATACCATTAATAATATTTCCTGTCTTATCTCCTCCAAATGAATCTCCTGTTTTTCCTATTCTTATATAATCACTTAAATTACTTCCTGTAATTTTATCAATGTATCCGTGTTCATTTTTTCCCCCAAGATAAGTAAGTTTAACTCCTTTTGTATTGCTAAAATCAATCTCATTCCCATGATTTCCACCTATAATTGTTTTCATAATTGTTTTGCCGTGGTTTTCTCCAGTAGCTATTATTTTATTTTTAGAATTCTTATTCAACTCCAGAGCTTCAAAATTCTTTAAATCATATTTTGCATTATTATAAGATCCTAAATCATATTCAACATTGTTTAATTTATATGAATCATTTGATGCATTATAAATACCATCTGTACTTAAAGCAAACAAGCCTGCCATACTAGCCATGTCATTTCCTACACTTCCATCTATAAATATTTCTTTTCTATCATCAGTTTTTCTTTCACTTACTCCAAGAGTTTTAAACATTTCATATATTGCTTTTTTGTATTCTTGTGTATTAGTACCTCCGTGTAGTTGCTCAAGCATTTTATTAATTATTTTTAATGAAGCATCCTCATATTCTCCAGTTCTGTTTAATTTAAAGACATCATTCCCTCCACCTAAATCAATTAATAACTTATTAAATCTATTTTGAGTATTTCCTACTACAAAGTTTACAAGATTGTCAACCCCACTATAATCGACAAGTTTTACTTGATTAAGGTTAAGATAAGATCTGTATTTATTTGAAAAATTAATAAGTGTATATGCATCCATTTTTCCAGAAACATTATCTACCTTACGTGATAATTCAAATACAAGCGATCTACTTCCCTGATTATAATCTTTAAAAATATTAGCATTCTTATGATTGTATGTATCATCGAACCAATAAAGATCATCCATATATGGGTCATGAACAGCACCATGCTCATCTATAATTTTAGTTATATGACTTCCTAACATATCCTTAAAAGTTGCTCCTATTACTCTGACTGTTTGTACTCCTAAACTTTTTTTCATATCATTATAGAACTTTTTGTTTTCTTCACCTTTAGCCATCTGTTTTACACGATCATCATATATATATGAATAGAAGTTTTGATAGCTTCCATATTCTTCCTTTATTTTTCTGATCATATTATTCTCAAGTACTTGAGCATATATAAAGCTAAATTTATTTATTATTGGAGTAGCATTTAAAGAAGCTATTGTGTGATAACTATCTATAATTATTTTGTCTCCATCATTTGTAGCATTATTAGATGCTTCTTTAAGTTTCATTGCTTGAGATATTGACTTTCCATCAGGCATTATTGGTACAAGTGATTCAAGAACATCAGATGCAACCTCCCAGCCAGTGTTTCCTTCTCCCATAGAACTTCCAACAGACTTAAGAATAGTTCCTACAGTATTAGCTATTGCTCCAATTGCAGGACCAAAAGGTGGAGGAAATAAAGCTGCAATATCTCCAACTAAACAAGTTACATCTCCAGCAACAATTAGAGCTTCATCTGTTACATCATCTCCTGACTCTATAGCCTTATGCAATTTATATGAATCATATCCTAACCATGCTCCATCTAATGCTATACCTACACCGGCCATTACATTTGAAAACTTACCTCCGGATTCAGCTCCTTCCAATTGTATATCTTTAGCACTTTTAATATCATCTAAATCAAAGAAAGATATTGTTCCTTGATTTCCAAAATAATCAGAAGCATCTTGATAAGATTTTGTTAATTGACGAAAATCATATAAGCTCTTACCTAAGTCTACTAAATTATAAGCAAGTGTAGGTACCATAAGAGAATCTTCTACTATTTTTAATTTTGTTTTATCATCTTTAAGATCGTTATATACTCCGTTTTTTATATTATTTACAACCCCATATATAAACTGTCCTGTATATGCTGCAGTTGCTATACCAGAAACTTTTGTAAATACACTTCCGTAGTCTTTTATAGTAGTATTTAATCTAATAGAATGAAGTCTATTCACAAGAGTTATCATATTACCAAGAGCTGCTAGTTTATCAGCCTCACTTCCCAAATTAAGCCCTTCTGTTTCAACAATAGCTTTTAGTTTACGACCTCTAATAGAGCTAGGAAGCCCCGCCTTAATACTATCTTCATCCACAATATCCTTAGAAAATTCATATGCAGATTTTAATTGAACTCTAGCATCTTTTAGTAATTTATCCAAATCCAAATCATCATTTACTATACTGTTTTTCATCTTATCTATATCTTCTTGATTTATATAGTTGATTGCTTTTACTTCACTCATTTTTATCTCTCCTTTTAAATTAATTTATCGAATTTCAAAACTTTCCTTTAGGTATTCCATTCCTGGAAGGAAAAATTCTATAACTCTTCTCTTTCCTGTCTTTATTTCTGCTGTACTTGTCATACCAGCTGAGATAGATACATCTTTTTTATTTATTAATATAGTGTTTTTATTTGGTTTAATTTTCGCTTTATATATGTATCCCAGTCTTTCATCCTTGATTGCATCTGGGCTTATATGTACTATTTCGCCTTCTATCGTTCCATATTTTTGAAATGGAAATGTATCTAGCTTAATATCTGCTTTTTGCCCCTCATGAACAAATCCAATATCCTTGTTAAGAATAGATGCTTCTAATAACAAAGACGTATCTTTAGGTACTATAGTTATAATAGGCTTTGCAGATGTAACTACTCCACCTATTGTAGTTGTACCTACTGCAAGAATTGTACCATCTACTGGAGATAAAATCCTTTGCATCGTCAACCTCTTTTCTAGTTTTATCACCTCCTTTTCAAGTTTTTGAATTTCCTTATCCTTGCTGATTATTTGATTCATAATTTCTTTATTGTATTCTGCATCATGAATATTTTTTTGGGTCATATTTATATCTGTTTGCTTTTCATAATAAGCAATTTGTGCTTCTTGCATATTTTTTTCATTAATAGCATTTTCTAAATCATTTTTTCTTTTTTCATACGCTTCCTCTGATACTGCTTCATCTTCAAAGAGCTTTTTATATTTTTCTTCTTCATCTTTTAAAATTTCTATATTCTTTTCTTTTTGTTTTAAACTCTCTTTTGCTATTTCTAGCTCTTCAATACTTTTTTGGTAATTTAGATAGTGAGATTTTTGTTTTTCTAAGAAATCTTTTTCTTTTAGTTCTTTGAACTTTTTATATGTATTAATAACTTCCTGATCTAATAACAAGCTTTTGTTATTCTTAAGCTTATTAATTTTTGAATCATCTCCACTTGCCATTGCTGAGTAAAAATCCTTTTCTAATTTAGCTACTTGAAGAGAATTCTTATATTTCTCAAGTTCTGCTACATTAATATCTGCATCTAATTCAATTAATAGCTGCCCTTTTTTAACGCTTTCTCCTTCTTTAACATGTATATTTCTAATTATCCCTCCCTCTAAGGACTGAATAACCTTAACATTTCCATCAGGTACAATTTTTCCTCTTGCAACAGCAATTTCATCTACTTTACTGACAAAAGACCATATAATAGCTGTCATTATTAATATAAAAACTAACCAAATAGTAAGACCTCCAAGAGGTGATGCTGGTGTTTCAATAATTTCTAATGCTGAGGGTAAAAACTCTGTTTTTATATCCTTTTTCCAGTTTAGTTTTCCATCTTTTACAATTGATTTGATACCTTTTTTATTCAATAAATCCACCTCCTTTATGACATTTGTTCATTTCCATTTACTAAATTATAATATATACCTTTTACATCCATTAATTTATCATGAGGTCCAAATTCCACAAGCTTTCCACGGTCCATTACCATTATTGCATCAGCATCCTTTATAGTTGATAATCTATGAGCAATAATAAATACAGTTCTTCCTTTACAAATACTAGATAAATTTTCTTGAATAATCTTTTCTGATTCATAATCAAGTGCAGATGTAGCCTCATCAAATATTAATATACTAGGATTTGTTAAAAGTGCTCTTGCAATTGCTATTCTTTGCTTTTGTCCTCCCGAAAGAGCAGTTCCTTTTTCTCCTACCTGTGCATCATATCCTTCTGGAAGTTCTAAAATAAAGTCATTTGCTCCTGCAACCTTAGCACAGTATACTATTTCTTCCATACTTGCTTCTGGTTTATGTATACATATATTTTCCTTTACACTTCCGTTAAATAAAAAGTTTTCTTGAAGTACAACTCCAATTTGCCTTCTAAGCCAGTGAGGATCTGTCATAGATATATCTACTCCATCAACCATTATTTTTCCTGACTCAGGTATATATAATCTTTGAATCAACTTTGACAATGTACTCTTACCTGAACCTGAACGACCTACTATTCCTATAGTCTTTCCTGGTGGAATCCTAAGAGAGAGCTTATTTATAGCCTCAGGTGTATTTTGTCTATATCTAAAAGTTACATCTTTAAATTCTACATGCCCTTGAATATTAGGTAATCTAATTTTACTTCCATCTGAATTAGGCTCAGGTACAGCATGGAATATATCTCCTAATCTCTCTATAGAAACACTAGCTTGTTGAAATTCCTGCCATAAATTTACTAATCTAAGTATTGGTCCACTCACTCTACCAGATAGCATTCTAAAGGCTATTAACTGACCTACTGTAATTTCTCCACTTATTACAAGATGAGTACCTACCCATAATATAACAATATCTGTAGCTCTTTGTACAAACTGCCCTATTGCTCCAGCAGTTCCTCCAATTATAGATGTTTTAAAAGATGCTCCTGTGTAATCTGCAATCTTATCCTCCCAACGTTTTTGAGTAAGAGGCTCTAGAGCAAATGATTTGATAGTTTGTACACCTGATACCGTCTCAACTAAAAAGTTTTGCATCTCTGCTCCAAATTCAAATTTTTCCTTTAATTGATTTTTAAATAATGGTGTTATAATTAATGAAATTATTGCAAAAATCGGTAATGATAATAATACAATATTTGTAAGCTTTGTACTGTACATATACATAACTACAACATATACAACAAGAAAAAGAACATCTAATATAGAAGATAATGGTGCTCCAGTTAGAAACTGTCTTATATTTTCAACCTCCCTAACACGTGCAATCGTGGCTCCTACTCTTCTTGTTTCAAAATATCTTAAAGGTAATCTGAATAAATGATTAAACAAACGAGAACTTAATATTACATCTATCTTATTCGTTGTATGGGTAAATACATAATTCTTAGCTAAACTCATAAACATTTCAAAGGTAATGATAATACAAAGACCAATCATTAAAACCTTTAGTGTTGTAAATGCTTTATGTACTAAAACCTTATCTATTATTACTTGAATAATTAGGGGTGATACTAGTCCAATAATTTGTATCGTAAATGCAGCAATTAAAACATTCATAAAAGATTTTTTATATTTTAATATAGATGGAATAAACCATTTAATACCAAACTTTATCTGTCTCATTCTAAAATCTTTATTTTTTACTAGAATAATTTTTCCTGTCCATATTTCTTCAAATTCTTCTTTTGTCATTTCTTGTGGTCCCTGCTTTAAAGGGTCTAATACAAGTACCTTTTCTTCATCAGCTTTTGCTAATACTATGAATCCTCCATCTTTCATTTCTATTAATGCTGGTAGTGGATACTGTATAACTTTTTCATATTTTTTATTTGTTACCTTTGCTTTTAATCCTACTTTTTTACAAATTCTAATGATGTCTTCTTCATTTACATCCTTTCCTTCTAATGCAAAGGTATGGTTTATCTGATCTTCATTTAAATTAACATGATTCATCTGACTAATTATAATTAAGCTTTGTGTTGATTTTTTTAATTCTTTTATTTTTGACTCCATGATTCCCTCCTTTATTTTTAACTTTATCAAGCTATTTTGAATAGTTGTAATTTTATAACAATTATTTTCAATAATTATACATTTTTTCTGTATTTTTCGCTATAATTTTACAGTATTTTTTAAAATTTGCTAATTTAAGTTAACTGTTTTCTATTTTTATTACATTTGAAATGTAACAAAGAAGAAATCTTTGTAATTTTTTGTAAATAATTGTACTAAAAAAGAGCCTTTAGACTTGATTCTAAAGGCTCTTTTCAGTACATTAAATCTCTAAATTCTTATTCTATTTTAATTTATTCTATATACACTATAACAACATTCTTATTTATATCTATTATCTATCAAATATCTGTATTTAAAACCTTAGATTTATAATAATTGTATTCATACCAATTATCATATGATTCTTTTAGATACCTTTTTTCGTCTTGTATATATTGCTTTATACGTTTTGAATCTAATTTAGATTCATTTTCCTTTATAGCATCTATAGCATCATACGAAAGATCTAGTATGTACCCTTTATCCAATTTACCAGTTTCATTATATCTTTTTATATTTTTATTTACTATTATCTTATCTAGATTAACGCAATTAACTACCATATAAATAACCATTATAGATACTATTGAAAATTTAAATACATCAAATTTCTTCTGCCAAATTTTTATCAATCCGTATATAAGAATTATTGATAATGTAAATAAAAATATATGAACATAAATTCTAAGTCTTGTAAACCCAAGTACTTTTTCATATATTGTTAATTTATAGTTTGATGAGAAAAGCATGTTTCCCGTGAAAACTAAAAGTATTGTATAGAATATATTTAAAGTTTTATTTATTTTATCAGAGGTTATTTTTACACTTTTCATACTAAATCCAAGTATTGAGAAGTTTATTAAAGCAACTGTTAAAAGTTCAAAAAATCCTTTTCTTGCATACTTTGAATAAGAAAATCCACTAGGAAGAACATGCTTATTTCCTCCATATAAATATGATGTTTGTATTATAGAGAATAACAGATATGTACAGCATAATACAAATAGTATAGTTAAAACCATAATAGGATTTATCACTTTATAATCCTTATCAATCTTACTATCCTTGTATTCATATTTAAGACTCCATATATATCCAAAGAAATACATTGAAAATATAGTTATTAATATAACATCCCAAATTATATCTCCAAAATTGATTTTTCTTAATATGAACTCATATAAATCTTTTATATTTCTTATATAATGATCAAACATCATATCAGCAGATGCTAAAAGCGCTACTATGATAGCTAAAAGTGGTATTGATATTATTACTCCTAGTAATATATTTTTTATATTATCATCTTTAGTCTTTAATTTATCAAAGTTCACAACTTGCTTTGAAAAAGAAAATATTTTTTCAATATTACTAAATGAAAAATTTAAAAGTCTTTTTCTAATATGAGTTATTATTCTAAGCTTCATATAATCTATATTCTGATATCTTATAGTTATAATATAAGCACTTATACTTATAGGAACTAAGAAGAAATTAAAAAATTTTATTAAACTATTATTGTAAATAGAAAAATTCAAACACATTACAAATATAAATAAGAGAATAAAGTTACTAAATTTATTCTTCAGATTAACCTTATCTTTAACTGAGTATACACAAGATAAAATGAATAAAGTTGCAAATATCATCTCAGATACTCCAATACCATTTCCATTATAAAAATATCTACATAAAATTCCTAATAAAATAGATAGTATTACAATTTTTAGTTTATGAGATAAGCTAATATTAGAATCTATTTCCTTCTCTATATTAATTTTCGTGTCTATAACGCTCTTATCATTTTTCATATATATATTCCCCCCTTTGATTTTAAGCAATATAATAATACCATATTATTTATACTTTTCCAATATCACCCCTTAACTTTATGAAGAAATACTTTTATATGAAAATAACTTATTTCATCTGGTAAATTTTCTTTTATAGTTTTTAAAGCATTGTATCCAACTTTATTTACTACTTCCTCTATTTGCTTTTCATATTCATCAGGTAGTAATTTATCCAAGTCAACTTCCATTCCTTCTATTGCACATCTAAACAAATGCTCTCTTACAGTTGACTCTACTAAATCTCTCTCTTTTGCTATATCCTCCACACTCTTTTTTTCATTATACAGATTAAGTGTTATTATATGACTTTTTACTTTTTCTTTTTTAGTCTCTTTTTTTATTTCTTTAGTTTCTATATTTTTATTTTTTCTGTATTCATTTATTTTTTCCATGAATAAATTCCCGTACTTTTCAAGCTTTGATTGCCCAACTCCTTTTATAGTCAAAAATTCTTCTTCACTTTGAGGCATATAAATACTCATTTCCTTAAGCGAAGCATCTGAAAAAACTATATACGGAGGAATACTTTCTCTTGTAGATATTTCTTTTCTAAGCTCTCTTAAAATATCAAATAGTTCATTGTCTGAGTTAGATATTTTCTTAACTTTCTTGTTTATCTTCATAAATACATTTTCATTTCCCTTTAAAACATCAACAGATTTTTTGTTCATTTTAACTAATGGATACTGTCCTTGGGACAGTACAAGATAATCATCTGCTATTAGCTTATTTATTATTTCTTGTATTTCCTTTACTGTATATTCCTTTACTATTCCATAAGTACTTAGTTTATCTAATCCAAAGTTTAATAATTTTTGATTTTTAGACCCTCTTAAAACCTGTGCAATAAGTATAGATCCAAATCTCTCCTTCATTCTGTATACACAAGAAATTATCTTTTGAGCTAGCACTGTTATATCTTCTTTTTCTTCATTATCATTGCATACACTACAATTTTTACATTTATCTTCTATATTTTCCTCACCAAAGTACTCTAGTATATATTTTCTCAAGCAATTTGATGTATGACAGTAATCTATCATATATTGAAGTCTTTTATACTCATATTCTTTTCTATCTATATTGTGTATAGTTTCTTCTATAAAAAACTTTTGAGTTTGAATATCTCGTGGATTGAATAAAAGTATACATTCACTCTTCTCTCCATCACGACCTGCACGTCCTGCCTCTTGATAATAGCTTTCCATATTCTTTGGCATATTATTATGTATTACATATCTAACATTAGACTTATCTATTCCCATACCAAATGCATTAGTTGCTACAATAACATTTATATTATCATACGAAAAATCATCCTGCATTTTAGTTCTTTGTTCATCTGTAAGACCTGCATGATATATACCAGCCTTATAATCTTTATCAATTAATAGTTCATATATAGATTCTGCTTCTTTTCTTGTAGATGTATATACTATCCCTGTCTGTTCTTCATTATTCTCAACAAAATCAGCTATGAATTTTTTAGTATTTTCTCCTCTTATAACAGAAAACGTAAGGTTTTCTCTATCAAATCCACTTATATACTCGTTTGGTTCTCTAAGCTTTAGTAATTTTTTTATATCGTCTTTAACTTCACTTGTAGCAGTTGCCGTAAAAGCACACACTATAGGTCTTTCATATAAATTCTCTATAGCTTGACTAATTCTAGTATAGCTTGGTCTAAAATCATGCCCCCATTGAGATACGCAGTGAGCCTCATCTATAGCTATTAAAGATATATTTGCATCATTTAAAAAATTTAAAAACTCCCTTGAATTAAGTCTCTCTGGTGCAACATAAATAAGCTTATATTCCTCGTCCTTTGCATCAAATAATCTCTCTGTTATCTCAATACTTGATAATGTACTATTTATATAAGTTGATTTTATACCTATTTCATTAAGGGAATCTACCTGGTCCTTCATAAGTGATATTAATGGAGATATAACTACTGTTACTCCTGATAGTGCCATTGCTGGAACCTGATAGCAAAGAGACTTCCCTGCACCCGTAGGCATTATAGCTATCGTATCATTTTTTTGAAGTATACTATTTATAACCTCTTCTTGTCCTTTTCTAAATCTATCGTATCCGAAATATTTCTTTAATATATCCTTTTGTATATCAATCATATATTTGCTCCTTTAAATTAAAAGTATTATATTTTATTATATACTAAATATTTATTTTTTAACAAATTCTTATAACGAAAATTATATTCTTCTTTAAGTTATGAATAAATATAATTTTCGTTATAAGTTTCAAAAAAGTTTACATATAAGATTCTTTTAAAAGAAGAACTTTTTTATTATTTAAAATCCTAATACTCATTTTGATATACTAAAAAAGAGCTGTGAAAAATTTTCACAGCTCTTTTTTATTTAGCTATAGCCTTATCATGTTGATTTGGAAATTTACTAGAATGCAGTGTCATGCCCTACATAACATGCTATCTGATTTTCTAAGAACAAATCTTGTATTTCTTCAAGCTTTTTAGGATCTGTCCCCTCTTCATCTTTATATTTATATTCTTTACCTAATTGTTTCCATTTAGATTCTCCAAGTCTATGAAATGGAAGTATATTTATTTCAAATAAATCATTTTCTTTCATAAACTGGGTAGTGTCAGTTATATTTTCATATGTGTCATTAAAGTCTCTTATAACAGGCATTCTAAGGATTAATCTTCCCTTCCAACCACTCTGCTTTAAAGCTCTAATGTTATTTAAAATGATATCATTATATACTCCAGTCTTTTGTTTATGCATATCTCTATTTATATGCTTTACGTCTATAAATGCAAAGTCTATATACTTCATAACTTCTAAAAATGTTTTATTATCTTTGTATGCAGTTGTTTCAATAGCAGTATGAAAATAATTTTGCTTACATTCTTTTAATAAATTTATCAAGAATTCACTTTGTAAAAGAGGCTCTCCTCCACTAAATGTAACTCCACCCTCAACACTCCATGAATTAGAATCTCTAGTCAATATTTTCATTATTTGATCAACACTATATTCTTTACCACAAACCTTAAGTGCATCATAATAGCATTTCAAGCTGCATTCAAATGTATCACAGTTTTTGCATATATCCCAATTTAATGTCGGCATATTATTAAATGTTAGACCTTTATAAGGACATGCATCTTTACAAATAGTACATCCCTTTTGATACTTACAGCTAGTTTCGCTAAACATTATATGAGGCTTTAAAGTCCAACTTTCAGGATTTGCACACCACTCACATCTTAAAGGACATCCATTCATAAAAACTGTAGTCCTACATCCCGGTCCGTCATGTACTGAAAAACTCTGTATATCAAATACTATTCCTTTGTCGATTTTTTCCATTTTAAATACCTCACTTTAATCCTTATCTATAGATAATGGAAGAAGCATTGCCACTATAGCAGATATTGCGAATGATGTCATGGCAAACTTTAGTGAATTATAATAACTTCCTGATATGTCATATAAATAAGCTCCCATAAAACTTCCAAGTGCAGGCCCTATACCCATGACTATAAGAGTTGATAGTCCCCATATCTTACCAAACGTCTTATTGCCATAAACAGATGCTGCATATCCTGCAACTCCACCAGGTTCTATAGCCCAGTATACAGCAAATACTATACAAGATACTATACTAAGAGTTACTGCACCTTTTCCTGTCATTAAAGCAATACAAGCTATAACTCCTGTTATAGGTGCAAATATTATCATATACTTCCTAGCTTTTGTCTCATGCTTTAACTTACCTACCATTTTATCTGCTACAACCCCCATTAAAGGCATTGTAAATATACCAGCTATTCCTATTGCAACATAAAGATTAGTAGCAGTAGATAAAGATAAATCACAATCTGCCATCCAATACTTTACAATCTGAGTCCAAACTAAAAATTCTGCAACCATACTAGTCAAGAATGCTATTATAGCACCCCATATAGGAAATGTAGAAAATGCCTGTTTTATACTCCATTCTCTATCATTTACATTGTTTTTCTTAGTTTTTAGTGTATCCATGCCAAAAGGCTCAAGTCCATAATATTTAGGATTTTTCTTTGCAACTAAAGTAGCTATTATTAAAGCTATTAATACTACAAGAGATAGTATCCTCATAGCAAATCTCCAGTCCATAGTTGCAAGAACTTGTTTTGCTCCAAGGCTTAGTACAACCTGTGCAACAGGTGCTCCCATAAAAGCTATCCCCCACATTGTTGCATATGCCTTTCCTACATACCATTTTCTAACGGATACTGTTGATGATACCCAAAGCATACCAGTTCCTATTCCTGCAAATACAGCATATGGAATCAAGTATGACATATATGTTTTAGAAAAGCTTGTTATTAAAAATCCTAAGGAACCACTTATAGCACCTAAAAAATACGCAGGCTTAGTTCCCCATTTATCTATTATCATTCCACTAAAGAATGCAGTTACTGCATAAACGCTCATCATAAGTGAATAACCTAGAGTTAGCTTTGACGCACTCCACCCAAGATCCTTTGCCATAGGACCTTGAAGAACAGAAAAGGTAGCTCTATAGCCAAACAAACAAAATACTGCAAGCCAAGAGGCAAGAACTACCATATAACCTAGGTGTTTTGCTTCCTTTTCACTTACTCTGCTCTCTAGCATTCACTATCAATCCTTCCACCTTATTCAATATATTATCTTTTGAATTCGTGTGAATTACAAGTTATAGCATTTAAATCTCCATATGTCCAGCTATCTTTATCAAGACCTACGCACATTCCTAATTCATCTTTATCCGAGTTTTTAAAGTTAGAACAATTTCTACATTTAGGACATAGCTCAAATGCTTCACATACATCAGAATCTATATTAATCATATTTCCTGTTACTCTGCAAATTCCCTTTGCAGCGTCCATAGGAGAAAAATTTAAACAATCATTGTGTTTTAACATAATCACTACACTCCTTCATATTCTGTTCTTGAAATAACTTCATCTTGAATAGGCTTACCTATTTCGCACCAGTATTGTGTAAATCCTGCAACTCTTACCATAAGATCTCTATAATTATCAGGATTCTTTTGTGCATCTCTTAATACCTTAGAATCAACTATATTGTATTGTATATGGAATCCTCCTTTTCTCATGTATGAGCGTGTTAAATCTAATAAATGCTTAGTTCCTTGTGCTCCTTTTAATGCACTTGGATGTATCTTCATATTCATTTGAGAATTTTGAGAATTTGAATGATCCCAAACTGTAGCTGATTCAAATAATGCATATGGTCCATTTTTATCAGTTCCAGGATAAGCTGACATTGAACCATCTGAATAAGTTGTTCCTGCAAGTCTTCCATCAGGTGTAGCAAGCGTTGCAGCTCCTTGTGCTCCGTGAGTTGAAACTGATATTTGGCAAGCATACATAGGCTTTGCATAAAGTGACATTGCAGTCTTTGACATTTCGCAGAACCAATCTTCATACTCCTTAAGGATAGTATCTGCATAAGGATTGTCATTACCGTACTTAGGAGCCATCAAGCATTCTCCATATATATCATCATATTTTCCACTATTATCTACTTTTTCTTGATCCACCATTGAGAAGTTTCTAGTTTCTAGAGCATTCTTAAATCCAAAGTTATTTATTATAGCATCCTTTAACTCTTCAATAGTAAACTTCTTATCATCATATACAACCTTTTTAATTCCAGCTAATGAATTTACCATAGTTACAGTTCCACAGCTTTCAACATTAAATGTAGCATTGTATCTATATCCCATATTACCTATATGCTGTCCTTTTGATAAGCAGTCTGGTTTTAAGAAAGAGTTTACAACAGACATATTTTGCTTACGCCATATATCATGCTGAACATTATTTGTTTTAGCTAAAACATCAACTGCTTTTTCATAATACATCTTAAATGTATCAACTAATTCTTCATAAGTTTCAAGCTTTCTATTATGAGGTTCAAACACCTTAATTCCAGTTCTATTATCTACTCCATTAGTAAGTACTAATTCTAATACCTTAGGATTTGCTATAAAGTGAACTCCAACACTTGTAGGCTGACCTGCTCCTCCAGGTATTTTATATTTCTTACCATTTAAATCAAGCTCTTTCCAACATCCTGGTGATGTTTCAAGGCATCCTCCTATTGCAAAAGATCTAGCTTCTTTAATAGTCATTCCTTCAGGAGAGTATTGATTCATCATAAATTCTATTCCACCTCTATTGTTCATCCAAGCTGGATATCCTGCACCAGTTTTATCGCATTCTACACACTTTAATAAGAACTTCTCTGGAAGCTTCTCATCGTAAAGAACTGATAAAGTAGGCTGAGGTGTTTCACATGTTATACCAGCTTCAACTATTAACATTTCTAAATCGTTAGTAGCAGACTGTCCATCATGAGTAAGTCCTCCAAGAGTTAAGTTGTTAAATGTATTTCCTGATAAAACTCCTCCAACAACTCCAGTTGATGCAAAGCAGTCTATACATGTAATTTTTATTCTATATAATTCTAGAAGCTCTAATACTTCTTCTTTAGTTATATTTCCTAATTCAATATCTTGTTCATACCAAGGATACAATACTTGACCAAGTCTTCCTATTGCTAATCCTGATATTGCATCTTCATTTAAAACTGCAATATGTAGGATATATGATAATTGAAGTGCTTCTCTGAATGTAGCTGGCTTTTTATGAGCTATATTTTCTAAGCAGTTAGCTATATCCATATACTCTTTTTTGTCTTCTTCATTTTTAGCAATCTTTTCAAGTCTTCTTGCATGCTTTGAGTAATTTAATATCCAAGTTTGAATACCTTCTATAATATGAATTACAGCTTCATAGAAATAAAGTCTGTCCATTCCTGTTACTCCATCTCCATCTGCATTTCCAGCAACTTCATCTTTACACTCTTTAGCCATCTCTATAAGTTTGTCAAATCCATACTGAAGAGGATAGTAATAGTTTATTACTTCTCTTCCTTGAGGTAGAGTAAATCCTGAGTCAAACATACAAACTAAGCTTCTCATTATATTCTCTTTTATTTCATAATCTGGAACCATTTTTTCATATTTATGTCCTAAGTCCTCAACAGATTTTCCTATCCATTCATTTGCAACCTTTAAAAGAACAGGTATTTCTTCTTTTCTCATTCCAAACTTACCTGCAATGGAAACTACATTACCAAAACTCTTTGTAACATTTCCTCCACCGTGTCCAAATTCACTTAACTCACCAGCACTTGCACTACCTGATTCAAGAGCAGCTTTATATAATTCACTCTCTTTTGCTACGAAGAAGCTTTCTGAAAGCCACGGCATAGGAAAAGAGCCTCTATAATTATAAGTTTTTTGCATAACAAGTTTTTCACCAGGAATGATATTTGGTGTAAGTCTTGAAAATGCCTCTTTTAAAGCAAGAGCTCTTCTAACTACTGTAATCTCACCTTCAAGTTCATTAAACTTACGATTATACCAATAAGGAAATTCCATATTAGCAGTTGATAATGTGTTATAAAATATATCCCTTAACCTCTTTGCTCTTGGAGTTGGTTCTTTTTTTACCTCTCTATCAACCATCTCCTCAGGAGCTTTTCCTCCATACTGATAATTAATTGACAGTCCTTTAGATGCCAAAATATCAGCAAGTTTCATTTTTTTATTATCATCCATCCAATTTACCTCCCTTGTAAACTTACTTGCCCTATAAATATATATGACTTTTGTTCTTGATTAATGAGTTAATAATCAATTTTAATACACCTTATTTTACCATTATTCTACATAAAAGTATATCTTTAAAAAATTTGTTAGATGAATTATATATTTTATTTATATTTATGTCTGATTATCATTTTTCTTGTTTTCTAATTATTATATTTAGAAACTAAAAAAACCTGATTATATCAAGTTTTAATTGTTATGTTTCATATAGTGTAAATAATATCTACTGAAGGGTTTAACAATAAGATCAAGTTTCTTAAGTTAACATTTTTTAGCATTAGAAACTTCCATAGAATCAAAAGTGAATTAGCTAGGTTTACTGTGAACTATTTTTTGATATACCCAATCATTTGAATTTCAATATCTGCACCGATTAGATTTCTTCTTAGCTACATGTAGCTAACTACTTCAACACCTTCTTGTTCAATAATATTTTTAAGATGAAACAATTTATCACCCGTAGGTCTTTTGAAATCTTCTGAAGGCTTTTTTATATTAAGTTCTTCATACTTATATGTTCCAAATTCATGATATGGCAACAGTTCGATTTTAGGATGAGGTATATACTTTTTTACAAAAGCTGCTGTTTTCTGAATATTCTCATCAGTCGTATTTACCCCTTCTATCACTGGTATACGAATCACTACGGGGTACGAAAGTGCAGCCATTTTTTTGATATTGTCTAAAATAATCTTATTGTTTTTTTCTGTGAATCCAGTATGTTTAATATCATCAATCACTTTAATATCCACAAAAATCTTATGCATTCTTTCAAGTATTGGCTTAACCTTATTAAACTCAAAATAGCCACATGTCTCGATCGCCAAGTCAAAACCATCATTATATAGTTTTCGTGATAGTGTATCTAAAAACTCTAATTGAACGGTAGGTTCGCCTCCTGAGAATGTAATTCCACCATTTGAAAATCTGTAGAAAACTCTTTGCCTATCGATAAGATTCAGAATAGCCTCAATTGTATATTCACTAATGAAGCTATTTGGTCCATTCGAGGCAAATGATTCAGGATTGGCACACCACTTGCATCTTAGAGGGCAACCAGACAAGAAAAGTACTGTTCGAATACCGTCCCCATCATTCACAGAATAATTTTGTGGCTGCATCATAAAGCCAGATTGATTCTTTGTAAAACTAGAAGCTGCCATGAGCAGTTCTTTCAATAATTGCATCCTGCATTTGTCGGGACAGGTTGACGAACTGAGTGCTATAACCAGCTACACGAACAAGTAAATCTTTATAATCCTCAGGTTTTTCTTGTGCTTTTCTAAGAACTTCAGTTGATATTGTATTAAACTGAACATGGAACGCACCAAGTGCAAAGAATGACTGCACCATGCACCCTAAGTTACTTTGACCTCGCTTGGTCGCTACCATATCTTCGTTAACACGTAGGTTTAGTAAAGTTCCTCCAGAGTGAACATCTTGATTTAATTTTGCTGCAGAACGCATTGCAGCTAGAGGTGTTGATGTATCTGATCCTGCAAATGGTGAAACACCTTCTGATAGTGGCATTCTGGCTTTTCTACCACAAGGTGTTGCTCCCACAACTTTTCCTGTTGGAAGATAGTTAGATATTCCCATAAATGCAGTAAGGAAAGGACTACCATTGATGTCTAAATAGCTGTGTACCTTTTGATAATAGTGGTTCGCTATTTTTATTGCAATATCATCAACATAATCAATATCGTTCCCATACTTAGGAATTGAAAGTGCTTGTTCTCTTAATTCATCATAACCTTCCCAGTTTACATCTAGTGCGTATAACAATTCAGAAAGAGATACAACTTCATCCTCAAAGACTAATTTCTTAATTGCAGCAAGTGAATTGGCTGTTACTGCTAAACCTATCCCTGTCAGCACTGGCCCTATATTATATTTAGCTCCAGCATCAACTAAATCTTTTCCATTTTTCATACAATCCTCAATACAAGAAGATAGGAATGGTCTAGGCACCATTTCTTTATGAAGTTTTTGAGCTAGAACCGTAGCAATTACAGACTGTTCAATGAAATAGTCAAACTGCTTGTAGAAAGCTTCTTCAACTTCTTCATAAGATTTGAATAATTTTGCATCCTTTTCAGCTATACTGACTTGTTCGCCAGTTAAACGACTGCATCCTCCATTAAGTGCAAACTCAAGGGCAGCCGTGAAATTCACGTTTGCAGCCGATGTCCATTCGCTAGTTTTCCTAAAATGAGGTACTACACATCCACAATTATTCCAGTCTCTAGCATCTTCTGGCTCATACCCTGAATTAATAAGCATCTGATAACCTGCAGAATCATTATGAATGGCTGGAAAACCTGTCCCTTTGCTAACTAAATGCGTTATGGCATTCACAAATTCCGTGGGTGCATCTTGATGAAGACGGACACTTAATCCTGGCTGATGTGTTTTTACTCTTTCAGTTGCTTTTAAGCACATGTATGATAATGGATTTGTACCATCCTTGCCATCTCTTCTTTTACCACCAACAGTAAGATTCTGAAACTGGTTGTAACCAGCAAAGAACTCTGCTGTATTGGCTGAAATCGTCCATACCCATTCTGAGTACTTAATCCAAAGACAATCTATTAGCTCTTGAACTTTCTTATCAGTGGTTTCGCCTTTTTCTATATCAGTTTTATAAAATGGATACATGTATTGATCAAATCGACCTGGATTTAACGCAAGTGGGTTTTCAGAAAGTATTCCACCGACTTGAGTGAACCAAACAAACTGAATAGCCTCATAAAACGTTTCAGGAGGTTTAGCTGGAACCTTAGAGCAAATACGTCCGATCTCATAAAGCTCTGATTTTCGTTTTGAATCCTGTTCATCCTCAGCTAACATAATTGCTTTTTTAGAATAGCGCATAGCAAGAGTAATAATCCCTTGAGAAGTTAGTATAATTGATTCATAAAACTCTCTCTTCTTCAAATCTTCAATTGATGTCATACCTACTGACTTCATTTTTTCCTTAGCATCATCAATAATTCCTTGAAATCCTTTTTTAAACAAAACATCTTCATAATCTGGTGTTATTTCACCTACTGCTTGACGCCATTTAGAGTCATTATCAACGAAACCAGTATCAACTACAAGTTTTGCTGTCTCAGAAGGTAATTGTGCTAAAAAGGCTTCCTCGAGAGATTTACCTTCCCAATATGGGAAAATTTCATTTCTAACAAATTCTCTTTGTTCTTCATTCATCTCATAAGGATCTTGAACACGTTTATCAAAATTGTCCATTTCCTTATCAACCCAAGTCCAAGAAAATTCAGGTGTTAGAATTCCACATTTTCGAAACTCACCCGTGGCACCAACAATAAGCTCATCGTCAAAAATTGTCACTACCAGTTCTTCACATGTTTTCTTAAAGGCTTTCGCTCTTCTAATAGGAACAGCTTCACTTTCCGATGACTTATGCGATTCAGTCCAAATTCTGGCTCTTTCATAAGAAATCGCTGGTTTAGAATTAATATAGTTTTCTTTAGCATTTTGAATTCTTTTTGTAAGCATAAAATTCATCCTTTCTCATATCAAACTTTAGTTGTTATATTGAATTTTTATATTTTATAACATACACACGTGTTATAAATTAACCAGAACCAATGGTTCCGGCTAGTTTAATATTTTACAATACTCTGGAAAATCACTTCATCCTCAAACGGATTGCTGTAACTGTGTTCCAAACTAGAATTGAACTTTAATGCTGAAGGTGCTGTCATATCATAAACTTGCCCATCTACTGTCAATCTGAGCACGCCTTTTGTCACAACAATATGTTCCTCTGTTGATTTCAAATGTGGTGTCGATACGTGATGTCCTCCCTGATAAATAGTAATATAAAAATACTCAAATCCCGTCATTGGGTTATAAGGGAAAACATCATGAAGGACCATTTTTCCATCCGATTCATAGACA
The DNA here is from genome assembly GCF_025210165.1 of Tepidibacter sp. Classification (GTDB taxonomy): domain Bacteria; phylum Bacillota; class Clostridia; order Peptostreptococcales; family Peptostreptococcaceae; genus Tepidibacter_A. The sequence goes on from NZ_JAOASI010000009.1 coordinate 52,110, forward strand.
GGCTCAATATTGCATATATCAATAACATCATGATTCTCATCGCCTGACCCTAATAACTCAGAAAACGAAACTTTAAGCCCTGTTGCAATCTTCCATAAAACTGAAATTGTTGGGTTAGATTTACCTCTTTCAATCTGACCAAGCATTGCTTTACTAACTCCAGTTAGCGTAGATGTTTCTTCAAGAGTCAAGCTTCTTTCAACCCTTACTTGCTTCAGAACAGAACCAATACTTTGTGTAGGATCCATCAATTCTCCTCTCTTCCCTTAATATCATAGAACTTGAAATAATTAAATATGCTATAACATATTTTAACCAATTATAACATACGATAACATTTTCAGCAAATATTTATTCATATTTAGAATTATAAAATCGCGAAATTGCTATGCAAAATCACGCCAATTAATAAGCCTCAGATTTATTGACTTCAGTTTCTAGGACAGGTAATAATATTTTAAAAAACCTCCACCATATTAAATCAGGTGGAGGTTTAACTCTATAAATTAATCTCGATTTATGTGAGATTTAGAGTTATGTTTCATATAGTGTTTAAATATTTATATTAACTAGTATTCAACACTTAATAAACAAAGTGCTCCTGCACTAGCTTTATGACCTACATCATCCATATCTTTAGATTTAAAAGCTTTCTCAATCATATTCATAGGTAATTGACCAAGACCCACTTGAATTAGCGTACCAACTATTACTCTTTCCATATTTAATAAAAATCCATTTGCTGTCATAGTAATAATAATTTCATTTCTAGTTTCTCTTACATCAAGAGACACTATTTTTTTAATTGATTTTCTTGTTTTCTTATTAGTAGTAAAAGCTAAGAAATCATGTTCCCCTACAAGGTAATTTGCAGCTTTTTTAATTTTATCTACATCTACTATTTGATTCATTAAGTTAACATATTGTCTCTCAAACAAAGGACGATTAGGAGCATCTTTTTTCCATAAACGATACTCATAAGTCAAGCTTTTCATTAAGTATCTACTATGAAATCTTTCATCCGCAGTTTCTACCGATAATATAATAATATCATCAGTTAAATATTTTTCGAAATAATCAAAGATTTCTTTTTCCTCTAAACGACTATTTGGTGCTATAAAATTGACAATTTGTCCTTTAGCATGTACTCCAGCATAAGTATTAACTGCACTAATAACCTCTACTTCTTCTTCATAAAGCTTTGATAATATTAATTCTAATTTACCTTGAATACTCTTTTCTAGTTTACCTTTTGATTTATTATACCCCGTATACTTTCTACCATCATAAGCTATCATCATCTTATAGTTTTGCATTTAAATCCTCCTTTTTCTAAATGTCAATCAATACATTCTATCTTGAATACTCCCACCACTTAGGCACTAAAAAAACGTGCCTTGAAGTGGGGGATTCTAAGGAAGTTTACTAATTATTTTTCAACCTAAAAATTAGGAAGTCTTATTCCTTATGGTTAATCCAAGATAACCGTATACTATTGGTTAAAAACCTTTAGCTTACATTTATTCTTTTAGGGCTAAGATATTCTTTGTATTGTAAATCAATTTTAGTTATATTGCTTTTTCTTAATATATTTAAAGCACCATTAACATCAGCATTTATTATAATATTTGTATTTGATTTATATAATCCACGTTTCACACGTTTACCACTAAAAGTATAAGCTTTATTATCAAAAGCTTTATATGTTGGTATACTATCATTTGCTAGAAAGTCAGCTTTGGAAGTATAGCTTTCTTCCTGCTCTACAAATGATATATTATGTCTTTTGCATTGATAATTGAGTTTATCTCTTAATTGCCCTATTGGTAAGTTAACAAAGTTTTGATTATTAGATTTACCTATATTAGAATCTTGCTGAATAGTAGGATTATAGCCTATAATAAGAGTTCCTATATCATTGTTAATACAATAGTCTATAATGATTTTAGCAGATTTATTAAGATAATCATTTACTTTATTGTTACGTTTATTCCAAAGTTGTTTTTGTCTATTAGTAGTTGTTTTAATTTTTTGCTTATCTTTTATACTTTGTAACTTTGAATTAACCTTATTGGCATGAGCATTAATACTTTTAAGTTTTTTACCATCAATAATAAAAGATTTTCCACTATTAGTAACGCAAGTAGCGAGATTATCTATACCAATATCTATTGCAAGTGAATTATTTTTATTGTAAGTTTCCTTTGATTCTTCAATTTCATAAATGTATTGAATTTCAAAGAACCTTGCATTTGATTTAGGTAGTATTCTTATTTCTTTAATCTTTTTATCTATAAGATTTGAAGGGTATTTAACTTTAACTTTACCATATAATCGTCTGAATGATGTACTCATTGGTATAGTAAAATAACCATCTTTTAAGCTAAATTCAGCAAATATAAGATTAAAAAAACTATCTCTTTTAAGGTATTTAGGTAGTTTAATATCTGAATATTGATAACTTCCTTTTTTGGCTAATTCAATTAAAGCAAAAAATGATTTAAAGTTTCTATCAACAACTTTCATTGTTTGTTGTGCTGAATTACTATTTAAAAGAGCATAATTTTCATTGTCTTTACAAAGTTTGTAATTACTTTCATAAGATAAATATTTTTTTTCAGTAAAAAAGTATTGTCTTACATTGTATAAAGCAACATTATATATATTTTTTGATAAAAAACATAATTCTTTTATAACTTTGTATTCATCAGCAGATAAATTTTTAAGTTGTTGTTTTTGGATACCAAACAATATGTTTTTAGTTTTGCCTTTAGCCATACTATTCCCTCCTTTCTTAATTATTTATAGTATAATTATATAATAAAATTGAGAATTTGCAAATGGTTTCTTTTGAAAGTGGCTAGTTTTAAAAGAAAAGGTCAAAGGCAACGATTCACCTCCACCTTAACTGCGTTTGAAGGTGGAGTCCTCTCGCCGAATAAAGATAGATTTATATATAATAATGCCTAACCACACCCTATTTGGAAAATAAAAATAGATATATGACTAAAAAAAGAAAGACCTTTTTGTATTCCTTCCTTAATTCCTTTATTTTTAGCTTTATTAAGTGCACTTATCTTATCCTTTAATATTTTAGATCTCATCTCATATATCATTCTCTGCTCATCATCATTACTAAGTCTTTCAAGCTCGTCCTTTGCTTCTTTTATCTCTTCTATACTCATTTCTAATTCTCTAACCTTCTTATCATCAAAAGCACCTCATATATCTCTATAAATCAATATATTTTATACTAACTCTACACCATTTTTCAGATTTACGTCTAGGTGTTTTCTGGATAATTTTTTTATTCATATATGAAATTTTTATTTTAAAGTTCTATAGATTAATTTATCCCAACACTGTAATACTGTAGTATTATTTAGGTGCAATTTACTTTTCTATTTTATAGTGTATTTTTCCTTTTTCTCGTTAATCATATACCAAATTACAATTCTCCCCCCAATGCTTTTTGCATTAATGGTTTAAATTAAGTTGTATTACTTTAAATTTTTCTCAGCATCTTTCCTCTGTATAGTGTAATAATATAATACATTTATTATTTTATCATCAACATCTAATTCGTCTAAGTTTTCAAAATTATTAGTATGAATTATTTCTTTTGTAATCTTCAATTGCTCAGGTGATAGACTTTTAAATTTTGTCCACCATTTATTTGTAATTCCATTGTTTTTATAATACATTCTATAAACAATAAGTGCTTCTGGCATATATAACAATTTTTCAAATTCTTCTTCATTTTTTCCAAACGCCTCTTCAAAAAAACTTCTTCCTCTCCCTATTTTGCCTTTTGTAGAGTTCAAAATAGCTTGTATGGCTCTAATATACTTTCTATTCCAATGTTTTCCTATATATGTTCTATTATTAAAATATTCATGATCAGTTATTGGATGATATTTCATAGGAAATGAATAAATACTAATTCCTAATTCTTCACACAAATCTATATTCATTTTTAGTCTATAAAATAATTCAATTGGTTTGTCATTATAATTATATAATAAATAGTTAGACATATTTGTAATCCTATAGTTAGCAGCTATTCTAATTGCTTTTTCATAAATATTTCTTATTCCCCATGTGTCAAAAGCAATTCTTAATGGTCTAATTGGAATTTCCGATAATTTTTTCATTCTTTCGTCCGTTAATAGCTTAGCTTCTAAACCTTGATTAAAATCGACATATCTAACTTTAGGTTTTTTTGAATATATTTTTTCAAAATAAGGCTTAAAATAGTAATGAATTGCTAATATATTATCTTTAGTTGCTATCACTTCATCTAATAGATTATATTCTTTTAATAACTCATATGCTTCAGATTGCTTCTCTTCCGAAAGTTTTTTCATAAGTTCCTTATAATGCTTTATAATACATTTTATATAACCTCTATTATTATAGTCATTTTTAAGTGCCTTGATCGCTACTTCATACTTGTTAGGTTCAATGAATTTTGTTTTTTTATCAAATCCAGATGCTTTGATTTCATCAATAATTTATCAAATTTTTCTGAAGCTAAAACATTGTTATCTAATAGTAATAAATTTCTTTTTTCTCCAAATTTGTCTCTTACATATTCAATTTGTCCTTGCATTCCAATATATCCGTTATATTCCGGCTCTATTATAGGCACCAGACAAAAAGAGCATCTGTTAATACAGCCCCTCGTCATATATCCATAGTATCCATCATTTTCTGGATAAGTATAATCTATTTCTTCCAGTATAGAATAATCTAGTGGTAAATTATCTATAATAATATCGTTATCATCTAAAATTCCGGGTTCATTTAACAATCCAGACCACGGTTTTATCCCTGTAGCTTTCTCTAGCTCATTTGGCAAGACGCTAGCTGCTACTCCTCCAACATGAACTTGATCTTTAAATTTGCATAACTCCTTAAATGAATTAATCGTTTCAACAGTCTTTTTCCAATGAAATGTAAATAATGTGCTAATACAAATTCTATCCCAACTTGGATTTTCTAAATAATTTTTCTTTCTATAGTAGTCTTTGTAATACATTAGATTTTCTGGTACAAACTTACTTTCAGATAATGAAGTTAAAAACTTTAAATCCTCTTTAAACCCCCTCTTTATAAATCGTTGAATCTTGTCCTTATATTTAAACCATTCAACATTATCATCAATATTATATAGTTTTTTTATCAATTCCTTGTATATTTCTCTAATTACAAATTCTTTAAATTCACCTTTATAGAACACAACATCATCACCTAATTGTCTATGATATGTTGCTAATTTCATAAGTCCCATAGGCGGATATTTATTTTTATAATTTGGTTCTACCAATAATACTTTTCTAGTCATTATTTTTTCAACTCACTCTGTATTTTTTTTATCAATTCGTCACTTGTGTCAGGTGGTAACATATCTTTTATCACAGCATAAATTTTTTCAACAATCTTTCGCTCTCCTTTTCGCAACTTGCTTAACTCTGAAGTTATATATGCTTTCTTTTTTTGTTTTATACTACTCTTTATCTCCTTATCTTCTTTAGCCTTCTCTTTTATATTATCTACCGAATTAGTATGCTCTTTTTCATAAGCTTGCATAACTCTCTCAAGTACATTATTAGATTTAGACTTTTCTTTAAATTTTCCAATTTTTTTTTCTGCATTTTGTGCATCACTTTTTATTTTCTTTAATTCTTCTTCAACTTACTTTTTTCATCTCTATTAACAAAAAGTTTACTTTCAAATTCTTCACTTTTTTCTTCATAAACTTTCATTTTTTTAAAAGAATTTTTTACTGTATTTGCATCATGATAAATATGATGTAGAGTATTTTTAAAAAAATACTCTAATTCTGCGTCAAACTCAACTCTTGTATCATTTTCATTAAAATAATCACGCCTTGCGTTAGGAACTAAATCTTTATGAACAGCATGAACTTCTCCTACATAATATCCATTACCTCTATTTTCCCTAAAAAATTTGTCTAATGTTGTTGCATCACCTATTTGAATATTTTCTTTTCTTAACCTGATACTCTTCATTTCATTAGATCCACTCGGGATATTTTTTTTAAATCCACTTACACCAAACCAAAGCCAAGCTAGAAGTTCACCCTTACTATTATATAGTTCCTTAAATTCAATATCATATAGTTGATCATACATTTTATATGTTTTACTTTCATATAATTTATCTTTGTATCTTTTTTGAATATCATCACCATTTACTAAAATTTGATATTCATCAACTTTATATCCTTTAGAATCAATGTATTCTTTTATCTTATTTGAATATAAAAAATCTATATTATACGGCACTGGAGCATTACATGCTATATATTGACAAATTTTATTTTCGTCAAGTAACTCACTGTTTTCACTTTTTATATCAATCATTTCTACTGTAAAAAAATGTTCACTTTCATTACACTTTATAGTCTCATACTCTATAATTTCAGCTAATATTTCCTCTGCACTTTTACTCACATCAGGATTATCAATTAACTCTCGACACCTTTTAGCATTCCAAGTCATTACTGTTTTCTCATCTTCTCCTTTATAAGAGGTTATAAATTTTAATCTATCACAGTAGGCTAAACCACCTAATCTTCCTATTCCTCTGAAACCTTTATTCTCTCCCTTTTTTTTATCTGAATCAGCTATATCTCCTAATTTTTTAGCTACATCACACGCTTTAATTCCTGTAGCATTATCATATATTAATATATTTCTATTTCTATCATCTATTTGTATTAATATATATAGTTCTTCACTATCAAACAAATTTTCACTTCTAGCCTTATCTATTTGATCAGCTGCATTTTGAATATATTCTCTATAAATAATTTTAGAATCTTCATACATTCCAGTAGTAAGATTTTCAATAACATTTTTACCTATTTTTATATTAGACATTTTATACCCCCACCTATTTAAACTGCTTATATATTGGTTTTGGAAACTTTATACTTAGCAATGACCTGAATATAGGGTTCTGTATTATATATTCACCTTGTTTCAATCTCGTCATCATACTTTTGTAAACTGCTGGAACATATTTATAATCACCCTTAGCTAACTCAATAGCATTAGTTCTTCCATAAGCAGCTGTTGAACTATTTCCTGTAACTCTTTGATGTATTGCACTTCTAAACTGTTCTGCTCCAAATAAGATAACACCCAAAGATCTACCTCTTTCTGCTATATCTAATATCTGCCTTAATATAGGAGAATTTTTAGGAACTTCACTAGAAGCAAACTTATTTAATTCATCTATGAAAATAACAATTTTTGAAGGTAAGTCACTATTTTCAGGATCTTTTTCACCAAGTTGTAGATTGTATATTTCTCTTATAGCATTTCCAAAAACATATGCTTGCATGTCTGTATTAAGTTTTGCAATGTCTATCACAAAAACATCATTTTTTTTGATTTCTGAAATTTTTTCAGCAATCCTAATTTCTGCATTAGCAGATTTAACAGGAGAAAACAACTCATTCTCTCTAATTGATTTTTTTATCATTCTAGTGAATTTTCTCCAAGATTGAACAGTTATCTCTTTTCCATACTGATAATTATTACTTGATTCACACATTTTATCAAGTTCTTCGATAAAGTCTGACCAACCTTCAATTCTACCAAAATTCCCATAACCATTAATTATATAGTTTAGAATGGAATCCATTGTCTGATTACTATCATCTATATTTGCAAACATTAAATCCAAACTATCTTTGTCATATTCATATTCAAATTTATATTTAAAAGCTTTTTTAACAGCTATTTGTTTATCTAGCAACGATTTTTCAGCATATGTATTTGAAACTCGCCTTCCGGAACATGGATATAGATAGGTGACATTTTTAAATGGTTCAGTTGATAACCCTAACATATTATATAGTGATTTAACTTCTTTTTCATCTTGTTTATTTCTTTCTATACTATCATAATCATTGAAATTATTAGGTTCATCTATAGCTAATAAGTCTTTCCCTTTAACATTAAATACAACAAAAGCAACATTCTCGTTTGTTTCATCTTCACTTTGTGCTAAACATTTATCTTGAATAGCTTTTAATAAAAACATAGCATACGAAGTTTTTGAAGCTAGTCCTGAAATACCTGATATATTTAAGTGAGCTCCCTCTGGACCAATTAAAAATTTAGAATCAATGTGTACAGGTAAGGTTATTTTATCACTCTCACTAGCATTTTCATACATTTCTAAATAACCACATACTAAAGGATTTTTTATATTTTTAAGTCCTAATGCATAAGAAACTTCATCTTTTGTAGCCATATAAACTTTAGAATTACTTTGTACAGGTATAAATATATTTTTATCATTACCAACGACTTTAGCTTTAACGTAGTTCATACCTATCCTCATTGTATTTTCTTCAGCTGACACATCACCAAAATCATTAGATATAAAACTGGATAAAAAGCTAGCTGAATCAGTAATATGAGATATTTCTTCTATTACTGCATACGTACTACTTTTCTTAACATGATCAACCTTTACTACATCAAAAGGATTTAATATTAAATCTTTCTTTGTCCAAAATCCAAACTCATCTATCGTAGTAGGTACTTTTTCAGTTGCTATTACTTTTCCTATTAAACTCATTTTTTTCTCTCCCTCTAAAATAATTGCATGAATAAATTATTACTTATATAATTACTCTTTACGTAAGACTCTGTTAGATATATAGGGTATAAGTGATTTGCCCATCTACTATCATGTCCATAACATACAGGATTTCTTTCATTGATTAAATGAGCAGATATATGGTTTATCAAGTCAGTATCGACACCATTATCAATTTCGCCTTCTTTAATTACAATTTTTTCCACTTTTAATATACCATCAAATACATTCGTCGTATATTCTGCTTTCCTTATTCTAATATACCAAATAGTAAAGTAAATGTTTCCTGCGATTTTAGATTGATACATGTAAGCTGGTGTTCGTTCATATAGTTTTAATCCTGCTATAATATCTGAATTTGACTTTCCACCTTTTACTAAACATTTTGTTGGATTAAAAGACTTCGATACACCTAGAACATATTTATAATGATTTTTTATATGTTTATCTTTTAAATTCTTACCTTTTTTATTAGTTACAACTTTATATTCCAATGAACCATCCTTTATAAGCCAGTTATATTGATTAAGTTTATACTGAGAAGCTAATTCTGCCACTGCATCTTTTTCAAGTTCAATCATATAGTCTTGAATAACCGCAATACCTTTCTTCTCAGGAGAATCATCTGATATAGGTTTTTTATAATATAGTACCTTGTCAAAATTAAAGTCATATCCTAATATACTTTTTTTTCTTTATTTATTTTCTGTAGAAGATCATCGCAAAAATTCTGCATTCCCCACTCACTACCACTGGCATTACGAGGAACTACAATCACCATTTTTCTTTCAATCTTTTCCTTAGTCATTGTTTTATCTACTCTTTTGCAACAACCAACTCCTATCTGACCTGCTAGAATAGGCAAAACATTCTTTTCATAAGATATATCATCAACTTTGTATGTATGTCTTGATCCATCCAAAAAATATGTAAAAATAGATTTCTGTCCTTTTAATTTATCAGCTCTTTCTTTTAAGTTTATAGGTTTTTGAGGCTTAGTTGTTTCACCGAAATTTTTCCAAATAACTTCTCTCTCTTCTTCATATTCTATTGCAGAAGAGTTTATCACATCATGACAATATCTATGCGATTTATATCTTTTCCCCTGAGTTTCTTTAGAAACTATATCTATAACACTTTTTTTGTTTATCATTTAGTTTAATACCTCACTTTGAATTACTTAGGTTTATTTATTCTTGTTATATAGCACCATAACAATATCACCTTTAAAATATATCTATATTCTAGTTCGATACTTTGATTGACTTATTTCTGAACCCTTTATTATAAAAATCTTTCTTTTTCGTGTATCTCTATAGTATCATTTATAATTCTACCAATTATTTAAAATTCCGATATTAATTTAGCTTTTTAGCAATCTTTTTATATATAATTATAACGTTAAAAAATATTAATTGTAAACCTATCTTTGTTAATACTTCCAAAGAATTCACTCGAAATTCCGCTTGGTAAATTCAACACAAAAAAATAGGGATTATAAAAATGTTAGCTACTTTTGATTAATATTTTGCTATAAAACTTAGATTGTGACGTTTGAATATCCGTTAAGAAAGTTCGTTGTCCGACCAACGGGAGTTTAGAACTTTTAGGATATTCAATAAGTCACAATCTCTAGTTTTATCAAAATATTAATTAAGTAGCGGTATTTTTATAAGCCCTATTTTTCGCTTAACCACCCAATCCTACTTAGAATATATATTCCTACAATTAGTCTCCTTAACTAAAAACACAAATCCATACCCCACAAGAACACTCAAAAAGCAATACATAAACGCCTTATTATAAAGCTCAACACTACCTAAAGTAGCTGAATACTTATCAAATACTCCTCCAAGTACAGATGGCATAATAGCAGCTCCAAAAAATCCTCCTATATTAACAACAGAAGTTGATATACCAGCTATCTCAGGTGGATTTATCTCCTTTGAACATGCCCATCCAAGTACAAACGTAGAACAAGTAAATCCTAGAGTAAATAATACAAGCTTTAAAATATTAGTATCAAGTCTTCCTCCAAAAGCTATAGCACCCCAACAAGCTAAATAAACACTTCCAAATATCATCATAGGAGTCTTTCTCTTTCTCATCTTATCAGAAATACCTCCAATAAATATACTTCCAATAGCTAGTCCCAAAACAGGAAGTATCATATAATTAGAAGCTTGTATCTTAGACACATTATATACATCAGTTATATATCCATTTCCCCAGGCTCCAGTCAACGAAACAAATGCTCCAAAGAATCCTGCAAATATAAAAAATCCTGGCCACGTTCTAGGATTAGTCATAACCTGTATAACTGCTTGTCCCATATTAACCTTACTTCTATTAACATTCTTTATACTGATACCTTCAATCTCACTAATAGATGGATACCCCTTATCTCTTGGATCATTTCTAACTATCATATAGCAAAGTGCACTTACTATTACAGAAAATACACCCATAACAACAAAAGAATTTCTCCAAGTTATAGCTGCAACAAGTAGTGCAAGAGGAGTTTGAGCTATTATTCCTCCTAAATTTCCTACAAAAGAAGTAATACCAGACATTATTCCAAATTCACTTTCCTTAAACCAAACAGATTGTATCTTAAGTATAGGTATGAATACAACAGATACACCAATACCTACAAGTAATCTTCCTACAAATGCCCAAAATATACTAGGCGCCATACCAAATATTATAGATCCTATTCCAGATAATAACACACCTATTGAAACAGTCTTTCTAGCACCTAATGAATCCGCTAACATACCAGCAGGAATCTGCATTATCATATAAGCATAAAAATACATAGCTCCTAAATTTGCAAATGTAGTTTTCGAAATATTAAATTCATTTATTAAATCATCTTTAACAACCCCAGCTGCCAATCTATGAAAAAATACTATAATATATGCAAATGCTAGTATCCCCCATACAATCCACCTGTATTTCATCATTTTTTCTACCCTGTTTTTGTCCAAAACCTCACAAGCTTTTGCCTCATTAAATTCTGCCATATAACCCTCCCCCTCTGTTAAAATATTCGTATAGAAATAAATTGTGTGACCTTTATAAAGCCACACAATTTATACTTAATTCTATAATACTTTTTCCTTTAATCCACTGTCAAGACCTTTCTTTATAGCTTTAGTATTTAACTCTATGAATCTTTCTTTAACATTATCTTTTAATGCCTTATCCCAATCTATCTCTTCAATTCCTAATGACTTAATAAGTCCACCAAGCATTATTATATTTTGAGCCTTTATATTTCCAAGTTCTATAGCTTCATTAGCTGCATCTATAACCGTTACATCATCATACTTTGATTCTATTTTTTCAATTATATCTTCTGGGTATGCTTCTTTTCCTGATAAAACAGTTGCTGATGGAATAGAATAATCATTTATTACAATCTTTCCACCTGGCTTTAAATACTCTAACCATCTTAAAGCCTCTACTCTTTCAAATGCTACTATTATATCCGCTTGACCTTTTCCTATTATAGGTGAGTATACTTTTTCTCCATATCTTACCTGAGTTGTAACACTTCCCCCTCTTTGTGCCATACCGTGAACCTCAGACATCTTAACATCGTATCCTGAATCTATTAATCCGCTAGATAATACTTTTGAAGCTAGTATTATTCCTTGTCCCCCAACACCTACTAATAAAACATTGTTTACCTTACTCATATTATTCACCAACCCTTTCTATAGCATCAAACGGGCATACTTGAGCACATACGCTACATCCAACGCACATAGTCTTATCTATCTTAGCATATTCATCAAATGAGATTGCAGGACATCCTGTCTTTACACACATCTTACACTTTTTACACTTATCTTCTTTTACTTCATAAGATTTAGGTGTACAGTCAAATCTCTCTTTATCTTCTTTAGAGAATTTCTTAAGTACACAAGGCCATTGTGTTATTATTACTGATGGTTCATCAGATGCAAGAGCATTATTTAAAGCTTCTTCATTTTCCTTTAAGTTAAGAGGATTAACAACTGTAACATTTTTAATTCCTATAGATTTACATAAATTTGGTATATCTATTTGATTAGTTTCCTCTCCCATTAAAGTATATCCTGTTCCTGGATTTTGTTGGTGTCCTGTCATACCAGTTATTCTGTTGTCTAATATTATAGTTACTGAGTTTCCTTTATTGTATATAACATCTATTAAGCTTAATATTCCTGTATGGAAGAATGTTGAATCCCCTATAACGCTTACTACCTTCTTGTCTACATTATGGAAGTTAAACGCCTTTTGAGCACCATGACCTGCACTAATAGATGCTCCCATACAAATACAAGTATCCATAGCATTAAGAGGTTCTGCAGATCCTAGAGTATAACATCCTATATCACCTGTAATCATTACATTCTTCTTTTTAGATAAAGTATAGAATAATCCTCTATGTGGACATCCTGCACATAATGTTGGAGGTCTATTAATTACATCTTCCTTAAGTTCAGCAACAGCGGCTGCAACTTCGCTTTTTATTCCTAAAAGAGAACTTGCTATGATATCTGGATTTAACTCTCCTATATTAGATATCTTTTCTTTTCCTATACAATCAATTCCTCTAGCCTTTAATTGTTCTTCTATATAAGGCTCTAATTCTTCTATAACATATAAAGTTTCTACTTCTTTAGCAAAATCTTCTATCTTCTTAAATGGAAGCGGATGAGTGAATCCTAACTTAAGATAAGAAACCTCATCACCAAATACTTCCTTAGCATATTGATAAGATATACCAGAAGTTATAACTCCTACCTTTTTATCATTCCATTCTATTTTATTTAAGTGAGTTTCATTACTGAACTCTTCCATTTTCTTCAATTTATCTTCAACAACAACATGTAACTTTTTACCATTAGCTGGAGTTGCTACAAACTTAGATATATTTTTAGTATATGGCTTAATTCCTACTTCTTCTTTATCATTAAATTCAACCAAAGTCTTAGAATGACATATTCTAGTTGTTACTCTATATAAAACAGGTACATCAAATTTTTCTGATATTTCCATAGCATCCTTCATGAAATCCTTTGCCTCTTGTGAATCACTAGGTTCTATCATTGCAATTTTAGCAAACTTAGCATAATATCTGTTATCCTGTTCATTTTGAGATGAATGCATTCCTGGATCATCTGCAGTTACTAGTACCATTCCTCCATTAACACCAGTGTAACCAAAAGTCATAAGAGGGTCAGCTGCAACATTAACTCCAACATGCTTCATGGCAGCAAGTGATCTTGCTCCTGCTATAGATGCTCCTATAGCAACTTCAAGAGCTACCTTTTCATTCGGAGCCCACTCTGAATAAATATCTTTATATAAAGCTACATTTTCAAGTACCTCAGTAGATGGAGTCCCTGGATATGCACAAGCTATACTTCCACCTGCTTCATAAAATCCTCTGGCAATAGCTTCATTACCTGTCATAAGTTTTTTCATTATAAATTCCCCCTTATTTAAGCATGTTTTTTATTTTCTTCTAATACTTCATTTAATGCATCTATAAATTTTTGAATTTGCTCTTTAGTTCCTGTACTAACTCTTAACCAATCTTTCCAGTTCCAAAGATAGCCAGGTCTAACTATAATTCCTTTCTTAAGCAATTCTTCAAATACTATTTTTGAATCAAATCCAACATTTACAAATATAAAGTTTGAATTAGACTTTATATACTCCATATTGTTTTCTTCAAAGTATTTTTCCATCATGTTCATACACTCATAATTAAGTGATACAGTTTTATCTATATGATCACTATCATTTAAAGCTCCTATTCCTGCTGCTTGAGCCAATCTATTAACATGGAATACCATTTTCATCTTATTCATAGCACTAGCTATTTCGCTTGATGTAAGTAAGTATCCAACCCTTACTGACGCAATTCCTGCAACCTTTGAAAATGTTCTAAGTATAATTGTATTTGGTCTTTTTCTTAGTATTTCTAAAGAATCTGGATACTTATCATTCTTTATAGCATACTCATAATAAGCTTCATCAAATACTAAAACTACATTTTCTGGAGTATTTTTTACTAAATAATCAATATCATCTTTTGTCATTATGTTTCCAGTTGGATTGTTTGGATTACATACATAAATTAATTTTGTCTTATCATTAATTTTTTGAACAAACTTTTCAAAATCATGCTTATAATCTTTAAGGTCTATTTGATGAGCAACTCCACCCATAAAAAGAACTTCACTTGCATATTTTCCAAATGTAGGATTAGCCATTATAGCCTCATCACCTTCATTTATAAAAGTTTGTGCTATTATTTTTAAAAGCTCTTCCCCACCATTACCAACAACTATATTCTCATGCTTTAAATTATATTTTTCACATAATCCATCTTTTAACTTAGTACAGTTAGGGTCTGGATATATATGTATATTATTTAACTCTTTCTTAATCTCCTCTATAGCCTTTGGAGATGGTCCTATTGGATTTTCATTAGATGCAAGCTTTTCAATATCCTCAAGTCCTAATTCCTTCTTTAATTCATCTACAGACTTTCCAGGTATATATGGTTTTATAGAAGCTACTTCTTTTCTAAATAGATTTTCATTCATTATTTTCAACCCCTCTATTTTAAAGTAAAACTTAATTCATATGTGGTTTTCAAGATATCTTAAAGCGTTTATAGAATATTAAGAATTATCTCTATATTAAATCAAGCAAGTTTTATGCCAACCTAGTTTCACTATAAAAAATATCTATTTTTACAAATATATAGGTGACTCATATAGGCAATAATGCTTAATAGACTTTATTTTTTTAAATAATTTCAAGTATAGTTCTTAAATTAGATAAAAAGAAAAATGGGTTAAAAGGTATTATTAACAATACCTTTTAACCCATTCTTAAGTGTTCAACAACTTTAATTCCATATTTAGTTATATTAGTTCCACGTCTTCCTTTATTTATATCTACCATCATAAATTTCTCAAGATTTATAAGTATAAGCCTTATCTCTTGCTCACTTATAAATATACCTTCATTCTTAGCTTTATTGTATAAAGTTCTTCTTCCAAGCCTTTTCTCATTTTTGTAACCATCCTCAAGTTCTTTCAATATAAATATATATTTATATTCATCTTTTCCAACATCTTCTCTAAATCTATCTAATAGCTGTTTTTCATGATGATTAAATACTATAAAATTTGAATTTTCATCTTCTTTAAAGGGCAAGTCATCTATATCTATATAATCAATACCTATATTAGAAAAATATTCTATATAATTTTTTAGTTCTCGTATATTTCCTCTCCATGTATGATCTATAAGTTTTTCTTTGGCTCTCTGAGTTAAGTTAAAATCATACGCTGATTTTTTTTTCATTTCATTCATTATAGTCAATATATCTTCTTTTCTATTTCTAAGAGGTGGAATTTTTAGGGGAAGTACATTAAGCCTATAATATAAATCCTCTCTAAAGTCACCTTTTTTAACCATTTCTTTTAAGTTTCTATTAGTAGCAGCTATAAGTCTTATATTTACCTTTATAAGCCTGTCTCCACCTATTCTCATAACTTCCCTTTCTTGCAATACTCTAAGTAGTCTTTGCTGCAAATTTATAGGCATTTCACCTATTTCATCTAAAAATAAAGTTCCATTATGTGCAAGTTCAAAGAGTCCTGGCTTTCCCCCTTTTCTAGCTCCTGTAAAAGCACCTTCTTCATATCCAAACAGTTCACTTTCTAACAGACTCTCTGGAAAAGCTCCACAGTTGATAGCTACAAACTGATAATTTTTTCTTGAAGAATTATTATGTATAGCCTGTGCAAATAATTCTTTACCAGTTCCACTTTCTCCACTTATAAGTATTGATGAATCTGATGTAGACATTCTAATTGCTATGTCCTTTGTCTTATTTATAATATCACTACTTCCAATTATATCCTCAAACCTATACTTAGCTTTATGACCCTTACCTATTAATTGTGCTCTTAATTTATGCTGCTTTATTTCTGTGTCGCTAAATCTTTTTAGTACGACTATTGCTCCATATTGTTTATTTGAATGTATTATAGGATGTATAGATACTACTACGTCATATCCATTTATTTTTATAAGCTTTTCTTTTATCGGCCTTAAGTTTTTTATAGAATTGTTAAATGGTATAGTAGATAAAATTTCATCTATATATTTTCCTACTATTTCTTCTTTTTTATAACCTATAATAGTTTGTGAATTTTTATTACAAGAATATATTTGCCCATTTGAATCAGCTGCTATTATTCCATCATCTGAAACTTGACGTAATATATCAAGTTGACTTTCAAATTTATTGGTTCGTCCCATAACATTAGAAAGTCCCACATCCTTTGTCACTATTTCTTTATAGCTTTTTTTTATATCCTGCCTTTGCAATATATCCAATAAGTTTAGCTTTACACCTATATCTATAATTGTACTAATATCTAATAATGCATTTCCTATATTTATAGTATTGTAATTTTCATTTTCATAATCTTTAAATACTATAACCTCATTGTCTTCTATATCTTTTTTGACACTTTCACATATAGGTATAAGGTCTATGTGTCTAATTCCAAGTTGATATATTACACATGTCATTTGAAGGGCCATCTGATAATTATGGTCTAATAGATAAACTTTATTACCAGATTTTATATTCATAATTTTTTCAAATGCATTCTTTGATATTGTTCTATTTAATATAACTAATTCAGCTTTATTTTTTATATACTTTTTTATAATTTGAAATATATTATAAGACGATACTAAAATTACATCTGAATTTATATCATTATCTATTTCATCAACGCAAAACTTTTCAATTTCTATATTTTGTGAGAATAAGCTCTTTATCTGTTCATAATAGGTATTGATTTCTGATAAAGTATAGCTTATTATGCTTATTTTTTTCATTCCTCTCACCTTTTCTTTTGTATTTTAAGTTAACTTTAAGATATTTTTGACATCTAATTTTTCTTAGATTTTATGGGTTATTAAAAATTTTATATAATAATTAAAAATATAATTGTACTTCATGTATAGTTTGGGTATAATATAAGTATATTGTACATTATTAACGTACAATATGATCATACTTACTAAATTGTATAAAAAAAGAATTACAGTCTATGTGGTATAGAGTGTGATTCGAATTAAATAAAATTCTTAATTGTTTTTCTTGAACTTGATTTTAACATCAAGCTCGAAACCACCCTCATCGCCATTTGGGTGGTTTTTTATTTTATCGTATATATAATTGGTTATTAAACCAAATATAATAGTAAAAATAGACTCCATACTTCCTCACCTCCTTCCAATTGGAAGTAGGTTTTTCTTTAGTATGGAACCACCCTCTATAGACTGTAATCCCTATTAATTATTATAACATACTACTTTCTTTTGTAGATGATCTTTTTTAGTCAATAAACAAAATTAAAATGACGCTTATTGAAATGTTAGGTACTTTTGATTAACATTTTACTATTAAACTTAGATTATTCTGTTAAAATATCCGTTAAGAAACTTTTTTGTATGACCAAAGGGAGTTTAAAAAGTTTTAGGATATTTTATAAAGAATAATCTGTAGTTTTATTAAAATGTTAATTAAGTACCGTTATTTCAATAAGTGTCATTTTTGCTTAACAACAAAATTTTATATATAAGAAATAGGTAGACAAATTGTCTACCTCTTCCTCCCCTCACATCTATATATCCTCATACCCAAATTCATAAATTTATCTTCATACTCAGTAGTAACATTTCCCTCAAATTCACTATTTGCTAAATCAAGTGAAACATTTTGTAGCTCAAGACCATATCCAGATATTTCATTAAGTGAGAACTCGAATAGCTTTTCATTATCAGTTTTAAAATGCATCTCTCCATCATCAGATAATACCTTATTGTACATATCTAAAAATCCACTATGTGTAAGCCTTCTTTTTGCCCATCTTTTTTTAGGCCAAGGATCACAAAAGTTTATATATATTCTATTTATCTCTTTTTCATCAAAGTATTCTAATATATTTTGTACATTTCCCCATATAAAAAGTATATTCTTTAATTCTCCTTCATCCGCTTTTTGAACAGCTTTTAATAATACTTCTTCTTTTATTTCCATTGCTATAAAGTTTATATTAGGATTTTTTTTTGCTAAAGTAGTTAAAAATTTTCCTCTTCCAGTTCCAACTTCTATATATATAGGATTATCGTTATTAAATTTTCCCAACCATCTTCCTTTTAATTCATTTGGATTTTTTATTAAATAATTGTCGTATGATAATAATTTTTCGTCTGCACCTTTTACTTTTCTTCTTCTCACTTTATGTCCCTCTTTCTATTCTATCTCTTCCATTTTCTTTTGCTTTATACAGCAGATTATCTGCTTTATTAATGATATCCATGCACGATTCTTCTTTTAACTGAACTGTTCCTCCACTTATTGTAACTATAAGATTTTTATTTTTAAATTCAATATTTTTTATTCCATTTCTTATTTCTTCTGCCATTTCATATGCATTTTCTATGTCTGTATTTAACAAGACTATTAAAAATTCTTCTCCACCGTATCTTCCAACAAATCCAGTTTTACCAATATAAGTTTTAATATATTTAGATATCTCAACTAACACATCATCTCCAAATTGATGACCATAATTATCATTTATTTTTTTGAAATGATCTATATCAAACATTATTATAGATAAATCACTTTTCAGTTCACTAGATTCTTGTATCTCTTCATTTAACATTTCATATATGTGTTTATGATTGTAAAGCCCTGTTAAGCCGTCTGTTATGCTGAGTTCTTTAAGTTGTTTGTTCATCTGATTTATTCTATTTTCTATATCATATCTATCTTTTATCATACAATTTACAGATACACCTATTTTTTTTAGTTCTATATATTTTAATACTTCCATATCTATGTATGTTCTCTCTTTTGAGGCTCTTTCAAAGAATGAAATCACAAGATTTATTTTTTTATCCATTCTTCTATTTATAATTTTAATATATATAAATACCATTAATATCATTAATACCATTAATACTGTAACTATTTTAATTTCCTTTTTAAATTCTCTCTTTAATATAAGTTCATTTTCTTTTATATGATTTTCTATCTCATCTACATATATACCTGATCCTATAGCCCACTCCCAATCAGGAACAGATTTTGCAAAATACAGCTTATCATGATCTAAAGTATCAGTATTTTTTTTCCATTTTTGGATTAAATATACTCCTTTTTCATTTTCTTTAGCCATTTTAATAAGTCTTTGACCCACTTTAACTCCGTCTATATCCTTGAACTTTGAAATATTCTTACCTACCAACTCTGGATATTTGCCATTCGCAAGCTCAACTCCATCATAGGTAACTATAAACATATATTGCTCATTATTATCACCAAAGTAAATGTTTGATACAAACTTTATAACTCTTTGCTTTATTATTTCTTCTATTTGTGACTTTGTATATTTAGAATTTTCTTTTAACAATTTGTATGTATGGTTTTTTTCGAATTCTATATATTCAAATACTTCATCTACTTTACTTCTTAATACTTCTTTTTGTTTTTTTGTATACTCTAGTCTTAAAACTTCGCTTTCTCTTAAAAAATTTCTATACTGTCTAATCACATGACTACATTCTATTGTGACTGTAATTGCAATAATCAAAATCACTATACTTCTAAGCAAAATACTTTTTATGCTTGCATTATCTGATTTTAACATCGTTAGCACCTCTTACTTTAGCATTAATTACTTTTATTATATCATATAAAATCTAAAATGGAATTTTAGAACGCTTAGATAACTATTAACTTCTATTATTATATGATTATTTATTCTAAAATGATGCATTTTAAAAAGAATTTCAATAAAATTATTGAAACTCTTTTGATTTAAAATTTATAATTAGGCTTTCCTATGTGATAGCCTTGTGCATAATCTATATTTAGTTCTCTTATTATATCTAATATCTCTTCATTTTCTACAAACTCGGCAATAGTTTTCATTTTGAAAGCCTTTGCCATATGTACGATAGATTTTACAATATATAAGCTTTCTTCGTTCTCGTTTATGTCCTTTATAAAAGAACCATCTATTTTTAAATAATTTGCCGGTATTTGTTTTAAATATTGCATAGAAGAAAATCCAGTTCCAAAATCATCTATAGAAAATGTAAATCCTAATTTTTTAAATGGATATATCGTTTTTACAAGAGAATCAATATTATCTATGTTTTGAGTTTCTGTTATTTCAAATACTATATTTTGGTATTTTATCTTATATTCGTCTGCTAAATTAACAATTTTCGGTAGAAATTCAGAATCATTTAAATCCTTTCCCGAAACATTGACTGAAAATTTTATTTTATCTTCTTTATCCCAATTATTTTTGTATTCCATTGCCTTTTCTATTACAAGTAAATCTAATTTTGATATTAAATTATTTTCCTCTGCTATTTTAATATAAGGAAAAGGTGATAAATAATTATCTCCACTTTTTATCCTCATAAGAACTTCGTATTTTTCAATTATATTTTCTTTTATATCATAAATAGGTTGAAAAAATGGAATAATTCTATCTTCTTCCATAGCTTTTATCAGTTCTTCCTTCTTTGTATCCTTTTTCTCTTTTATTTCAAGAAGTTCCTTAAAATCTTCAAATACTAATAATCCAACTTCTGTTGTTTTCTTTAATTTATTGAAAATATCTTCAACTAATAATATGGATGTATTCCAGTCTTTTATTTCTAATGAATCTATTTTAGTTAAGCCTAAAAACACATTAATATTTATAGTTAAATCATCTATTGTCATTTCCAAATTAGTTACTAATTTATTTAGTTCTTTTGATTTAGAAAGTGAATCTTCCCAGTCTTTTGAATTAAATAAAAATAAAAAGTCATCCGCCTTTGAGTGGACTAATATTCCATCACAACCTAAATTCTCATTTATTATATCCGTTAATTTTTTTATAACTTTATTACCAAAAATACTTCCATAAATTCCATTAATAGATGAGAAATTATATATATCCATAAATAAAATAATTTGTTCTTTATTAGATTGTTTTTTTAAAACTTCTAAAAGCTTATTTTTGTTATAGCTATCTGTTAAATCATCCTTATTATATATATTAGTAAAAATAATATATATAAATATACTTAACAATATAAATATAATTAGTCCCCAAAATGCAATTTTTACCGAATATAAATCATCATTCATTTCTATTCTTTCATAATCTATTTTACTTACAATAATCCAATCTGTTTTAGGTACTTTGCAAAAATATCCATACATTTTTTCTTTTGCATCATCATAATATAGTGTTCCTAAAGAGTTACTTAAAATATCTATTTTATTTCTTCCCCATATTTTTGAATAGTTTTCTAAATTTTTCTTCTCATTGTTTGAAAATTGATTCATGTAACTCTTTTGAGGACTCCACATAGAGAATCCTAATAATTCTTTCGTAAGATGAAGTATAATATTACCAGAATAATCGGTTATATAATGTACTGTATTTTCTGTATTTGTAGTTATTTCTAATATTTTATATAAATCCTCTAAAAATATATCAGCAGAAAAAACACCTTTTAGTTTATTATCTTTTTTTACTCCATAAGAAATAGTTATTACTGGTTTTTGACTATATACATCGTTATATATTGATGTAACAATAGGTTCTTCTGAATGAATTGCCTGTTTATACCAGGGTCTATTTCTTAAATCAATTAATTCATTAGCTTTATCATTATAAATCAACTTTTGAGTTTTTTCTTCATTTACATAATATACATTTGATATGATAGGTACATTATCAACCATTTTATCAAAAATTATTTTAACTTCTTCTTTATCATTTAAATCTGTAGAAGCTAGTATCTTACCTGTATTTTCAATTAATGTTATTACTGGATTTATCGTGTTTAGTATGAATACCTGATAATTTTGAGATCTTTTTTTTAAATTATTTTGAGTTTTTAATAAAATTTCTTTTTTATAATTATTACTAGAATAATAAATCATAGAACATGTCAATATAGAAATCACTGTACATATTAAAAAGAAATATTTTAATTTTTTAGATTTCATAATACACCCCTAATCTTAAATTTAAGCAACAACTCATATGTATATCCCCCATTTATATTCCATATTTTTTTTAATAAATTTGGCTAAATTTTCTACATTAAACATATATATTATACGTTATTCGAGTTTCTTTTTCTATATTTTTTTTGTATTTAAGGGATAATTTTCAATATAATATAACTCATTTGTTACAATAATATTTACTTGAATAACTTTCCATACAATTATACAATTATAATTAACTTTGGTTTTATCTTTAGGAGGTTTTTATATGTTGGGCAGTTTGGCAAATGGATTAGCAGTATTAATAGGAAGTTTAATAGGACTTTTATTTAAAAAAGGTATAGGTGAAAATTATAAAAAAATACTTATGGACTCTATGGGGTTATGCATATTCTTAATAGGAATTATGGGTGCCATAAAAGTTCAAAATATACTACTTCTTATAGTTAGTTTGGCAATAGGTAGTGTTATTGGGGAATTTCTAAAAATCGAAGCAAACTTAGACAAGCTAGGAGATTTTTTAGAAAGCAAGTTAGTGAAAAATCAGGGAAGTGTTGCAAAAGGATTTGTAACTGCTACCCTTATATTTTGTATAGGTTCTATGGCAATCATAGGTGCTCTAGAAAGTGGTTTAAACGGAAACCACCAAACACTTTTTGCTAAATCTATAGTTGATGGAATACTATCTATAATATTTGCATCAACCTTTGGAATAGGAGTTTTATTTTCATCAATATCTGTGTTCTTATATGAAGGCTTCATTGCACTTGCTGCATCTTCTGTAAAAATATTTTTAGTGGATAGCGTAGTAAGCGATATATCATCAGTAGGAGGAGTTCTTATTATAGCAATCGGCCTTAATATAATGGATATAAAAAAAATAAAGGTAGGAAATATGCTACCAGCCATATTTATACCTTTGATTTTTTTCATATTCAAAATTGTATATTTTAATATAATTCACTAATATATAACATCATATGAGTTTAAATATTTATATTTTGCTTATTTCTCGGGAAATATAGCATAAAAATCCATAGGAATTAAATATTCCTATGGATTTTTACATTTAACTACAATGTAGCTTGTCCTTCATCCCAGTTTGCTGGGCAAGCTTTACGAGTCTGTAGTGCTTTAAGAACTCTAAGAAATTCCATAACATTTCTTCCAACCGCAGTATTATTTACAGAATAGTATTGTAAAATGCCCTCAGGGTCTATTATAAACGTACCTCTTAATGCAATTCCACCAGCTTCATCTAAAAATACACCATATTCCTTGGCTAATTTTTTATCATAATCAGCTAAGAGTGGATAGTCAATTCCCCCTAAACTTTTAATCCAAGCGTGATGAGTTGGTATACTGTCTGTATTAACACCTAATACAGTAGAGTTTAATCCTTCAAATTTTTTTAACATACGATTAAACTCGGGTACTTCAGTGCCTCACACAGGTGTAAAGTCAAGTGGGTAGAAAAATAGAACAACATATTTTCCTCTTAAATCTTTTAACGATATATCTTTACCATGTGTACTTGGTAATGTAAAATCAGGTGCAGGTGAGCCAATTTTAATCATTTGTTTTCCTCCTTTATTTTTCTTGATCATATATATTATTTGTTGTAAAAATACTTTTATGCTTACCTTATTATTGTATAGTAAACGTATTTTATATGTTCAGTAAATATATGCCCATATATTACTTATTTAAAACTTAATGTTTGTACTTATATTCATTAAAAAAAGTTTACATTTGAAATTTCAAATGTAAACTTTTTTGAAGTTTTTTAGGATTAAAATTTATAGTAAAGATGCACTTTTACTTCTCTTATTCTTTACAGATTGTTTTATATCTTCCTCCTTAACTATCTTAAATGCATCTGTAGGACATACTTCAACACATGCTGGCCCTTTGTCTCTATTTATACAAAGATCACACTTATTAGCTATTATTCTCTCCTTAAAACACAAGTTTTTAGAATCCATATCTATTAAATTAGGTTGAAGTACTTTTTCTCCCTCTTTATAATAATCAACTAATTCAATAGCTCCTAATGGACATGCCATAAGACACGTTTTACATCCTATACAAGTTTCTTCGTTTATTTGTATACTTCCATCTTTATTTACTATTGAATTATTTGGACATACATTTGCACATGGAGCATCTTCACAGTGTCTACATTGAATAGGTGCACTAACGATAGCTGTTTTTACAACACTAAGTCTTGGATTGAACGATATATTTTTACACTCTGGATTAAATATATCTTCATCCGAATGAGCAACAACGCAAGCTATTTGACAGGTTCTACATCCTATACACTTATTAGGGTCTGCTATAACAAAGGTATTCATTAATTTTTCTCCTTTCTCGATGCATACTCAGTATGTAGAAGATGATGTGATTTTTCTTTAAGCGGCTCTCCTAAAAATTCCTCATACAATTTTTTTATACTACTATTTTCATGAGATTTTCTAAGTGTACACTCACTATCATGAGTATAAATAGATTTTTTTCTATTATCATATGCTATTTCTCTATGCTTATCTAAAATAACCTTTGGCTGTCCTCCTCCACTTATACATCCTTCTGGGCAGGTCATAACCTCTATAAAATGTAAATCTGATTTATTATTTTTGATATCCTCAAGAATTGCTACTACATTTTCAAGTCCTGATACTACTGCAACATTTAATTTCATATCTCCTACATCAATACTAGATTTAGTTACTCCATTTTCTCCTCTAACACAATTTATATCTATATTAGGTATGCTTTCTTTAGTTATAAGCTCATATGCGGTTCTAATAGCAGCCTCCATAACTCCACCGGTAGTTCCAAATATTGTTCCAGCTCCCGTGTAATCACCTAGAGGATTATCAAAGTTTCCTTCTTCTATATTTTTAAAGTCTATACCCATATCTTTTATTAAATAAGCTAACTCTCTTGTAGTTATTACTACATCAACATCCTTGTATCCACCGCTATTCATCTCTTCTCTATCACATTCATATTTTTTACATGTACAGGGCATTACTGATACACTAAATACATTTTTAGAGTCTACATTATCTATATCTGCACCGTAAGTTTTGAATATAGCTCCTGCCATTTGTTGAGGAGACTTACAGGTTGATAGATGGTTTAATAGTTCTGGATATTCTCGTTCCATAAATTTAACCCATGCTGGACAGCATGATGTGAACAGAGGAAGGTCATAGCCTTCATTAACTCTATTTACAAGCTCTGTTGACTCCTCAATTATAGTCAAATCTGCTGAAAAATTAGTATCATATACTCTATCAAATCCCATTTTTCTAAGAACTGCTGCAAGTTTTTTATCTGTTAAAGTTCCTAATTCTAATCCAAAATCTTCTGCAAGAGCAACTCTTACAGCAGGTGCGCACTGAACAACCTTATGTAACTTGTTATTACTTAAACTTTTCTTTACCTTTTGAACATCACACATATTGTAAGCCGCAAATAGAGGTTCTTTAACCGTTTCAAGCATTCCTCTTTCTTTTAATTTTATATCTACTGGAGTAATATCTTCTTCAAACTCACTTAAATAAGCACTACATATTTGTATACATTGACCACATATAATACATTTATCCTCATTTATACTTTGGACTTCCCCTTGTTTTCCCTCTATAGCATCAACTGGACATATGCTAGCACACATTCTGCACCCTGTACATATTTCCTTATCTATATTGACTATCATCTCCTGTCCCCCCTTACTTAAAGATTCATCAGTCCTAGTGCAGCCTTTATATTCTTATTCTTTCTATCTTCTTTTATATTTACAAGCTTTAATGCATCTTTAGGACATGCTTCTATACAAGCCTTTGTTTCTTTTCCCTTACATAAATCACACTTGTAAGCTATTATTTTTTCTTCTTCAAGACCTAATTGAATTACTTTCTTTTCATTTTTATACTGTGGTAATAATTCTATACCCCCTATTGGACATGCCATAATACAGGTCTTACAACCTATACAGTTTTCATCTACATAAATAGTATTATTTTCTTGCTTTATAGCGTTATTAGGACATGCATTTGCACAAGGTGCATCTTCACAGTGTCTACATTGAATAGGTGCACAAAACTTTTCATTTTTTACAAGATATAACCTAGGTATAACAGGAGTTGTCATAGTCCCTACGGTATAACCTATATTGTTTTCTTTATTGTGAACGCTAGAGCAAGCTAATTCACAGGCTTTGCAGCCTATGCATTTATTTGGATCAGCTATAACAAATGTATTAAAAGCTTCATTCATTCTTCTTCCAGCCTTTCATTTTTAAATTCTTTCAACCCTCATATTATTTTTTATTTTTTTATATTCATCTTTTATATACTGTTCAGCTTTTTCTTGATCTTTTATTTTTTCAACCTTTATAGCACAATATTTAAACTCAGGAGTTTTAGAAATAGGATCTAAGCTATCTATAGTAAGCTCATTACAAGAACCTATCCACCACTGATAAGTCATAAAAGTAGAACCTTCTTTTACCCTATCAGTAACACAAGCTCTAGTTATAACACTTCCCCTTCTTGAGCTTACTCTTACTAATTCCTCATCCTTTATACCTAACTTTTCACTATCATTAACACTCATTTGAATATATCCAGGCTCATCTGCAAGCTCTTTTAATGCTCTACAATTACCAGACATAGTTCTAGCAGAATAATGTCCAACCTCTCTAACAGTTGAAAGACTAAGTGGATATTCTTCATCTGGAATTTCTTTAGGTGATCTCCACTCGCTTGCAAATAAATTACCTTTTCCACTAGGAGTTGAGAATTTATTTCCTTTATATAAATACTTAGTTCCATCATGATCCTCACTTAAACAAGGCCATTGAACTGTTCCTAACTTCTCTATCTTCTCATAACTCTCACCAACAAAACTAGGACATAAACTTCTCATTTCATCCCAAATTTCATTAGTGTTTTCATACTTCATAGGATATCCCATCTTAGTTGCAATCTCAGAAATTATCTGCCAATCAGGTTTAACATCTCCCTTAGGTTCTATAACTTTATTAAACTTTTGGAATCCTCTATCAGCACAAGTATATACCCCTTCATGCTCTGCCCATGACGTTGCAGGAAGTATAACATCTGCATGAAGAGCAGTTTTATTCATGAATATATCCTGAACTACTACAAAATCTATTTTATCAAGTGCTTTTCTAACGTGTGACGCATTAGGATCACTTTGAACTGGATCTTCTCCAAATATATAATATGCTTTGATTTTATCTTCTTCTAAAGCAAGATTTGGTACCTCTGTTAAAGCATATCCATTCTTATTAGAAAGCTTAACTTGCCAAGCATTTTCAAATTTTACTCTAACATTATCATCACTTACCTTTTGATATCCAGGATAAACATTTGGTAAAACTCCCATATCACAAGCTCCTTGTACATTGTTTTGACCACGAACAGGACCAATTCCTACATTTTCACGACCAAAATTTCCTGTTAAAAGAGCTAATGATGCAAGACCTTTAACAACATCAACAGCTTGTGAGAAGTGACATACTCCCATACCATAAAGTATCATACTATCCTTTGACTTAGCATATTCTCTCATAGCCTTTCTTATATCCTCAGCCTTAACCCCTGTTATTTTTTCAGTGTATTCAGGAGTATATTTTTCAACTAAATTCTTATATTCTTCAAATCCATCTACATATTTTTTTACATATTCTTTATCATAAAGCTTCTCATTTATTAAAACATTTCCAAAGGAATTAACTAAAGCCATATTAGTTCCACCCTTTATAGGAAGCCACATATCAGCAATTCTAGCTGATTCAGTTATTCTAGGATCTGTAACTATTATCTTTGCTCCATTTTCCCTCGCTTTAATTATTCTTCTTGCAACAATAGGATGTGAATCTGCTCCATTATATCCGAATATAAATAATAAGCTTGCATTTTCTATCTCATTTATTGAATTACTCATTGCTCCACTACCTAAACTGTAAGCCAGACCGGCTACTGATGGAGCATGTCAGATTCGTGCACAGTGATCTATATTATTAGTACCTATCACTGCTCTCATAAACTTTTGCATTATGTAATTTGCTTCATTTCCAGGTCCTCTTGCACAACCTGTACCCATTATAGAATCTGGTCCATAATCTTTTTTAATCTTATTAAGTCTTGTTGCAACATAATCTATAGCCTCATCCCACTCAACTTCCTCTAATTCACCATTTCTTCTAATCATAGGCTTTTTAATTCTAGCTGTAAGATACTGAGGATCTCTTAAGAAATCCCATCCATAATGTCCTTTAAGACATAAATTTCCTTCATTAGTTCTTCCATTTGCAGGTTCAGCCCCTACTATTTCCCCATCTTTAACTATAAGATACATCTTGCACCCTGCACCACAGTAAGGGCATACAGTTAATACCTTTTTCTCCATATAATATCCCCCTCTATTATATTTCCTATAGAGCAAAAAAGCCTAATAAGATTATCTAACTTATAGGCTCACATTTTTATATGTCATTAGATTTTTTGTATATTTAATTATACAATAGCTTCAATAAAAATATATCAATTCCTTTTTATTCATCACGATTAAATTATTCTAAAATATATTCATTAATCCTTAAAAATAGTCATATTGCATCAATTTCTATCTGTATTTTGTATTTTTTCTATTTATTTCCTAAATATATAAAAACTTTGTTATAATTAATATATATTTTTTAAGAAAGGAAGGTAACGACTATGATATCTAAAATACCATATAAAGAGAAAATAGAAACAAAAATTTGTTTATCGTTTTTATTAACTGTTTTAATAATTATTTCTATATTATCTAGTGTAATGTATTTCAGAAGTTATAATATGTTGGTAAATAATGTTGGTAAAAAAGCTTCTAAGATTGCACAAGTTGCCACTGAAAAGATTAATATAGAAAAATTTAAAGATTTAAAAACTGTTGAGGATATGAATAATCCCTATTTTAACGAAATGGGAAAAGAACTTAACTATATTAGAGTTATATCTGGAGCAAAATACTTATATGCAATGAGAAAAAACGAAGCTGGACAATACATTCAAATAATAGAAAGTGCTGATTATAACAGTGAAGATCCTGCAGAAATTGGAACAGTAGAAGATCCTTACCCAGGATTTGAGGATGTTATGCAGGGAAAAACATATATAGATAATAAAATATCCGTAGATCATTACGGTATACTTTTATCTGCTTACTATCCTTTAAAAGATTCCAATAATAATGTAGTAGGCTTTGTAGGTATAGACTATAATGTAGAAGATGAATATAATGAATTTCATAAATTTAGAATCAACATATTGATAATATCTATTATTATTTGGATTTATATTTTCAAAAAGAATTTCTAAGCCATTAATAAATTTAACTCAATCAGCTAATAAGGTTGCTAATTATGACCTTAGTGTTACATATAATATTAAGTCTAAAAGTGAAATTGGTTTATTAGCAAATAGTTTTAATAAAATGATTGAAAATATTAAAAACTTAGTAGAAAGTATAAAGAATACTACTATAAGCTTAGACAATGCTTCCCAATCAATAACATCCTCTACAGAAGAAATAAGTGCATCAAATGAAGAAATTTCAAAAACTGTTCAAGAAATTGCTTCTAGTTCGCATAGCCAAGCTATAGAAACTAATGATTGCTTACAAATAACTTCTGATTTAGCTCAAAAAATAGAAAATATAAATTCAAAATTGGAAGAATCAATTACTTCTACTCAAAATATGAAAGAAAAAAATGAATTAGGTATACAATCTATCGAAGAACTTGATAACAGCTTTAAAGAAACTGTTCAATCTACAAAAATAGTTGGAAATAGTATACAAGATTTAGCTGATAAATCAAAATCTATAGGTATAATAATTGAAACAATTAAATCAATATCACATCAAACTAATTTATTAGCTTTAAATGCTGCTATTGAAGCTGCAAGAGCTGGAGAACACGGCAAAGGGTTTTCTGTTGTGGCTGAGGAAATACGAAAACTAGCAGATGAATCTTCAAGTGCAACGGAAGAAATACAAAGCATTCTAGATAAAATAATACAAGTAATAGATAATACTAACGATACTATGAATAATTCTATAAATATAGTTAATACCACAAACGACTCTTTTAAAGACACAAAGAATATCTTTAATGAAATTAAAATATCATCAGATAATCTTATAGAACAGGTCAAATTATTAACTTCTGATATTAATTACATAAAAGAAGATAAGGACAAAGTTTTCTATTCTATAAAAAATATATCTACATTAGCTGAGCAATCCTCAATTACAATAAATCAAATTAGTTCATCTTCTCAAGAACAATATGCTTGTATGGAGGAAGTAGTCTCTTCAATTCATAAATTGAATAATATGGCAAATAAATTATCAGAATCAATTAAGATATTTAATATATAAAATTGTTATAATTTACAATTTGTTTACTTTTTAGAGTTTTTTTGATAATATATTTTTATCTAGAATTATAAGGAGGATATTATGAAAAAAAGAATTAGTATACTTTTAACTTTTTTAATGATTTTCAGTTTAACATTAACAGGCTTTGCTGAAACTAACGAAATAAAGGTTCAACTAAACGGAGAAAATGTAGCTTTTGATGTAGCTCCCCAAATCATTAATGGAACTACTTTTCTTCCAGCAAGAAATATAGTAGAAAAATTAGGTGGATCTATCGAGTATGTAGCAGATACTAAAACTGTTATAGCTAAAAAAGACAACACTGTAGTTACTCTTAAAATTGATAACCAATTAGCTACAATTGAAAAAGACGGTGAAGTAAAAGAAATAACATTAAATGAATCACCAAAAATTATTAATGGTGCAACTTTAATACCTGTTAGATTTTTATCAGAAGCATTTGATACAAAAGTCGGTTGGGACGAATTTGAAAAAACTGTAGTTGTAATAGATTACAACAAAATAATTAAATCTTTAGATGAGTCTTTAAAATCTGAAGCTCCAGCTCTTTATGAATTTTTAAACACTGGTTATAAGCAACCTGATGCATTTACTTCAACAACTAGCTTTAGTATAGATTTCAAATCAACTCCAAAGGCTGATTCTATGAATAATTATTCATCTTTAGCTATGTTTGGTGCACTTCAAGGAGGATTTGATGTTACATCTACATCTTCAATGAATAATGGCAGTGCAATAATTGATATGAATATAAAAGCTAAAGGAATGCTAAAAGAATTCCTAAATAATGAAGCTTTTGGATTTAAAGGTCTAGACAATATTAATGTAAAATTATTATTTGATGGACAATCTATGTATATACAATCAGATGTATTTGATAAAGTTGAAGATTTAAAAAGTTTAAATGTGGGTGATAAATGGGTAAAATTTGATATGTCTGAAGAAGATATGGTAGCTTTTAAGCAAATAAACGAAATGCTTAAAGCTGATGATTTAAAGCCTATTGATGTTATTTATGCATTAATTCAAGATCCTACTACACCATTAAATACTAACACTTATAAAGTTAATACTTTGATATCTGAGGTTTTAACTAAACTTTTAAGTGATGATAACTTCAAAGTATCTAAAGCAGGAAATACTAAAAAATATACTTTAAAAATAAATTCAGATGATTTTATTAATTTAATATTAGATATGTCTTCAAAGTACTCAGATGAAGATTTAACTAAAGATGCTGATTTTATGAAGTTAAAGGATGCTCTTAAATTTAATTATGATTTAACAATTAATGTGAAAGATGATTATATTACAGATGAGACTCTTGATATGAAACTTGATGTTGACTCAGAAGAAGAAGGAAAATTCAATTTAGGATTCAATTTAAAAACAACTGTAAGTGATATAAATAGTGATTCTATTAAAATAGAAATCCCTGCTGACTCTGAAATAATAGACTCTAAGATATTCGAAAATCAACAATAATAAAAAAGATGGTGATTAAAATATTTTAATCACCATCTTTTTTATTATATAGAAATTATAAAATTTCAAAACTATATAATATTGATTAAATAGTACTCGTTAGCGATCTAATCCATGCGTTAGCATCAAGCGAATTTTTGCATTATTAAAGTTTTTTCAAATGCAGTGCTGTCAACAGGACGACTAAATAAATATCCTTGTCCAAATTCACACTTGTTATCTTTTAAAAACTCTAATTGTCTTTTTGTTTCAATACCTTCTGCTACTACCTTTATATTTAAACTTTTAGCCATTGTAATAATAGCTAAAGGTATTTCTGTATTATTGTGTTCATTATCAATATCATTAATGAAACTTTTGTCAATTTTCAGTTTAGAAATAGGTAATTTTTTAAGTTGCCCTAATGAAGAATATCCTGTCCCAAAGTCATCAATAGAAAGGCTTATTCCTAGTTTTTCTAAATTATGTAATATTTTTTCAATATTCTTTATATTTTCAGCAGAAATACTTTCTGTTATTTCCAATTCTAAATACTTTGAATCAAAATTTGTTTTCCTTAAAATATCAAATACCGATTTAGGAAAACTTTTTTGTCTTAATTGATTTACTGATATATTTACAGATATCTTTATAGGAGAATAGCCCTTATCCTGCCACTCTTTATTTTGTCTACATGAATTTTCAAGTACCCAACTACCAATTTTATCTATAAGTCCATTTTTTTCAGCTATAGGTATAAATTTTTCAGGAGATATAAATCCAAATTTAGGATGTTTCCATCTTAGTAATGCTTCTGCTCCAACTATTTTTTCTGTACTAATATCTATTATTGGTTGATAGTATATTGATAATTCTTTTTTTTCTATAGCATATCTTATATGATTAGATAAAAGAAAATCTTCTTTTATTTTCTCGTCCATATCAGAATAATATAAACTAATGCGTTTTTCATAAATATTTTTATTTTCTTTAGCTTTATACATAGCTATCTCTGCATTTTTTATTAATGCCTCTGCATTTTTACCATCATTAGGATATTCTGCTATTCCTATACTGACTGAAATTTCTAATTTCTTTTTATTTACTACAATAGGATTTCTTAAAGAATTAAGAATACAATTTGCTGTATTTATATACCTCATCTTATTTTCATATTGTTGCATAAGTATAATAAATTCATCTCCACCAATTCTTGCAACTGTATCTATATCTCTGACACACTGTTTGATTCTTATTACAAACTCCTGCAAAACTTTATCTCCAAACGAATGACCTAATGTATCATTTATATTCTTAAAATCATCTAAATCTAAATATAAAACAGATAAATTTTTGTTAAGATTTTTAGATATTTCATTATCTAGTTTATATATAAAAAAAGTTCTATTATAAAGATCTGTGAGATTATCTCTAAATGACATGTATTTTATTTTTTCTTCTTTTTTCTTTTTTTCAGTAATATCTTTAATTATTCCAATAAAATTAATAATATTATTGTATTCATCTTTAATAGAATATGCTGTTAATAAATGATTGTATATTTCTCCATTTTTATCTTTATTTAATATTTCACCTGACCATATACCTTTATTTAGTATAATTTTCCATGCTTTTTTACAAAATACATTATCATATCTTTTTGATTTTAATTTTATAATATTTTTACCTATAGTTTCTATAGATGTATAACCTGTCATATTAGTAAATGCATTATTTACCCATTCTATATTCCCTTCTCTATCAGTAATAACAATTCCTTCTGTATTTTTAGCTAATACTTTTTCAAATAATTTCAATTTATTTTTATAAATATCTATAATTGTTTCATCCAAAGAAGAACGTTGACATAAATTTAAATTATTACAGTTAATAATAGAGTGGTTTAATTTATTATTTATGTTTATTTTTTTATTCATTTTTTATCTCTCCCTTATGCTTTTTTCTATTTTATTAGCTGTAAAGCTTAAGCTTCCCCCTACTTTTTTACTGCAAGTTTAAAAAAAAGGAATCTATTAAATATAGATCCCTTTTATTCCTTTAAAAATAAACATGTTTTCCAACGTATAAATATAATAATGTATTTTAGTTAATAAATCTATTTCAATTACAAATTAGTATAAGCAAATTAATTATATCTAATTTGAATATAAATGTCAATATATGGTCTAATACGAAATACTCTGTACTCTTTTGTTTTAATATTTTTTAAGAAAACACTACTCTATCACTTAGCCCATCTTTAGATTGTATTTTTTCAAAATATGATAAAAGCTTATCTATATTCAAATCCTTTTTTTCATTTTCTTTGATATCTAAAACTACTTTTCCACCATGCATCATCAAAAGTCTGTTTCCCATAGATATAGCATGATTCAGATTATGAGTTATCATAAAAGTTGTGATTTTTTTTCTCTCTACTATCTTTTCAGTAAGCTCTATTATTCTTTCTGATGTTCTAGGATCAAGAGCTGCTGTATGTTCATCTAATAATAATATATCTGGATTCTTTATAGTTGCCATTATAAGAGACAGTGCCTGCCTTTGACCTCCCGATAAAAGAGAGACCTTAGTATGAAGTTGATTTTCAAGTCCTAATGATAACTCTGATAATATTTCCTTAAAATACTCTATATTCTTTTTTGAAATTCCCATAGATAGTCCAAATTTATTTCCTTTATTTATAGCCATAGATAAATTTTCTAATATAGTCATCGATGGAGATGTTCCAAAGCTAGGGTCCTGATATACTCTAGCTATAAATTTTGATCTTTCGTATTCTTTAAGAGATGATATATCTTTATTGTCTAAATTTATAACTCCACTATCTTTATCTAAACTTCCTGATATCATATTTAAAAGAGTTGATTTTCCAGCCCCATTACTTCCTATTATAGTTATAAAATCACCTTCTTCTATATCCAGTGATAATTTATCAAATACCTGCTTTTCATTTATAGTATTTTTATTGAACGTTTTGCATAAGTTTCTTATTTGAATCATTTGTCTCACCTCTTTTTATAAAGTTTAGATTTAATTTAAATTTGGAGTTATTAGTAGCTATAGCAACTACTACTATTAATGCTGTTATTAATTTTAAATCAGTTGGATTAAATCCAATCTTTAGAGCAAGAGCCGTACTTAATTTATATAAAATAGACCCTATAACAGCCATTGTAGTAGTCTTAATAAATGAGAATTTCTTTAAAACCGCTTCTCCAAATATTACAGATGCAAGACCCATAACTATAATACCACTGCCCATTGTAACATCTGAAAATCCTTGATATTGAGCAAGCAAAGATCCTGAAAGCGCAACTAATCCATTTGATATCATAAGTCCTATTATTTTTATATTTCCTATATCTATTCCAAGAGATGTTATAAGCTTTTCGTTATCTCCACATGCCTTTAAGACAAAGCCAAGTTTCGTTCTAAGAAAAAGATCTAATAAAATTTTTACTAAAAAAGCCATTACAAGTATAATATATATAGTATCTATATTGATATTAAATACTGTATTTTGATTGAATAATGGGATGTTTGACTTTCCCATTATTCTAAGATTTACAGAGTATAAAGCTGTCATAACTAATATACCCGATAATAAATTAGTTATTTTAAATTTAACATGAAGTATTCCAGTTACAATTCCTCCTATACATCCAGCTACAATAGAAACTGATGTTGCAACAACTGGATTTATACCTTTTACCAAAATGGCTGCTGTAACAGAGGCTCCAAGTGCAAAGGTTCCATCTACTGATAAGTCAGGGAAATCTAATATTTTGTATGTTATATACACTCCTAGTGCCATTAAAGAAAATATTAAGCCCTGCTCGAGTATACTTATAATTAAGTCCATTTAGTTTTCCCCCTCTATAATTTGTGCCTTTGACTTTAAGTCATTTGGTATTTTTATATTTAAATTTTTAGCTACTTTCTCATTTATAACAAGATTAGTATTTTTAATATATTCTATACTCATATCTTGAGGTTGTTTTCCATTTAAAACTTTAACAGCCATAAGACCAGTTTCATATCCTAACTGCTTATAGTCTATTCCTTGTGTAGCTAAAGCTCCTAATTTTACATGTGATTCTTCTGCTCCTATTATAGGGATGTTTTTTTCATTGCATTTATTTGCTATTAAATTCATTGATGATGCAACTAAGTTATCTGTTGGTGTGTATACAATGTCCACATTTTGAACCAATTTATCCATAGCTTGTGCTACTTCATTAACACTACTTACTCCAACTTCCTCTATATCAAATCCAATTTTTTTAGCTTCTTCCTTAGCCATATCAATTTGAATTTTAGAATTTATTTCACTTGTATTATATATAACTCCTACTTTTTTAGCATTTGGAACTAATTTCTTTATAAGTTCAAACTGCTTATCAACAGGAGTCATATCACTAGTTCCCGTTACATTTGTCTGTGTTTTTTCAATAGATTTTACTATTCCTGCCTCTACAGGATCTGTTACTGCTGTTATTAGTATAGGGATTTCATTTGTAGAATTGAATGTACTTTGAGCTGATGGGGTTGCTATTGCAAATATCATATCCTTGCTTTGAGATACAAAATTTTGTGCTATAGTTTGTGATGTAGGTATATCTCCTTGAGCACTTTGAAAGTCTATTTCTATGTTATTTCCATCCTCAAATCCATTATCCTTAAGAGCTTTTATAAATCCTTCTCTGGCTAGATCAAGAGCTGGATGCTCCGTTATTTGAGTTATTCCAATTTTGATTTTGTTATCCTTTGAAGTGTCTACTGACTTGCATCCTACTAAAGATACAACTACTACGATAAGTAATAAAACAATTTTAAAATTCTTTTTTCCTACCATGCTACCATCCTCCTAAATTTTCAATTTTTAAAATACAAAAAACTCTCGTATGAGAGTTTTTAAACAAAATTAATAAACCTACCCTACATACCTACCATTCTACATATCTACCAAACTACTTTTCTACTAACCTTCTACGAACTTCCTAATCTACATTTTCTTCTAATTTAAAATTCATTATATTAAATTTAGTATACAATGTCAATCTAATTTTACAATTAATTTACACTTTTAATTACTTCTCTTAAAACCGAACTTTCATCTGCTTTTTTAATTGCTATCTTAGTTGCAACAGGTCCTATTATTTCTGTAATTATAGTTGTCGCCATGAGTATAGTAATTACAATTTCTCCAAGTGATGTTCCAGGAAACTCTCTACTTACAGTTATTGCAAGTCCTATAGCAACTCCTACTTGTGATAAAAGTCCAAGACCTATATATTTTTTTACTTGAGCTGGAGCTTTTGAAATTGTTGCTCCAACAGATGCGCCTCCTACTTTTCCGATTATTCTAAATAATAAATACATAACTCCTAAAAGTCCAATCTTTGGAATTAAAGAAATATCAAGTCTAGAACCTGCTAATGTAAAGAATGCCGCTGTTACTGGTGGTGACCATTTTTCAAGTATATTAAATGCTTTATTTGCTTTGCTTGATACATTTGTTACCATTATTCCACTTGCCATAGAGCAAAGAAGTGGAGATAAATTGAATTGAAGAGCTACCCCTACAATTAAAACAATACTTGCCATAACAAAAGTTAAAACTTCAGATTCATTCTTCGCATTTTTAAGTAAATAACATAATAATATACCAATTAATCCCCCTACACCTATAGATAAAACTATTTCTGTTAAAGGATGGATAATAACCTTTGACACAGTTAAAGCCTCATGCTTTAAAAACACTTTTGCAATAGAGGCTGCAATTGCATATATCATAAGAGATATAGCATCATCAACTGCAACAACTCCAAGTAATGTACTAGTTAAAGGACCTCTAGCTTTATACTCTTTAAGAACCATAACAGTAGCTGCTGGTGCAGTAGCCGATGATATTGACCCTAATATAAGTGCTGTTGGCATATTTTGACCAAGGAAAAGCATTATTCCAGTAACCAAAACAAACGCTACCATAGCCTCACAAAATGCTATTATAAATATATTTTTACCTAATTTTTTCATCTCTTGTATCTTAAATTCACTACCAATATTAAAAGCTATAATTCCAAGTGCCACATCACTTATAAAAGACAACTCTTCAATTACTTGTTCATTGACAATATTAAGTCCTGATACTCCAATTATCAGACCTGCTATTATATATCCTCCAACTGCAGGCATATTCATTTTATTCATAGCCTTACCAAGTAAAACTCCAAATATAAGTGCTAGTGCTAAACTTATAAAATCACTCATTCTTAACAATCTCCTTCTATTCTATTTTTTGCAAATTTTAAACCAAGGAATATAATATTCCTTGGCATTATTATAAAACTAATATATATCTGGTATTGATCTATGAGATAGACCAATCACAACCTCATTCAAATGTAAAAGTCCTATACTCATGAATATACAAACACTCAAATGTTCCTTACTTCTTGTAATACCTATTTTTCCTCCTGCATTCATTCCATTAGCCTTTGAAGCTACCTGCATTATTGCTTCTCTAGCAGCTCCTGCTACTGCACCATCATGTACATGACACTCTTTTATAACTCCACTTCTTCTTGAGGCTACAAGTGCCCTTTCTATAATCTTAGGTATAGATTGTATTAAATTTCCTCCTATATCAACTGCTGCTGATTTTATATTTTCTTTTCCTAACTCTCTTATCACTCTTTGTTCATCTTCTCTTGAGCTTGTTATAGCTACCTTAATAGATGCCTTTGCTATATGAGTACTGTCTAATTGCATTCTATAACCTCCATAGTATTTTCCTTTTTTATACTTACTATAATTTTTGATACTAATTTTGAGAATAATTCTACTTCCTCTTCAGATAAATGCTTAGATATTTTCTCAGTAAAATGCTTATAAACCTCAAGCTCTGCATTTAAAATTTCCTTACCTCTATCGGTTAAATATATATGAAATTCTCTTTTATCATGTTCTGATTTCATTTTTTTTACATAACCCTGGTCTGTTAAGCGTTTTATCATAGCTGTAACAGAAGGCTTACTAACATTTAAAGCTTGAGCTAATTGGCTAAAAGTTGGATTATTAAGTGTATATATATATTCCAAATAATACATATGATTTATACTAAATCTTGAGAATTCTTGTTTAGTCATAATTTTTTCTATATATTTTTTATATACCTTATGAATATATTCTTCCATTTCCAACAAATTTACTTCTAGCTTCATCAATTCCTCCTAAAAAATTACATTTTTTAAATATTAGTTAGTTAACACTAACTAATATTTTAAGATATTTTTCTTCTTTTGTAAAGTAATTTTATAATATATAAATATAAATTTTTTAATTTTTATGTTTAAGATATTTTTTTATTGGTATATATGAATTAGAAGAAACATTTAACTTAATTTGGGAGGTATTCAATTATGAAAAAATTTATATGTAAAGTATGCGGTTATACTCACGAGGGAGAAAATGTACCAGAACTATGTCCACAATGTAGGGCTCCTAAAGATCAATTTATAGAGCATGATGAGACAAAATTAGCTTGGGCTGATGAGCATTTTGTTGGTGTAGCTAAGGGTGTAGATCCAGAAATAATAGAAGGTCTTCGTCAAAACTTCTTAGGAGAATGTACAGAAGTAGGTATGTACCTTGCTATGAGTCGTCAAGCTGATAGAGAAGGTTTCCCAGAAGTAGCAGAAGCTTATAAAAGAATAGCTTGGGAAGAAGCAGAACATGCTGCTAAATTTGCAGAATTATTAGGAGAAGTTGTAACTGATAGCACCAAAAAGAACTTACAAATGAGAGTAGATGCTGAGCACGGTGCTTGTATGGGCAAAAAAGAATTAGCTACTAAAGCTAAGAAATTAAACTTAGATGCAATCCATGATACAGTTCATGAAATGTGTAAAGATGAATCTAGACATGGTTCAGCTTTCAACGGTTTACTTAAGAGATACTTCGGAAAGTAATAATAACAAGCAAAAACAATCCTTGACATTAGGTAAATCAAGGGTTTGATGATTGTCAAGATATTAAATATTTATAATGAAATGAGGGAAATGTATATGTGATATGCATTTCCCTTTTTTAGATTTTTGGAAATCTCAAGGGAGATTTCCCTTGAGAAGTGGTCTTAGGCTAGTGTTTGTAAAGGTTATAGAGATTTAGTTTTTCCCCTTGAGTAGCCTTATTTTTAGAAGATGTAATATAGGATAAGGGCAAAGCCCTTATCCTAGTAAAATCCCTGAAAAGAAATAAAAACTTCCTAACCTTTTTTAGCTAGGAAGCTTTATATGTTTCTGAAGTGCTTGTTCACACTCTCTAGATTGAACTGATAAATAATGCTGTGTAACTGCTACCGTAGAGTGTTGCAGTAATTGACGAACTAATTCAACATTGTAACCATTATTATTGTAAATTGACAATGAGAAATATTTCCTCACTGAATGCGTTCCTATCCTCTCTAGACCTAGATAATCTGCTACTTTCTGTAAATGTTTTTGTACTTGCCTTACAGTTATGTCAAACAATCTTCCACTTGGTTTAACTCCTCTTTCTAGTGCATATGATTGTATATAAGTATATACCTCTTGTGGTACTGTAAACTCTCTTTTCTTTCCCGTTTTTTGTTCTACAATATCTAATCTATATCTACTGCCATCTTTAATAATATCTGTTAACCTCAAATTGATAACATCACCAATCCTTAAACCTAGGTTTGCTTGTAAAGTAAGTGCTATAGCTATTCTTTGATTAGGTTTTATTTTATGACCTTCTTTATCTATAAATCCTTCTCTAATAGTTTTGATTATTAGAGAATATTCATCCTCTGTCAATGCTCTTGTTTTCTTATTAGCCATCTTGATTTCCTCCTTTCTGTCAATAAGTTTCTGACTAAACTTCTTTAAACTCACCCCTAAACTTCTTAATTCTGCCATTTGAAATTGTCTTTAAAATTAAACTACCACCAAATCTGATTTGTTCTTTTTATGTATATTTTACGAACTTGGTTTTTACTGTATTTGTTAAACCTTGTCAATCTTTTTTAACCCTCTATATTTTTATTATCTTAAAGTCTCTTTTTTTATGTCTATACTTTTCTGTACTAGTTAATTTTTTGCATATATGTACATTTATTTTTTAGTACTTATTAGAACATATATGTGGTAATAAAAAAATAATGCTTATATATTTAAATTCTTATATTTCACTACTCATAGACTATACTTTTTTAAATGAT
Source organism: Tepidibacter sp. (assembly GCF_025210165.1). GTDB lineage: Bacteria > Bacillota > Clostridia > Peptostreptococcales > Peptostreptococcaceae > Tepidibacter_A. The sequence continues at coordinate 94,103 of NZ_JAOASI010000009.1, forward strand.
GTAATTTTTTTTATAAAACTAGTTATTTTTCTTATTATATATGCTCAATGTTTTTTTAAAGATGTGATTCTTTTTATAAAATTAGTTATTTTTTTTATAAAAACTGTAGTGAAAGATTCACATGAAATTACATATAAATAAAAATCCCTATTTGCCCCACTTCTATTTAAATTTCTATATTAAGTTTCCTACTACTTAAAACATCTAATAGAAAGTAAATTTTCTACCCCCACTTTTACTTTTCCCCTCCCTTATTCTCATAAAAAACACCTTGATTTTACAATGTTTTTATAGATATATAAGAGGGTAGATTTTTTATATCTAAAAACTACCACTTTTTAATGACACTTCCTTATATTTTATTGAAAATTTTTTAGCTTAGATTATGTGAGTTTTTCAGGGCTTTACATATTTAGTTACCCCCTTATACTTTATCCTATTTAATCCCATATTTCTGTACTAGTTCTAGCTACTACTTCCCCAGTAGTGATATCTACATAACAGTTATCTGATTTTTTTTATCCTCTAAGTTTTCTAGTTTATCTAACTCACTAGATGAAAGCTTTAAATTTAATCATCTCTTTATATCCTTTTCCAATTAATTTTAAATGAAGCATACTACTATTAATATAACTGTGGGTTTTTATGCTATTCACAAATCTATATATCCACTTTCTATTTTTGTATAGTCCATTTTGTTTTTTGATTTATTAAGATAAATAAAAAAATAAGAGCTTAAGCTCTTATTTTTTGAAATTATAAAATTTATTAGATTTTCACCTTTTTATATAAAAATTCTTTAAAGACTTATTATATCTACATCTATGAATATTTTTATTTTCTATACCCCCTTATATCTTTATAAATCATACTGTATCTATGTTTTATACTTTTTATAGATTTGATTTTTCTACCTTATTAGCATTTAATATAACTTTAAGCTATACTTTATCATTTACTTTTCTTAACTCTTGGTAAAGAAGATAAAAAACTTATCTGTTCTTTATATACTTATTTAAATTTTTATATTACATACTTTTCTTTGCTTAATAATGAAAGACCTAAGAGTTAACTCTTAAGTCTTTTTGATTTTCTTTTGTTTAGTTTTTAAGTGGTCACATTCAGTACCATATACATATTCCGTCCCATTTTAAAAGACAGCTATTAATCCCTCTGTTGATTTCTAGATTTTTACAACTAATTTACCCTCAAATATTTCTAAATATTTGATATTCTTGGTTTAGAAAAATATAAAAAACGGACTATATAGTCCGTTTTTTCTTCTTTGTTGGGATTTTATACCCATAATAATCTTTGTTCGAGTATTTAACTCGTTTCTTCTTTGTCGGGATTCTATACCCTATAATTCTTTGTTTGAGCTACTAACTCATTTCTTACATTAATTATAACATAATATATTATAGGTATCAATGGTATTTTTTAATTGTCTTTTAAAATGTCATCCAAAATATCTTTTATACCATCATCAATATGTTTTTGTTCCAATGTATAGGGTATATTATTTAGTATCTCCTTTATTTCTTGCTTAATACTTACTATTTTTTCTTCTCTAGCTTCAATCTGTTTATTTAGACTTAATATATTGTATGCTAAATCTTTAGCTTTGATAACACATTGTTGTTCATATACTTTTTTTAGTAGTTCTATCTTTTCATCTTGCTCCAAATTAAATAGTAATTCGTTTATTCCTAAACCTAATAAATCGGTAAATATTTCATCATCAGTTTTTGATTTAATGACATTAGAACCTTCTTTAAGAGCAATAAAGCGACTAGCATTAACTGTTCTAATTTGATTAAAAACAGCATATGTATCATGTGTTCTCAAAGATGAGGGTAATGACTGTATTTTACCTAATTTAATTTTATTTACTCCATTTCCGTTAGATTCACTTGTTAATGGCATAACAATATAAGTCCTATTGTCATTATTACGTTTTAACACTAAAGCTAAATGCTTTCCATTAAATTCACAATCTTTAACAGGGTCAAAGATTACATTATAAATATGTTTGATTTTAATATCACTAAATCTCATTTCTATCTCCCCTAGACACACAAATTCTACTCATACTCGAATATTATAACATATTTTGTAGAAAATTTGTGTTTATCTTCATTTTAAGAGTTACCTCTATTATCATCCAAATACACCTTGATACATATAGAGTCTTACTGTTGATAAATCATCTATACTTATTCTTACTTTCTTTTCCATATACTTAAAACCCTGCTTTCTATTTATGTTGTTATATAGAAAGTAGGGTTGGTAGCTTTTATATGTGCCCATTTAGTAAGTTTAGTATCCATAATATAAAAAGAACCTTAGATTATCAAAAGATATGCTCTTTTTTAGTCTACTTATTATATATTAAATATACATCTTAATATACTCCCCCCTATTAGATACATATAAATAAAGTACCTTAGTATACACATAACAAATAATATAGAAAATCTTGTACTTATTATATCATCTACTCTTGGTTTCATTATATGTCTACCTATCACATCAAATAGTAATAATAAAATACCCCCTATTATTACTTCATATTTTAAAGAATACCATATATTAAAAGACGTCATTAAACCCCTTATAGTAAAAGCTAGTGATATACCAATTACTACAGATATCCAATTCATTGTATTCTCAAATTCTACAAACTTAAATTCTTTTGCTATTAACCTATTTTTATATTTTACTACATTGTCCTTTAAACTCTTTTGATACTGTTCAAAGTCAGAACATATACCTACCTTTTTATCTTTAAATAAATTCTGTTTAAGTGTTTGAAGGTCCATTATACCCCTATCTACTTTATTCTCCGCTGTTATTACATATAAAATTCTCTCATTATTATCTTCTACTATTACTGAACTACCATTGGATTGACTTCTCACTATTACACTAAGTTTTTTATCCTCAGAGTATATTGAACCATCTGTTAGTAAATCATTTAGTTCCTCTCTTAATTTATCTACCATACTAGAACCATTTACTTTTGTAGCACTATCACATGCTGTAACATAAATTTCTTGTGTTCCGTCATAACCACCATTTACCAATAATTTTGCTATATCTTTCATTCTCCTATTACCTATTGTTTTTCTTTCTAAGTTACCATGACCACATAAATATATTAATTTATCATCTTTTGTTATCTTTACTTTATCTATATCTTCTACATTATCTGATAAAACATAGGCTGTATGTAATATTACGTTGCTCACTCTTTTTTCACCATCCTCTTTAGGCTCTGGTGCTATTATTACCGCTTTTGAACCTTTTTCTAATTTATATATCCTAAGTTTCATATAATATTAAACCCCTTTTTCCTTATTTTGGTTTAATATTATATGAAACTTCTTTCTAGTTCAACATATTTTTAGATGTATCTGTTATATAGAGAATAAGGTTATTTGCTTTTATATTTTTCCATATATTAGAAAAGAGGTGTCCATAAAGTAAAAGAACCTTAGAAAACATTCTAAGGTTCTTTTTAGTATTATTTATTAATTACTGTGAAGGTCCAATCCACACCCAATCACCGTCAAGATATTGCGTATAGTTACCCACAATTTGATTTTCTTGTGGATTTTGAATCTTCATAGCTTCTTGTAATTCATATTTCTCGATTTTTAACCAGTCTTCTCTGAAAAATCCACTTCCTGTGCGATTATCTTTTAAAAACATTTGACCCATATAACCCCATGATTCTCTACCTAAATCTCCATGCTTTAATGTATCACCATTTGGGTATTTCATACCTTCATATATTGAAACCCCTTGACCTTCACCTAATACACCACTAGGTCCTACTTCTAAAGTAACTCTAGTTCCGTCACTCTTTACAAATATGTCTCCTGCCTTAGGATTTGGTCTATTTGCATCTGTTTGGTTTAATACTCTTGCACTAGAACTTGGTCTTTGTTTGTCTACATTAACTTCGGCTCTCTTACTTTTCTCTAACATTCTTGCTACCATATACTAGCCTCGGCTCTTGTACCACTTGAAGAACCGTCAAATGTTCCTTGTGCATCTCTTCCTGAGATTAAACCTTTCATAAAAGCTTGTTCTACATAATATTTATATGCCTTTTGCTTACTTACCTCTGAGTAGTCTGCCATGATTCTTGCTACCCCAGAAGTTCCTTTTGCATCCTCTTTTATTACTTCCTCTGAGATTCTTACCATTACCTGTGCCATTTCATATCTTGTTATAGGCTTATCCCATTCTGTTTCAGGCATTTACTACATGGTCTCTTAATGCATCCTTAAAGACTCCTGACGCCCAATGTGAATCTTCTGATTGAGATACTTGTCCATTCTTAGCACTTCTGTAAGCTATTGCTACAAACTCTGCTCTACTTATTGTTTTATCCGGTTGGAATGTTCCGTCTGGGTATCCAGATATTGCTCCTCTTTGGATTAAGTAATTGATGTTTTCTTTACCCCAATGGTTTGCTATGTCTGAAAGATTTGTTTGTGTTACTACATTTATATTTTGGTGTTGGTCTTGTAATTTATTTGCATAAACTGGTGTTACTAAACTTGATAATACTAGTGCTCCTACTAATATTTTGTTTATTTTTCTTTTCATATTTTTTCTCCTTTTATTCTATCATTTGTATAATATGGTTATATACCCCGTATATTACCTATATTATACAACGTTACTTTTCTATAGTCCATCAAATAAAGGATATAAATACAACTGATACCCTAGTTATTACTATATTTATTCTATTATTGCTAATCTAAATTTTCTTATAAGATATCTTCTTCCTCTTCATCAAGTTTAGTTGTAGTTCTCATATAGTTTCCCCCTTTCTATCTTTTTCTTTATTGTAAGTTTGTACAGATGTATAGTAAGATTTTCTCTTCTGTTTTATATGTATATTTCTTTGTACTTTTATGTCCGTTTCTTAAATTTTTATATTTAACTTTATCTTTTTTTGTCCATTCGATGCTTTTAAATACAGCTATACTAAGGAAATAAATTTTTTATCAATTATTATATCTTTTTTAAATTTCCTAAGTATAAAGTGTACAAATCTAAAACTCAGGCTTATTCATATACTTTTTATTTTTATGATTAACAGTTATTCCATCTTTTTTACATAAATGATATTTTACTTAACAGTTTTATCTAAAAATCTAACATAAATAGGAATAGTTATGAAATAGAAATATGTAAATAAAGATTTTGGGTATATTTCGTGAGCTTTTCTTGGAAAAACACTAGATGTTTTATCTCTGAAGAGTTAAAATGCATTTGACCAAAAACTGATTATTTACAGAATTTACATAGATTGAAAGGGGAAAATATCAATGGCAGAAGGAATTAGAAAAAAGGGTGCAACTTATTCTTATAGAGTTAACTATAAGAGTGAAACAACAGGTAAATGGAAAACTATAGAAAAAGGTGGTTTTAGGACAATAGCAGAAGCAAAAGCTGCTAGAGCAGAACGACAAGCAGAAATCAATTCAAATCCTAGTAGTGTATTGGTTAAAGATAAGGCAATTAATTTGGAGGAGGTCTATAATACCTTTATTACTAAACGAGCTCAATGCCATAGAACAAAATCTACTCTAAAAAGATACGATAGTCTATTTAGAAATCACCTGAAACCTAAATGGGGAAATAAACAGATAGAGAAAATTCAAGCTACTGATTTAACTGATTACCTATTCTCATTGACAACTACGCATTCTCATTCATACATAGAAAGCATCCATAAATTCATGAAAGTACTTTGGAATTTCGCTTATGATAGAGAATATATGAAAGAAAATAAAATAGTCAAGGTTAAAACCCCAGATAAAGAAACAAAAGAAGAAGTTAAGATTTATACAGAAGAAGAGCTTGATATGTTTGAAAAAAGATTTTCTTCTACTAATCTTATTATAGCTTTTAAGCTTGGTAGAGCATTAGGATTAAGAATAGGTGAATGCTTTGGACTTTTATGGAGTGATATCGATTGGAAAAATAGAGAAATTAACATCAATAAGCAACTTGTATATGAGGATAAGATGTGGACTTTAAGAAGTACAAAGACTAATAAAAGTAATAGAACCATTGACCTCCAGGATGATATTTATGATTATCTAAAAGAGTTAAAAAAGCAACAAGAAAAACAAAAAGAAGAATTAGGTATTGCCTATAGGTCTATAAAAGTAGCTATTGATAAGGGCAGAAATAAGAGCAAAGAAATTATAGAAAATTTAGATTTTATCAATGTAAAAGGGAATGGAGACCTATTAACTACTGATAGCGCTAAGATTTTAGGAAGAATTGCTAGAGATGAATTAGGTATCAATTTCAAGTACCATAATCTACGACATACACATGCAAGTAGATTAGCTGAAAAAAATATACCTATAGTTGTTGTGAAAAAACGATTAGGACATGCTAAAGAAGAAACTACATTGAAGTATTATACTCATATAACGCCCGTAATGAGGGAAAATCTACTAAATTCATTAAATGAATTAGCAAAATGCAATTAAATTAATAAGATTTTAAAAGTCGCCTATAAATCATAGGCGACTTTTATTTACAAAATATGTTATTATAGAATAGAAAAGTGTAGAATAAATAATTAAGATAAAACGAGGAGGATTAAATGGTAAAAAACACAAAAAATATATTATCAAATGCATGGGTAGTAAACATTTTATGCTCAATCATAGCTACTATTATTATATCTATTGCAACAGCATTTTATAAAAAAATTAACTTCCTACAAGCCTTACAGTTATTAGTTAAAACTCTATTGAGTTGGGGTACTAACATTCTTACTTTTAAAGTACCTATCTACATAATTATTTTAGTAGTAATTATCTTAATTGTTGTTATCGAAATATATTTGAAAACTAATACTTCTAAGGAAGATAATTCACCTAAATGGTTAAACTACACAAGAACACGCTATAAAAAATGGGTCATGAAATGGGAATACTGTTTAGGCTACAATAATAAATACAATATAGAAAATGTACATCCTATATGTGAATGTGGATGTGAGCTTTCAGTAAAGAAGCAACATAATAATATGTATCACAGTAATGGAATATTTGTATGTCCTAAATGTGGAAATACTTATCCACTTTTAGAAAATAGTACATTAGAAGATTTTGAGAAAATACTAATCCATGATATTAATACAGAAAATTACCTTCATAACTTGTAAAAATAATTTTAACTTATGTAGTAAACTATAGTGTTTTTTCTGTAATTTCAACATATAGATAAGATTAAAAATCTAAAGGGAAAGTCGTGGGAAACCTGCTCTCACCTCCTTCAATCCCTTTATTTAAAAGGATTTTTGTTTAAAGTATCGTGTAGAAGCTAGACACGGTTCAGCTTTTAATGGATTATTAAAGAGATATTTTAATAAATAATACATAAATAGTTTTTATTACAATGTAAGTGCATTTGTATTTGGATTTTAATTCCAAGTATGAATGCATTTTTTATTTTATCAAATACTCATAAACTCTAATATACTAAATTAAGGATAGATAAAAATTATAGGAGGCTATGGCATGTTTGAAAAAATAAAATTTGAATCAATATTCCAGGCTATAATATTGATAGTTTTAAGCATATATGTTTTTAAGGGAGATGACCCTGATAATATAAAATTAATAATTGGTGCTTTTATTGGGGTTTTATCAAATGTTCCAAAATTAAATTATAATAAATCAAAGGGGGATCAACTTAAATGAATAAGCCAAATAAAATAATAATTCATCATTCATTAACTAAGGATAGTAAAACTGTATCATGGGAAGCTATTAAAAGGTATCACATAAATAATCAAGGATACAGAGATATTGGATATCATTGGGGAATTGAACTAGTTAAAAATGAATATAAGGTGTTTAAAGGTCGAGAAGAATGGGAAGTAGGAGCACACACTAGAGGCGCTAATACAAATTCCATAGGCATATGCTTAGTAGGTAACTTTGATAATAGCGAACCTCCAAAAGAACAGTTATATAAATTAATAGTATTAATAAAAGATATCTATTCTAGATACGGAGAACTTCCAATATATACACATAATCATTTTGCTAGTTATAAGTCATGCCCTGGAAGAAAATTCCCTTTTAATTGGCTCTTAGATCAAATTAAAAAGTCTAATCCTAATAATGATTTTGCATCTGCAATAAACAAGCTTGTATCTAACAAAATTGTTAATAGTCCAGATTACTGGCTAAATAATGAAAATTATAAAAGTGAATACGTAAGAGAGCTAATAAAAAATATTGCTAATAAGTTAAATTAATATATATCCTAACACCAAACTAATAAGCTTCCTATTAAAGGAGCTCTCAGAGCTCCTTTAGATTATTTTATAAATTCTCAGTCAATTTCATTAAATTAGTAGATAACTCCTTTAATTTTATAGCTCCATCTTCTACGTTCTCTGTTTGAGTCGATTGTTCTTCACTAACTTCTACAAAACTATTCACACAGTCAATCATTTTATTAATATCATCTCTCATTTGTGTTAATGTTATTGTTATTTTCTCTGTTGAGTCTTTACTATTTTGCGCTAACTTCCTTATTTCTTCAGCAACTACTGAAAATCCCTTTCCATGTTCACCAGCTCTTGCAGCTTCAATAGATGCATTAAGACCCAATAAATTTGTAGTTTTAGCAACACTCTCAATATATTTAATAATATCATCCATACTTTTGATTTGTCCTTGAATACTATTAATTGTGATATTGAAATCTTGACTACTTGATGATAATTCTTCTGATGAACCTGCAAGCTTTTGTGAAGAAAATGATAATTTTTCAGAAAATGCTTGTAGTTCTTCAGAGATTTCTATAATATTATTTTCTTTTTCCTGAGAAACCGCAAAAGTAATTGTTCCTACTACATTGCCTGTATCATTATTAATCACTGGAACAGCACAAGCAATTATAGGAAAACCAAATACTTTCTTTGGATATCTCTCAAATTGTTTTTGTCTTGTTTTTATTGCTCTTTGAGAAGCCCCACCTTCTACTAAATTATCATTTTCGTGAATGTTTAGTTTAAAAGAATTTGGTTGCCTAACTAAAAGGAATTTTTCTGTGTCTGTTAAACTAACTCCTGTATCAGAAATAAACATCCCAGGTAATATATGAAAAATCTTTTCTAACATTTCAATAAACATTTCATCATTTAAGTTCATATTTTAGTCTCCCTATTTTTTGACTTTTAATTTTATCTTAACAATTCTTTCATCAAATTTCAAATATATTTCATTATAATAAAATACAATCTCTACTTTTATTAATTATCGGTATTTAGTTGTTTCTGTTTTAGTCAAAAGTATATTTCTATTTTTTATATCTAAAGCTGAAATTATACATATCTATTTTTTCAGCAGGAATTTCACTGTAGCTTATCCTATCTTTAAACCTAGATAATATATTTATAAAATCCTTACCCAATAAATATGTAAATATGAAATTTCCTATACTATGCATCAAATCAAAATAAAATGATCTTATATAAGTAAACATAAAACTTTTAATTGTGTGATCATGTACAAAAAACAACCAATGCCATAAATTCATTATGTAATCAAATAAAAAACCCCATATAAAAGCAAATATACTTAAATATAATCTATATGGTTTTTTCATTATTTTTCTTAATAATCCTGCACTTAATCCTGCAAGACCCCAGGCTAGCATTTGCCAAGGTGTCCAAGGTCCCTGTCCTAAAAAACTATTAGACACAAGAGCTGCTACCCCACCTACCATAAATCCAAACGAAGATCCAAATACATATCCACTTATAATAACCAAAAAGGTAGTAGGCTGAACGTTCGGAAGTGCTACAAACGCAACCCTACTAACTCCAGCTAGTGCTGATAAACTTGCTATTAAAGCAATTTCCTTAACACTGCCTTTTCTTCTCTCATAAGAAACAAAAACAAATGCAAATGATACAATTAAAACAACTATAGATAGTACACCATAATCCATAACATATATCTCCTTTTTAGCACCTAAGATAATTATTTAATAATAAATCTCTAACTTACTTAAATGATGTATGTGAAAATATAAGTGAATGCTTTTGAAAATTTTGCAAAAAAACTTGTTACATGGAGTAAAAAATCCGTTAATAAACTTCAATGTTTGAGCATTAGCGAGTTTTTGAAGTTTTAGGATTTTTTATGGAGTGTAACTTAGTTTTTCAAAATTTTCATTGCATGAGCGTTATTTTTTCATACATCATTTTCACAAAACCTAATAGTTATATACTAAGTGCATCATCTAAAGTTAAAATATTATCTACATATCCACTAAAAAGCTTATTAATCTGCGTACTATAATATATTCCAGAAGTTAAAATATCGTATTTTGATCCAATTTGTGCTATATTTCCATCGAATATAAGACAAGCTCTATCGCAAAACTTACTTGTGAATTCAATATCATGAGTTACAAGTATTATTGTTTTTCCTTTATCTTTCAAATCAAGTATTATACCGCCTAATTTTTCTTTTAAATCTTTATCCAGCCCTCTAGTTGGTTCATCTAGTATTAATATATCAGGATTCATAACAAGTATAGATGCAATAGCTACCCTCTGTCTTTCTCCTCCACTCAAATCTCTAGGATTCTTATCTTTATACTTATAGATATCTAAATCTTTAAGTATTTTATCAACTATCTCATAATCCTTAATATCCTTGTTATCAAGGGTATATTTCAACTCTTCATAAACGGAATCATTAAATAAATAATCATTTGGGTTTTGAGAAAGATATCCAACTACTCCTTCAACATATAATTTACCTTTTGTTGGTTTTAGTAACCCAGATATATTTTTTAGCAATGTAGATTTTCCCCCACCATTTTCTCCAAGTATTCCTAGTATTTCTCCCCTATGTACAGTTAAATCTATTTTTTTCAAAGCATGTTTTCCATTCTCATAAATAAAATCAATATTTTTAGCTCTAATTACATCTTCTTTTTTATTATCATCTACATAAATTTCTTTTTTAGGTAAGTTATTTTTATCAAACAATTTTTTTAATTTTTTTCTTCCCTCTTTTACGGTAAACGGTATGCTTTCATATCCTTTTTTAACAAAGTATTCAGAAACAGATGGCAAGAAATTTTTATTATTTTCATTGCTCCAAAATACAAATTCTTCACGATTTCCATCAAATACTAAGCTTGCATTTTCCATAAATAATATCCTGTCTGCTAAGTGAAAACATCTATCTATTCTTTGCTCAATCAAAATTATTGTGTATCCAATCTCCTCATTTAATCTTTTTAAAATATGTAGTATTTCCTCAGCTGATACAGGATCAAGCTGAGATGTTGGTTCATCCAAGACTAAAAACTTATACCCCATAGAAATAGTTGCTCCTAAAGCAACCTTTTGCTTTTGCCCACCTGATAATTCATAAGTTTTTTTATCTTTTATATAGTATATATTAAGAAAGCTTAATGACTCCATTACTTTTTTTCTCATAGTTTCATAAGGAACCCCTATATTTTCAAGTCCAAAGGCAAGTTCTCTTTCAACCTTATCCATAACTAACTGTTTTTCTGGATCTTGAAAAACCATTCCAACTTTATCAGTTCCTTCTAAATTACCTTTTATTTTTCCACCATAAAAATTTGGAACTATTTTATTGAATACTCTTCCTAAGGTAGATTTACCAGACCCTGATTTTCCAAGAAGTAATATAAATTCTCCCTCTTCTATATCTAAATTAATATCCTTTAGAGCAGGTTCTTCTTTTCTAGGATAGTAATAAGTTAAATCATGTATTTTAAAAGCTTCCACTTTTTACACCCCCAAATCATCAAACTATGAATTAATAATACTAGGTCTATATATATAAGAAACAACATATCTTTATATTTAAAAAACTTTAATTCATTATAAGGATCATAAAATCCCATATATGAAAATAACCCATATGTAAAAACACTAAGTAAAATCAAATTAATAAAATTAAAGTAATAATCTACTCTTTTAATTTCAACTTGAGAATAAGAAGTTCTTGTTCCCATACCATATTTTTTAGAATAAAGAGATTCTGCTCTATCTAAGGATCCTTCAAGTGTTGATATTAAAATTATCTTTAAGAAAGGATAATACATTTTCACCTTTTTAAATATATTTTTCTGATTAAAATCTACTCCTCTTAAAATCATCACATCTCTTACTCTAGTTATTTCCAGTATTAATCTATGAATTATATTAGTAGTCATAGATAGTGTTAATGTTATTTTGTGAGCAAATTTTGAAAAAAAACTGAACGAATCATCTCTATCTATCATAAGACTGTACAGCAAAAATATTAATACTATACAAATAAGCTTAACCCCCATATTAGCTCCAAACACTATAGATTCGAGTGTTATTCTTATTTTACCAATAACGGGTATTCTAGGACTTTTATAGATTATAGTTCTTCCAGACTGCGAAACTAATGGATTAATAATCATAATCCAAATAGTAGTATATAAGCTGTATTTAATTGTTTTTTTAAGCTTGTCTTTTCCATCTAGTAATACTATATTAATAGTCAAAATAATTAATATTGAAAATATGTAAATAGGATTTGAATATACTAAAGTCAAAATAAATAAAGACAATGTATAAAGTACAACAGTAAAAGGATGCATATTTAACATAAAATCACCTAATTCTTTATATTATTTAAGAAAAAACTGCTAGCTAAATACTAGCAGTTTTTTATACATTCATATAATTTTTTATTTCATAATTAATTTATATAATCTATAAAGCATAACAGCAGCTTGTGCTCGTGTTGCTTTTTTATTTGGAGCAAAGGTTTTATCCTCCATTCCATTTATTATCTTTTCTTTTACTGTCAGTGATATACTTTCCTTTGCCCAAGGAGCTATATTTTCTTTATCCTTGAACATATTTAGTTCCTTAATATCAGAATCTTTATATCCTTTACTTTCAAGTACTTTAGCTATTATTTTAGCCATTTCTTGTCTTGTTATATTTCCATTTGGGTCAAATGTATCTTCGCTCTTACCATTTATAAGTTTATTTTGGTATGCAGCATTTATTGAATCGTAATACCATTCACTTTTATTTACATCTTTAAATAAAACCTCCCCATTACTATCTTGATACTTTAACATTCTTGTTACTAAAGCTGCAAATTCCGCTCTAGTTATATTATCATTTGGGCTAAATTTATTATACTCTTTTCCATTTACAATTCCCTTAGATGCCATAATTTCTACTGAATCTTTTGCCCATTTAGTATTTTCTAAGTCAATAAAAGATTTAGTATATTCCTTTGCAAAGTATTTGCTAAAATGATTTGTTATAAACCTTACAGTCTTGGTTTTTTCATTATATAACCCGCCCATAGATTCTAAATCTCCATCATTCTTTATATAAAATACATTAACTTTATCTTTATTTTTTACACTTTTTTCGTAAGGAATAGTTATCTCTATTGGATATTTAAATTTAGTTATATCTTCTCCATCACTTAATTTAAAATCTATCACTATGCTATCATCTGGTACTCTATTTTTCTGCTTTTTAGATAATTCTGAAGCTTTTAATTTTTTAGATGTTAATGTTATGCTTTTTTCTTTATCGAAAGTATTTGGAATTATACTAAATGATGCTATGTCAGAAGTTATATTCATTTTATCAATATCATTTTCTGTTGTTTTTTTGATAAAAACTGCTGGTAGTTTAATTTCTACTTCATTTTTACTTGATTCAAAATATACTGGTATTTTGTTTTCTATTTGTAATGAAGATTTGATTATCTCATCACATATTTTTTCTGATTTTTCTTTGTCTTCAATATCATCTATTATTTTGATTGTTATTCCTATATTCTGTCCTAAAAGCTTATATACCTGTTCTTTTTTATCTTTATCACTTATTTTTTTATATAGTTCTACAGTATTATTAGTTAATTTTGTAGTACTCTCTGCTATATCATTATATCCTTCTTGTGAATTTGTTTTAGAATAAGCTATTTTCATTATTTTTGATATATCTTCTATATCATCAACAAGTTCTTTAGCTTCTTTCTCCGATTCTATACTGTCTATTTTTTTATCTAGTTTTTGACTAACATTTTTTGTAGCTTTTAGCACATCTTCTTCACTTGAGTTTTTGTCTATTATTTTAGAATATGTATCTTTATATTCTTCATTAGATATTGCAGTATCTACATTTTCTATAATTTCATCTACCTCTTTATTAGTATTTCTTGGATCGACTGTATAGTTCTTTGTATAATACCACTCTATTTCTTTACCAAAAATGTTAGTAAAATCTCCAGCTCCAGAAGATATTGTTTTACCTCCAACATTTATCATCCATCCACTTTTAACACCTTTGTCAAACTCACCTAAACCATCTATACTTCTTACATATCCATCACTATCAATACTATACTTTATTCCATTTTGTTCTAATACCTTTTTTAATACAGATAATGCATTATCATTATCTCCTATTGTTACTTTTGTTTTTTTAACTATATATCCGTTAACTCCTTTTATTGATATATATACTGTTTTATCTTTAGGAACTTCTATATTAGTATTTTCTTCATTAGTGTTATTTTCTTCTATATTTTGCTCTTTATCATAACCTTCATTGCTTATTGTTTTATTAGTAAACATAGATCTTTTATTATGTAAATCTGCTACTGCCATAAAGGTTTGTTCTGTTTCTTTCGTATTTTTAAATTTATTTTTTCTATGGTATTTTACTAAAGAATTAACCATATTTTTATCATCTATGCTCCATTTAGTGGATAATGGATTTTCTCCCACAGAAATTAATCCTTGTATAACAGCAGATATGGTACATGCATTTGCATCTTCAATTATATATTTTTTATTTTTTAGTAAAAACGCTTCAGCTTTTTGTATACTTACAGTAGCTCCTTCTACATCTGTATGATTAGAAAGTGCCATAAGACACATTCCAGTTCTATCTATATCTTCAAATTTTCCATCTTGTTGAGAATCAATCAAAGCTTTTACTGCACCCTCTACATTATATTTTGCTTTAGCCATATCTAGTGCAATTATGCTCCAAGCTGTTTGTGTAGATTCTTTCTCTTCATCACTTAAATCAAATTCTCCACTTGGCTTTTGATACTTAATAAGATTTGTTACATATTTACCTTCTTTATATTCATTAGGATTTACTTTACCCGCTATTAATCCAATAATATTATTTGCATAATCAGTTGCAAGACTTAGATTTTCTTTTTCTTTAAACCTTGATTTTATAATAGATGAATCAGATGATTTATTATCACTTGCCCAATAATATCCAATAGCTTGTCTAAATGTAAACTCATCTTTATTTTTATAGTATTTCTTTAATTCATCTAGGGTTTCTTTTATTACTTGTTTATTTGTTTTTTTATTTTCCTCATTATTATCCTGAGTTTTTGAAGTTTTAAATTCAAAATCCTTTTTTTCTTGTCCTGCTAAAACATAACCCTTATATGTTTTATTACTATCTAGTTTAGTTTTAAATTTATACTTTCCATTACTATCAACTTCTACTTGGTCAAAATAAACCTTTTTATTTTCATCATTTATTTGTATAGTAGCAGATTCATTATTATAATTTGTTGTTCCTTGTATTGTTACATCATTTTTATTAGTAGTTACATTAACATTAATTTGTGCAAATGAAGTAACAGTAAGTGATATTATTAATAATATTGATAATAATATGCCATTTATTCTCTTCATGTTCTCTCTATCCTCTCTATTGTATATTTGTCTTTATAGGATTTTTCATAAGAGAAATTCCATTATCTGAGTCATCCCATAAGAATCCTTTTAATGTATACTTTCCTTTATCAGGTATTAAAACTCCACCTATTAGAATAACTTCTTCATTTGCTTTTATTTCTTTGTTAATACAGCTATGGTTAACCATTTTATTATTTTCATCATATAAGCCTACCATTAAAGCTACATTTTTAGATTTATCTTCATTATTTCTTATTCTTAAAGTTATACTAGCTTGTCCTTTATCAATATTAGATTCATCATTTTCCACTACTTCTATTTCTAATTTTCCTTTTTCTTGTACACTATTTTTATTGTTTGTGAAAATTTTCAAGCACACATTCGAGTTAGGTTTGCTACTTGTTAAGTCACTCCATTTAGAACCATCAGAGCTTATAAAACTTTCATTTTCATTTGCGTTTGCCTTACTTGCATATTTTCCACTTGGAGTTTCGATAGCAATTGGATTTTTTTCTTTTTTCGTTGTTAATTTTACGATAACACCAATTTTTTCATTTTTATTTAATTCAACCTCATCTAATGAAATTGTGTGATATCCTGTAGTATTTATTTTTCCTTCTTTTATTTTTTCCTTCTTTTTAAATGAATTTATATTTTCAAAGTTCCTACATATCCATATTTCATAATTAGAATCTTCTTCAGTTGTATAAAATCCTGCACCACTTAAACCTTCATTGTCTTTAACTGTAAAAACATTAGAAAACCACGCCGTTTCATTTGAATATCCATATCTAAGAGTTTGTCCAAGTTCATCATACTGATAAATATTGTCATAATCTTCATCAGAAGCTAAGAAAATAGCATTTTCCTTTTTACCTATATTAAAATCATAATATGATACATAAAAATAACCATTCTCTCCCCAATTGTCTCCTGCACTGTTTTTACATATAAAAGCTCCATCAGCAGAAGCTTTTTCTTTGAAATTATCTTTTGAATAATTATCATCCCATCCTACAATAGCAACAGCATGATTTCCTTTACCTGCACTATTGCAAATATAAGAATTATTGTTTTGATTATAAAAAGATTCATTCCACTCTAAAGCTGTATATACTGCTCCATAATTCATTATTGCTTTTTTTATTTTCTCATTATCATTAAATGTTTTTCTATTTGGTATATATATAACATTTTGAACATGATAATCCGACTTTTTTATTCCTCTATCTACAGGATCTATATCTTTTGAATATGGATCTTTTTGTTCTAGTACAGCTCCTTTCCAACTCGTAAGATAGGCTGTTGCCATATATATGTTTCCTCCATCTTTTGCACCTAAATCAAAACCATGATTAGTTATCATATTATTCTCTGACAAATTATATTCTTTATTTTCTTTAAGTTTAATATTAGATTCAAGAGAAGATAAAGCTGCAAAAGCCCAGCAGCTATTTATCTCTCCTTGATCTTTAACAGGAGTTACACCATTTTTTTCTCTTAAATCATACTTTGTTGGCAAACTATCTGCATATGAAAAGTTACTTAAAAATACTATATTAAAAATTAAGCAGAATACAATGCCTATAATCCTCTTTCTATTGTTTATTCTCATAATGTTCTCCCCTTTAATTTATATCTATAATTTTAGTTGGATTAAATTTATCTATATTTTCTACATTATCCGCTACAAATACTTTTATTTTGTATTTACCATTATCAGGTATTGCAAATTGAGGAGATATAGTTTTTTCTCCATTACCAACTATAGGTTCTATTGCAGAACTATACTTTAATATTTTTCCACTTTCATCTTCTAACTCTATAATGCAGATTAACATACTTTTCTCATCAGAACTATTTGTTATATTAATATTTAACCTAGCTTCTTTTTTACGTTCTATTTTAGTATCATCTACTTTTACTTCAAAATTTGTTTTTTCTATGTCGTTAGTAACCTTAACTTTACAATATGAACCAATATAAGGTGATTCAGGATTTGTACTTTCACCCTGTAGTATATATTCTCCTTCTTTTTCAAATCTTAAAGTTGCATTTCCGTTACTATCTGTTATTACATTTTTTCCATCTAACATATAGCTTTTTTTGTTAACTAATATGTGAGCATTATCTATATTAGATTCTATATAGTTTCCAATATCATTTTTTATATTAGCCTTGTAATTTATAGTAAAACTTTGATTAGGCTTAACAACTATTTTAGTTTTATCAAAATACGAATATTTTTCTTTTTTATAATCTTTAAAGTAAACCATTGTAATACTATCATTATCCTTAATTTCTTTATCAATTAAATTTTTATCTATATACTTATTATTTACAAAATACATCCATCCACTGTTTGGTCCATATTCAAGTTCCTCTATTCCAGCTATATTTATTACTTTTTCTAATTTATTTCCTGCATCAAATTTTTCTTTATTATCACAATCTATTCCATTATCTCTAAGAGCATCAATAAGTACATTCATTGCCGTTGGATACTCTTTTAGCATACAACTTTTATCTCCATACCTACCCACATCAAAGTTATCTACTTCTATTTTAGTTTCAGGCACTATATTAACTAACCCTTCAACTCTTACTTTTACTGTAGCTTTAGTATTTTTTAATACTTCTAAATTTAAAGTATCACTAATATTAGGATTACCTTTAAGTGAAGCCTTTAAATCTACACTACCTACTTTTAATCCCTGTATGTATGTAGATTCATCACTCATTGCTAAATCAACAATATTTTCATCTGAGCTTTTCCATACGATTTCTACACCTTTAACCTCATTTCCTATAGCATCATAAGCTTTAGCTCCCAATAGTATATATCCTTCATCAATATTAGTATTTAATTCTACTTTTTCTTTTTCTCTAATTTTGTTTATACCATGTATCCTTATTTCATTTATTCCTATATTTTTTATACTAATATCTATAGTGTTTTCTATACTTTTACCTTGTATATAAGCTGTTACAGTTACTGTTCCTTCTTTTTTAGCTGTAAGTATTCCATTCTTATCAATACTTGCTTTATCATTAGAAACCTTCCATGCAATATTAGCATCTTCCACTAAATTATATTTATCATCCCATGCATTAACATATAATTTTAATGTTTTTCCTATTAGCATTTTATCGTTCTCTGGTTTCACTATTGAAACATTTGTTACATCTCCTACATCTGTAGTTACCTTATCCTTAGTTTTAAACTTTTCAAACATAGACTCATTTTGATACATATCAGTTAAAGCTGCAAATACATAGTAAGTTGCAGATACCGCTCTACTTCCACCTTCAAAAGTGGAATATCCTGATTTATCTATATCTGTTGGATGTTCATATTTTCTTTTTAATATACTATCTAGCATTGTTTTTTTATTCTTCATCCACTCTTTTGAATAAAGAGGATTTATATTATTAGCTACAAGTGCTTGAACAACTCTCGCTGTAGCAACTGGATTATCTTTTCCCATCTTTGAATCAAATCCAGCATTTTTATTTTGTTTTTCTTTTAATAAATTTATGATATTTCGTATTTGCTCATTAACTCCTTCAATATCCTTATGTTTTGCAAAAGCAGTTAATGCCACAGCTTTTATCTTTACCTCGTCTTGTCCTAATTTTGTTTTAAGTTTAGGATCTTTAAGTAAATTTATTAAAGCTTTTATTGCTTCTTCTTTATCATAATCTGCATTAGCCATATCAAGAGCTATTATACAATAGGATAATCTTTCAATAGAATCAGTATCACTATAACTATTTATTACAAATTGTCCTTTATTATCTCCCTCTTTAACTTGAGATGCTCTTAATATATCAACAGCATTTTTTGATTTACCTTCAATTTCAATATCTCGTGGATTAAGTTTTGCTCCTAAAGATGCTATTATTAATTTTGCATATTGATAGGTATCAATATATTTAGTACTTTTATGTATCCTGCTTTGAATATTACTTTTATCAATACCTGTAGTCATTGCTGCTGGAGATGCTACAAATTCATATTGATTATAGGCCTTGTAATGCTCTTTTAAAAACTCTACTTCTTTTTTTAATTTTTCTTTTAAAACCTCATCAGAAATTCCCGATTTTATGTTTATATTAATTTCATCAAATATTTTTGGATTATTCGCTAAACTTACTTTTATTTTTACTTGTCCTTCACTTAATCCTCTTAAAAGTCCATCGTCTATAGTTGCTTTTTGGGAATCACTACTTTCCCACTGAATATTTTCATTTTTTACTATATTATTATTTTTATCATATATAGTAGCTTCAATTTGAAGTGTATACCCTTCTATTATATTTATAGGTTCTTCATTATTTATTTCTATTCTAGAAGGTTCTCCTGCTTCTACATATTTTATTTCACTATACATTGATTTTTTATTTTCTAAATCAGCAAGAGCACAAAGTGCATATGCAGTAAAATTATGTGTACCAAGTCCTGATGAATAATCAGACTTAAATCCTATTTTACCCCTACACTTTAATAATGCATCAAGTAATGTGATTTCATTTCCGTATTCATCATATTTTACCCATTCTAATGAAAGCGGATCTTCTTTAAGTGAAATAATACCTTGAATAAGAAGAGATGTACTCTCACAATCTCCAACCAAAGCATTCTTACCTTGCTTTTCCTTTAGATAGTTTTTTATGCCAGCAATTGCATTTGAAGTACTATTTATATCTTGATGATTTGCAAGTGCAATAAGCACCCACTCTGTAGCTTCTAAATCTTCCTTGTATTCTGAATCTATTGTTTTTGTAGCATATATTTTATTTGAATCTTTTTTTAGTTTATTTACTAAAGCATTAATAGCATTTGCTTTATTATATTTTTCCTTTGCCATATCCAATGCTATAATAGCTTTTGCCACATATTCAATATTTGAATCATTATAAAATTCAGGTTGTATTTTAGTTATTTTATCAATATAATTTTGCTCTCTATAGTTTCTTGGATTTTCGCAAGCCGCTATAAGGTTAATTATATTTCTTTCATCATTATGCAAATTAGCCATATTATAAATATTCAATTTTGATGAAATATGACCTACATTCACATTGGTGCTTCTAAGAGCCATTGAATCAATAAAATCATACGAATCTTTTGTTTTTAAATATTTTTTAGCAAAATTTATTGCTTCACTTATTCTTGCTTCTCTTGTTTTAGATTTTGTAATTTCTAAATTAGTGGTAGATTGTATTAGATTATCTCCATTTTCGATAAACCCTTTTATTGTAATTGTTCCTTCTTTTAAGGCTGTTAATATACCATTTTCATCAATAGTTGCATATCCTTTAGGTTGAATATCCCACTTAATAGATGCGTTTTGAATAATTGCTTCCTCTGAATCAAACACCTCTGTATTGATTTTTATTTTTTTATTAGTTTTTATAGAGATAATATTTTTATCTACCGTAACTTCTATACGATTTGGAATTTTAGAGATCACTTTTATATTAATAGTGCTTTTTACATCTTTAAAATTCTTCAACGTAGCTGTAATAACAACTGTTCCTTCACTAATCCCAATAACTTCTCCTGTTTTTTCATTTATCTTTGCAATAGATGGTTGATCTACAGACCAAATAAACTCTTGTAAATCTACAACTTCCCCCTCTTGGTCAAGGGCTTTTGCTGTTAATGATAATGTGTCCCCAATTTTTAATTGTTTTTGCTTTGCATCTATTGTTACATTTTTAGGCTTTCCTGTATTCAATTTTATTTCCTTATACATTGATTTTCCAGTTTGTATATCTGTTAGAGCTGCAAAAGCAAAAGCTGTTGCTTCTTCTTTATCTAAATTCCAGCCACCTTCTTTGAATCCATTCTCTTCCTTTAATTTTAAAAGTTCATCTAGTATAGTTATCTTATTACCAGATATATCTGTTTTTGCATATTCTTCAGATAATGGATTTTCTCCTATTGAGATTATTGCTTGAATAGTTTCTGAAATATCTTTACAGTTTGTATCCTCATCCCAATCATTATGTTGTTCTTTTATATATACCTTAGCTTTATTAATAATCTCCTCTACTCCATCTTCCTCAGTATGATTAGAAAGAGCAGTAACAGCTAAAGTAGTTTTTTCTAAATCAGGTCTATATCCTCCTACATATGCCTTGTCTCCATCTGTTTTGAATTTATCTTTTAAAGCAGTTACTGCATTACCTGTATTATACTTAGTACCTGCCATATCTAGTGCAATAATAGAATAAGCAATATTATCAGCTTGCTTGCAATAATATGGTGCTGATGTATTAAAATATCCTTCTTCTGTTTGTGATCCTACTAAAAAGCTTACATAGTCATTTTCCTTATAAGATTTAGGATCTATCCCTGATGCAATAAGCCCTATAATTGCTTTTGCATATTGATCTGAATCCTTCCCAGAATAACCTTTTTTAAAGTTTACATCTGGTAGTTTTAATTTATTCTGTATGATATTTGAGTTTATTCCAGCTATATTTAAGCTCATAGCCTCAAGATAATCATATTCTAAATCTGCTTCATAATATTTTTTTAATTCCTTTATAACAGTTTGAGCTTTTTCTTTATCTGTTTGCTTAGGAATTACTTTTAAATTAAATGTTTTTGATACTTCAAAGTCTTTCATTTTACTAGTAATGGTAATATCTGTAGCTTTATTAACTTCTTTTGCTATAATAAGTCCAGATTCATCCACAGTAGCTATATTATTATCAGAACTTGTCCATTGTATTGGCGTATTTTTCATCCAAGTATCATCCGATTCATAAGCTCTTGCTTCAAGTTTTAGCTTACAGTCTGATTCTATTGTAGCTTTTTCTAACTCCTTATTATCAGAGAATATTTTAATTTTACTTGGCTTTATTGCAATAATTTTTATAATTATTTCTTTTTTTACATATGTCTTACTCTTTGATGTTGCTGTAATTGTAATTGTTTTATCTTCTGATACATCTTTAGCTGTTATAGTTCCATTTTCATCTATAGTAGCTACATTTCTATCCGAACTTGTCCAAACTACTTCTTCCTCTTTTATTTCCTCTGAATCTTCTTCACAAACTTTTTTAGAAAGCTTTAGAGTGTTTCCTTCTTTTAATTCTTTTTTAGCTCCATATGGAAGTTTAATCTCTATTGTATGTGGTATTCTTGCTTTCACAGTTATATTTTTTATAGCTTTAATGTCTGTATTTTTTATTTTAGCGGTTACCTTAATAATTTTATTCCCATCTACATCTTTAGCTGTAAGCAATCCATTTTTATCTAATACTGCAATATTTTCATCGCAACTTGTCCACTCTATTTCTTGTCCTACAACTACTTTGTTATCTTTATCTAATACCTTTACACTTAATTTTATTTGCTGTCCTTCTTTAACAAAATCTTCGTCACTTTTAATTTGTATGCTATTTGCTATTGTTCCAAGCTCAACCTTGATTTCATTGTACATAGATTTATTCTTTACTAAATCAGTAAGAGCTGCAAATCCTGCCGCTGTTGAATTCTCATTCAAGTAATAAGCTGATGTTGTTTCTTTAAATCCATTATCTTTTCTAAATGATTTTAAAGCATCAAATACCGTTTTATTGTTTTTAATCCAATCTCCACTTAGTGGATCTTGTCCAGCAGCTATTAAAGCCTGTACTGCTAATCCAGTAGCCTTACAGCTTTCATTAGTTCTATAATTTTTAGTAAACTTAAATGATGCATTATCACTTTGCTCAGACTTCATAGCTTCTATGCAAGCATTTACTAATTCCTGCACTCCATCTATATCTTTATGCTTACACATAGCAATTATGGCAAGAGAGGTGTTTTCTATACTTATTCCTCTACCATCAGAATATTTAAAGTATTTCTTATTTCCACCTGAATTTATTGCTTTTCCTTGTAATTGAATTATTGCTTTTTCTACATTATATTCTGCTCCAGCCATATCAAGAGCAATAATTGGTAATATAATATTTTCACAACCTGTATAATTTCTTCCAATCTTAAAATATCCAGATTCGTCTTGAGACTCTTTTAGTTCTTCTACATAATCGTGTCCCTTATAATCTCTTGAATCTAATCCTGCTGAAATTAACGCAATAATATTTTTAGCATAATCTTGTGCCTCTAATAAAGTTGTCTTTACTTCTATTTTTTTCTTTATAATCTCTTGATCTACTCCTGAATGATTTAGTGCTAAACCTTCAAGATAGTTATAAGGTGATTTATCATCATAATAAGTCTTCACTTTATCTAATTCTTCTTTTATAACACCAGTCATTGATATAACTTCTATATTTAAGGTAGCTTGAACTTCTTCACATTTTGCTTTTACCACTGAATTTCCAACTGCAATTCCTTCAATAATATTATTATCGAGGGATATATTCTCAGATCCCTCTGATACTTCCCAAATAATATTTGCATCTTTTATTATTTCATCATCTTGGTCAAGTACCTTTGCTGTGATATTTATTGTCTCATCTTTTTTTATAGATGTTTTTGCTTTAACCTCTTTATTATTTGAATATAATTTTATTTTTGTTGGTTTTCTTTTAACTACTTTTATATCAATAGTTTCATTAATCGAACTATTTTCAAGCTCTGCTGTTATAGTTACATCCCCACTTTTTATTGCTGTTACTAACCCATTTTTGACAGTTGCAATAGTTTCATTAGAACTTGTCCAATTAATCTTTTGTCCTGGTACTATTCTATTTTGATTATCTACAACCTTATAATTAATATTTAATGTTCTTTTCTCTAAAATTTCATTTTTATCAACATTGAGTATTATATTTGAAGGAGTATCTCCAACTTCAGCTTTCAATGTATGATACATAGATTTCCCTTTTTTTAAATCAGAAAGTGCTGCAAATGCTGCTTGCGTAGAATCTTCATCAGTATAATTTCCCCATGACGATTTTTTAAAGGTTCCATTATCCAGTTTATATTTCATCATTGCATCAAGTATTGTTTTTTCGTTTTTAGTATAATCTTTTGATACAGGATATTCTCCAACTGAAATAAGAGCTTGTATAATTTCTCCTAAAACTTTGGCATTAGCTGAATAACCAAACCCTCCATCGTCTTTTTGCTCTGATTTTATGTAATTGATACACTTATCTATTA
The DNA here is from genome assembly GCF_025210165.1 of Tepidibacter sp. Classification (GTDB taxonomy): domain Bacteria; phylum Bacillota; class Clostridia; order Peptostreptococcales; family Peptostreptococcaceae; genus Tepidibacter_A. The sequence goes on from NZ_JAOASI010000009.1 coordinate 119,031, forward strand.
AGTCTTCTACTCCATCTATATCCTTATGATTTGAAAGAGCAATCATAGCTATAGCTGTTTTTTCTATATCAGCTTTATTATATTTAGTTATATAGGCTTTATCTCCATCTGTTTCAAATTTACTTTTCAAAAAATTTATTGTTTTTTCTTCATCATAATCTGCACTAGCCATATCAAGTGCCATAATACAATAAGACGTACAACTATAAAATTCTCCTGTATCTTTTTGAAGTTTTAAAAGAGCTTCTACATAATTTAAATTTTCTCCTATATATTCAAAATTTCTAGGGTCTTGACCTGATGCAACTGCACTCATTATTCCTTTATAACAGTTATATAATCCTTTTGAGCTATATTTTCTCAGTTTATTTGATATTAGTGTTAAATCGCTATTCAAGTTATTGCTAGAATGATTATATGACATGGCTCCTATATAATCTAATTGGCTTTCATCTGAATAATATTTTCTTAACTTATCTAATGTTTCTTCAACGTCATCTTGCAAATTACTCCCATCTACTTCTTCTTTAACTTCTTTATCCTTACTTACTTCCTCTTTAACTTCCTTATCCTTGCTTACCTCTTCTTCAACTTCCTTATCCTTACTTACTTCTTCTTCAACTTCCTTATCCTTGCTTACCTCTTCTTTAATTTCTTTATCCTTACTTACTTCCTCTTTAACTTCTTTATCCTTACTTACTTCCTCTTTAACTTCTTTTTCTTTAACTTCTTCCTTTGCACTACTTTGTATTTCCTTTGCATAAGAATAAAAAATACTATTAGGAATACATATAATATAATTAAAAAGCAAACCCAGTATCAAAAAAATACTAATCACTCGATTTTTCAATTTAATTCCCCCTTCTTAATTTTATGTTATATTATTTTACTAATTTATATATGATTTCAGCGCACTGTGCTCTTGTAGCATTTTTATTTGCACTAAAGTTTTTATAAAGTAAATTACTATCCTTAGCTACCTTTACATATCCATCATACCAATTCTTTCCCTTAATACCTTTTGCCTTACTTTCAAGCCCTTTAGCTCTAACAATAATTGCTGCTACTTGTGCTCCTGTTATATTGTTTTCTGGTGCAAATTTCTTATTTCCAACTCCATTTATATATCCTTTTTTAACCGCAACATTAACAACTTTATTTGACCAGTGATGTTTAAGATCTGTAAATTCATTAGTTGGTGATGTAGCTTGACTTTGAAGATTTTTTCCATAAACTAAAAACTTAGTGAATTCTCCTCTTTTCACACTATTATTAGGCTTAAAGGTTGTATCAGAATAACCTAATACAACTCCTTTGTTTACTAAGTACATTATTTCTTTATATGCATAATCACTTTGTTTTAGATCTTTAAATTTAACTACAGGTTTATTTAAGTTATGTAATTTTGTGAAAACTGAAATTTTGTTATTGTAATCACTAAAAGCTAAAAGTCCATGATATGTTGCCATATAGTTTCCTTTTTTAGCTAATTTCAAATGCTTAAATGATTCATCTTTTAATTTGTATTCTGAAAGCTTATCAATATATTTTTTATCTACACCAAGACCCAATTTGGTTCTTGCAAGTATATACCAAGATATGCTCTCACAGCTTTCTCTTTTATCAATGTTCTTTTCTACAAAGGATAACGCATTTTTAACTTCACTTGAATTTGAATTAAGTCCAAGTATGCTGTAGGCAACTATTCCCATAGAAGTCATATCTAAATCTGAGTTTTTATCTCCTATATATATACCAAATCCACCGTCACTATTTTGAATAGATTTAAGATAACTTAGTGCTTTATTTTTATCATAATTTTCATTACCTGCTGTATATAAAGATATAACTGCCCATATATGAGAATTCACCAATTCTTCACCAGTTCCATCTATATAATCTGCAAATTTACCATTACTTCTCTGAGCTTCTATTATTTTATTACTAACTGATGAAATATCTTTTTTAAGACATGCTGCCCCTAAAATATATGCTTCATAATCAGTTGTAATTTTTGAATTGACAGAAGCTAAGCTCTTATTTGATACATCTTTTCCATTAGAATAAAGTGCTAAAATCCCCCACTCGTCTAGTTTTTGCTTTTCTAAATGTTTTGCAGTAGAACTTAAATCCAGTGCAAATGCAAAATTAGTAAAAACCATTAAAATTGCAATAGTTAAAGATAATACTTTTTTCATAATTTCCCCTCCTAAATTCTAAAGTCAAACCTATTTCTTAATCGGAATATTTAATATTTCACTACCACTTACTAATACAGAGATTTTGCCTTTGATTTTCTCTGAATTTTCATAAAGTAGTTTTGCTGCTTTTTTAATGCTAACTTCATCATTACCTGTTATGATCCATAAATTAGAATAATATCCATATCCCTTAGGCATAGATGTAATTACAGCTCCTTTTTGATATTCCTTTGAAGTTTTTTTATTGTAATCTAAAGCCTTTATAATATCACTATCTATACTAAAAAATAGACCATTTATTTCTTTATTATAGATATCATTTATATATTTTATATTTGAAACCTCATCCCAACTTCCAATAATTATAGTATTTATTTCTTCATTTTCTATATCTTTATCATCAAGCTTTCTTTGGTCTAGTTCTTTTAATCCTTTTGACTTTAAAAACTTAAATACATTTTCGCTCTCTTCTTTAAATTCTTCCGAATATCTTATTTCTAATTTTAAAACACTTCCTTCAACCCCTTTTGTGAAGTTATTAGGATAAGCACCTATTATACTTGATATATAGTTTTCACTACTCCAATCATGATAGTCCCATATAATAGTATCTCCTGAGCTTAAATAATAATCATCGGATCCAACTTGTGCTAGATTTCCATTTATATAATAAAACCAATCTAATTTCTTTTTATCTTTTGAATCTGTAAATCCTGATTTAAGTCCATTTATAGAATTTACAAATCCTCCCCCATATGCCTTTTCTATTTCTAGATGTTCCTCCATAATCTCCATAACGCTTGTATCTTTTACAAAATCCAATTGTTCATTATATATTTGTTCATTTGCAAAATTTTTAGATACAATTAAATTTACTTTTTCATTTTGTGAAATACTCGTACCACCGCAACCTATTAATGAAAAAGTTAATATTATAGATATGAAAAATATAAATATTCTTTTCATAATATACCTCCTAATATAATAATAACCCTATCTAAAAAGATAGGGTTAAAGTATATATGCATAACAAATAAACATGCTTGAATTACATGTTAATTAGGCATATATCTTCAACCCCATTTAAGTCGTAAGGTAATTGAAGAATGTCAGGTTAGATATTCTGGCTTGTGGATCATCTTACAGCTACGCCTTCCCAGATTAAAAATCTAGTGGCAAATTGTAGCCTTCATCCCCACTTACAGTTGGAGTTACAGCAAAGGACTTTCACCTTTTTCCCTAAATCAAGACATTATTGTTTAATTTCTACTTTATTGTAACATTATTTCATACTATTTGCTAATAAATCGTTCGACTCTTAAAAAAAAATTTCGACATACAAAAATTCATCTACTCGCTAACGCGGTGACTCATGTCGCAAACAATCCCTACGGGCTTCGTTGCTCAAAAATAGTTTCAAGTACAGTCTTTTCATCAATATTATCCACAGATTCAAAATCATATAATTTCCTTAAGCATAAAAAAATAAGAAGCTCTTCTATAAGCTCCTTATCTAACATACTTTAAGTCTTTACTTGTTTTAAAAATTCTATTGTTCTTTCATTCTTTGGATTATTAAAAATCTCATTTGGTGAACCTTGCTCAACAATGTTTCCCCCATCCATAAATATAACTCGGTCTGCTACTTCTTTTGCAAATCTCATTTCATGGGTAACAATAATCATTGTAGTATGATTTTTTGCCAATTCTCTTATTACATCTAAAACTTCTCCTACAAGTTCAGGATCTAATGCAGATGTTGGTTCATCAAATAACATAATTTTAGGACTTACAGCCATTGCCCTACCAATCCCAATTCTTTGCTGCTGTCCTCCTGATAATTTTGAAGGATAAATATCTTTTTTATCTAGTAGTCCTATTTTTTCTAATATATCTAATGCTATCTTTTCTGCTTTCTCATAGTCCATCTTTTTTACTACAACCAACGGCTCAAGAATATTTTGTATTGCTGTTTTATTTTTAAAAAGATTATAATTTTGGAATACCATAGAGGTCACTTTTCGTAATCTATGTATTTGTTCCTTTGTTACATTTTTTGTATTTATCTTTAAATCTTCAATTTCAATTTCTCCTTTATCAGGAACCTCTAAATAATTTATACATCTAAGCAGGGTAGATTTTCCTGTACCTGAAGGACCAATTACTGCAACTACTTCACCTTTTTCAATTTCTAAATTAATTCCTCTTAGAACTTCTAATTTGGTAAAGCTTTTATGTAAATTCTTTATTTTTATCATACGAACACACCCTAATATCCTTCACTCATCTTAACCTCTAATTTCTTTTGTAAGTATCCCAGCAATGATATAATTCCCCAATATATAATAATCACATCTGTGAAAGCTTCAAAAAATCTATATGCTGCAGCTCCTTCCATTTGAGCTGTAGCCATTATTTCTGTTACTCCTAACGTAAATGCAAGTGATGATCCTTTTATAATATCAATAAAATTATTAGACAAAGCTGGTATAGCCACTCTTGCAGCTTGTGGTAAAACAACCCTTCTCATAGCCTGAAGATACGTCATTCCTATAGATAAAGCCCCTTCCATTTGTCCTTTATCTACAGATGATATTGCTCCTCTAATAGTTTCAGACATATAAGCTGAAGCATTCAAGCTTAATCCGATAACTGCTGCTGTAAAAGCATCCATTCCTTTTAAACTTGGGATTATCTGAACCAACCCAAAATATAAGAAAAACAGTTGTGCTATGAGTGGAGTTCCTCTAAAAAAAGAAACATATATTTTTGTAATAGGATATATAATTTTTATTTTAGTTTGAATAATCAATGCAACTATAATTGCAATCATCAGTCCAAACACTAAAGATAATACAGACATGATAATTGTCACATGTAAATATTTTAGCATTAATGGAAGTAGATTCCATGCAAAATCAAAACTAAAAACTTCCATATTTTTACCACCAATCAATTGATAAATTATTATTTTTTTGTTGTATCTAAATCAAACCACTTTTTAGATAATTCGCTTAGTGTTCCATCTTCATGCATCTCTTTAATGACTTTGCTAACATTATCTGACATTTCTTTGCCCTCTTCACTTTTTGAAAATGGATATGCATTAATTTCTGACCCAATTTCTGTATTTGCTCCCATTAGTTTCGCATCTAAATTTCCTTGTTTGATAACTGTTTGAGATTTGATTGCTCCTTGCCAGCATGCATCAAGTCTTCCAATTTCTACTTCCTTTTCTAAAGGTGTTCCATCATAAAATGACATATCTAAATCAAGTTTATACTCTTCATTTAATGCTCTTAATGTTTTTTCTCCATTTCCACCTAGCCAAGCTCCAACTTTTTTACCTTTAAGATCTTCTATTTTTTTATAATTAATCTATTGTGCTAGTTGAAATCAATTTACTTAATATGGTAAATTGATTTCAACAAAAAAATATCCTCTTAACTTCAAACGTATGGTTATATTATCCAAATGCTAAAGACTTAATTCTTGATATATCTTCATCTTTTCCA
>NZ_JAOASI010000069.1 GCF_025210165.1 Tepidibacter sp.
ACCTCCAAATAATCTATAGTTATTTTGAGGTTTTGCTATATGTCTAGATTATTAATAGCATTATATTTTAATAATATTGACTTTTTTCTATAAATTGAAACTTCTGTGTAAATTTGTGTGGTAAGTATACTGGAGTGACCTAAAAGCTCTTGAACGGATCGTAGATCAGCACCATTACTCAAAAGTTGAGTTGCAAAAGTATGACGTAAGTAGTGAGGTGTAGCATGTGGGTTAATATCAGCTATTTTTTGATACTTTTTAAATATATTTTCTACTGAAAAAATTGATAATCTAGTTCCGTATTTATTTAGAAATAATGCTGAAGTCTTTGGACTTAGTTGTCTTCTAACATTTAACCATTCTTTCAGTTTGTTAATGACTTTTTCGCTAGATAGAAACATAATCCTTTCTTTATTTCCTTTTCCTGAAATGAGTAATATTTGAGTGTCAAGATTGATATGTTCAATATCTAATGAGGAGAGTTCACCTATCCTCATTCCAGTAGAATATAATAAATAAAGTATGGCAATATTTCTTTTACATAAAACTACTTTGAAGGATGATTTACATTCATCTAATTCCCTTATTGGAACTTTTAAAAGTGAGATAATTTCATTATCTGTTAATGTTTTAGGTAATTTTTTACGAGGAGCAAACTTAATATCTATAGTGTTAAAAGGGTTAGTAGTCAAATTGAAATTCTTCACTAAATAGTTAAAGAAAATCTTTATTGAAATGTACCTACGTTTGATAGTACTTGGTTTTAAGGTTAACGTATTCTTTAAATATGTAAAATACATTTCTATTTCTGTATGGGTTATATTTGTATTTCTATTAGTATCACACCATCTTTTAAAGTTTGACACATCACAATAATAAGCTTTTAGGGTATGCTGTGATAAATCATTGTGGGTATTAAGATGATTAAGATAATTATTAATGTGTTCAGATGTTAACTGTATAAGACTGTTCATGGAAGACCTCCTAGTAAATTTAATTAGATTAAGTTATAGATTTTATAATAGTATAGTAAATATATAAAGTGCAAGTAGTTTTGGTGTATTTTCGACAATTTTTTTTATGTTTTTTAAAAGAAATACTTCATTAAAGATCATTTTCAATTGATTTACAAAAGAAAAAGTATATTGAGTAACAAAAAGGCTAAACAAAATTTAAATAGGAATTATAATTTCCTACTCATTATAAAAAAATGGATATCTAAGATTGATATTAGAGGGCAAAGTAATTATATATATAATAAAATTATATTTAAAACAACAAAACTAATGAGGTGGAATTTATGTTTGAAGAAATAGATAAAAAGAAAAAGTTACTAGATAGTAAAAGGCCTTTTTCAAAAACTGCAATAGATAATTTAAAGAAATATTATGATGTGGAATTGACATATAACTATAATGCTATAGAAGGAAATATACTAACAATAACAGAAACTAAAGTTGTACTTGAAGATGGAATTACAATATGAAAAGGAAAAACATTAAAGGAGCATTTAGAAGTTATAAATCATAAAGAAGCAATAGATTATATAGAAGATATAGTAAGAAAAGATATAGACATTAGTGAAACAGTTATTAAAAATCTTCATTATATTATTCTAAAAAGCATAAACAATGAAAATGCAGGAATGTATAGAAGTGTAAATGTTTTAATAAATGATAGTAAACATAGACCACCTGAACATTTTTTAGTAGAAGATCAAATGAGAGAATTAATTTCTTGGTATAATGAAAATAAAACAAAGCTTCATCCAGTAGAACTTGCAGCAGTATTTCACCATAAATATACTTATATACATCCTTTTATAGATGGTAATGGAAGAAGTGGAAGGCTTCTTACTAATTTAATATTAATGAGAAGTGGATACCCTATCTGTGTAGTAAAAATGGAAGACAGAGATGAATATATGAATGCTTTAAAAAAAGCTAGTGTAAATAATGATTATACTAATTTTATAGAAATTATAGAAAAATCAGTGGATAGTAGCTTAGATATGTATTTTTATATTGTTGGATAATACGAAAGTAACCTAGAGAAATAACATTCTTTAGGTTACTTTTTTTATATTCAAATATTTAATATTAACATAAATTCAAATAATAGGAAAAATAATTGACCAAGACAATAAAATAATTTGTAATATAAATATATTGACTAAGACAATAATAGGAAGGTGATTTATTGATTGGACTCGAGTATATACTTAGCTTATATACCATGCAGCATATAGAGCTTTCGGAAAAGCTAGGAATAAAAAAACAAAACATACACTTATGGATAAAAGGAAAACAAAAAATTCCTAAAAACATCTCCCTAATTTAAAAGGAGTATTAGATAAAAGATATGCAAGACCAGAACTTGATAAAAGAAGACTTGGAGAACTGATAGACTTAATCTCCACAATAAAACTTCATAAAAACGGAGAAAAAGATTTACTTGTTAGAGTATATGAATACTTCTTAGGAAAATTCGCAGGAGCAGAAGGTAAAGGAGGAGGAGAGTTTTATACTCCTACGAGCATAGTTAAAACATTAGTCAAAATGATAGAACCATATAGAGGAAGAATATATGACCCATGCTGTGGTAGTGGAGGTATGTTTGTTCAAAGTGAAAAGTTCCTTGAAGAACATCAAGGAAAAATAAGTGACCTTTCAATATATGGACAAGAATTTAATACAACAACTTGGAAGCTTTGTAAAATGAACCTTTCCATTAGAGGATTAGAAGGAAATATAGGACAGCATCATGCGTATACTTTTCATAATGATGTACATAAAACATTAAAAGCAGATTATAGTATGTTATTTCTTATAATACAACTTATTATTTCAATAATACTTTTAATACTAGCTATTAAGTATAGAAAAATAAGTGAATCAAATTGGTTTACAGATATATTACCTTTTTTTATTGTTGCTTTTATAATTATTGATAGAGATTTTAAGGATTTAAATAAACTAGATTATATAATTATAATCATATCAATTGGAGTTTTAATATTAGGAATTAGTAATGTAGTTTTAAGAATAAAGAAAAAGCTTTTAGAAAAAGGAGAAGACTAAGAATGCAAATGAACTACCCCCTGTCAAGTAGATAGTGGAACTAATTAAAAATTCGTAGCGTCAATCATTCAATTGATTGGCGCTATATTTATGCAACTGATGAATAGTGTCCATAGTCATTGATAACTTACTGGAATCTAATTTAGTTTGAATATCTTTAGACAGGGTTGATTGATGTAGTTCATAATAATAAAAAAATTATGAATAGAAAAGGAAGTTGGTGTATATGAGAAAGTTATTATGTGTTGTATTTGGATCGTTACTTATAATTATTCTATTATATAATAAAAGTTCTATTGCTTATGAAAAGACAGCAGAGGAGTATATTAAAACTAAAGGCTATGTGATTACTACTCGAAAAGGAGAAATAAACAGATACACTTTAGAAAAAAATAAACTTTATGGAGGAACAGAAACTATACCATATCAACAATCATGGGCGGTTCAAAAGGTAAATCCTGATGATTATTTAGGAAAAGAAATAATCATCTATTGTTTTACGGTAAAAAAACACCCCTTAGAAAAAATTTATAACGTTGATACAAATCTTTACATTATTATTTGTGATGGTAAAGTTATTGGTGGATATTCATATCCTAATGCTAATATATGCGGTGCAGTAGATTCATTAGATGGAGAAACATTAGAAGAAGTAACAGGATTAAATTTTCAACAATGGAGAGAACGCTGGCGAAAAAATATGATAATTAAGTATGAAACAACAAAGTTGTTTGTTAAGAGCAAAGAACAATATGAGTTAAAAATTATAACTGGTAGAAAGAATATTTTTGATTTTATTAGTCTTTTATTGGAACAGGCAAGTCAACGTGTTGATATATATATGGAAGGAAGAGTAGAAGGATTTGGAAGAACACTTTAATGAGGCAATTAATCGTGGTATTAAAATTAAGGGAGTATAAAACAAGGTGCAGAAAATTTAGGATGGGACATGAACTATTTAATGGGGGAAACTCTATTAGCTATGAAGGAGTTAGTGGAGAAATTGAATATTTAGTAAAAAAGCTATCAAATTTGATAGCTTTTTTAATCTACAACAATTATTTTTCGGAAAATGTATTATATCTTATATAAAGTTACTTCTGTATATTTTAAATAATATCCTTAAGAGAATCGGATATTTCTTTAAGTCTATCGGATATTTTTTTACTTAGCTGTTCATTATATCTATGATTTGGAATAACAATACTTATAGCACCGATAGCGATGGATTTTGAGTTTATTAATGGAGAAGCTATACAGTAAAAATCATGTTCAGGTTCGAACTTTATATAGAATCCATTTTGTCTTATTTGATTAAATATATCCATAAGCTGAGGAGTCTTTTCATTCATTGCTTCCTTATTATTAAATTCTTGCATGAATTTCTCTAAATTAGGTTTTGAAAGGTGAGCAAGAATTACAAGACCTATTGCAGAATTATAAGCCTTTTCTACTGTGCCAACCATAGAAGTAAGTCTTAGCTGATGTTTAGATTCTACCTTGTCAACATAGAGAATTTTATTTTCAAATGGAACGGCAAGGTGGATTGTTTCACTAAATTCGTCAGCTAATTTTTCTATAAAAGGATGAACAGTATCAATAAGAGATATATCAGATTCATAAATTTTTCCCATTTCAAAAAGCTTTACACCTAAATGATATTTATTACTTTTAGGATTTTTATATAAAAATCCTCTATACTCTAATGTAGAAATTATTCCATGTAATGTGGTTATTTTCATATCAAGAGAAGTGCTTATATCTGTTAAAGTAAGCTTTCCATTTTTCTTCGATATATGTTGAAGTACAGATATTGCCTTATCTATAGATTGAATAGTTTTCATATTTCTGTTACTCACCCCTAAATTTTATATAATACTTTTAAAAAGAATATGTTCAAATAAAAATCGTGTAATAAAGTAGTTGATGTAATTCTATCTGAAGAAATTATCTCTAGTATAGCACAAAGTGCAAGTAGATTCAATATAACCGTTTTACATTCGATAATAACAAAAAAATATTGACAAGAAAAAAAGCAAATGATATTATTCAAGTGTGTTATTAATGAAATTAGTTCGACAATAATGAAATTATAAAGTGGGAGGGGAATAAATATGAATCAAGTAATGAAAGATTTATTAAAATTAGAAGAGGAATTACAATTCACTAAATTTTCAAGTGAGGATGCATTAAATTTAGGATTAACATTTATTAAAATAGCAAAAGAATTAAATCAAGGAGGTATAGGTATCAAGATTGAGAGAAATAGACAAGTATTATTTTCTCATTTAATGGATGGAACAATGGTAGAAAACGCATACTGGTATGATAGAAAAAAGAATGTTGTTGATAGATATAATCACTCATCTAAGTTTGTTGAGGAAATGTATAAAGATATGGGAACGACTTTTGACAAATCTAGTCTTTTAAATCCGGAAGATTTCCAAGCAGTTGGAGGATCATTCCCATTAATAATCTCAAACGTAGGAGTCATAGGATCTATTACTGTTTGCGGATTAACTGGGGAGTTAGATCATAAAATATGTATTGATGGAATCAGAGAATTCTTAAATAACAATAAATAATATTCTAGAAAGGAAGAATATCATGACAAAAAGAATATTAATAACTGGTGGCACATCAGGAATAGGGCTTAGTGCAACTAAGCTTTTCATTGAAAAAGGATGGAGTGTTATGGTTGTAGATATAAATCAAGATAAGGGAGAAAAATTGATTAAAGAGCTTAAAGAACAAGGAAATGATAAAGTATACTTTTGGAAATGCGATATTACAAAGGACAGCGAAGTAAAAGCTCTTTATGATTATACTATAAAAACATTAGGTGGAATTGATAGTGTTATTAATAATGCTGGCATTTGGATTGGTGGAATGCTTCACGAAACGAAGGAAGAAGATTGGGAAAAAGTATTTAATGTTGATGTAAAATCCATATATTTAACTTCAAAATATTTTGTACCATATATGATTGCAAATGGTGGAGGAACTATAGTAAATACAGCTTCAGTTTCAGGTATGCTTGGAGATTACAATATGGCAGCATATAATGCAGCAAAAGGTGCTGTTGTAAATATGGCTAAAGCTATGGCACTTGACTATGGAAAATACAATATTCGTGTGAATAATGTTTGTCCTTCAGCATGTGCAACACCTATGTTTTTGGCAAACTCACAGGAAGTTATAGATATGTTTAACGAAGCAAATCCACTTAAGAGAATTTGTACTCCAGATGAGGTAGCAAAAGTTATATACTTTTTAGCATCAGAGGATTCAAGTTCGTGTAATGGCATGAACTTACCAATCTCAGGTGGTCTTGACATACATACAGGTCAACCAATGCAGTAGATTATGAGAATATCTATATAAGTTTTAAGTAGATTTTATAAAAAATTCCAAAATATTTATCAAAGAGTTACAACTTAAAAAGTAAAAGAAGATATCTATAAATTATAAAAAGTGCTCAGAAATCGAGTACTTTTTTGTAAGTGTAAAAAAATTGTGAATACGATATTACCTTCCTCGTGTTATTTTTATATATTCTCCCGGCAAAATTCCTGTGGATTTACGGAAAAGTTCTGAAAATCTTCCTGCGTTGGAATATCCTACTGCATTAGCTACTTGTCCTATATTTAAATCTGTATATGTCAAAAGATGTTCTGCCTGTCCTATTTTTCGGCATTGAATATAGTCATCAATAGATTATATATCGCAAAAGGGAACTATTAAAATAGGTGGATATACCTCCACAGATGATGAAGTTGAAGAAGCTTACCGTCTTGCTAACTGCGAAACATTTATTCTAAATATGGAAAAAGAATATGATACAGAGATAGGTGAAAATGGTAATAGACTTTCCGGAGGAGAACGACAAAGGTTATCAGTGGCAAGAGCAATTTTAAAAGATAGCCCTATTATACTGCTTGATGAAGCGACAGTCTCCCTTGATATTGAAAATGAATTATTTGTGAAACAAGCAATAAGTAATCTTTTAAAGAGCAATAAAACAGTGATTATGATAGCACATACTTTGCCAATCATTAAAAATGCTAATAAAATTCTTGTTGTTGAAAACGGAAAATATGCTGACATGTGGAAAGCATCACAAAAATTAAATTTAATATCTTTGTCAAAATCTAAGTAAATAAAGACTCTCATACAATTGATTTCTTTCTGTATTTCTATTATATGCTATAATAGCATTAGCTAATTTATAATATAGTATGTGTTTACACAGAAAGGTAGATAACATGAATAATAAAATAAATATTCAGATATATGGTTCTTTAGATTGGGTTTCTGGTGGAAGCTCTTCTGGTTGTGGAGGGTGTTCTTTAAGCAAAGGGGGAGGCTGTGGTGGTTGTAGAGCCAAGGCTTCAAAGTCTATGATTGAAGTATACGAAGATTTTGTAAAGTTTATAGAAAAAAGCGATGTAAAGGAATCTATAAACTATGAATTTTATGACATAAGTAAAATTAACGTGCTAGATCATGAGAATATTATATATGTATATGAAGAAGGATACGAACTTCCTTATTGCGTTATAAATGGTATGGTAAGATATTACGGTGGAGTGTCTAAGGAACTAATTTATGAAGAGGTAAAAGAGCTATTAGATTAATTTTAGAGACGATTACTCTTAAAGAGATTGCATTAAAGCTCGTATTCATTGTTGATAATGCAATAATACCAGGAATCAGATAATACATATAATTATAAACGTTTTTCCTTCCTTTTTCATAGCTTTTAAAACATCCCATATTCTTCTTCTTGCATTTAAGTCTATTCTTATAGTAGGTTCATCCATAAATATAATGTCAGGATCATGAATAAGAGCCTTAGCAATCATTAATTTCCTCTTCATCCCACCAGAAAGCTTTCTAGTCGTTTTATTTTCTACACTTTTTAAATCAATAAAATCTATTAATTCATTTGTTTTCTTTTCTGCTTCTATTTTAGGGATTTTAAATAACTTTGCACTAAATAATAAATTTTCTTTTACTGTAAGATCTTTGTCTAAGTTTGTATGCTGTGGAACAATACCAATTTTTTTCTTTAATTTATTATTGTTTCTATCTAAAACCATATCATTTATCGTAATGATTCCTTCTTCTGGCTTTAATAGTCCTACTAGCATCTTTATTAATGTAGTTTTTCCAGCTCCATTAGGTCCTAATAAAGCGCAAAATTCCCCTGTTGTTATTTCTAAATTTAAAGAATTTACAGCTGTAAAATGACCAAATTTTTTTGTAACATGATTGATTTTTATCATATATAAACCTCCATGTTATTCTGTATTTTACTATATATTAAATATTTATAACTTTTTTTTCACTTAAAAGTATTATAGAAAGAATGAGGCTTCGTGTAAATGATTATCATTATCGAAATGTTTGCTGCTATATGTTCGGTAATGAACAAATCTATTATATTAATTATTGTTTTGATTAAACTTTAGATTTATAATTACAGCACAATCTGTTCTGTAATAAATATATTGTACTGGTATGGCTAGTTCCTGTTGCACTTTTGATTGCTATATTGGTTTGGATTTTTACTGGAGCAGCACTTGAGACTATGGAGAAGGTATATACAATAACCTTTGATAAAACAGGAACGTTAACTTATGGAAAACTAAAAGTTAGTGAAATATATTTTAATAAAGATATAATAAATCATGTATATATAAGAATTAGCGACTTTTTCAGGAGATTTTTTAAAATTAAGATTAAACCACCATCGAATAGCTTGAATAAAGCTTGATACAATATGATTATTGATAAAGTCTATATCAATCACATTCATAAAATGTAGTCTAAATGGAGCAATAAAGACAAAATGGAGTGGAAATGATAATTGATATCAATTATAATTTATATAAAATAAATATATTGGAGGAGAAAAATGATAGAAAAAAGTAACCGATTGAAGGGAAAAGATCAAGTTACAATAGGAATATTCGCTGCTATTTATTTTGTTTTGAGTTTTTTATCAAACGTTTCAGGGGGAATACATCCAATACTATGGATTATGTCACCAATTGTTGCTGCTTTGCTTGGTGCTACACCATATATGCTTGCGGTAAGTAAAGTCAAAAAACCTTTAGCAATTTTGATGTTGGGGATTATTGTTGGGTTTATTTATTTTATTACAGGTCAATTTCCGTATACAGTACCTATTGGATTCATTATAGGTGCTATTATTGCAGAAATCATTAGATATAAAACAAAATATGATAGTTTTTGGGCTAATGCATTAGGTTTTTCATTCTTTTCTATGGGGATGGCAGGATCGCCTCTTCCATTATGGATATATCGTGAAAGCTTTATAGCTCAAATTTTGGAATATGGTATGTCGCAAGAATATGTAAATAGCTTAGAAAGTATTGTGTCCCCTAGTATGTTGGTAGTTATGATTGTTTCTACTTTTTTTGCAGGTCTTTTTGGAGCACTTTTATCACGAAAAATTTTTAAAAAACACTTTAATAAGGTTGGTATTGTATAAATGCAAAGTCAAGAAGAATGGATACCGTTAGATCCAAGAACTATAATAATATTACTTATATTTGCAAATGTAATTGCTTTTACTCAAAAATCAATATACGTAGAAATAGGAGTTATTGCTGCTCTTTTCATATTTATGCTTTATTGTGGCTGCTTTAAAGAAGCAGTTAAATTGGTTCTTTTGTTTATAGTTATTGATTTATTTAAACGTTATATTTTTTCAAAATCATTACCTGTATTTGTAACTATTTTTGCAATGATGTCAGTTTATATACGTAAGATTATTCCTTGCTTAATGATTGCAACAGTAATTTTAAAAAAAATTCCTATGAAGTACATAATATTAGCTATGAGAAAGTGGCGTTTTCCTCATAAATTTATAATTTCACTATCAGTTACATTAAGATATTTTCCTGCAATACGTCAAGAAAGTAGATATATAAAAGATGCTATGAAACTTAGAAATATAAAAGGGATTAAGATGATTGAATATTTTATGATTCCTCTAATGATGTCAGCAATTGGTACTGCAGAAGAATTATCAGCGGCTGCAGTTACTAGGGGAATAGAAAACCCTATAGAAAAGACTAGTTTGGTTAATAGTAAATTTATGACACATGATTGGATTATTCTAATAATTGGGATTATTCTTGTAGCTATAACTTTGGTGATGGGGGTATTATGATAAGTATAAGAAATGTATCATTTTCATATGATGGGAAAAACAGTGTATTAAAAAATATTAATTTAGATATAAAAAAGGGAGAATGTATACTGTTGTGTGGTAAAAGTGGTTGTGGTAAGACAACAGTTACAAAGCTTATAAATGGTTTGATTCCTCACTTTTATGAAGGGTGTTCAGTAACTGGAGAAGTCACAGTAAATGGGGAAAATATTTTTCAGACTGAGATTTATGAACTTGCACAAATGGTAGGTTCTGTGTTTCAGAATCCAAAATCACAGTTTTTTAATTTAGATTCAGATGCAGAAATTGTTTTTGGCATGGAAAACTCAGGAGTAAATCCAGATATAATTAAGGAAAGATTAGAGTTGACAACTCAAGCCTTAAGAATAGAAAAACTAAGGCATAGGAATGTTTTTTCAATGTCTGGAGGTGAAAAACAAAGTCTTGCATTTGCATCTGTTTATGCTATGAACCCTGATGTATATGTATTAGATGAACCAACTGCAAATTTAGATGAAAGAGCAATTGATATTTTAAAGACACAGATTAAGAAAGTTAAGTCAGAGGGTAAAACAATCCTAATTTCTGAACATAGAATATACTTTTTAAAAGAAATAATTGATCGTGTAATATATATTGAGGATGGAGAGATAGAAAAAGAATTTACACGAGATGAATTTTTATTACTTAATGATAATGACAGGATTAGAATGGGGCTTAGAACCTTAGATAATAGAATTTCTTGGAAAAATAAATATAATAAATCGTTAAAAAAAGATAAATTGATAGTTAAAGATTTAGCTTATAAATATAAAAATAAAGAAGTATTTACCAAGCTTTCTTTTGAAGTTAGTAGTGGTGAAATTCTAGGAGTGACAGGTTATAATGGTGCGGGTAAAACAACATTTTTAAGATGCTTAGCAGGTCTATTGCCTTTTTCAGATGGTGATATACAATATAATGGTAAAACTTTGAAAAGAAGAAAAAGAAATAAGCTTTCTTATATGATTATGCAGGATGTAAATCATCAATTATTTAGCGATTGTGTATGGAATGAGTGCAAGAGCTTATCAAAAGAAGTAGATTGTGAGGAAATTTCTACTATATTGAAAGCTTTTTCTTTAGATAATTGGAAGCAACATCACCCAATGGCATTATCAGGTGGACAAAAACAAAGGCTTGCAATTGCAACAGGCATTTTATCAAGAAAAAGGATTTTGCTCTTTGATGAACCAACCAGTGGATTGGATTATGAGAATATGATAGCTGTAAGTGGGATGATAAAAAAGCTATCAAATCAAGACTTTATGATTATTATAGTTAGTCATGATAAGGAATTTTTATCATGTACTTGCAATAGACAAGTAAAAATATAAGGAGTGTTTTATGGGATTTACTGATAGATTTCTATTAGGTGAAAATGTAACTATAGTTGTGTCGGAAGAAAATACAAAAGTGCTTCAAGTGAAAAATAAAAGTGGCGAAGGGATAATGACTTCACATAAGATTATTGGTGGAGTGTATTTAATCTTTAATGATTTTCACATGGAGAATTTTTACTCTGATGTCACTCATGATACTAATGTTTTTTGTATTGATTATTGTAGAGAGGGTAGAATAGAACATATAGAAACTGATGGTAGTTATTGCTATATAGAATCAGGGTATTTAAAGGTTGATGACCGTAGTAATCATAATAAAAAATTTTCATTTCCACTTTCACATTATCATGGAATTACTATAGTATTTTTTCTAGATGAAGCACCTAATTCCATTACTAATACATTTCGTGATTTTCCAGTTGATTTAAGAAATCTAAAAGAAAAGTATTGTAATAATAAAAAATCCTTTGTAATTCGAAATGAGGAAACTATCGACCACATTTTTAAGAAATTGTATGAAGCACCTCATAATATAAAAAATTATTATTACAAGATAAAAATAATGGAGTTATTATTATATTTAGATGTACTAGAAATATCTGACTGCTATCAGGGGAAGCCTTATTTTTATAAAACTCAACTAGAAAAGGTCAAGGCAATTAAGGAATTTATGACTAGTCAATTAGAAACACACTATACTTTAGATGAATTATCACAACGTTTTAATATATCATTAACTTCAATGAAAAAGTGTTTTAAGGGTATATATGGATCATCTATATATGCCTATATGAAAATGTATCGCATGAATAAAGCTGCGGTATTACTTAGTACTACTGATGTTAGCATAACCGAAATAGCAGGGAAATTAGGCTACAATAGTTCTAGTAAGTTTGCGGCAGCATTTAAAGCTGTGATAGGGAAAAATCCTCGCGAATATCGTAAATCATTAACATAGTAAAAGGATGCATTTAATTGTAGCATAAAATAAAGGAAGCTAATTTTACAATGGTACCTATAGAATAGACACATTGAAAAAAGTGTTTATGCTATAGGTACTTTTTCTGTATAATTATTAGTATTTAATCATTTTAAATTACCGTTTAAAGTCACTTCAATCCTTTCTTTTTACAATGTAAGTCCGTTGAAAGGATTCACAAAATATTACACATCTTATATATAGTTACTATAATATACATTACTAAAAAGATATAAATAGAGTTATTACAGCAATTCATGGATATTGAATAGCATCCAGAGATTGTAATTGCTTTGCTAGTAGCTTTTATCATATGATTGAGGAAAATGTATTATATCTTATATAAAGTTACTTCTATATGTTTTAAAGAAGTCATATAGGCTGAATCACTTGACACATATATCCATTTAATTATATTATTTCAATATAAGTATAAATTCGACATCAATATTTAAAAATAATTTCAGAATGTACAATTTATTCAGAAGATAAGTAGAAAGGTAACTAAAATGAAATAATTATTAAACAATATAAAAAATATAGAATGGAGGAAATAAGTTGAAACTAGATGATTTAACTATAAAAAGCACTAAAGAAATTATTGGATTAATTGAAAATGAAATACAGAGAAAAGAAAGTTATGAAGATGCTAGTCAATTGTTTTGTGAAAAAATATTTAACTTATTTGGTGAAAGTGTGCTACTTGTTAGAGTTTTTTTGTCAGTTCCATTCGAAGAGTTGCCTGAGAAGAATAAAGTATTTGTTAATAATCTCTTAGGAGCTAAATCCAACCTATTAAAGCCTGAAACAAAAATATTATCATTGATTGGGACAAAGGGTGTTCTACCTGAATGGAACAGCAGATTGAAATCAAAAGGTCATGTAGGAATACCACTAATATCCCGAGATTTTATTCATGAAATTCCGATGATGGATAGAGTTTTAAATCAAATAGGTGTTTCTTTTGGAGATGATAGAAATAGAGCTTCACAAGATAAATCATTCTCTGGATTATTTTATGTTAAGGATTCAAAATCAGAAGTAGATGAGTTAGGTAGGCATGTAATTGCAAATCAGAAATTCGTATAAGATTACGGTGTTAAAACGGTTTTTGGTTTTGGAGGTGCGTATTTAAATCATGATGAATTTTTTACAGCAATTGTATTCTTAAAAAAACATATGAACATGGGTCCAGCAGAAAACTTAGCTTTAACTACAACCAACTTCAAAATTGCAACAAAGGGATACTTAGAATCAAGAAAAATATTCAATTATTAATGGAATTAAAATCGAGAAAATAAGGGAGTGATCACATGAAATTGGAAACAAATAACAGACTAACTAGCAACTTAAAATCAACAGGTCAGATAATTCTTATGGCATGTATAAATATTACTCTATTAGTAACTATAATCTTCATAATGTGGGAACGTAATAAATTTCTTACAATTGGAGTAATTTCATTAGTGAGTATCTTATATACAATTGTTTTACATATAGTATTTGATAGATCAAGAAAGCAAATAGATAGTATAGCATTGATTATGGAAGATTTCATTGAAGGTAATCTACAAGAGTTTGATTTAAAAGATAAGGGTTTTATTAGTAATGACAAAATAGGAATACGTCTAAAGATGATAGTTGATAAAATGAGATTCTTAATGAAGGAACTTAGCTACACTTCAGATATGGTTGCTCAGTCTTCAATTTTCTTAAGTGATAATCATACAGAATCATCTCAAGCGACCAATAATATTGCAAAGGCAATACTTGAAATACTAGAAGGTGCAGAGTTACAGCATAGTGAGACTTCAGATGCTGTTGTACAGGTTAGTAAGATGACAGAAGAAATATCTGAAATGGTTGATAATATTGAAATGGTATTAAAATTTGCTGAGGAATCTGCCCATAAGACAATGATTGGGAATGAGAATATGCAAAAGGATGTTGAACAAATGTCTGCAATAACAAAATCAACAGATATTGTTAATGAAGCTGTACATGGGTTCGAGAAGAAGTCTAAGGAAATTAGCCATATGGTAGATACAATATCACAAATCGCAAATCAAACCAATCTTCTTGCACTTAATGCAGCAATTGAAGCAGCAAGAGCTGGAGAATATGGAAAAGGATTTGCTGTAGTGGCTGATGAAGTACGTAAGCTTGCAGAAGAATCACAAATTGCTGCGGGTGAAATTGTAGAGGTAATCACGGGCATAAATGAGACCAATAAGCAAGCTGTTGAAGCAATAGAAGTTGGTAAACGAGAAATTAAAACTGGTCAAAAGACAATCATTCAAGCAGGAAATGATTTTAATGATGTTAAGATATTAGCAAATGATGTTTCTGATAGAGTAAATGAAATATCAGAGGCAATCAAAAGAGTTTCTAAGAGTGGAGGGGAGGTCAATCAAAAGATGACACTGATTAATACAATTTCTGCAAAAACTGTTGAAAATTCACAAACAGTTTCAGCTGCCTCGGAAGAACAGGCTGCTTCAAGTGAAGATATAGCGGAATCTAGTCAGAAGTTAGCATATCTATCTAAAGAAATGAATAGTGCTGTTGTTACATATAAAGTTGAGTAAAGTCAATAAAAATAAAAAAGTATTCATTATAAAAAATCTGCCATGTTGGTGTTCAACTAGGGCAGATTTTTTTGTCTTTATGTAAGAGGTTTGCCTATTATTTCTTCAATCTTCTGATGTAGTAATGTAGCTTCATTATCAAAAGTACTGTTCATAAATGGTTCTTTTAGAGCATCACTTGAATCTTCCCATATATCATATTTTTCAACAATACTATCAGATGAAGCCATTATAGACTCATAAAAAGAATTAATCGGTTTGGAAGTATATTCACACTCTGAATACTGTATGAATTCTTGATCTTTAAATCTATCAATCATAATTTCTTTAAAACGCTCATATCTATCAGGATTTTTTTCAAAATACTCAACAAGGTCTAACTCTGTTTGATCATCATAAAAATCTCCACCAAGCATAATTGATCTAGCTTCCTCATTGTCACAATAGCAAAACATCTTTAACATATTATCATCAAATCCAAATCGACTTGTAATTTCATAAGTATAAATAATTGCATAATCTGCATGCTCACTATCCCAGTATGGAATCAAGTAAGAACCTATCAAGTAAGCATATTCAGGAATATTAAGTGCCAGTAAATATAATGCTTCAATACCAAATACACATAAATCATCTATCCACATATCATAAGTATCACTGTGGCGTATAGAATAGGATACAATTTCTTTGGCCGTAGATATAACATCTTCTCTAAGCTCTGGAAATTTTAAAGCATGAGAGAATAAAATTGTTTCTGATGCATTCCCATCAAAATCTATTGTATCAAAATTCAAATGACTTTCTCCCCAAATACTAAGCTTATCTAGTTGCTCAAAGCAACCATCAGTTTTTTGTAAGGGCTCAATAGTATCTTCAACTTTTTTAACAAATTCAATATGATAAACATCATCTTCGATAACTTGATCTGATTTTAAAAGTTCCTGATACTCCTTTAGTACAGATCGAATGCTATTAATATCATTTAATTCAAATGCTAATTTTTTATTCATAGTTTTACTCCTTTTAAATCATATTATATATGCTATCAAAAAAATAGATAATATGTATAATTTTATCATTATAAAGTATATATATAAAGTAAAAAATCACTGAAAAAGTAGTATGAATTACAATTAAAAAATCATATACATTAAATAAAGTGAGTTTTGAGTGAAATTCAACAAAAAAGGAGGCGATTGTAAATATGAATTTGGTTGAAATAATTAAAAGCGATTTTAAAGACAAGTTTAATAGAAGAAAAAATGAAATAAGAGTTTTTTTGCCCCTGGAAGAGTAAATTTGATTGGAGAGCATACAGACTATAATGGTGGATATGTATTTCCTTGTGCTTTAAGCTGTGGAACTTATGCTGTAGCAGCTAAGAGAGATGATGAAAGAATAAGATTATATTCTAAAAATTTTAAGGAATTAGGTGTACTAGAATTTAGTTTAAAAGAATTAGTTTATCAGGAAGAACATTATTGGGCTAATTATCCAAAGGGAGTTATGAAAACCTTTAAAGATGAAGGCTATAATATTGATTTTGGTATGGATATTTTATTCTATGGAAATATACCAAATGCATCAGGATTATCATCATCAGCATCTATAGAATTAGCTACAGCTGTATTATTAAAGGGATTATTTGATATAGATGTGTCTATGATATCAATGGTGAAAATGAGTCAGAGAGCAGAAAATGAATTTATGGGAGTTAATTGCGGTATTATGGATCAGTTTGCTATAGGCATGGGAAAAAAGGGAAAAGCTATTTTGCTTGACTGTAATACATTGGAATATAAATATTCTAATATAATGCTAGACAATATGTCTATAGTTATTACGAATACAAATAAAAAAAGGGGTTTAGCAGATTCGAAATATAATGAAAGAAGAAGTGAATGTGATAAAGGGCTTTCTCAATTGCAAAAAAGATTAAATATAAATTTTTTAGGAGAAGTAACAAAAGAGCAGTTTGAAGAAAATAAATATTTAATAACTAATGAAACTGATAGAAAAAGAGTAAAACATGCTATATATGAAAATTGGCGTACAAAAAAAGCTGTAGAGGTTCTGGAAAAAGGAAATATTGAGGAATTTGGTAAGTTAATGAATGAATCTCATAAATCCTTAAAATATGATTATGAAGTAACAGGAAAGGAACTGGATACCTTAGTAGAATTATCATTAAAGCAAGAAGGGGTTATAGGATCAAGAATGATAGGTGCAGGCTTTGGAGGTTGTACAGTTAGCATTGTAAAAAATGAAAAAGTAGATGAATTTATGCAAAATGTGGGAAAAGAGTATTTGAACAAAATTGGATATGAAGCAACTTTTTACATAGTAAATATAGGAGATGGTGCAAGGGAATTAAAAAAAGAGGGGATGAGTTTATGATTTTAGTATGTGGGGGAGCTGGTTATATAGGAAGCCATACTGTATTTGAATTGATTGATCAAGGGGAAAAGGTTGTTATTGTAGATAATTTGCAAACAGGTCATAAGGATGCAATTCATGAAAAAGCAAAATTTTATGAAGGAGATATAAGAAATAGAGATTTTTTAGACAAGGTATTTAGTGAAAATGAAATAGAAGTAGTTGTTCATTTTGCTGCTAATTCGATAGTTGGGGAGAGCATGGAAAATCCTATCAAATATTATGATAATAATGTATATGGTACACAGGTTCTTTTAGAGACTATGAAAAAGCATAATGTTAAGAAAATAGTGTTTTCATCAACAGCGGCAACTTATGGAGAGCCTGAAAGAATCCCTATACTAGAAACAGATAAAACAGAGCCTACTAATGCTTATGGAGAAACAAAGCTAGCTATGGAAAAAATGTTCAAATGGGCTGATTTTGCATATAAAATCAAATATATTTCATTAAGATATTTTAATGTTGCAGGAGCACATAAAAGTGGGGAAATTGGAGAAAATCATTCTCCTGAAACACATTTGATTCCACTTGTATTACAAGTTCCACTTGGTAAGAGAAAATATATATCTATATTTGGAGACGATTATGATACTCACGATGGTACTTGTGTTAGAGATTATATACATGTAACAGATGTAGCAGATGCACATATTTTAGCAGTAAAAAAATTGAGAAATGGTAGTGATAGTTCTATTTATAATTTGGGAAATGGAGAAGGCTTTACAGTTAAAGAAATAATAGAAGCTGCTAAAAAAGTAACAGGGCTTGATATAAAATCATCTATTGAAAAAAGACGTAAGGGAGACCCAGCCAAATTAGTAGCATCATCTCAAAAGGCTATGACTGAGCTAGGATGGAATCCTAAATATACAAGTATAGAATCTATTATTGATAGTGCTTGGAAGTGGCATAAAAATAAACCAGATGGGTTTGAAAATTAAAAGGAGTAACTATATGAATATTTATTTAGAAATACAAAAATTAATAAGATATGCTTTAGATAAAAATTTAATAAAAGAAGAAGACTGTATATATTCTAAAAATATGATTTTAGCTGTTTTGCGACTAGATAATTTTGAAAAAACAGAAGCTGTATATGAAAAAACAGAAAGTCCAGTAGAAATAATAGATAATATTTTAAATTGGTCATATCAAAAGGGAGTATTAAAATACAATACCCCTGTTTATACAGATATATTAGATACAAAAATAATGAATTGTTTAATGCCTAGACCTTCTGAAGTTGTTTCGAATTTTTATAGAAAATATGAAGAAGATCCTAAAAAAGCTACAGACTATTATTATGAACTTAGTAAAAATTCAAATTATATTAGAACAGATAGAATAGCTAAAAATGCAAATTGGAAGGTACAAACAGATTATGGAGAATTAGATATTACCATTAATCTTTCAAAACCAGAAAAAGACCCTAAAGCTATTGCAGAAGCTAAGAATATAAAATCTACTGGTTATCCTAAATGCTTGTTATGTAAAGAGAACGAAGGATACTTAGGTAGAGTTAATCATCCAGCAAGACAGAATCATAGAATTATACCTATGAAAATAAGAAAAGAAAAATGGTTTTTACAGTATTCTCCATATGTTTATTATAACGAACATTGTATTGTCTTAAAAAAAGAACATGAACCTATGAAAATATCAAAGGATACTTTTGATAGATTATTGGAATTTACTGAGAAAATACCACATTATTTTATAGGCTCAAATGCAGATTTGCCAATAGTAGGGGGGTCGATTTTATCACATGATCATTTCCAAGGTGGAAACTATGAGTTTGCTATGGCAAAAGCCTCTGTAAAGCAAAGTATTGTCTATGATAAATATCCATATATTGAAGTGGGAATTCTTAAATGGCCTATGTCCGTTATAAGGTTAAGAGGAAAATCAAGAAAAGAAGTTTCAGAATTGGCAGAAATTATTTTAAATAAATGGAGAAATTATAGTGATAAAGATATGGAAATAATAGCATACTCAGATGATATTCCTCATAATACAGTAACACCTATTGCCAGAAGAAGGAATGATAAATTTGAGCTAGATTTAGTTCTTAGAAATAATAGACTAAGTAGTGATTATCCAATGGGAATTTTTCACCCTCATCAAGAATTGCATCACATTAAGAAGGAGAATATTGGTTTGATTGAAGTTATGGGATTGGCTGTATTGCCAGCTAGACTAAAAAATGAATTAGAAAAAATGTCTAATTATCTGTTAAATGAAGAATTGGATATAAAAAAAGATGAAAGTATGTTAAAGCATATAAATTGGTTTAATCAGATAAAAGATAAGTATAAAAATTTGAATAATGAAAACGTAATCAATATTTTAAAAAATGAAGTTGGAAATAAATTTATAACTGTACTTGAACACGCAGGTGTATTTAAGGATGATGAGAAAGGGCAAAAAGCATTTGTTAAATTTCTAAAAAATATTATGTAAATGGAGATAAAAATGAAAAAAATAAAGAAAGCTATATTTGGAAGATTAAAAAATGGTGAACAAGTATTTGAATATATAATGAAAAACAAAAATAATTTTACTGTTAAAATATTAAACTATGGTGGAATTATAAGAGAAATATTAGCTCCAGATAAAGATGGGAATTTTGAAAATATTGTTTTAGGATTTGATAATATAGAAGATTATGAAGAAAAATCACCTTACTTTGGTTGTATTGTAGGACGAATTGCAGGTAGAATATCTAATGCTAAATTTAAAATAGATAATCAAGAATATACTCTTTCTAAAAACGATGGAAATAACAATATTCATGGAGGATATAAAAGCTTTAGTAAAGTTATTTGGGATACAAAAGAAATAATAACTGAAGATAGTATTGGAGTAAGAATGAGATATTTAAGTGAGGACAAAGAAGAAGGGTTTCCAGGGAATATGAATACTCAAGTTGTGTATATGCTTAATGATAATGATGAATTAACTATAAAGTATGAGGCAGTAAGTGATAAAAAAACGATTATAAATTTAACAAACCATACATACTTTAATCTTAGTGGAGACTTAAAAGAAAATATTTTAAATCATAATTTAATAATAGATGCTAATAAAGTAATATATGTAGATGAAAAAATCATACCTACAGGAAAAATTGAAAATGTTTCAAATAGTGTATTTGATTTTACAAAATCAAAGAAAATAGGGAAGGATATAAAAAATCTAGAAAAACAATTAATTAATTGTGGTGGATACGATCATCCCTTAATATTTAACGAATCTAATAAATTTAAGATTAAGCTAGAAGATAAAAAAAGTGGAAGATGTATGTATATTGATACAGATCAACCAGTTGTAGTAGTATACACATCCAATCAAATGGGCAAAGATTTAAAGCTTATAGGGGGTAAGGTATCAGAGAAAAATTTAGGTGTATGTCTTGAAACACAAGACTATCCAGACGCAATCAATCAAAATAAATTCCCTACAAAGATATACAATGCAAATGAAGTGTATCAAACTTATACAAGATATAAGTTTTGTGTAGAATAATATCTCGTATTCTAAATTTTGAGTAATAATAATGGTTTGGACAACGTATTATATTAGTACATTAATATAAATTGATTTTAAAATATATTGTTACTTAGAGGGAAGTGAATGAAGAATACATTAGAATTTAGAAAAATAACTAAATATTTTCCTGGAGTAAAGGCTTTGGATGATTTTAGCTTTAAAGTAGAAAGTGGAGAGGTAATTGCTTTTTTAGGAGAAAATGGGGCAGGTAAATCAACTCTTTTGAAAATATTAAATGGTGATTATCAACCTACTAGTGGGGCGTATTTATTAAATGAAAAAGAAATGCATTTTAATAATCCTAAAGAAGCTATAGATGCAGGAATTAGTGTTATTTATCAAGAAAGACAAATTTTAATGGATTTAGATGTAGCAGAAAATATATTTTTAGGAAGACTTCCAATAAAAAAATCAGGCTTAATTGATACTAAAAAGCTTCACTTGGATGCAAAGGCTATTATAGATGAATTTGGTTTATCTATTGATTCAAGAAGCAAGGTTAAGGATTTAAGCATTGCTCATCAGCAAATGGTTGAAATTATGAAAGCTTATAGCAGAGAGTTAAAGGTAATTGCATTTGATGAGCCTACGGCTAGTTTATCAGATAGTGAAATTGTTGTTTTGTTTAAAATTATAGATAAACTAAAAAAGGAAAATAAAATTATTATCTATGTTTCACATAGAATGAAGGAAATAGATGAAATTGTAGATAAGGTTGTTGTATTTAAAGATGGAAGATTCGTAGATTTAGTAAAAAAAGATGAAGTAACAAGGCAACAATTAATCAAAATAATGGTAGGTAGAGATTTAGGAAATATTTTTAGTGAGTTACAAATAGATCATAAGCTAGGAGAAGTTTTATTAGAAGTAAAAAATTTATCGTCAGATTATATAAAGGATATATCCTTTAAAGTGAAAAAGGGAGAAATATTAGGATTTGCAGGATTAGTAGGAGCAGGAAGAACAGAGGTAATGCGTGCTATTATTGGTGCAGATACTATAAAATCAGGATACATAATATTAGAAGGAAAAAATGCTATTAGCAAAAGTCCAAAGGAGGCTATGGAAAAAGGAATTGTACTTGTACCCGAGGATAGGAAAACACAGGGTATATTACCTAATTTAAGTGTTGGTGAGAATATAAGTATTTCTCTTTTAAAAAAGTTAAGTAATAATCTAGGATTTATTGATGTTAAAAAAGAGAAAGAAATCGTAATTGAAAATATTGATAAATTTAATATTAAAACTCCTTATCCAGAGAAAAAAATTGCAGAGCTTAGTGGAGGAAACCAGCAAAAAGCTATTGTTGCTAGATGGCTAGCTACAAATCCAAAGGTTCTCATACTAGATGAACCCACAAAAGGGATTGATGTAGGTGCAAAATCAGAATTTTATAGATTCATTTGTGAAATTGCTAAAGTAGGGATGAGCGTGATTTTAGTTTCTTCTGAGCTTCCTGAAATCATAGGGTTAAGTCATAGAATTTTGGTTATGAAATCAGGTGAAATAACAGGTGAAATTTTAAAAGAGGATGCAACAGAGGATAGAATACTATCTCTAGCTATGCTAGATGAAGGAGGATATTCAAATGCTTAATAAATTAAAGAAAAATTTTTCTACAGATAAAATAGGTTTAATTTTGGCATTAATTGTTATTGTATTAATATTTTCTACTTTTAATCCTAATTATTTAAGTAGTACAAATATGGTAAATATTTTAATTGCAGCATCTTTGACAGGATTAGTTGCAATTGCTGAAACTTATTTGATTATAGCAGGATTGATTGATTTGTCTACAGGATCTGTTGCAGCTTTTGCTAGTGTATTAGCGGCTGTTCTCATACAAAAGGGAATGGGCTTTATACCTATGTTGTTAGTAGTAATTGTTGCAGGTTTATTTGTAGGCTGGCTAAATGCACTAGCTGTTAATAAATTAAAACTTGAGCCATTCATTGCCACACTAGCTACTATGTCTATTCTAAGGGGGATGGCATTTATTATATGTGATGGACGCCCTGTTTATATTATGAATAAAACCTTTATAAATTTTGGTAAAAATCGAATCTTTGGACTACCAATTCCAGTCATTATACTAATTTTAGCATTCATTGTGTTTGGAGTTTTATTAGCAAAAACAAGATTTGGAAGAAGTGTGTATGTAGTAGGAGGAAACAAGAATGCAGCAAGGCTTGCAGGTCTTAATCCTCAAAAAATCACAAATATTTTATACATGATTACAGGGGGATTATCTGCATTAGGTGGAATTATCTTAGCAGCACGTATGAGTTCAGGTCAACCAGCTGCATCTGTAGGATTGGAATTTGATGCTATTACTGCTGCTGTTTTAGGAGGAACTGCTTTTACAGGTGCTGTAGGAACTATTTTTGGAACTGTATTAGGTGTTTTAATTTTACAAGGTTTCAATACTGGTTTGATTATGTTAAATGTTCCAGTATTTTGGCAATATGTGGCTAGAGGATTATTATTACTTATTGCTCTTGCATTTGATTATTTAAGAAAGCAAAATCGAGAAAAAAAATTATTAGAATCTAGTATGAAACAATCTTAACAAAATATGTATATTATCTTTCTATATAATGAAGGAAAATATAAACTTACATAATTGTGTAAGAAAATAAAAAAGGAGGAAGACGCGTGAAAAAAATATTATCAATGCTTTTGGTAACAATGTTAATGCTAACTTTATTGGTGGGCTGTGCTTCAACTGAAAAAACAGATGAAAAACAAGCTGAGTCTAAAGACAAAGAAGTTGTTATAGCTGGTATTTATAAAGCTGGAGATCAAGTATGGTTTATTGATGAAGGAAAAGCTGCTGAGGCAAAAGCAAAAGAATTAGGTGCCGATAAATTCCTTTTTATTGATGCAAAAATGAATCCAGATATTTATTTACAGGCTATTGACAATGTTATTGCACAAAAAGTAGATGGTGTTGTTACTTGTATTCCAGATCAAAAGTTATCTCAGGTTACAGTAGAGAAATTAAATGAAGCAGGCATTCCAGTTATTGCGGCAGATGATGCCCTACAAGATGAAAGTGGAAAAAAATTAGCTCCTTGGGTAGGTATTAATGCATATAAAATAGGTGAGACTAATGGGGAATGGATGGCAAATTATGCAAAAGAGAATAAATTAGATAAAAATGAAAAATCTGCTGTACTTATATTAACAATGGATACAGTATCAAGCTGTGTACCTAGAACAGAGGGAGAATATGCAAAATTCACTCAAATTATTCCAGATTATCCACAAGAAAGAATATTTAAGGCAGATTATAATGGTGAAACAGATAAAGGATTTAATGCAGCAGCAGCTATTTTTACAGCTCACCCTGAAATAAAAAATTGGATGGTTATGAGTGCTAATGAAGAAGGAGCAGTAGGAGCAGTAAGAGCTTTAGAGCAAGCTGGTTTAGATAAAGATTCAGCTGTAATTGGATTAGGGGCTTATTTAGCTAAAGATGAATTTAAAAAAGAATATTCAGCTATGAAGGCTGCTACATTCTTCTCATCTGATGCAGTTGGAGGAACTTCTGTAGAACTTTTAATGAATAAAATATTAAAAGATGAAGAAATACCTATGGAAACAGCAGTAGATGCACAGGTTGTAACAAAAGATAATTATGTTGAAATAATGGGTAAATCAGCAGAATAATATTAAGTTTAAAAAGCTGACTGTTTATAGGAATTAATATCCTAAGCAGTCAGCTTTTATATTTTATTCTATAGGAAACTATATTTTAAATTTATCTATTTGATTATTAAGCTTTAGAGAAAACTCGTTTAATTTTTCAGCACTCTTTGCTACTTCTTCAACTGCCATTGCTTGTTGTTGAACAGAAGCAGTAACTTCTTGAGATCCTGCTGCTGTTTCTTCTGATACTGCGGATATATTTCCTATAGATTCTACTATTAAATCTTTATCCTTTAGAATATCTATTACAAAACGATTAACTTCTTCTATTTCATTTGTAATATTATCTATTGATTTAGATATTTTTTCGAAGGAATTATTCACATCTTTTACAGATTTAGTTTGATCTATAGAAACAATCTTTACTTCATCCATAATAGTAACTGTATTTTCACTTTCTTCTTTAATAGTATCTACTATTTGTTTTATTTCATCAGTTGCAGTACTTGAGCCTTCTGCAAGTTTTCTTATCTCATCTGCTACTACTGCAAATCCCTTTCCTGCTTCTCCAGCTCTTGCTGCTTCTATGCTTGCATTTAGTGCTAATAAATTCGTTTGCTCTGCTATAGATCTTATTGTATTTAGTATATCTTCAATGTTACTAGATTTTTCACTTAATTGTCGTACTGCAGATTCTATTTTTGATATAGATTGGTTATTTAAATCAGTTTTTTCTTTAAGCTCATTAACTACATTAAGACCTTCTTTATTTACATTGATTGCTTCATTTGCATTTTTATACATACTATCACTGTTATTTGCTAAATTATTAAGTTTATGATCTAGATTAGATGTAAGCTTTGCTCCGTTTTCTGCATCTGCTGCTTGTTCACTTGCGCCTCTTGCTATTTCTTCTACAGTTCTTGATATTTCTTCAGCAGATGCACTTGTTTCTTCTGATGTAGCTGCTAAATTTGTTGCAGCATCGGATACTTCAGAGCTTACTTGTTTTGCATCTAATAATAGGCTTTTAATATTTTCTATCATGATGTTGAAGTTATTTGAAAGTAATCCTATTTCATCATTTGCCTTAATATCTGATTTTACTGTAAAATCTCCATCCTTTACTTTATTCATATTAGCTACTATTGATTTTATAGGATTAGAAATTTTATTTGCAAATATTATACCTAATACTGATGCTGCAATAATTATGAATAATCCTATGAATATAGCATTAGTTAGTATACCTTTAGTAGCTTTTCCAAGCTCATCTAGATATATTGTTGATACTATATACCAACCTGAATCGTCCATTTTCGTATGCACGGCAATTTTATTAGACATATCACCATTAGCTTCTTTATATTTATATTCTGAAATTCCAAAATGTTCATTGTTGTTTATGGTTTCTAAAATCTCTGGAACGCTTATTTCTTGACCTATTTTTTCAGGGTTTTTATGTGTAATGAATGTTTTATCAGAATTTAAAATAAAGGAATACCCCTTTTCTCCTACTTTTATAGAGCTTATTTTTTCAGATAATTCATCTAATAATATACTTATAGATACTGCACCAACTAAGCTTCCTTCATTGTTATATACGGGTCCTGCTATAGAAATGGCAAGATTACCACTAACAGCATCTATATACGGTTCAGTCATAGCAACGCTTTGTTCTTCTATTGCTTTTTTATACCACGGTCTTACTCTTGGATCAAAATCACTTCCTAAATCTACTTCAGGATAAATCCAAAATCCACCGTCTATAGTCCCCATATATATTTGCTTTACTCCTTTATAACTTTCTACATACTGCTTAAATAGATCCATTATAATAGGTTCATACTCAGGATTATTTAGAATCTCTGTAAGGTTAACATTTTTACTAATCATATCAACACCATATTTATATCCTATAAAATAATTTTCAATGGATTGCTTAATATCGTTATTTAACTGTTCTACAGAAATCTTAAATTGATTTTTTAATTCTTGCTTTGCTTTAAAATAAGATGTTGTACCTAAAATTGAAATAGGTAGAATTATAACTAATAAAATTATGGCTATTAATTTTGTTTTTATTGTTAGTTTCATAGTTACCTCCTTGTGTAAAATAAAATTCAAAAATTATTTCGACAATATTCGATGAATGTTCTAATATTCTTATCGTCATCTTTATTATAGAAATTAACTGATTTTAATTTTTCTAAAAATAATTATCTTGGTATAGATTGAAGAATATATAATAAATAGTAAAGAATTTCGATATGGGCATATTTATCCATATTTTGAGTATCACTAAATAAAAACTGATAGAGGAGAAGTTGTAGATTTAACTAAGTTATAGACCTTTGAAATTTATTTTCACGATATTAAAAAGCCATAACACTGATAGAAATCAATGTTATGGCTTTTTAAACTATAATTTAAATGATTGAATAGATGATTGAACTTTACTAGAAAGAGTATCGAGTATTTGTATTTGAGAAGAAAGTTCTTCTATAGTGTTAAGCTGTGTTTGAGTTGAAGCACTGACTTCTTCTGATGAAGCTGCAGATTGTTCAGAGACTAATGCAATTTGATTTATTGAGTCTATAACTTCATTTATTTTATTTTCTAAAGTATGATTCACTTTATATAGATTTTCTATTTTTTCATTTGAATTTTCAACAGAACCTATTATTCTATTAAATACATTTCTAGCACCTTTTACTGCTGTGTTTTGTTGTTCTACTATACAACTTATTTCATCTACTTTAGTAGTTGTAGCAGCAGTTTCTTCCTGAATTTTATTAATTAAGTTGTGTATTTCTTCAGATGAATTTCCTACTTCTAGAGAGAGTTTTCTTATTTCATCAGCAACTACAGCAAATCCTCTTCCAGCTTCTCCAGCACGAGAAGCCTCAATATTTGCATTTAATGAAAGTAAATTCGTCTGTTCAGCTATTTTTTTTATAGAATCAGATATATTTGAAATAAGTCCCATTTTTTCATTTAATTTATATGCTAAATTTGATACTTCTTTTGAAGCGTTTTCAGTTTCATTTGATTTTTTTTCTAGTTTATCAACAACCATTATACCTTTTTTACTATTTTCTAAAGCCATTTTAGAATGATCTCTACTATCATTTATTACGTTATTAACTTCATTCATCATAAGACTCATATCATTACTTAAATCGATTGTATTTGATGCGTGTATAGCTTGGGAGGTAGCTCCATTTGCTATATCTTCTATAGCATGTGAAATTTCTTTTGATGTATTTATAGAAGTTGTTGATGAGTTTTTTATAAAGTCTATAGATTCTGACATATTTACAGACATTGCATCTACATCATTTATAATACTTGATATTTTCGAAATCATACTGTTGAAGCTATTTGATAACAGTCCAACTACATCTTTTGTTTGAATGTTAGATCTAACAGTAAGGTCTCCATTTTCACATTCTTCCATTAATTTCCCGATTTTATGCACTCTTTTCATAAAGTAACTATAAACTATATTTGAAAATAGAGTACCTATTATTATCCATATAGCAATAACCATAAAAATACTTTTGTTAACATTGTTACTTAAACCCATACTTAAACTGATTTGTACTATAAAAAGTGGTAATATTGAAAAAAACACTGTGACTGATATTAATTTGGCTTTAACTGAATTAAACATAACATACCTCCAATTTATATTTCACCCTATATTTTACTTCTTATATAAAATAGTTCTATAAAAATTATTTTATCATATTTGATTTAAAAATTTTATATAAATATTATATTTTTTTAAAAATTCGCTTAAATACCAATCAATTATACCTATTTATTTTTACTATTTCAAAAAATAAAGCTTGAAATTGTCGATAAATATAAAATCCGTTATGAGTTTCAAAAAAGTCTACATTAAAAATTTTCAGAAGAAAGACTTTTTTATTATAAAATACGTAAAATTGGAAAAAATGTCTATATGGTAGTTGATAGAAAGAGGTGTAGTATGAAGAATATATTACATGTTGGATTTGATGTTGGTTCAACAACAGTGAAAGTTGTAGTGATTGATAAAAATAAAAGGATATTATATAGCAAATATAAGAGACATTTTTCAGATATTAAAAAAAGCATAAAGGAACTTATTGAAGAGGTTTATAATGAGTTTAGCGAAGAATATATTACATTTAAGGTAAGTGGCTCTAGTGGGCTTGCAGTTTCAGAAAATCTTGATATACCTTTTATTCAGGAGGTAATCGCTTGTAATTTAGCAGTTGATAAGTTTATTCAAAATACAGATGTTGCAATAGAACTTGGAGGCGAAGACGCTAAAATTACATATTTTAAAAATGGAGTTGAACAACGAATGAATTGTGCCTGTGCAGGAGGGACAGGAGCATTTATAGATCAGATGGCATCGCTTCTTAAGACCGACGCAGCAGGTTTAAATGAACTTGCTAAGAATTATAAAAATATATATCCAATAGCAGCAAGATGTGGTGTTTTTGCTAAAAGTGATGTTCAACCGCTTTTGAATGAAGGAGCAGCAAAAGAAGATATAGCAGCATCTATATTTCAGAGTATAGTCACACAGACAATTAGTGGTCTTGCATGTGGAAGACCAATAAAGGGTAAAATTACATTTTTAGGAGGGCCTCTTTATTTTCTTTCAGAATTAAGACAGAGGTTTATAGAAACCTTAAATTTAACCCAAGAGCAAGTTATATTTCCTCCTAATTCACATTATTTTGTTGCAATAGGTGCAGCTATGAGTTCTATAAAAGATGAACCTTATAAGTTTAAGGAACTTTATGATAGGTTAGGAGAACTAGAAAAGAGAAATAAAAATGATGTTAAGAGATTAGGAGCATTATTTAAAAATGAAGAAGAATTAGAAAAATTTAGAAATAGACATTCAATGGCAACAGTGAGAAAAGAAGATTTGTCATGTTATAAAGGTAATTGCTTTTTAGGCATAGATGCAGGCTCAACAACTACAAAGGTACTTTTAATGGGTGAAGAAGATGAGATACTATACACACACTATGGGAGTAATGAAGGACATCCTCTTAAAATAGTGGTAGAGGTAATTAAAGATTTATATAATAAGCTCCCAAAGGATGCAAGTATAGTAAATTCTGCTGTAACAGGTTACGGAGAAGGGCTAATAAAAAGTGCTTTAAATATAGATTTTGGAGAGATAGAAACGGTTGCACATTATAAGGCGGCAGAGAGATTTTTACCAGGAGTAGAGTTTATATTAGATATTGGCGGACAGGACATGAAATGCCTAAAAGTCAAAAATGGAGTAATACATAATATAATGCTCAATGAAGCGTGTTCTTCAGGTTGTGGTTCATTTATTGAAACATTTGCTAAATCAATGAATTTGACAGTGGAAGAGTTTAGCCAAATGGCATTACTCGCAAAGGAACCTGTCGATCTTGGATCTAGATGTACAGTATTTATGAACTCAAAGGTTAAGCAAGCACAAAAAGAAGGAGCTAGTGTTGGGGATATATCTGCAGGACTTTCATATTCAGTTATAAATAATGCTCTTCAGAAGGTTATAAAAATTAAGAATCCAGAAGATATGGGTGAAAAGATTATAGTTCAAGGAGGAACCTTTAATAATGATGCTGTACTTAGAAGCTGTGAGCTAATATTAGGTAAAAAAGTTATTAAACCTGATATTGCTGGTATGATGGGAGCATATGGATGTTCTTTAATTGCAAAGGAAAGATATGTTGAAGGAGAGATTAGTAGTTTATTAACTAGAGAAAAGCTGAATAATTTTAAAAGTGAAGTTAATCATCTCAGATGCGATGCATGTGCAAATAACTGTCTACTTACGATTAATAAATTTGATAATGGAAGTAGCTTTATAAGTGGTAATAGATGTGAGAGGGGAAGTGGAAAATCTAATATAATAAATGATATTCCAAATTTATATGATTATAAGTATAAAAGACTTTTTGAGTATGTGCCACTAGATAAAGATAAGGCAAGAGCTGTTATAGGCATACCAAGGGTAATGAATATTTATCAAAACTATCCTCTATGGTTTACATTTCTTACTGAACTTGGTTTTAGGGTTGAGATATCACCAAGAAGTAATAAAAAGATATATGAAAAGGGAATGGAAACTATACCAGCAGAGTCAGCTTGTTATCCTGTGAAATTAAGTCATGGACACATAATGAGTCTTGTTGAAAAAAATGTAGATATGATATTTTATCCATGTGTTTTTTATGAAAATAAAGAATTTGATCATAGTGATAATAATTTAAATTGTACACTAGTAATATCATATCCAGAAGTTATAAAAAACAATATGAAGATTTTAGGAGAGAAAAATATTGAATTTATAAATCCATTTGTTACCTTAGAAAGTAAAAAAGCACTTTCAAAGGTTCTTTATGAAACTTTTAAAGATTATGGTTTTAAAAAAAGTGAAATTGATATAGCTCTTAAGTTGGCATTAAAAGAAAATGAAAAGTTTAAAGGTGATATAAGAAAAAAAGGAGAAGAAACACTTGAATATTTACAAAAGAGTGGTAAAAAAGGAATAGTTCTGTGTGGAAGACCTTATCATATAGATCCTGAAATTAATCATGGTATTCCAGAACTTATAACTAATTTAGGAATGGCTGTACTTACAGAAGATTCAGTAGCTCATTTAGGAAAGATTGATAAACCTTTAAGAGTGGTAGATCAGTGGACATATCATTCACGAGCTTATGCAGCAGCCAGTTTTGTAAGTAAGACAGAGTATCTAGAGGTAGTACAACTAAATTCATTTGGATGTGGTTTAGATGCTATTGCAACGGATATGATTGCAGAAATATTAGAAAATAATAATAAAATATATACTTTAATAAAAATAGATGAAGTCAATAATTTAGGAGCTAATAGAATAAGGCTTAGATCATTAAAAGCAGCTATTGAGGAAAGAGAGAAAAATAACATTAAACCTAAGCTTTTAAAAGAACACAGAGATAGGATTGTTTTTACTAAAGAAATGAAGAAAAATCATACAATTCTTGCACCTCAGCTCTCACCGATACATTTTGAATTACTTGAGCAAGCAATAAAAAGTTGCGGGTATGATTTGAAGATACTTCCAAATGTTGATGAGAAAATCATGGAAGAAGGGCTTAAATATGTTAATAATGATACATGCTATCCATCAATATTAATTATTGGACAATTTATAAGTGCATTGAAATATGGAGACTATGATTCAAATAATACATCTATAATTATTTCACAAACAGGAGGAGTTTGTAGAGTTACAAACTATATATCTATTTTAAGGAAAGCTCTAGAGGATGCAGGTTTTGGACATGTTCCTGTACTATCTTTTAATGGCATAGGGTTAGAAAAAAATCCAGGATTTAAAATTACACCTAGTATGATAAATAAAATGATTATATCAATATTGTATGGAGATTTATTTATGAGATTAATATATAGAACAAGACCTTATGAGGTTGTGAAAGGTCAAACAGAAAAGCTACATGATAAATGGGAAAAGATTTGTATAGAAAATATTACAAAGGGAAATTTATTTAGATCAAAAGAAATTATAAGAGGTATTGTAGAAGATTTCGATAATATAGAGTTAAATAATATTAAAAAACCAAAGGTAGGAATAACTGGTGAAATATTTATTAAATTCAATCCCTATTCTAATAATCAAATTGTCAAAATTATTGAAGAGGAAGGGGCAGAAGTAGTAATTCCTGATTTTATTGATTTCTTTTTATACAGTTTATTTAATTCAAACTTTAAGAGTAAATATCTTGGTAAAAGTAAATTAAAGGCTTTAGTTAATAATATGGGAATTAGTTATATTGAAGCTTTTAGAAAGTATTCTAGAGAAGCACTTGAAAATAGTAAGAGATTTAAAAACCCAAAAACTATACAGGAGCTTGCTAAAGATGCTCAAAAGATTCTTTCATTGGGAAATCATGCTGGAGAAGGATGGTTTTTAACTGCTGAGATGATGGAACTTCTAGAAAGTGGAGTTAATAATATAGTGTGTCTGCAGCCGTTTGGGTGTTTACCTAATCACATAACAGGAAAAGGAATGATAAGAGCAATCAAAGAGAAATATCCTGACTCAAATATTTTAACACTTGACTATGATCCTGGTGCAAGTGAGGTTAATCAGATTAATAGAATTAAGCTAATGCTTTCGGTAGCATTCAAAAATTTAGAGAAAATAGATTTGTATGAAGAAGGTGAAATAGTGAATGTGGATTAATTAGATTCTATGTATCTTGCAAAGATGATGACATATAGTAGCACAATTCACAGATTATGTAATTTAGTATTAATTGGTTGCCTTTTTATAAAATATTAAATAATATATATGTATATATTATTTAATAGGTTGAGTTAGAATTTAAACTATAGAAAGGATAATCAGAATATTTTGAGGAGTTGCTGCTAATGAATATAGACAGATTTATAGATAAAAAAAAGTATATGTTGAAATACAGTAGCATTTTATTTACTACATTAAGTGTTGTATTTATATTGATAGCATCTGTTTTTAAATATAATATTATAAATTTAAAGAAGCAAGAGATAGAAAAAAATGAAAATAGAATTGTAAAATTAGAAAAAAATATACTAGGAGAAGATATTTATGATGTAATATCTGACCTTTTGTTTTTATCTGATTCATTTTATTTATATAGTTCAGACGAGATAACATACTCAGATATTGCTGAACAATGGAAGTTTTTCTCTAATAGAAAGAAAGTTTATGATCAAATACGTTATATTGATATTTCAGGTAATGAAATTATAAGAATTAACTATTCTGATAAAGGGTCATATATAGTTAATAAGGAAGAGCTTCAGAATAAAAAAGATAGATATTATTTTAAAGACAGTATTAATTTAAAGAAAGAACAAATATATATATCAAAATTGGACTTGAATATTGAAAATAGTAAGATTGAACAACCTCTAAAGCCGATGATGAGACTATCAACACCTGTGTTTGATAATGAAGGACATATTAAAGGAATAGTCATTCTTAACTATTATGCTAAATATTTATTGGATGATTTTAGAGATATATTACAAACTAGTGTAGGAGAAACTTACTTATTGGATTCGAATGGATATTGGATTTATAATAAAGACAAATATAAAGAATGGGGTTTCATGTATGAGCAAAAAAAGCACATTAGCTTTAAGAATGAATATCCTAAAGAATGGGAATATATAGTGGAGAATCAGGAAGGAAAATTAAATACTAAAGATAGTTTTTATATTTTTTCAAGTATCATTCAGACTGATGAAAATAAAAAATTAGAAAATGCAGATATTGTATTTGGAGAAGGCAACTGGATAGCTGTTTCATTTATTTCAAGGGATAGTAAATATGGGATATTATTTGATAATAATTATTTTGAAGTATTTTTTAGTATAGTTAATAATCAAAAAATGACTTTTTTAATTATATTAATAGTATCTATAGTGTATTCAATTTTAATGACAATGAATAAAATTTCAAATGAAAAAATTAAATACTTTTCTGAATATGATGAAATGACTGGTGTTTTAAATAGACGAGCAGGTCTTAAAAAATTGGACAAGGAATATAAAGAAGTTTTAAGTAATGAAGGTTGTGTTAGTATATGCTTTATTGATATTAACGGACTTAAAGATGTGAATGATTCATTAGGTCACGAAGGTGGAGACGAGCTTATTATGACGGTTGTTAGTTGTATTAAGAAGAATATAAGAAAATGCGACTTCATTATAAGAATGGGAGGAGACGAGTTTCTTATAATTTTTATGGATATTAATAAAGAGAAAGCAGAAAGTATTTGGGAAAGTATAAATAATGAATATAAGAAAATAAATGATGAAGAGAATAGATTATATATTGTAAGTGTGAGTCACGGCATAGAAGAATGCAACTTCTATGACAATAATTACATTGACAATATTATAAATTCTGCCGATGAAAAAATGTATAATGAAAAAAGAGAAATAAAAAAAGGCCTTACAATTATTAGAAAAGTAAAAGAGTAAGGTTATAAATTAATCAAAAAATAAATTGGATTAAAACAGTAATATATAATCTGTATTTTGATCCAATTTATTTTAGATTAATCAAATAAATATGATTATCTATATGATTTTTTAAACTCCAAATAACCATTCTTTCTTAATTTACATGCGGGGCAATCTCCGCATCCGTTTCCTTTGATTCCATTATAGCACGTTAAAGTTTCGTTTTTAACTATATCAAGTACACTTAAATCATCTGCCATTTTCCAAGTCTCAGCTTTATCAATCCACATTAGTGGAGTATGAATCACGAATTGAAAATCCATAGATAAGTTTAATGTAACATTTAAAGATTTTATGAATACATCTCTACAGTCAGGATATCCGCTAAAGTCACTTTGAGATACACCCGTTACGATATGATTTGCTTTTTTTTGCTTTGCAAATATTGCAACGAAAGATAAAAATAATAAGTTTCTTCCATCTACAAATGAGTTTGGAGTTCCATCTTGAGGAGAATCCTTATCTACTTCTATGTCTGTTCTCGTTAAAGAATTTGGTGCTAATTGATTTAATAAATTTAAATCTAGACAATGATGTTCTACATTATATTTTTTACAGATATCTTTAGCACATTCTAATTCTAGTCTATGTTTTTGACCATAGTCAAATGATACTGCAATAACTTCCTTAAATTTTTTCTTTGCCCAGAATAAACAAGTAGTACTATCTTGACCTCCACTAAATACTACTACAGCTTTTTCTTTATTTACTTCTATATTCATATGAAATACCTTTCCTTTCGCTATTTATACATCATCATTAAAGTGTTTTGTAAAGTCGGATCAGTTTTAAATTTTCCTCTTAATGTAGTTGTTACTGTTTGGGTATTAGTTTTCTTTATACCTCTAGTTGTCATACATCCATGTTCACCTTCAATTATAACTGCTACATCATCAGAATCAGTTACCATTTGTATAATCTCAGATATATCTGTTCCTATTCTTTCTTGAAGCTGTAATCTGCGTCCAACAAGATCTGCGATTCTAGCAATTTTACTAAGGCCAATAACTTTATCTTTTGGAATATATGCAACTGCTACTTTCATATTGTACATTA
The DNA here is from genome assembly GCF_025210165.1 of Tepidibacter sp. Classification (GTDB taxonomy): domain Bacteria; phylum Bacillota; class Clostridia; order Peptostreptococcales; family Peptostreptococcaceae; genus Tepidibacter_A. The sequence goes on from NZ_JAOASI010000069.1 coordinate 36,021, forward strand.
AAGCTAAATGGTGTTCGCAATGACTGAATATATCAATATTTTTCATAAAAACCATATCATTATTATCTTTATCTATACTCAAATCATCCTCAAATGTTTTACCAAACATATCTGCAATTTCTTGGTTTGTATAAGCTTGTCCTTTAAATACTTCTTCGTACATTTTAGCAACTCGTTTAGGAGTGTCTTTTAGACCTTCTCTATCTGGGTTTTCTCCTAAAGCTATTAAAATTCCTCTTATATGCTTTTCAATTTCTTTTAAATTAATACCCATTGTATCTATACACCTCTTTCATTAGGATCCCATATAATTTTGTGAAGTTGTACCTGTAGGGTAACCCCATTCATATTGTATTTTTGCATAAATTCAACTATATCAGTCATATGAATTTTACTAAATACTGGGCTTATATATACATTAGTATTATTTGATAAGTCATATTGATTAATTAAATATCTAGATTTTTCTAAATCTGTAATACTACCTGATACAAATTTAACTGTATCATTCTTAGTGAGATATTTAAAGTTATCAACTAACATTTTGTTTTCCATATCACTTGAAGGAAGTTTGTAATCCATTGTAAACTTTGGTGGATTTTTTATATTTATAAACTCCTTTAAAGATACACTACCATTTGTTTCTATTTCAACTGAAAGATCATTATCTTTTGATAATAAAGTTAATAATTTTATAATACCATTTTGAAGTAAAGGCTCACCACCTGTTAATGTAACGTTCTTAACCTTAGTAGATTTTATATATTCATATATTTCTTCTTCACTCATCAATTCATATTCAGCACTTTCTTTATTAGCCCATTTTGTATCACAATAACTACAATCTAAATTGCATCCTGCAAATCTTATAAATATAGCTAATTGACCAGATAAGCGGCCTTCTCCATTTATACTTACGAACTTTTCAACTACTTTAAAATCCATGCTATTTCACCTCGCAATCTTCATAGGTAGCACTATTAGTAGGGGTTTCATAAACAGTAGCTCTTCTTACATTGTATCCTTTTTCCTTTATATAATTAAAGAAAAAGAATGAAAAGTTTTCTGCTGTTGGTCTGAATTTAACTTCTAGTATTCTAAACCCATCTTGAGATAGATACTCTAAAGTTTCTTTTCTCATAGTACCTTCTTGTATAATTAAGGAATGATCATAGTAATCAACTATTTCTTTAACATCTTTTTTTAAATCTCCAAAATCTATTACCATGCCATCCAACTGTCCTCCATTGATTAATGCTTCTGACTGTACTTCTATTATAACTCTCCATCTATGACCATGAATATTACTACATTTACCTTCATAATTTGCAAGAAAATGAGCACTATCAAAACTGTGTTCTGCTTTTAAAATATACATTAATGTCGTCCTCCTAAATTTACTTTATGAACCTACTTCCATAATAACAACATCCTATTGCTCCATTAAATTGAGGATTTTTAACTGATATAATCTCATTATAATCCTTCTTTAAATATTCTTGTATAGCAGAGTTATTAGCAACTCCACCAGTTAAAACTAATTTTCTTCCTTTAAACTTTGTCAGAAGGGGTCTTAATCTCTTATATAATGAATAATTAACTCCTGCACACAAACTTTCTATGCTAATGCCTTCAGCTATTTTTCCTATTAACTCAGATTCAGAAAATACTGCACATGTTGAATTTAGCTCTACTGGGTTTTGGTATTCTTTACTCATATCATCGACAGAGATTTCAAGTACATTTGCCATATTTTCTAAATATCTGCCACATGAAGCGGCACATTTTTCATTAAGTTCTAAATCTGTTGTAATTCCTTTTTCAACCTTAACTACTTTGACATCTTGTCCACCTATATCAAGGAGTATAAAATCTTTTAAGCCTGTTTGATAAAATCCTCCATAAACATGGGCTTTTATCTCATTTATAGGGGTGAATTTATTTAAGTCAGTATTGTTTCTACCGTATCCTGTAGATACAGCTATATCAATATCACTTATATTTAATTTATCTAAATCTACTGTAACTTTACCATCATAATTGCAGTAGTCTCTATAAAAAGACATTGTACTAACTTTTAGTGTTTTAATTATTTTATTATCTTCCATTACTGCAATTTTCACTTCTCGGCTTCCAAGATCTATTCCTAAAACTTTCATTTACTTTTCCTCCTTTAAATCAGATAGCATATCGAGAAAAGCTTCAATTCTAAGTTTTGTTCTAGCATCTAAGGTATTTAACTTATCTCCTTCAATGTTAAGAATTGGAATATCTAGCTTTTGCTTTAGGATTATATCTTCAACCGCTCTATAGCAAAAAGCTTGAGTATAATGGATTATCCCATCTAATTGTCTCTCTTTGATTTGTTTCTTTAATTCTATAGTTCTAAACTCAGTATCGTATGGATATGTGTAATCATAATACTGATCATATAGATTCTCAGCTTTATCTGCTCTTGGAAAAGCAAATTCTCTTTGAACCTCATTATATACAAAAGATGCATCAAAGTTTTCAACAAATTCATATATATCAGCAGTCATAGGAGGAACACCAACGTATCCTAATCTAAGTTTTTTATTTAGAGGTTGCCTTTTTTCTATATTAGAAATAACATCTTTAAGATTAGACTCAAAAGCGTCAATATCTCCATTTAAATCACTTAAACTTACTTGATAAAGGTGATTTTCAAATCCATTAGCTTTATCATCTATATATGTTAATTTATCAATTTTCTTAGCTAGGTCTCTTACTTTATTTAATGTAGTTCTTATTTTTTCAACTTCCTGTAAATTTACATTAAAAGTTTTCATGAAATTATCTATTTCTTTTGTTACATCTTCTTTTTTATGATTGTGTGGAAATGAAAAAGGGTAGACTTTAATTCCTGAAAGTTCTAATATCTCTATAAGAGCTTTAGTATTAGAACAATCTCCTTCCATAACTCCAACTATTTCTTTTATACCATTCTCTATACAAGCTCCATAGATTCCTTTTATCCATGCACACATACTTTTAGGGAAACCATCTCTTTCTGCTATATCAATATAATTGTAATAATCTTTGGAAGTTATAAAGAGATTGTTTAAATCTATTGGTGTATATCCTGCTGCTATAAGTACTTCAACAGGAACTGTAGTCGTTAAACCTATTTTTTTCATCAAGTAAAGCCTCCTTAAATTTAAAAAAGGACACAAAAAGAGGGCATAACTGCCCCATAAACAAAAAAACTACCATTTAAGGTAATTTGGTCCTAGTTTTGTTTATAGACAGGATGGTTACGAACTGTCTTAATTTATTCATATAAATTATAATAACATTTTAAAGAGAAAATGAAAAGTATATATTTATTTTACACCCTATATTAATCAATAAATGTAATATTATGTATTATAGTATTGATTTCTTAAATACACAATGTTATAATTTAGACAATTAAAGTTACTAAACTAATAGTTTCAATTACAATTATTATGAAAACTATAAAAATAGGGGGTATATAAGAGTGAAAAAAAATCCAAGAGAACTATTAAATGCATTTATGGGTGGTTTACAAGATTTAGGTAAGACTAATGGAGAACAGGTAAACGCTTTCATGAATTTGTTAGGAGAAGCTTATAAACCTGGAAAACTTGATACAAAAGCTAAAGAATTAATAAGTGTAGCTATTGCAGTTTATAATCGTTGTGAATACTGTATAGTATTTCATGCATATAAAGCATTAGAAGCAGGAGCTACTCGTGAAGAAATTATCGAAGCTGCAATGGTATCAGTAGCTTTTGGTGGAGGACCTGCTGTGGCATACACTGTAACTTTATTAAAAGATTCAATTGATGAATTTGAAAAAGATTTTAAATAATACATAAAGACTCTAAAAAGGCAGAAGATATTTTAACTGCCTTTTATTTTTTTTGAATGGAGGCGCCAATAATGATTGAAATAAAACTTGAACAATTATCTGGAGAGAGTAAGAATGGAAAAGTAGGAAAGATAAACGTAAAAATTGGTGATAAAATAAAAGAGGGAGATGTGTTGCTTCAAGTTGAATCTCAAAAAGGGAATGTTTCTGTAAAATCTAATGCTAATGGAATTATTGAAGAAATTGTGATAGATGAAGGACAAATTGTTAATATAGGTGATGTTTTATTTAAAGTAGATGGAGTAAAAACTGAAGATAAGATTTCAAAAACAGGTGGATTTAATTATTTTAATAATTTAATAAAGCCTCAAAAAGGAGAGATTGAATCAGATATAACTATAATAGGGGCAGGTCCAGGAGGATATGTTGCAACAATTTATGCAGCAAAGCAAGGGAAAAAAGTTGTTTTAATTGAAAAAGAACATGTAGGAGGAACTTGCTTAAATCATGGCTGTATACCTACAAAAGCACTTGTGCGCTCATCAGAAGTTTATAGAAATATGAAAAAGTCTGATAGCTTTGGTATTTTTGCTGAGAATGTTTCTGTTAACATGGAAAAAGTTATCAAAAGAAAAGATGACATTAAAAATCAACTTAAAAATGGAATAGAGTACTTATTAGAGAAACATAACATACAAAAGATTGATGGAAAAGGTGAAATTATAGATAAAAATACTGTACTTGTGAAAACAAATAGAAAAGAAACAACTATAAAAACTAAAGATATAATAATTGCTACGGGATCAGAAGCATCAGTTCCGTCTATTAAAGGTATAGATTCTAAGTATGTATTAACAAGTAAGGAAGCTTTAGATATGACAGACTTACCAAATAAATTAGCAATAGTTGGTGGAGGCGTTATAGGAATGGAGTTTGCTTTTATTTATGCAAGCTTTGGGGTACAAGTTTTTGTTATTGAATATGCAGATGAGATATTAGCTTCTTTAGATAAAGATGTATGTTATGAAATAAGTGAAATTGCAAAAGAAAATGGAATAAAATTATATACTAGCTCAAAGGTTGAATCGATAGATGAAACTGAAAATGGTGAATGTGTAGTTTCATTTATTAAAGATGAGCAAAGAAAATATATTTCATGTGATAAAGTATTAGCTTCAGTTGGAAGACAACCATACTTTGAAGGATTAGGTATTGAAAAATTAGGTATTGAAATGAATGATAATAAAAAAGGTATAGAGGTTAATGAAAAAATGCAGACAAGTATACCAAATATTTATGCTATAGGAGATGTTACAAATATAATACAATTAGCTCATGTTGCCTCGCACCAAGGTATTATTGCAATTGATAATATTTTAGGAAAAAATAAAACTATTGATTATTCAACAGTTCCAAGTGCTATTTTCACTGAACCTGAAATAGCAGTAGTAGGAATTACTGAAAAAATAGCAAATGAAAAAGAAATTGAAATAGAAGTTGGAAAATTTCCTATGTCTGCTAATGGGAAAGCATTGACATTAGGAGATGCAAAAGGTTTTGCTAAAATAATAAAAGAAAAATCAACTGGAAAAATAATAGGTAGTACTATAATAGGAGCACATGCAACAGATTTATTAGCTTCTGTAACATTATGTATAAACAATAAACTTACTACAAAGCAAATAACAGAAACTATATTTGCGCATCCAACAACTGCGGAATCAATACATGAAGCAGTATTGAATGTAGAAGGTGGTGCTATACACTTTGAATAATAATATTTCAACTAAAATAATATGTTCAACATCATATAATCCTTGGCACAATCTAGCTGTTGAAGAACATCTTTTAAGCCAAGTTAAAGACAATGAAATAATATTATATCTGTGGCAAAATGAAAATACTATTGTAATAGGAAGAAATCAAAATCCATGGAAAGAATGTATGTGTAAAGATTTTGAAGAAGATGGTGGGAAAATAGCTCGTAGATTATCTGGTGGAGGGGCCGTTTTTCATGATATTGGAAACTTGAACTTCACTTTTGTTATGGATAAAAAATCATATAATTTAGAAAAACAGCTAAGTGTAATCCTTAAAGCTGTTAATAATTTAGGCATTAACGCTAAGTTTTCAGGAAGAAATGATATATTAGTAGGCGAAAAAAAGTTTTCAGGAAATGCATTTTATGAAAAAGAAAATGCGTCATATCATCATGGAACTATACTCGTTGATGCAAATATGGATAAGTTAAGTAAATACTTAAAAGTATCAAAAGAAAAGATTGCTTCTAAAGGAATTGAATCAGTTTGTTCTAGAGTAGTAAATTTAAAAACTATTAACGATAATATAACAATCGAAAAATTAAAAGAGAGCCTTATAAATAGTTTTGTTGAAATTTATAAAGGTGATCTAAATATAGAATATATAAAGGATGAAAAGGATATACAGGATTTATATAAAAAATATTCTTCTTGGGAATGGAAATATGGGCAAACTCCTAAGTTTGATATAAACTTTGTCAATAGGTTTAAATGGGGGGAAATAGATCTGAATCTAAATCTAAAGAACGGTATAATTGATTCTCTAGTTATTTACTCTGATGCAATGAATAGTGTTTTAATTAAGGATATAGAAAATGAATTATTAAAAATACCATTTAAGATGGAGTCTATTTGTAAAAAATTAAATAATATAAGGTGTAGGATTGATGAAAAAGATATGATTTTTGAAATAGAAGAATGGTTAAAAAGTAAAATTGGATAATATGCTCCTAAAAATAGATAGGTTATCTTTAATTAAAAATTCAGATGGAATAAAAATTCCATCTGAATTAATTTGATTTCTATCTTTTGTTTATATTATAATCGGTGTGATCATTTCCATAGTAATGAAGTTCACTAGTTAATCTTATCGTATGTCTATCTTTATTGTGTTTGATTTTTACATTGTCAAATCTAGCATCATCATCAACATTCACTAAATACTGCTTAATTAAATTGTCTGCAATTTTATCATCAACATCCTCATACACTTTAAAATATTCTCTTTCTGAGATTTCAAGTGTTAAATCATATATTCCATTCTCTCTTTTTTTTCTCATTTCCTTTATATCAGTAAACATAGTATTCCTCCTAATTTTTTTTTTTATTAAAAATCTAAATTAAGATATTAAAACTTTCTTATATTTAAATTATAACCATTTATGATTTAAAAATTTATTAATAATATAAAAATATAAATCTTAAGAGTATTTATTGACAAAAATAATTTTATGTGTTAAATTTAAGAAAATTAAATAAATCTTCAGGGCAGGGTGAAATTCCCGACCGGTGGTAAAGTCCACGAACCACAATGTGGTTGACTTGGTGAAATTCCAAGACCGACAGTAAAGTCTGGATGAGAGAAGATAGATTGATTATTTCCAATGAACAATTGTTATTTATAATATTAATTAGACTGTTAAGCTCTGAAGATAAATATCTTCAGAGTTTTTTTGATGAAGAAAAAGTATAAAATTTGGACATTTAGATAATTATGGTAAATATAATGAACATACGTATGAGCATAATACTAAGGGGAATAGAGGTGATTATATGGACAGCAAGTATATGAAACGAGCAATTGAATTAGCATTTAAAGGCAGAGGATATACCAGTCCTAATCCTTTAGTAGGTGCTGTTATTGTAAAAGAAGGTAGAGTTATTGGAGAAGGGTATCATGAATATTACGGTGGAAATCATGCAGAAGTAAATGCTATTAATACATCTTCTGAGGATGTTGCAGGAGCAACAATGTACGTTACATTAGAGCCGTGTTCGCACTTTGGGAAAACACCTCCATGTGCAAAATTGATTATAGATAAGAAAATTAAGGAAGTTATTATAGGAATGATGGACCCTAATCCAATAGTAGCAGGCAGGGGTATAAAACTTTTAAGAGATCAGGGTATAAAAGTTACTGTAGGTATATTGGAAGAAGAAGTAAGAAGATTAAATGAAATATTTATAAAGTACATAACAACGAAATTACCATTTTGTATTTTGAAAACTGCGATGACATTAGATGGAAAAATTGCAACGAATATAGGAGATTCAAAATGGATTACTAATGAAAAATCAAGAGAATATGTTCATGAAATAAGACATGAAGTTTCGGGAATAATGGTTGGTATAGGAACTGTTTTGGCAGATAATCCTTCGTTAACAACTAGATTAAAAGATAAAGAAGGTTCTGATCCAGTTAGAATCATAGTAGATACAGAATGTAGAATACCTTTAGAATCAAAAGTTTTAAACCTTGATTCAAAAGTAAAGACTATTATTGCAACCACAGAAAAAGCAGACAAAGATAAAATTAAATTAATTAAAGAAAAAAAAGCAGAAGTAATTATAACTCCATTAAAGAACAACAGAGTAGACTTAGGATATCTAATTAAAAAACTTGGAGAAATGAAGATTGATAGTATTTTAATAGAAGGTGGTTCTACTTTAAATTATAGTATTTTAAAAGAAGGATGTATAGATAAGGTAATCTCATTTATTGCACCAAAGATTATAGGTGGAGAAAATGCAAAAACTCCAATAGGTGGTGTTGGAATAGATTATATTAAGGATTCTATAGAGCTAAAAAATATTCAATCAAAAATGTTTGACCAAGACATTATGATTGAAGGCTATTTAAGAAAGGAAGAATAATGGATGTTTACTGGATTAATAGAAGAAATAGGAACTATACATACTATTAAAAAAGGATTAAATTCAGCTCAGATTACAATAGGTGCAACAAAGATACTAAGTGATGTTAAATTAGGCGATAGCATAAGTACAAATGGTGTTTGTCTTACTGTTATTGAATTTACGAAAAATTCATTTACTGTTGATGTCATGCCTGAAACTATGAGAAGAAGTAATCTTAATAACTTAAAACATGGAAGCTTAGTAAATTTAGAAAGAGCTTTAAAGATTAATGATAGATTGGGTGGACATATCGTTTCTGGCCATATAGATGGTGTAGGTAAGATAAAGAAAATAGAAGAAGAAGACAATGCTACATGGGTATCTATTGAGGCTTCAAGTAATATTTTGAAATATATAATTGAAAAAGGTTCTATAGCAATAGATGGTACTAGCCTAACAGTAGCTTATGCTGGATTAGATATATTTAAGGTTTCAATAATACCACTTACAAAAGATAAGACTACTTTACTTGGCAAAACAGTTGGTGATGAAGTAAATCTAGAATGTGATATGATGGGGAAATATATTGAAAGACTCTTATCGTTTAAACAAGATGAAAAAAAGGAAACTAAAATAGATTTAGATTTTTTAGCAAAAAATGGTTTTATGTAAACTTAGAAATAGGGGTGAATCATAAATGAAATTTAATACTATAGAAGAAGCAATAGAAGATATTAAAAATGGAAAGATGATTGTTGTAGTTGATGATGAGGATCGTGAGAATGAAGGAGATCTTTTGATGGCAGCAGAGAAAGCTACACCAGAAGCTATCAATTTTATGGCAAAGTTCGGTAGAGGGCTTATTTGTACTCCTATGTCTAAAGAAAGGTTAAGTGAACTAGATATTCACGCTATGGTATCTAATAATACTGATCCAAAAGAGACTGCTTTTACAGTTTCTGTAGACGCAACAAGCACAACAACAGGAATATCTGCTAAAGAAAGAGCTATGACAATTCAAAAACTTATAGATAATAAAACTACTTCAAATGATTTTACAAGACCAGGACATATATTTCCATTAGTAGCTAAAAAAGGTGGAGTACTTAAAAGAGCTGGTCATACTGAAGCGGCAGTAGATATAGCTAAGCTTGCAGGTTTATATCCAGCAGGCGTAATTTGTGAAATTATGAATGAAGATGGAACAATGGCAAGAGTTCCTGAATTAATCGAATACACTAAAAAACATGACTTAAAGCTAATAACAATAGCAGATTTAATTGCATATAGAAGAAAAAATGAACTTTTAGTAGAAAGAGTAACTCAAGCTAACTTACCTACAAAGTATGGTAACTTCAAAATGATTGGATATATTAACAAATTGAATAAAGAACACCACGTTGCGCTAGTAAAAGGCAATGTTGATGATGGCAAACCTGTACTTGTTAGAGTTCATTCAGAGTGTCTTACAGGAGATGCTTTTGGATCTTTAAGATGTGATTGTGGAGATCAATATGCAGAAGCAATGAAAAAAATTGAAGAAGAAGGAAGAGGAGTTTTATTATACATGCGCCAAGAAGGACGTGGTATTGGATTAATAAATAAGATTAAGGCGTATGCCCTACAAGATGAAGGAATGGATACTGTGGAAGCTAATTTATCATTAGGATTTCCTGATGATCTTAGAGATTATGGAATAGGGGCTCAAATACTCTGCAATCTAGGTATAGAAGAAGTAAAACTTATGACAAACAATCCTAAAAAAATATCTAGCCTTTCAGGATATGGTATAGAAATTGTAGAAAGAGTTCCAATACAGATGAATCACAATGAAAAAAATGAATTTTACTTAAAAACAAAAAAGAATAAAATGGGACATATGCTAAATTTTAAGGAGGAAAAATAATATGAGAATTTATGAAGGAAAATTAGTTGCAAAAGAACAAAAATTTGGAATAATAGTTGGAAGATTCAATGAATTTATTGGAGGAAAGTTATTATCAGGTGCACTTGATGGATTAAAAAGACATGGAGTTAATGAAGAAAATATTGAAATAGCATGGGTTCCAGGTGCCTTTGAAATACCACTTGTTGCTAAGAAGATGGCTAATTCTAAAAAATATGATGGAGTAATATGCTTAGGAGCAGTTATTAGAGGTGCAACTCCTCATTTTGATTATGTTTCAAATGAAGTAACTAAAGGAGTAGCAAGTGTTTCTCTAGAGACAGAAGTACCAGTAGTATTTGGAGTTCTTACAACAGATACTATTGAGCAGGCGATTGAAAGAGCTGGAACAAAGGCAGGAAATAAAGGATATGAAGCTGCTGTAACTGCAATTGAAATGGCAAATTTACTATCAGACTTAGAAGGATAAACACTAATATGCTTGAAAATATAAAAACCATTTTCTTCGATTATGATGGAACATTACATAAGAGTATAAGAATATATGCTCCAGCATTTAGAAAGGCATATCAATATTTAGTTGATAATGAATTTGCAGAAGATAGACAGTGGACTGATAAGGAAATATCATATTGGCTAGGCTTTAGTAGTAAAGATATGTGGAAAGAGTTTATGCCAGATTTAGATGAGGATATAAGAAATAAAGCAAGTAAGATTATAGGTAAAGAAATGATTAACCAACTATCTAACAATAAAGCTCAGTTATATGATGGAGCAATAGATGTTCTAAAATATTTAAAAGATAAAAAATACAAACTTGTATTTATTAGTAACTGTGGCATATATTATAAAGATATGGCTAGAAAGCTATTCGATTTAGATGATTATTTTGAAGAATTGGTGTGCTCTGAGGAATATAATCATATTCCTAAGTATGAAATCATTGAAAAAATCAAAAATAAATATCCATCTGAAATGGTTATTATAGGAGATCGTATTCAGGATATTGAGTGTGGAATAAAAAATAAAGTAAATACAATTGGATGTAATTATGGTTATGGTAGTAAGGACGAGCTTATAAATGCTAATTATGAAATATCTAGTATATATGATTTGATGAATATTTTATAAATAGAAAAGTTCCCTAGATTTTTACAAATAAAATCTAGGGAACTTTTTTTATTTACAAATATAAAAATATGATAAACTAATGTATATGCTGTGGCTAACAAGGAGGGAGAGTATGATGAAGAAGAATATTAAGGCTGTGTTTATTGGTATAGGAGTTATAATAGCTTTAATTGTAAGTTTTAATTTAGAAAATAAGTTATCAAAAGGAGAACTTTTAAATTCTAAAAAATACAAAGAAATTATTATAGCAAGACCTAGTGATTCTATTAGCTTAGATCCTGCAATAACAACAGATATGGAATCATTTAAAGTTTGTGTGAATATATATGATACACTAGTTAAATATGAAAATAATGGTGATGAGATAGTTCCATCTTTAGCCCAGAGCTGGAAAACAAGTGAAGATGGTCTTAGATGGGTATTTAAGTTAAGGAAAAATGTTGAGTTTCACGATGGAACAGATTTTAATGCTCATTCTGCTGTATTTAATTTTGAAAGATGGATGAATGTTGATAATCCATACCATATAGGTTCTTTTAGTTACTGGAGTTACAACTTTGGACAGTTTCCTGGATTGATAAAAAGTGTGACAGCACTTTCTGATTATTCACTTGAAATAGTTTTAAATGAACCATATTCCCCTTTTTTAAGCACTCTTACTATGCCTGCATTTGGGATTTCAAGTCCTGATTCTATAATGAAATATAATGAAAGCTTCAGGGAACACCCTGTTGGAACAGGACCATTTGAATTTGAGAGCTGGGATAAAGGTAATGAGATAGTCTTAAAGAAAAATCATAATTATTGGGGAGATACTACAAAAATAGATGAAGCGATATTTAAAGTGGTGCAGTCAAGTGATAAGAGATTAGAACTTCTTGAGCAAGGTAAAATAGATATTGCTGATAATTTGACACCCGATGAGGTTGATAAAATAAATGAAAATGTAAATTTAGATTTATATTTAAAGCCTTTTTTTAATATAGGATATCTAGCTATGAACAATCAACGAAAACCTTTTGATGATAAAAATATAAGAAAAGCTGTAGGGCATTTAATAGATAAAGATAAAATGGTTGAAGAGGTTTTCAACGATTTTGCAAGACCTGCTAATTCATTTATACCTCCTATAATATGGGCATATAATGAAGATATTAAATCTTTAGATTATAATGTAGATAAAGCTAAAAAATTACTTAAAGAATCTGGGTATGAAAATGGATTTGATACAACTCTTTGGGTTATGGAAGCTCCAAGAGCGTATTTTCCAGATACAATTCTTATAGCTAAATTTATAGAAGAGAGTCTTTTAAAGGCAGATATTAGAGTTGAGATTATTACTTATTCATGGGATGAATATATTGAAAAAATTAAAGAAGGAAATCATGATTTAGCACTTATGGGATGGACTGGGGATCATATTGATCCAGATAATTTTTTATATACCTTCTTTTCATCAGATAATAGAAAAACAGAACTTACTAGTAATTATTCATTTTATAAAAATAAAGAGGTTGATAAGATGTTAAAGCAAGCTAGACAAGCTACGGATAGAGAGTTTAGAAAAAATATTTATAGAACTTTACAAGAAACTATTAATGAAGATACTCCTGCTATACCTCTTATACATACAATGCCTATAATGGGTGCATCTAAAAATGTAAAAGGTTACACACCACATCTTACAGGTGAAGAAAGATTGCAAGATGTTTACTTAGTAACTGATTAATACTTTGGAGGAAATTATGAAATCTAATATATTAAAATTTATAGTTTTTATATGTGTTTTAATAATACTTGCCGCACTTTCAAATACTTCTAGAATACAAGTAAATGATAACAGATATGTGCTTCCTTCTCTTCCAAGACCCATAGCAAAAGATAAGGTTTTGATAACCTCTGCTGGTCAAAGTACAGATACTTATATTGTAAAGGATATTGCAAATAAGCTTATGATTCATAATTTTTTTATGCCTCAGGCAGAAAATGTAGAGCTTGAAGATATCAATACTGTTGTATTCGTTGTAGGGTATAGTGCTATTGGTGAGAATTTACATGATTTAACTTATGAAGAAGAGAAAAAACGTATAGAGGATTTAATTAAAAAGCTTGAACATAGGGATATAACTATAATAACCATATTTATTGGTGATAGAGAAAATAAAAAGAAAGAAACTAATGAATTTCTAGACTTAGCGTGTAGATATGCTAATTATGTAATAGGTACTCAAAATAATAATAACAATAGGTATTTGGTAAAGCTTGCGAGAAAATATAATTTTCCTCTTACAATCGTTGAGGATGTGACTGGTTTATCAGAGCCTTTTGCATCAGCATTTAGGTAGGAGGGAGAGTATGAAAAATAAATATAGTATGATTTATATAAGAGCTTTTAGTTTTATTTTTCTAGGTTTTTTATTTTCATTTTTTACAAGTTCATTTTGGTTTAATGTTATAGTAAAAATTAGAGAGTCCATATATACTGGAGACAGTGGACATCTTATTCTAGCTTCAGCTTATAGTAGTATTCTTTTTTCTATTCAAAGTACATTGTTTTTTTTGGGTACTATAAGTTTATTTTCTATAACAATTAAAAAATATAAAATTTCATCTATTGGAGTGTATGCCTTTATTATTGTGGTATTTTTTATTCTGAACAAAATTTCAGATGTATTGTTTGTTGTTCCGTGGGAACCTATAACTATGCTTATAGGATTGTTTGCAACTGTAATTTTATTATATAAACAAAACTATTCAACATTTCCATTTATACAAGCCATTATAATAGCTATTCAGGTATTTTTTGCTTTTCAATGGCTGAATATAATGCCTATTTTTTCGTTTTTACAGGTTGGACAAAGTGATATATCTATAAGTATTAAAATTGCAGGAGAATATCTTAAATCAGAATCTGTACTGAATTTTATAGGATTTTCTTTCTTTTTGCCGTTTACATTCTCAGCATCTATTACAGCATCTTTATTTATAAGTTACGCTCATAATATAGTAATTCTTCAGGAAAACCACAAAAAAGAGAGAGATATACAAATAATAAAATCTAAGGCTATGGAGAACAAAATATACCAAGAAATAAACTCTTTAGCTCATGACTTAAAAACCCCTTTGGTAACCGTTAGAGGTCTTAATTCATTGATTCCACTGTGTAATGACACGGATAAGTTGATAGATTATAGCCAACGTATAGAAGGGGCTATCACTAAGATGAGTGAGATGATTTCAAGTTTTTTATATTCAAGTTCACGACAACAAATTAAAGTAGAGGATTTGATTCAATATATTCAGGCTCAAATACCTATTGAAGATGAGACTTTGAATATTGATATAGATATGGAAAATCAATTACCATTACTTTATGTAAATAAGGTAAGAGTTGTTAGAGCACTAATAAATATTGTTGAAAATGCAATTGTAGTTCCTTGTATTCACGAATTCAAACATATAACAATCAAGGTTAGACAATCAGAAGATGGTGTGAAAATATGTATATATGATAATGGTATAGGAATAGAATCTTCAAACCTTGAAAATATATGGGAAATAGGGTATTCTACTTCTAAAACCTCTGGACTTGGACTACCATTTGCAAAACAAATTATAGAAGATCATAATGGAAACATAAAAATAAAAAGCAATCCAGACGGCACGGTTGTTACAGTATATTTACCATCAGCTAATAATACTCAAAATAAAAGGGGGGATTGTGGTGAATAACAAAGATAAAATAAGCGTTGTAGTGATAGATGATGAAGAAGATATTTTATATACTATAAAAGAAATTTGTACATTTGGAGGATATGATGTGCTAACAGCAACTAGTGGAAGAGAAGGTTATGAACTTTGTAAAAAATATAAACCTGAGCTTGTAATTGTAGACTATCATATGCCTGATTGGGATGGAATGAATACGGTTAAGAAAATTAGAAGTATTAATAAAGCTGTATCTATTTTAGTTTTGACAGTTGATGAAAGACAGGAAATTTCAGATAAATTCATTGAGGTTGGTGCCACTGATTTTGCAATTAAACCTATTAAAGCACCTGATTTAATATCTAGAATAAAGGTTAATTTGAAAATATATGAAATTAATAAGAAAAGTATTGAAGATAGAGCAAATGTTTTTGTAGATAAGGGAATTAGCCCAGCTACTTTAAATTTAATATGGGACTTTTTGTTAAGTCAAGATAAAGATATAACTATAGAAGAAATTGCTAAAGGTATGAATTTAGCTTATCAAACTGTACATAGATACGTTCAATACCTTATTGAACATGAAAAATTAGAACTTATACCAGTCTATGGTCAGATCGGAAGACCTAAAAATAAATATAAGGTTAAGAAAGAAACAAAGTGTTAATAGACGAATTTTTTTCAGAGAAAAAAGTGATAAAAATAAAATAAACATTTAAAAAATATATAATGTTAAATGATACTATATACTTTTGAAAAAATTTTATAGGGAGGTTTAGCATATGGCAAAAGAAAGTAGTATAAAAGAAGAATTTAAGCCTTTTATACCTGCAGACAAAATTTTACCAGAGTTTACGATGACTTCAATACTTTTAGGTATTTTATTAGCAGTTGTATTTGGTGCTGCTAATGCATATCTAGGATTAAAAGTAGGAATGACAATAAGTGCATCTATTCCTGCAGCAGTTATTTCTATGGGAATTATAAGAGGACTTTTAAAGAAAGAATCTATTTTAGAAAATAATATGGTGCAAACTATTGGTTCAGCTGGAGAATCATTAGCAGCAGGAGCTATATTTACATTACCTGCTCTTTATATTTGGCTAGAAGAGTGGGGGAAGGGAACTCCAAGCTTATTAACTATAACAACTATAGCTTTATGTGGTGGAGTTTTAGGGGTATTATTCATGGTTCCTTTAAGAAAAGCTTTAATAGTTAAAGAACATGGTGTATTACCTTATCCAGAGGGTACAGCTTGTGCTGAGGTACTACTTGCTGGTGAAGAAGGTGGAGATAAGGCTAAAGCTTGTTTTACAGGTCTTGGAATGGGAGCTTTATACAAGTTTATAGCTGATGGATTAAAGTTATTCCCAAGTGAAATCGAAACGAGTATTAAAGGATATAAAGGTGCTGCTATTGGAGCAGATGTTTTACCAGCACTTTTAGGGGTTGGATTTATTATAGGACCTACTATATCTGCTTACATGTTAGCAGGTGCTTTTATTGGATGGTTTGCATTAATACCACTAATTGCTAATATAGGTAGTATGGGTGAGGTTATAATGTATCCTGCATCTGTTCCTATTAGTGAATTAGGATACTGGGGAATATGGAATTTTTATATAAGATATGTTGGTGCTGGAGCAGTTGCTTTTGGTGGTGTTTTCAGCTTAATAAAATCATTACCATTAATAGTTCAAACATTTAAGGATGCTATGAAGGATTATTCTGCTAGTGGATCTGGAGCTACATCTCTAAAAAGAACAGAGCAAGATATGCCTATGAAATTTGTTTTAATAGGAGTATTAGTAATAGTATTATCTATGATGATGCTTCCAACAATACCTGTAGGATTTGGTGGAGCTTTAATGATTGCTGTATTTGGTTTCTTCTTTGCAACTGTATCATCAAGAATTGTTGGGCTTGTAGGAAGTTCATCAAATCCAGTTTCTGGTATGACTATTGCTACATTAATAATAACAGCTATTGTGTTTAAATCAACTGGAAATGATGGTCAAACAGGAATGATAGCTACATTAACAGTAGGAGCTATTATATGTATTGTTGCTGCTATGGCAGGAGATACATCTCAAGATTTAAAAACAGGATTTTTAGTAGGAGCAACTCCTAAAAAGCAACAATATGGGGAGTTAATTGGGTCATTTGCAGCAGCTATTGCAATTGGTTCTGTTTTAACATTATTAAATCAAGCTTGGGGATTTGGATCAGCTGAGTTACCAGCACCTCAAGCAACTCTTATGAAGCTTGTTATAGAAGGTGTTATGGGAGGAAGCTTACCTTGGGCATTAGTATTTACAGGTGTTGGTATAGGTATTGCTATTGAATTATTAGGACTTCCTGTTCTTCCTATAGCAATAGGTCTATATCTTCCAATTCATTTAAGTACACCAATTATGGTAGGTGGAATAATAAGAGGAGTATTAGATAAGAAGTTAAACAAAGCAGGTGGCGAAGAAGCTGTACATGAAAGTAAGGAAGCTAGAGGATTTAAAGATAAGATTGAATCAGGAATCTTATATGCATCAGGCCTAATTGCTGGAGAAGGTTTAATCGGAATACTTCTTGCCGTATTTGCAGTAGCAGAATGGAATTTAGACCGTGGAGTTAATCTAGGACAAATGGGTTCACTTGCATTCTTTGCATTATTAACATACTCATTAATGAGACATTCTGTATTGAAGAAAAATTAATACTAAAAATACTTGAAGGCATTTTATCAAAACTAAGTAATTTCAATGTTTTGATAAAATGCCTATTTATTAAAAGAAGGTGACAACATGAGCAACAAAATAAAAAAAGATGATAACTTTTTGGAATTAGTACCAAAAAAGACTCAAGAATATGAATGGAAAGAAAAAGATAATGGTTTAGTTCAAATAATTATACCAAGACAAGGAATATTAGATAAAATTGTTAGATTCTTTTTTAAAACTCCAAAAGATATGAAAATAGATTTAGATGAGAATGGAAGCTGTGTTTGGAAATTAATAGATGGTAAAAATAATGTTGAGGAAATTGGAAGAAATCTTAAAGATGAGTTTGGAAAAAAAGCTGAGCCTGTTTATGAAAGATTGGGAACTTATATAAATATTTTGAGAAACAACAATTTTATAACACTTGAAAAGGTAAGGGATTAATATGGTAAGTTTCATATTTAAGATAATATTAGTTGCAATTACATTCACTTTTTTATTATCATGGGGATATATTAAGCAACAAAGAAAGAATGAGGAATTATTGAATAAATTATATAAAAAAATAGAGAATAAAATAATGAGTGAATTTAATAAAAAAGAAAAGCTTACTATTAAAGATATAGAAAATCTTATTAAGGGAACAAAAGCCTCCCTATTTTGGAGTAAGAATAAAATAACAGTAACCGACCCAAGATTATTTATTAAAAATCTAATAAAAGATATGTTAAGTAAAGGGCTTATTATAGAGATTATAGATAATAATTCTAGAGTATATAAGGTTAAATGAAATATATAAAGGTGTATGTAAAAATAGTTTTTCTAAAACTATTTTTACATACACCTTTGTTGATTTTTGTTTTTTAATAAATCAAATGTTATAAGTTATTATGATATGGGTATAAAAATAGAAAATAAATTTACATAAATTGGAATAAACTTCTCTACACCTTTGTTTTTGTGAGATTATCTCAAAAACATTTCCTATATAAGAAAAAAATGCTATAATTTGGTTAATATTATATAAAAATATACCAAAAGTGTTATAATATAGGTAAGGGTGTAATATTTTATCGAAAGGGGATGATTGTAATGAATATAGGTTTTGATTTAGAGAAAGAGATTGAATTGACTCGTAAAAAACTAAATAGTATTATAGTTGAAAAAAATGAGAACTTACTAGATCAAGAGGTTATAAAGCTAAGTGAAGAATTAGATGAATTAATAGTTAAATTTCAATATATTAAATCTATACAAGATACTTGCTTAATGAGTTTAAAAAATATAAAGGGTACTCACTCTACTTTTTATTATTATGGAAAAGGTCATCTCTTTGCAAATATGGTTCAATATATTAAAGTTGGAATAGACAATAATGAAGTGATATATGTATCAATGCAACCTGAATTGTATGAAGACTTAAGAAAAACTTTGAAAAATTTCGGAATAAATGATGAGCATTTAAAATTTGAATCAGTAAAACAACTCATATATGCAAGTAAAATTGCTGGAGTAAGAGGACTTAAAGAAAAAATTGAACTTTTAATAGAAGAAGAGATTAAGCAAGGATATAGTGGTATTCGATGGATAGGTCAACCAACATATGCTATTGGGCAAACTTCTAAAAATGATTTTTTGGATTGGGAAATCAATTTAAATAAGGGGCTACAAAATACTAGGGCTTCCCTTATTTGTATATATGACTATTATGATTACATAAATTATAGGAAAGTTATAGATGAAGAAATTATAGAAAAGTCAGTAAATACACATACTCATATTCTAGAAAAGTTTTCTTTAAGAGGATAAATAAACTAAAGAACTCCTATAATTATAGGAGTTTTTTAGTTTAGACGAATTTTTTATATTTAAGATTCTTTTAAAGAAAAATTTTTTTATAAATATAGAATAATATTGTTGATTAATTCATATTTTTTTGGGTAAAGTAATAAAAGCAAAGAATAAATGGATTTTAATATCTACATATTGCGATAATAGCATATCTATAATAAAAGAGTATACTATGGATATGATAAATGTAAAATTGATTTTTGGGAGGAATTTAATTATGATAAAAGTTATAAATACTAATGATTTTGCAAAAGAAGTAGAAAATGATAATGGAGTAGTTGTAGTTGATTTTTTTGCAGAGTGGTGTGGACCTTGTAAAATGTTGGCTCCAGTATTTAAAAATTTAGATGATGAAATTGGTGATAAGGTTAAGTTTATGAAGGTTGATATAGATAAAGATATAAATCTAGCTGAGAAATTTCAAATAACAAGTGTTCCTACTATGATAGTGTTCAAAAATGGAAAACCAGTGGATGCTATAATGGGCTTTAGACCTAAGGATATGATAAAGTCTCAAATAGAAACATATTTATAATGAGTAGGAAATTATATTCCTATTTAAATTGTGGATAAGTATAATTTGCGTTACGAATTTCAAAAAAATTTACATTGATAAGATTCTTTTAAAGAAAAATTTTTTTATAATAGGGTGAAATCTTATGAGATATGATATAGCTATATTAGGAAGTGGTCCAGCTGGATTATCAGCTGCTATAAATGCTAAAATTAGAAACAAAAGTATAGTAGTATTTGGTAACAGCAATTTAAGCGATAAAATAGTAAAAGCACCTAAGGTAGATAATTACTTAGGTATTTATGATATAACGGGTGAAAACTTAAAAGATATGTTTAAATCACATATAGATAAGATGGGGATTGAGATTATAGAGGAAAGAATAAATAATGTATATGCTATGGGAGACTATTTTGCTTTAATGGTTAATGAAAAAACTTATGAAGCTACTACAGTAATACTTGCTACTGGAATAGAGTATGCAAAGCCTATAAAAGGTGAAGAAGAATTTTTAGGCAGGGGAGTGGGATATTGTGCTACTTGTGATGCTGCTCTGTATAGAGGAAAGAAAGTAGTTATAGTAGGTTATAATAGTGAGGCTGAGGAAGAAGCCAATTTCTTAATGGAAATAGCATCTAATGTTTATTATATACCTATGTATAAAGGAAAGTATGAGCTAAGTGATAGTATAAAAATCATAGAGGATGTTCCTATTGAGGTATCTGGTGAAATAAAGGCTAATAAACTTATACTTAGAAGGTCAGAGTTAGATGTAGATGGCATATTCTTCATAAGAAACAGTATATCTCCTAAATACTTAGTTCCAGGTCTTGAAGTTGAAGATGGACATATAAAAGTAGATAGAATGATGAAGACTAATATCAATGGTTGTTTTGCAGCTGGAGACTGTATAGGAAAACCATATCAGTATATAAAAGCTGCAGGAGAAGGTCAAGTTGCAGCACTTAATGCAGTTTCATATATTGATAAAAAACTATAAAAATAAAGCTAAAGCACGCACTTATTGATAAGTAGCGTGCTTTTAACTTACTAATTAGTAGTAAATATATATAATATAAAGGTTTATAGATATAAATATAAGAGAATAATAAATAGGTATAGTTAAATTATATTGACAAATTAAGCTAATATGTTATTATAATATGTGACAATGATAATTGTTATTAATTAATAAGGGGTGATGATATTGAAGAAAAATTTAATTTATATAGTTATTATTATAGGGTTATTTTTGATGATCGGATGCTCAAATAAAGAAGTAGATATTGATAAAACTAGTGATTTAAAGCTTGATACAGTAAAGGTTTCAGTAGGTATTGTACCAGAAGCAACATTTGTAAAATCAGTAGGAGGAGACTTAGTTGATGTTGAAATTATGATACCTCCTGGATATAGTCCAGCTAACTATCAACCTACACCTAAGCAAATGGCGGAGCTTAGTAAATCACGAATTTATTTTTCAACAGGAGTTCCAACAGAAGAATCTAATATAATTCCAATGATAGAAGGTTTAGATGAGAATATAAAAATAGTACATTTAGATGAGAGAGTGAGAAACGTATATCCTGATAGAAGTTTTGATGAAGAACATAAACACAATCATGAACATGACTCATGCGAACATGCTCATGAAGGAAGAGATCCTCATATATGGTTATCTCCGAAGAGAGTTAAAGTAATGATTTATGAAATAAAGGATGAGTTAATAAAACTAAATCCTGATAATAAAAAAATATACGAAAAAAATGCTATAGATTACATATCTAAGTTAGATGAGGTAGATAAAGAGATTAAACTTACGCTTGACAACGTTAGTAAACAATCTTTTATAATATATCATCCATCTTTTGGATATTTTGCAGATGATTATGATTTAAATATGATTGCTATAGAAGAAGATGGTAAAAAAACTACGGCAAAAAGACTTCAAGAGATTATAGACTTTGCTAAAAAGAATAATATTAAGTTTGTATTTTATCAACAAGAGTTTGACAGTAAACAGGCTGATACTATAGCTAAGGAAATTGGAGGAGAAAGTGTACAAGTATCTCCGTTAAGTCCTGATTATATAAAAAATCTAAAGCATATATCACATACATTTAACGAAGTTTTAAAGTAGGAGACGATTACATGAATGATATTGAAATAAAAAAATTAAGTGTAAGTTATGGACACGTATGTGCCCTAAAAGATATAAATTTAGAAATAAGAAGTAGAGAATTTGTAGGAATAACAGGGCCTAATGGAGCTGGAAAGAGTACCCTTTTAAAGGTCTTGTTAGGAATACTAAAGCCTACAAGTGGTAGTATTTCATTAAAAGATAATATATCTATTGGGTATGTTCCACAATTTACATCTTTTGATAGAAACTTTCCTATAAAAGTATTAGATGTAATACTTATGGGGAAGTTATCTAGTAAAATTAAGTTATTTAAAAGGTATTCCAAACAAGATATAGAAAGAGCAGAGAATATTATGGATATACTAGGAATACTGAAGTTTGAAAATAGACAAGTTGGTCAATTATCAGGAGGACAACTTCAAAAGGTATTAATCGCAAGAGCTCTTATGACAAATCCTGATGTACTAGTGCTAGATGAACCTACTGCAAGTCTAGATTTTAAAGCGAAAATAGAGGTTTATGAGCTGTTAGGTAAAATAAAAAAAGAAAAAACTATAATAATAGTTACTCATGATATGGAAGCGATTGTTTCATATGCTGATAGAGTAGTTTATTTGAATAAAGGATTAGCTAGCTGTAAGGAGGGGGAGCATGATAGAAACATTATTTAGCTACAGTTTTATAAAAAATGCTTTTATGGCTGCTATACTTAGTAGTGTAGTATGTGGAATAATAGGCACGATAATAGTAGAAAAAAAACTTGTAAGTATGAGTGGTGGCATAGCTCATGTTTCATTTGGAGGGATAGGATTAGGGTATTTACTAGGAATTGAGCCTATAATAGGAGGACTTATTTTTTCAATTTTGGCATCTATAGGAATATCTAATATAAATAGAAAGACAAATACAAATTCAGATGCTTTAATAGGTATGTTTTGGTCTGTTGGAATGGCTCTTGGAATATTATTTATAGCGTTGACTCCTGGATATCCACCTGATATGACATCGTATTTATTTGGAGATATATTAACTGTATCATATGTTTATATAAAAATAATGATAATATTAACTGGAATAATACTTATATCTATATTTAGTATATTCAATTATTGGAAAGCTTATTTATTTGATGAAGAATATATTAAAGTATTGGGGATAAACACACTATTTTTAGAGTACTTTTTATTTATATTAATAGCTCTTAGTATAGTAATATTAATAAAAGTAGTTGGTATAATATTATCTATAGCACTTTTAACTATACCTCCAGCTATAGCTAAACTTTTTACTTACAATATGAAAAATATTATGCTAACATCTACATTGTTGGGTATAGTTTTTAATGTTACAGGCTTATTAATATCCTATAAGTATAATATACCATCAGGAGCGACTATAATATTAGTATCTGTAATTGGGTACTTTTTAGCTTTACTTTTAAATAAATATATAAAATATAAAAATTCGCTTTGTGCTAACGTATAGACGAATTTTTTAATTCTCCCCCTGTGGTAAGATAGTTGTCGTAGGAAAGAATTAATGATATTCTCGAATAAAGATAATGAAGGAGATTAGACCTATGGCAAAAAACAATAAAAGATATCCAATAGAAGAAAAACAGCAATTGATAAAAAGAATGCTGC
>NZ_JAOASI010000070.1 GCF_025210165.1 Tepidibacter sp.
ATAATCTCCGCTCGACTTGCATGTGTTAGGCACGCCGCCAGCGTTCATCCTGAGCCAGGATCAAACTCTTAAATAAAATTCCGTCTAATGCTACGCATTGACTCATATCGCCAACGAAATTATTCCGGCATAGCCTCATAATTTCCGTTGCTCAAAAGTTTGTCAGTACTCAGTAAACTGACTTAATGTGTTTTTCCGAAAATCACTGTTGTGATTTATTTATAACCTACTGTTTAATTTTCAAAGTTCATGTCATCCGTATCTCTCGGACAAGTAATAATATATCACCTTTTAAAACTTTCGTCAACACTTTTTTTGTTTTATTTTTTAACTTTCAACCATTGTGATATTTTTCCATGTGTATTTTTAGTTAAACAAAGAGAAAATATTAATAAATATTTACGTAACAATTAAGGAGGTTGAACTATGTCTCATAAAAACCCTGAAGACAAAATAGATGAAACTTATGATAGTAAAGATCCTAAAACACCTACTAGACCTTTGACAAATACAGTAATGCCTTTTAAGATGAAAGATGATTCAGAATATGATTTAGGTCATATGGACCCTTTAAGATCTTCAGAATATCATCCTTTTATTCCATCTCATAATAATTTATCAATTAAAGAAATAGAGAAAAAAACAAGATAGCCTAAAGGCTATCTCGTTTTCATAACTCTCATACTATTCAAAACAGCTATTAGAGCAACTCCTACATCAGCAAATACAGCTTGCCACATATTAGCTAATCCAAGTGCTCCTAATAACAGCACTATTAATTTAACTCCAAGAGCAAATACTATATTCTGTATTACTATAACCCTTGTTTTTTTAGCTATTTGAATACTTCTTACTAATTTTGATGGTTCATCTGTCATTAATACAATATCAGCAGCTTCTATAGCAGCATCTGATCCAAGTCCTCCCATAGCAACTCCTATATCAGCCATAGCCAGAACCGGAGCATCATTTATTCCATCTCCAACAAATACAACCTTTGAGCTAGACTTCATTCTTTTTTTTATCATTTCAAGCTTTTCTACCTTTTGATGAGGAAGAAGTTGTGAATGAACTTCATCTATTCCTAATTCATCCTTAACTTTATTAGCAACCAAAGCATTATCTCCCGTAAGCATTATAGTCTTATTAATACCCATATTTTTAAGATCTTTTATACTTTGCTTTGAATCACTCTTTATCTCATCAGATATAAGTATGTATCCACTAAACTTTCCATCTATAGCTACATATATTATTGTTCCTACTTCATTTACCTCAGCACACTCTATATTTTCCTTATTAATAAGTTTGTAGTTACCTACTAATAGACTTTTTCCTTCTATATTCACCTTTATTCCATAACCAAATACTTCTTCATAATCACTTATAATACTTTCATCTATTTTATTATTATAAGCATTTACTATAGATACAGCTATAGGATGATTAGAATAAGACTCTGCATAAGCTGCATATTTTAGTAATTCTTCATTTGAAATATTTGACCCTTTTATATGTGTAACCTTAAATATTCCCTTGCTAAGTGTTCCTGTTTTATCAAACACAACAGTATCTACATCATTTAATGCTTCTAAATAGTTACTTCCCTTTATCAGTATTCCATTTTTAGAAGCACCACCTATTCCCCCAAAGAAGCTAAGTGGTATAGATATAACAAGTGCACACGGGCATGAAATTACTAAAAATATCAATGCTCTATAGAACCAATCAGAAAATACAGCTCCTTGTATAACAAGTGGAGGTACAGTTGCTATAAATACTGATAAGAATACGACCCCAGGCGTATAATATTTGGCAAACTTAGTTATAAAGTTTTCAGTCTTTGCCTTCTTACTGCTTGCATTTTGAACTAAATCAAGTATTTTAGATACAGTTGATTCAGAGAACAACTTAGTTACTCTCACTTCAAGAACACCATTTTTATTTATAAATCCTGAAAGTACACTATCTCCTGCTCCTACATCTCTTGGAAGTGACTCACCTGTCAAGTTAGAAGTATCTATAGCAGATTTTCCCTTTACTATTATTCCATCTAGAGGTACTTTTTCTCCAGGTTTTACCACGATAATATCATCAACCTTTACTATTTCAGGTGAAACCTTCTTAAGTTCACCATCTTCTTTTATATTTGCAAACTCAGGCTGAATCTTAAGTAGCTCTTTTATTGACTTTCTAGAATTATTAACTGCTTTTGATTGAAAAAACTCCCCTACTTGATAAAACAGCATAACCCCTGCAGCCTCTGGGAACTCCTTAATCATAAATGCACCAATAGTCGCTATGCACATTAAAAAGTTTTCATCAAATATTTGTCCTCTTAATATATTTTTAAATGCCTTTAATAAGACGTCTCCGCCTATTAATATATATGCTATGAAGAATATAGTAAACTCTAAATTGTTTGAAAATTTACCGATAATCCCTATTCCAAAGAATAGTGCACCTATTCCCATCTTGATTAACTCTTTTTTGTCAAAATCCTCATGATCGTGATCATGTGAATTATCTTCCCCTTCACTTATAACCTTTACATGAGGTTCTTTCTTAACTACTATCTTTTCAATTTCTTTAGAAACTTTTTCTAAGTCAAATTTATTTTCAACTAAGACTGTTAATCTAGTTGATACAAAATCTAAATTAGCATCTTTTACTTTATCTAAATTAGATACCTCTTTTTCTATCTCACCTGCACAATGAGCACAATCTAGGTTTTTTAGAATAAGTACTTTTTTATAGTAATTATTCTTTTCTTTTACCTTAACATGGGGTTCAAGCTTTTTAACAATACTCCTTGTAGCATTTATAGCTTCATCTGCTCTATTAGAATCTCCAAGTTCTATGGAAAGAGTCTTAGTAATAAAATTTAAAACAGCAGAATTTATATAAGATAATTTATTAACCTCTTCTTCTATCTTAGTTGCACAGTGAGCACAATCAAGACCTTCTAATATAACTTCTTTTTTCAATGTAATCTCCCCTCTTCTCTATCAAGTGAAACTTATCTTCAGGTGGAGTTTGTAACTCCATCTGAAGGTTAGTTGAACTTATCCAGAAGCTGTAGAGTTCTCATCTCCAACCTGAAGAGGATGGAGTCTAGAACTCTTAGCTTTCGGATCAAATTATCTATGATTTATATGTGCAAGACCAGTATCAAATATCTGCTTAACGTGATCATCATCAAGAGAATAGTAAGCTACCTTACCTTCTTTTCTAAACTTTACAAGCCTTGCATTTTTTAAAACCCTTAACTGATGAGATATGGCTGATTGAGTCATTTCTAAAAGAGTAGCTATATCACACACACACATTTCTGACATAAATAATGCGTATATTATCTTTATTCTAGTTGTATCACCAAACACCTTAAAAAGCTCAGCTACATCATATAGTGTTTCTTCCTCAGGCATATTCTTTCTAGCATTTTCAATAATATCTTCATGTATAATATTACAAGTACATTTTTGTATTTCTTTATTCATGATACCCTCCTTTTTATATATGAATGTTTGTTCATGTGTTTATGTATTCATTATATGCCCTAAGGAAGTTTTTTGCAACAAAAAACCTCAGATTATTTATAACCTGAGGTTTAAATACTTTTATTCAGTTTTAAATTTACCAACTTCATCCTTTAATTTATCAGATAATACTTTAAGTTCTTCATAACTTTTAGTCATAGTTTCTACAATAGCTAGTGTTTGTTGTGTACTAGCTGAAACTTCTTCCGTTGAAGCACACGTCTCTTGTGCTAGTTCAGATATATTATTCATAGATTCAACTATCTCTTCTTTATTTACTAACATATCATCATTTAAATGTTTAACATTAGTTATATCATTTGATATATTTAATACAGCACTTGATATTTTGTCGAATATATCTCTAGTTTCTGTTACAGATTTTCGTTGAGTTTCTAACGTATCTGATACATTCTCTATACTTTTAACAGATATATTAGATTTTTCTTGTATTTTTTCTATTAATTCTCCTATTTTATAAGAAGCCCCAGTTGTTTCCTCTGATAGCTTTCGTATTTCATCTGCAACTACTGCAAACCCTTTCCCAGCTTCACCAGCTCTTGCAGCTTCAATAGAAGCATTAAGTGCTAATAAATTTGTTTGACTGGCAATTGTATTTATAACCTCTATTATATTACTTATTTCTTTTGAGCTCTCCTCCATATCTTTTACAGCTAAATCTAATTCCTTACTATTATCAATAGTCTGTCTAGTTTTATCTGTAAGATCTCTTACTATTTCTATACCTGATTCATTTAAATCTACTGTTTGTTCAAAGTTTTGGTTTATATTAATTATTTCATTTGATATTGACATTATGCTATTTGATAAATTATCTATCTTTTGCTTTCCTTGTTGCCTATCTTTTGCCTGTTGATTAGTGTTATTTGCTATTTCTTCTATAGCACAAGCTATTTGATTTGTACTATTCTCAGTTATAGAAGACATCTCAGCTATATTATTAGATGTTTTATATACCATTTCAGAGGAAATTTTTATTTCATTCAAAAGCTGTTTTAAATTAATAAGCATATCGTTAAAGCATGTTCCTATATGACCAAATTCATTATTAGCATTAATACTTATCTCTTGGCTAAAATCACCCGAGCTAGCTCTTGTAATTGCATCTTCTAATTTTCTTAGAGGCTTTGTTATCATATTGCTTATTATATTAGCTAAAATTAAAGCTACTATAATAGAGATTATAAATAGTACTATAGATGTATTCTTTATAGTATTAATCTCTTCTTTTATCTCGTCTTTAAAAAAGTTAATACCTATTATCCATCCAGTTCTTTCATTTTTCATAGAATGAATGAAATTATCTTTAGTCAATACACTCCCTATTTTTGAAAGTAGTAAGCTTTTATCCTCATCAGTTAAATTCTTACCTATTGTTTTTTCATCATTGTTTACTACAAATTTTTCATCGTTACTTACAATAAATATATATCCTGTTTTACCTAATTTAGTATTTCCATATTTCTTCGCAAAACCTTCCAAATCTACATCTATACCTACAACTCCCATTATTTGTCCATTTGAATCTTTTAAAGCCTTACACATTGTAAAATTAAGTTTATTAGTGTTTGCATCTACGTAAGGGTCTGTATATATTATTTGATCACTATTTTCAACAGCTTCTTTATACCAACCTCTTGAAGTTGGGTCATACGATGGATTATCAGACATACCATTTCCTGAATCAGCAAACATTCTTTTATTCTTAGTTCCTATATATGTAGATAAAAAGTTATCATTGCTATTAGTAATATCATCTAAAATTTCTTTTGTTACATATTCTATATCTTCTTTACTATTTAAGTTTCCGTCTATAATACCCTCTTCTACCTTTACCAAGTCCATAAAATTTTGATTATTTAATATAATACCAAGATTATTTTCAATACCTATAAAAAATTCATCTAAACTTCCATCTATTTCTCGTGTAATTTCATTAGAGCTTTTTATCAATCTTTCTTTAACAACCTTATTTGCTTTACTATAAGATAAAATAGACAAAGCTATCAAAGGTATTAATATAGCTGCAATTATTATTGGAAATAAAACAGCCTTAATTGATTTTTTTTGGTTTTTAATTTTCATTATTCCATCTCCTTTTACATAAAGTGAAACTTAATTTAGATGGGGTTTTTATTCCAGCTAAATTTTTAGTTGCGTTTTCCCTAGGGGTAGTCATATAAGGTAATTAGAATACTTAATGAGAATATTTGTACATCATAATTATATACTATTTTTTTTATTTTGTAACATTTTTTGAATATATAGTAAATTATAATTTCATATATAGTAAAATAAAGGACATCAAAATACCTTATTAGCTGTATTTTAATGTCCTTTATTTTGCTTTCTTATTAACTATCCTACTCTCTTCTCTTCTTTATTTATCAATATAGTAGAAAAATAAGATATTTTATCTTGATCTAACTCCTCTAAATTAGTATAAACTTTTTCTTCATTTAAAGATGAATTACTAACTAATATTGAATGATTTAATAAATCGTTATCTTTAATCTTTTGTATTATACTCTTAAAATTCTTGTAAACCTTCATAAGAACTATAGAACTATAATTTTTAAGTGCATAATCGATTTTTTCTTCATCTGTAGTACAAGGAACCACTATTAAAGGTTCTCTATCCATAACAAGAGGGAAATTTTGATTTGATGCTATATTTGAAAAAGATGAAATTCCAGGTATAGTCTCAACCTCAACCTTACCTCTTACTCTTTCTAATAAGTATACATATGTACTATATATCATAGGATCTCCAAGAGTTACAAATCCTACATTTTTACCATATTTAACATCATTTTCTATCTCAATAGCTATTTCATCCCATGCTTTAGTTTTTTCTAAGTTATCAAAATTCATAGGAAAATGTCTTTGCTTTATTTCAAGATCTTCCTTTAAATACTCTCTAACTATAGATAAAGCTAGACTCTTTCCTTCCTTTTTAGGCTCTGGAGTATATAATATATCTAACTCCGTTAAAGTATTTACAGCTTTAATTGTAAGTAAGGAACTATCTCCTGGTCCTGTACCTATTCCATAGAATTTACTCATTTTCTATTCCTCCCTTTACTTGATTTCTTTATAACTTACATGAATTCCCATTAAGAAAAATACTATAAAATATACAAATAAGATTAATACAGACAAGTAATTAATCTTATCTGTTAATGCAATAACCCTTAGACTCTTAGTTACATGAGTTAATGGCAGTATCATTATAAATTTTTCAACTGCTGATGGCATTTTATCTAATGAAAAAAATGTTCCACATAAAAATGACATAGGTGTTATAACAAAGGTTGTAAATCTATTCATGTCATAATGATTATCTATTACCATAGCCGCTACATATCCAAATGCTGAAAATAGCATACTATTTAGAATACATACTAATAAAAACATAAAATTTACATTTATATAAACACCAAATACATAAGAAACTAAAAGTATTATAAATCCGGCATATAAACCTCTAAGAGCTCCCGCTATTATATAGCCAAGTGTCAAAAGATACATCCTAACAGGGGCTGTCATATAATATTCAAAACTTCTCTCATGCAATTTTGCAACTGTAATTCTTATAGCTACAGCATTAAAACTTGTATTCATAGTAGATAAAGCTATTATACCAGGTATTATAAAATATATATAAGTGTGACCCTCTACTATAACTCCATCTCCAAGCCCCCATCCAAAGGCTATCAAATAAAGAAGAGGACTCATAATAGCTCCTGCTGTTATCTTAAATGCTTTTCTTTTAAAGAATATAAATTCTCTCCATAAAATAGTTGCAACTTCCATTTAAATTACCTTCCTGTTTGTAAAATTATAGAAAACATCTTCAAGACTCAAATCTCTAAGTATAAATCGTCCTTTAATATCATTTGAGAATTTATTGGCATCTTCTATATTATAAAAATATTTGTATTTAGTAACCTTATTTTCATCAAAATATTCTATTGTATATTTTCCAAGGCTATTTTTAAGGTTGTCACTAGTATCTTTATAGAATATTTTTCCCTTATCCATAAGAGCTATTTCATCACAAAGACTTTCAGCTTCTTCTATATAGTGAGTTGTAAGTATTATAGTCTTTCCCATATCCTTCATAAGCTTTAATATATCCCATATCTTTCTTCTAGAATTTAAATCTACTCCTACAGTTGGTTCATCTAAAAAAAGTATCTTTGGATCGTGTATTAAAGACTTTGCTATCATAAGCTTTCTTTGCATTCCTCCAGATAGTTTTCTTGACATTCTATCTTCAACCTTTTTAAGATCCATATGAGAGAGCAAACTTTCTATTTGCTCTTCTCTTTTTTTTCCTTTAATATTAAATAATTTAGCTGATAATATAAGATTTTCCTTTACAGTCAAATCTTTGTCTAAGTTCATATGTTGAGGAACTATCCCTATTTGTCTTTTTAAGAATACATTATTTCTATCCATTTTCTGATTCATTATATATATTTGTCCACTTACAGGTTTTAACAACCCTATAAGCATATTTATAAGAGTGGTTTTTCCAGCTCCATTAGGACCTAACAGTCCAAAAAAGCTTCCTGTTTTTATTTTTAAATCCAAATTATCAACAGCGCAAAATTCACCATATCTTTTTGTAACATCTTCAATTTTTATAATTTCATCCATACTTAACATCACCTTATTAATTAATAGAGCTTAATAAATCTAAATATTTTACTATTTCTTTTCCTGTAATATAACTCTTAGGATTAAATTTATTATTCTTAAGTTCCATAAGCTTATTATCAACGATTATTTGTATTATTCTTTTATTTTCAACCTCTGATATATCGGAAATATTAATTTTAGTATCCATTGGCTTTATATCATCTATCATGTATAGAACTTTTGCAAATTCTTCTCTTGTAATATTATCCTCTGGATAAAAGAACTCTTTATCATTTTCTTTGAATCCATCTATATATCCAGATGTAACTGCTGCTTCTATAAAGTTGATCTTTTCATCATTTATATCTACATCTTCAAACATACCGTATGTATGACCTTTATGCTCTTTTCTATAATATTTAGATGTAGGAACAAATACAGGTTCATGCTTGAACTTAACTATTATTTCAGCAAGTTCCTCTCTTGTTATTTCTTTATCTATATTATATTCAGAGTAATCATCAAATATCTCTGGATAAAACATTCTACACATTTCATTTATGCCATCTAAGTATCTAAATGTAGGACTTGATATTATTTTTTGATTTATAACGTATACCCTATCATTTTTTATAGCTTTTATTGTATCAAATCCAGGACGTATAGTTATAGAGTGCTTATTTCCACCAGCATTCATAACTCCATTTTGAGATACAAACACATCTATATCATCAGCTTTTTCAAGTATTCTTTCTGTTCCATATGCAGCTATCGAACTACCTTGTTTTATAGGCTTTGCGTCACTTGCTATATTAATTCCTCCAGCTATATCAATAGCCATACCAGGCATTGAATCAACAGTTACAGTTTTATAATCTTTCTCTGATGATTCAAAATATACATTTACCTTATCTTCTATATTTTTAGTTTTTTCTTTTATATTATCTATTTGAGTATAAAAAACCTTTAATAAATCATTAGCTTTATCCTCAGTTCCAGTTAAAAAAGATAGTTTTTTTATGTAATCATCAAATTCATTAAAAGATTCAGGATATAAAGATACAACATTAATTCCAGCTTTCTCTAATGACTGTACAAAGTCTGGGCAAGATCTATTTATAAAAGGTCTTATTAAAACCAAATCAGGCTCTTCAAGAATTATCTTTTCGGGATCTATATTTCTATAGTCAAATTTCTTTTTTTCAAGAACCTTAGTTGGATATATATCACTGTTTCCAACACCTATTATTTCTTCATCAAGCCCTAACTTATATAAATTTTCTGTATGTGCTGAATAAAGAGATATTATCTTTTTAGCTGGTTCATTCATATTTATTTGTTTGTTGTTATCATCTACAAAGCTTATTTTATATTCTTTGTTATCTGATGAATTTTCCCTAGTTGTATCTGAACATCCAGTGAATATTAATATTCCTATTAAACAACTCAGTAATAAAAAAATCTTATTGTTATATTTTAACATAATTCTCCCCCAAGCATAAAAATCATCAGTAAATACTGATGATTTTTATTATTTATTCTTCTTCTGTTGTTTCTTCCTTCATAGCTTCTTTTGCATGATTTATATACATATCTTGTATTTTTTCATTTTCTCCTAAGCCATGTAAATAAGTTTCAACTACAAATCCTTCTTTCTTTAAAATACGCTTCCAAGAATCTTCCTCATCTCCTGCCATATCATTACTAGCATGGTCTCCTGCAACAACCATTAATGGCATCAATGTAACTTTTTCTATATTGTTTTTCTTTAATTTATTTATTACATTATCAAGTTCTGGATATCCTTCTACTGTTCCAACGTATGCATTAACACCCATATCTTCTAACATATAATCTAGGCATGCATAAGTAGAATTAGCATAATGATGAGTTCCATGCCCCATAAATACTACAGCTTCTTTATCTTCTAATTCTCCTATTTGAACTTTTAAAGCTTCTACTAAATCTTTATAATCTTGTACACTAGTAAGTAAAGGTGAACCCATTTTTATTTTATCAAAATCATCTTTGTACCCATCTACAACTGAAGCTAAGTCATCATATTCAGCTCCATTCATAACATGAAGTGATTGAACTATAACTTCGCTAAATCCTTCTTTTTTTAATTTTTCTAAAGCTTGAGTTGGATCATCTACTTCTATGCCATCTCTTTCTTTAAGCTTTTTGATAATTATATTTGATGTAAAGGCTCTTCTGATTTCATAATCAGTAAACACCTTGTCTATCTTTTCTTCACAAGCTTCTATAGTAACCTTACGAGTATCAGCATAGCTAGTCCCAAAACTAACCACTAAAACTGCCTTTTTGCTTGGATCTTTCTCTACTTTTTTTTCTTCTGTTTCAGCAGCACTTGAGCATCCTGCTAAAACTCCTCCTAGAAGCATTACGCTTACTAATAATGCTAAATACTTTTTAATTTTCATTTAAATCTCCTCCTTAAATATATTATTATAATTTTAAGCTCTTATTAAAAATCCCTTGTCCTCTATTTGGTCTACTTGTATATCAAATACTTTACCTATAAACTCAGTCGTCATCACATCATTAGTTGGTCCATTTAATACAAGTTTTCCATCCTTAAGAACACAGACTTCATCACTAAACATATAAGCTAGATTAAGATCATGTATAACAGATATAACTGTTAAATTCTTTGTATCTACTAATCTTTTGATTAGCTTTAAGCATTTAATTTTTTGAGATATATCCATAGCAGAAAATGCCTCATCCAAAAACAATACCTTAGGTTCTTGAGTCAATGCTTTAGCTATCATGACTCTTTGAAATTCTCCTCCACTAATCCTAGTTATAATAGAATTTGCAAATTTCAAAGTATCTGTAGTTTCCATTGCCTTGTAGACTATTTTTTTATCTATTTGACTAAGCTTATTAATTCTTTTCAAAAATGGCTTTCTTCCCATCATAACTATTTCAAGACATGTGAACGGAAATTTTATATCACCCTTTTGATTAATGATTGCAAAGTTTTGTGATAACTCCTCTACACTATAATCCGAAATATCCTTACCCCTATATTCAATACTTCCTTTATGAGCAGTTAAATATCCAGTCAATAAATTGAGTAGTGTAGTTTTGCCAGACCCATTTGGACCTATTATAGATAGAAATTTACCTTTATTTATATCTAGACTTATCTTATCTAATATCATCTTTTCATTGTATTTAAAGCTAACATCTTCAACTTTAATCATTTAACCACCTCTGAATTTATTGTATGCTCTTGTTTTTATTTATAAATATGTATATAAAGAATGGACCTCCAAATAAAGTTGTTATAACTCCTACAGGAATATCTATATTAAATAATGATCTTGATATATTATCCGCCATTAAAAGTAGTATAGACCCTAATAAAGACGATATTGGTATAAGATATCTATTATCAGATGTTAAGGAAAACCTAACTATATGAGGAACTACAAGACCTATAAATCCTATAATTCCACTAACAGATACGCAAACAGCCGTTATGAGTGATGCACCTATTAAAAATATATTTCTTGTTCTTTTCGTATTAACTCCCAAAGCTCTTGCTTCTTTTTCTCCAAAGGCTAGTATATTCAAATCATCAGCAAAGTATATACATATGAATGTACATATGAGAATAATAGGAAAACTCACAATAACTTGAGGCCATGTTCTTGAATTAAGGCTTCCCATAAGCCAATATATAATGGCAAAAACCTGTTCTCCTGATGTACTTTTTAAAAAGCTTATTCCAGCTGATAATATAGAACTTACTATTATTCCAGCTATAACTAGATTAGATGAACTCATATATCCATCTATTTTTGCTATTTTCATAACTACTAATAAGGTACATATTGCTCCTAAAAATGCAAATGATGTTATAGGCATAGGCGTTTGTAATATAAATATATTCATATATATGCAAAGTACCGCTCCAAAAGCTGCACCCGTTGAAACACCTATAGTATATGGGTCTGCAAGAGGATTCATAAGAAGAGATTGAAATATTGTTCCTGAAACAGCAAGTCCCCCACCTACCAACAGCGCTACTAAAATTCTAGGCAGCCTTATATCCCATACAATAGCAATCTTAGACTTACTTATACCTTCTAATATACCAGTACACGAGGTTATCTTTGCTACAATAATTTTAATAACCTCAATCATCTTAATATCTGCTCGTCCTATATTTACAGACATTATAAGCAGTAGTAAAGATATAAATAATAATACTATACCTATCAAAAGTGCTTTTCTTTTTTTTAATTCTAAGTCGTCGATTATGTTGTTTTCTTTTATCATTAAGTACCTCTTCTTCCAAAAAAAACTCCTATAGGAGTTTTTTGATATGCACAATTACAGGATATAATTCACCTGTTATTATAATGCTTATCTCCCTCCGAAATAGCTCTTTAAATTATAGGCAGGTATCCTGACTCACAGTCATCCTACTTCCTCGCCTTCCCAGTTATCACCAGTGGCTATAGAGGTTTCGTTACTGCTTACAGTAGCGGGGGCTGTGCCAGCTTTTCACTGGTCTTCCCTTTTAATTTTTAATAAAACCTATAACTTTTAATATTAAGTTTTTGAATGCTTACACTCATATTGTATATTAATATATATTAAAAATAAAGTCTTTTTTTTATACATTTTCTATTAATTAACGACATATTAATCTCATTTTATACTATTTCTTATTTTTAAATTTTTATGATAAATTAAAATTATACTTATAAAAAAATCTTCCTTTTAAAAATTTCTAGATGTAGACTTTTTTGAAACTTATAACGAAAATTATTTTTATATCTATTTAATTAATTCTTCCAGATTTGGACTGATTTTTTTTAATTCTTTTAGTGTGTATAATACTTTAAATGAATTATTATTTATACTTTTTGATAAATAATTTATTATATTGTCTACTTCATTCTTGGTTTTTCCATGAATCATTGTATATAAATTGTAATCCCAATTCGGATATAATTCTCTCTCGTATACATGACTTATACTATTTATAGTCTTAATAATATCTATAAAATATTCTATTTTATCCTTTTCTACCTTCCAAACAACCATAGCATTACTATCATAGCCGCTTTTTTGATGTACCATTATAGGTGATATTCGTTTTAAGTATCCTCTTTCATTTAGTTTTTTCAATCTATTTATAAGTTCATCCTCAGATATATCAAATATTTTTGCCATATCCTTATATAAATTCTTGCTTAGTTCTATATCTTTGGATAAATAAATTATTATATCTTTGTCTATTTTATCTATCAAGTTAAATCACCCTTTACTATCAAAATCAAGATATACCTTTACCTTATGCTTATTTATACAACTAACTTTTATAAAATCTTCACATTTTATTCTTTTTTTTATTTCATCAAATATATTTTCAAGTTCCTCTTTTGATGAAGCCATTAAAGTAAACCATATATTATATTCATCATCTCTTTGATAATTATGAGTTACTCCGCTGTATTCATTTATAATCTTTGACGTATTTTCTATATCTTTTGTCTTAACAGCTACGAGTGTACTTTTTATCCCTAAATTTTGGCTATCAAATATACCTCCAAATCTTCTTATATAACCCTTTTGCTTTAATTTATTTATTCTTCTAATGATTTCATCTTCTGTTATATTTAGCTTAATAGCTATATTTTTAAAAGGATTCTTTTCAAGAGGTATTCCATCTTGTACTTCGTTTAATATTAGCTTATCTATACTATCCATATATTTTCTCCTTTAAACAGAATACATCCTCATTCATATAGTTTCCACTTGAACTAAATGCTCTGGCCCTACATCCACCGCATATATTTATATTCTCACACTTTCCACAGTTTCCATTATACTCTTTATAATTTCTAAGTTTATTAAATATCTCTGCATTTTCCCATATATAATCAAAAGAGTTTTCTCTAACACTTCCAACCTTAATAGGTAGATATGGACATATATGAACATCTCCATTAGGAAGTATACAGCAGTACTTAATCCCCGCTATACACCCTCTAGAAAATCTCATATTCATACCTTTATTCTTTGCCTCTACCATAAATTGAGGTGCACAGGTTGGCTTAAGCTCTATATGAGTATCTTTTTGTTTGTCTAATATTTTATTTATAATATCCTTATACTCCTTTTTATTAAGACCATAACTGCCTATCTCTTTACCTCTACCAACTTCTACAAGAAAAAATGGATGATGAGAATGTCCACCAAGAGAAGATATATAGTCTGTAATTTTAGTTATCTCTTCATAATTGGATTTTGTTACAGTAGTATTTATTTGAACCTTAAGTCCAGCTTTTATGCATGCTTTAATTCCATCTATAGTTTTTTTAAAGCTTCCTTTAACTTGTCTAAACTCATCATGCTTTTCTTCGTCTAAACTATCAAGACTTATAGCTACAGCTCTAACCTTAGATTCTTTTAATCTTCTAGCAACTTCATCATCTATTAAAGTTCCATTAGTACCTAGACCACTTATAAGTCCAAGAGAACTTGCATATTCAGTAAGTTCATATAAATCATCTCTTAAAAGAGGTTCTCCTCCACTAAATATCAATATCTTAAATCCAGCTTTGTGTATTCCCCTTATAAGTTCTTTTCCGTTGCGTAAAACTTATATTTTATTATAAAAACTTATAAAAATTTATAGCTTTACAATGTTGTCGCCAACAATTCTTCCTTATTCATCCTATCCCATTTTGCCGAAGCTACTTTGGTTTGATATGATAGTCCAAAGGCTTAAATTCCCATACAACGCATGGTACATATTAGTAGTATCTTTTAAGTGATTTAAACTACTAATTTATAATTCGCTAAATTAATACTTGCATTTTTATCTCTATCAATTACAAGCCCACATTCACATTTATAAACTCTATCCGATAACTTTAAATCTTTTTTTATCGCTCCACAACAGGAACACATTTTACTTGATGGATAAAATCTATCAGCCTCAACAAATTCAATACCATTAAACTCACATTTATACTTCATCTGTCTTTTGAATTCATACAAGCATTGGTTTTGCATAGCTTTTGATAGATGTTTATTCTTCATTATACCTTTTATATTTAAAGTTTCCATAACAACTCTGCTTGGTTTGGTTTTCACTATAGCATTAGTTGCTTGATGAATGTGATTATTCCTTATATTTGATAATCTTCTATCAACTAACTTACTTTGCTTTTCAAGTTTTATGATATTATTGGTTTTCTTTAATCTTTCACCTTTTTTGAAGGTTTTTTCTGATTTCAACCTATCATATTTTCTTGATAATTTACGCTGTAATCGTTTCTTTTTCTTTTCAAGTTTTTTAACGGTTTTAGTTTTGTTAATATTTTTAAATGGTTTTTCAATACTTGAAACTACTGCTAATTCTTTGATTCCAATATCAATACCTATACTTTCACCAGTTAATTCTAAAGTATTTCCTTCCTGTTCTATTCCCACAGATATAAACCAATACTTATTATCATAACTCACTGTAGGTCTTGTGTATTTAACTCCTATCGGTATTGAATTAACTTCTGATAACTTAACCCATCCTACTTTTTCAATTAATACTTTATCTTCTTTTACTTCAAGGGCTACATTATCGTTATAGAAAGATATTCTTGAGTTTTTTCTGCTTTTAAATTTAGGTTTTTCAGCTAAACCTTTGAAGAATGCTTTGTAAGCAATACACGCATCTTTTACAGCTTGTTTTGCTACATTATTGGATACTTCATAAAGCCAACTTAATTCACCTTTTTTAAGCTTAGTAATTTCTTTTCTTAAAACACCATCTTTAATAAACTTGCCACCATTTTTATAATTTTCTTCTTGTTTTGCAAGTGTCCAATTATAAATAAACCGTTTAGTACCAGCACTTTTCCACATCTGTTTTTCTTGTTCCTCAGTTGGTAATAATCTTACTTTAACTGCTCTTATCATCTTCCAATAACTCCTTAATAATCTTCTTAGTTTTTCTGGCTCTTTTTCCTTGTAATCTACAACTGCATACTGTTACAATTTGAATCAAATCTTCAACAAGTTCCTGCTCATCTGTCTTTTCAGTATTATCTATGATTTCTATTTGAGTGTTGTAATATTTACAAGTGTTCTCGAATAACTCATATCCAAACCTTAGAAGTCTATCCTTGTATAGAACTATAATCTTTTCAACTTGGTTTGATTGTATCAAGTCTAATAGTTCCAACAACCCTTTCTTATTATAATTTATTCCACTTCCAATATCTGATATTATTTCAAACTGATAACCTTTAGCATACATATAAGTTTTAACATTTTCAATCTGTCTTTCAAGGTCGTCTTTTTGCTTATTGCTTGAAACTCTGCAATATCCGATTATTTTTTTTGGTTGCTTTATATGAGTTTTAATGCCTATATAATTATTAAGTTGTTCTTGAGAATAAAATCTTTTACCATACTCAGTAGTATGATGTGGTTTTAAAGTGCCTTTCTTGTCCCAATTACGCAAAGTCTGTTCGCTAACTTTTATTATTTTAGCAAATTCACCTATTGAATAATATTTCATGCCATCACCTCTTAATAAGATTATAACAAGTAATATCAAGATATCCGATAAGTTTTTATAAGCTTTTATTAAATTATAAGTTTTACACTTTTATCTATGAACGCTACTTCATAGATACTATTTCGCTCACGCTAATAGTCACTTCCTTTCGGAACGTGCGAAGACTATTTCTTCACCTTCAGCATTACCTGTTAAGAGCAACCCATTTCCACACCCAATAGCTTGATGTGTACTCCCTTGCGGGATAGTCGTTTGACCTTCTCCTGTTCGGAACTTGGCGACCAAAGACCCATTGCACAAGCACTTAGGATTTAACCTTATGCCATCCTTTACGTTGTTACTGATTTCTCACATTCATAGAACCATATTTCATATTCTATTGTAGTGTAAAGGCTTTAGGGATTACTGGTTTTAAAGTTGTGTCCTATGCAGATTTCTCTACATACGAGGCTACAGCTTTTCTTATAAAATTTTATAAGTTACATTATCTTTTTATAAGTTTTTACAAGCTGTTTCGTTACCTTCCTCTGTTGATAACTCATTACTTGAAGCAAGATTAGGACCTGCATCTCTATAGCAATGCTTACAATATAAATTACAATCTTTAGTCATATTCCACGATATAATCATTTAATCCCTCCTAATCTCATCATCTGTAAGATAACAACTAGGGTCCTCTGCCCATATATCATTATAGTATCCATATGCTCTAGCCCTTAGATTTCCTTTGCATATATCTAGCCATTTACATGTTCTACATCTTCCCTTTACCTTATCTTTTTTATTTCTTATTTCGCTTAACAATCCTTCTTTATTTTCATTCCATATATTTGAGAATGAATCTTTCTTTATATTTCCAAGTAAGTGATTTTTAGAGAATTGGTCCATATATACATTCCCTTTATAATCTATATTAGATATAGCAATTCCCGATCTATTCCCTCCATTTCTACTTAATAGATCAAGTATCCTACTCTTTTGATATTCGTCATTTTCCTTTAAATAAAGGTATATCCCGTCTGCAAAGTTGGCAACCGTAAGTATTTCTTTATCTATACCCTTTTCTATATTTTTCTTAACATAAGTATATAGATTATCCAATACTTCCCTAGTCTGCTCATGTGTTAGCATATCATTTATTATATCTTGTCCCCTCCCACTTGGAACTAAATGATAAAAGCATATTCTAGGTATATCTATATCATCTACTAATTTGAGTATATCTTTTACTTCTTTATAATTTTTCTTTTGTATTGTAAATCTAAGACCTACCTTTTGACCTACTTCTTTACAGTTATTTATAGCCTTTATTATAGAATCATACGCTCCATTTACACCTCTGAATACATCATTAGTTTTTGAAGTACCATCAAGGCTAATACCAACGTAGCCTATACCTAGATTCTTTAATCTTCTAGCTACATCCTTTGTTATTAAACTTCCATTAGTAGAAAGACTCACATTTATACCCTTAGATTTTATATACTCTATTATTTCAAATATATTATCTCTCATCAAAGGCTCTCCACCAGATAATAAGATTACAGGAACATTAATTGTAGCTAAATCATCTACTACCTTCTTTATTTCTTCTAATGTAAGTTCTTCTTTATCTTTTGTAGGTGTAGCACTTGAATAGCAATGCTTACATTTAAAATTACATACATTAGTTATATTCCATACTACAACAGGACCCATATTTTTTCTAACACCAGATTTAGC
Source organism: Tepidibacter sp. (assembly GCF_025210165.1). GTDB lineage: Bacteria > Bacillota > Clostridia > Peptostreptococcales > Peptostreptococcaceae > Tepidibacter_A. The sequence continues at coordinate 18,502 of NZ_JAOASI010000070.1, forward strand.
CTTTGAGCAGTCCTTTGAATATCTTATGCTGTTTTTTTGTATATCTTTTTTACTTAATAGTTTGCTTAAATCTATCATATATACTCTCCTCTTGTTAAATTATGCTAGACTTTTTAATGATACCACAAAATGTATAGTTTCTAACAATTTGAAAGTTACTTTGGATAAATTTATAGCCGAAAGAATAGTATTCTCTCGGCTATATCTAAATTATATTTTTTCATGAAAGGTCCTATTTATAACATCTAGTTGTTGTTCTCTTGTTAATTTGATAAAGTTAACTGCATATCCAGATACACGAATTGTAAGTTGAGGATAATTCTCTGGATGATCCATAGCATCAAGTAACATTTCTTTGTCAAATACATTAACATTTATATGGTGTCCTGATTGAATAAAATACCCATCAAGCAAGTATGTTAAATTGTTTATTCTTTCTTCAAAAGTTCTACCAATAGCCTTAGGAACTACAGTGAATGTATAAGAAATACCATCTTGAGAATAATCATATGGAAGTTTAGCAACCGAAGATATAGATGCAAGACAACCTTTTGTATCTCTTGAATGCATTGGATTTGCACCTGGTGCAAATGGTTCCCCACCTTTTCTTCCATCTGGAGTACTTCCCGTTTTTTTGCCATATACTACATTTGAAGTTATAGTAAGTATTGATTGAGTAGGAACAGAATTTCTATAGGTTTTATTCTTTTTTATTTTATTTATGAATCTTTCTACCAAATCATTAGCTATTAAGTCAACTGTATCATCGTTGTTTCCAAACTTAGGAAAATTTCCTTCAATTTCAAAATCAAAAGCCAAACCACTCTCATCTCTTATAGCTTTAACTTTTGCATACTTTATAGCTGCTAAAGAATCAGCACATACAGAAAGTCCTGCTATACCACAAGCCATAGTTCTAAATACATCTCTATCGTGTAACGCCATTTGGGCTTTCTCATATGAATACTTATCATGCATATAGTGAATTATATTTAATGTATTTACATATAAATTAGCAAGCCAATCTAATACCATATCGAATTTTTCTATAACCTCATCAAACTCTAGATACTCAGAAATAATGCGTTCAAATTTAGGAGCAACTTGAATTCTTTTTTTCTCATCTATACCACCATTTATAGCATATAACAAAGCTTTAGCAAGGTTGCACCTAGCTCCAAAAAACTGCATTTGCTCACCTATTTTCATAGCAGAAACACAGCAAGCTATTCCATAATCTTCTCCCCAATAAGCTCTCATCAAATCATCATTTTCGTATTGGATAGAGCTTGTGTCTATAGAAGCCTTAGCACAGAATTTTTTGAAGTTTTCTGGAAGATCCTTAGACCAAAGTACAGTCAAATTCGGTTCTGGAGCAGAACCTAAAGTATATAATGTATTTAATATTCTAAATGAATTTTTAGTTACGAGTGTTCTTCCATCAACACCCATACCACCAATTACTTCCGTTACCCAGGTTGGATCTCCAGAGAATAATTCATTATATTCAGGAGTTCTTAAAAATCTAATCATTCTAAGCTTAATAACAAAGTGATCTATTATTTCTTGAGCTTCTTCTTCAGTTAAAACCCCATTTTTTATATCTCTTTCAAAGTAAATATCTAAAAAAGTTGAAACTCTACCTAAGCTCATTGCAGCACCATTTTGATCTTTAACCGCTGCAAGATAAGCAAAGTATGTCCATTGAGTAGCTTCTTTAGCATTTCTAGCAGGTATACTTATATCAAAACCATATTTCATAGCCATTTTGATCATTTCTTTCAAGGCCTTTATTTGCTCAGATATTTCTTCTCTTAATCTTATAATATCTTCATCTATTGACATAACATTTAAAGATTGTTTTTGAGCTTCTTTATCTTCTATTAATCTATCTATACCATAAAGAGCTACCCTTCTGTAGTCTCCTATTATTCTGCCTCTACCATAAGCATCAGGAAGTCCAGTTATTATTCCCGCACTTCTAGCAGTTCTCATTTCTGGAGTATAAGCATCAAATACTCCATCATTATGAGTTTTTCTATATTTAGTAAAAGCTTCTTTGATAGAAGGATCTAGCTCATATCCATACGCCTCACATGAATTTTCAACCATTCTTATTCCACCAAAAGGCATTACAGCTCTTTTAAGAGGATAATCTGTTTGAAGTCCAACGATTGCTTCTAAATCTTTATCTATATATCCTGCTTTATGAGAATTTATAGTTGAGACAGTTTTGGTATCAACGTCGAGAGTTCCACCTTTTTGAACTTCTTCTTTAATTAAATCTGAAACCTTGTCCCATAATTTTTTAGTTTTTTCTGTAGCTTCAGCTAAAAATGTTTCATCCCCATCATAAGGATTATAATTCTTTTGGATAAACTCTCTTACATTAATATTTTTAACCCATACCCCTTCATTAAACCCTTTCCATTCTTCTCTTAACATAAAAATACCTCCTTGACATTAGTTACTTGTCCAGAGGTATACAAAAAAGACCGCCTGGACATAGTAGTTGCCCAGGCGGTCGGCTTATTTAATCTAAAATCACATTCCCTCATAGTTAATTCTACGTAATCCGCCAGTTATGTGATTTCTTTAGTTTTTTTATATTTTATATATTATCATGATGTCGGTTTAGGGTCAATATATAGCTATAATTATTGTATAGAATAAATATTCTATTTTACTACTTTTTTTATTAGTTTCACATCTTTTGCTACTGCTTTATCTGCAACTGTTATTTCTCCTTTAGCATTTTCATATCCTTCTTTATTTACTGTATAAGTGTATTCTCCAAATAAATTTTTATTTTCAAAAATACACTCTATAAATCTGCCTCCAGTCTATATTAATTATTCTAATCAAAATACTGTTTTCTCACTTTCTCTATTTCTAAAATAATTTCTTCTACTGTTTCCTTTAACTCACTACCCATTTTCTTATATTCTAAAGAATGTTCATCAAGCATATTTGATATTAACGCATAATAAGTAGGTTTAAATCTATTTTTTAAATTTAGTTTTTCTGTATCAAAAATTTTCAACAGTGAATGATACTGCTTTTTTGCAATAAGAAACACAAAGTAATTATTAATTTTATCACTGTATTCCTCAAATACATTTTCTGTTTTTAAAAGTAAATCTATTAAATTTAAAGATTCTTTTATATTATTATTCCACAGATTTATTATAGCTAAACAAAGTAATACATCCAAATTATTATCTTTGTCAAACGTCTTTTGAACTAATTCTAATGCTATATTTTTCTTCGGTTTCATGTTATTTTTAAAATAAAGATAAGCTAAATTTATACTAGCATCTATATAACCCTCATCTACTGCCTTTAAATAATATTTTTCTGCTTTTTCATAATCTCTTAAATTTTCACTATATAGAACCCCTAGATTATTTAAAGAATCTACATCCCCCTCATTTACTGCCTTTAAATAATATTTTTCTGCTTTTTCATAATCTTTTAAATTTTCACTATACAAAACTCCTAAACTATTTAAAACCTCCGTATAACCTTCATCTACTGCCTTTAAATAATATTCTTCTGCCTTTTTATACTCTTTTAAATTTTCTCTATATAATTTAGCTACATTCATTAAAGCTTTCATATTTCCACTATCTAGTGATTTTAAGAAATATTCTTCTCCTTTTTTATATTCTTTTAAATTTTCACTATACAAAATCCCTAGACTATTTAAAGCCTCTGTATAACCCTCATCTACTGCCTTTAAGAAATATTCTTCTGCTTTTTTATATTCTTTTAAATTATCACTATACAAGATTCCTAGATTATTTAAAGCGTTTATATCACCAAAATCTACTGCTCTTAATAAATACTCTTCTGCTTTTTTATATTCTTTTAAATTTTCAATATACAAAATTCCTAGATTATTTAAAATGTCTGTATAGCCCAAATCTACTGCCTTCAAATAATATTCTTCTGCTTTTTTGTATTCTTTTAACTTTTCAGTATATAAAATTCCTAGGTTTTTTAAAACCTCTGTATCACCAGCATGTACTGCCTTTAAATAATATTCTTCTGCTTTTTTATACTCTTTTAACTCTTCACTGTATAAAACCGCTAGATTATTTAAAGCATCTATATCACCTGCATCTACTGCCTTTAAATAATATTCTTCTGCTTTTTTATACTCTTTTAAATTTTCACTATACAAAACTCCCAAATTATTCAAACCATCTATATTACCTGCATCTATTGCCTTTAAATAATATTTTTCTGCTTTTTTGTAATCTTTCAAATTATGACTATACAAAATCCCTAAACTATTTAAAGCATGTGTATTCCCAAAATTCACCGCCTTTAAATAGTATTCTTCTGCCTTTTCATAGTCTTTTAACTTTTCAATATATAATTTACCTAAATTCATTAGAATTTCTATATCACCATTATCTAATGCTCTTAAGAAATATTCTTCTGCTTTTTTATAGTCTTCTAAGTTTTCAACATACAAAACTCCTAAATTATTTAAAGCACCTATATCCCCAGAATCTACTGCTCTTAATAAATACTCTTCTGCTTTTTTATAGTTTTTCAATTTTTTAATATACAAAACTCCTAAACTATTTAAAACATCTTCATAACCTGCATCTAATGCCTTTAAATAATATTTTTCTGCTTCTTTATAATTTCTTAAAATTTTATCATAAAAAATTCCTAGATTATTTAAAGCATCTATATTTCCAGAATCTACTGCTCTTAATAAATACTCTTCTCCTTTTTTATAATCTTTAAATTTTTTAATATACAAAATTCCTAAGCTATTCAAAGCATTTCTATTGCCTGAATCTAATGCTTTCAGATAATACTCTTCTGCTTTTTTATAGTCTTTTAAATGAATATTATATATTTTTGCTAAAGTATAATATTCTTTTTCACTTTTATTTTTTATTTCAGAGATAATCTTAATACATTCTTTGAAATTATTATTATTATTATATTTAATGTATTCTTCATAAAGTTCTATATCTGAATTTGATAATTCCTCTAGTAATTCTAAACTATTGTTCTCTAAAAATCCACGTGTATTTTTTATTAACTCATGTTGAAGATTATTATCTATTTTAGTACTAGCTAACGCTTCTGTCATGTATAAAGCATATTTTGAGTAAATCTTACCTTCTTTTAATGATTTTATATGTTTACGAGCTCTATCTATTAATTCTTCTTTAGAACACCAACTTTCAAGAAAATGAACTAACCATTTGACTTTATTTTTATCTTTTCTACCCCCAAATCTCATCAAATACCATATATTAAAAAAGCGTTCATTTATTTGATACATATAATTTTTTTTATTTTCAGGAATTTTTATTATGATTCTATTTTTCTCTAATTTATTTAACTGGGCAGCTACTTTCTTACTTTCCATTCTGATTTTTTTAGATATTTCTTTTGTGTTTATAGCATCCCAATTAAATGCAATAGCATCTATTATTTCTTGTTGTATACCTGACAAATTATCCATTCTATGTTTATATAATGGAGTAACTCTATCTAAGATAACTTCCAAATCTTTAAAAGAATCTCCATTACTGTCTATAAATATGTCAAATAATAAAACTATTGTTCTTGGAACACCACCAGTTAATCTTCTGAGTGCTTCTATTCTTGCTTCATTTTCTTCTATTATTTTTAATATATTAATTTCATCACTATATCTACCTAAATTCCCCAGTAATTCTTTTGTATCTTTTAAAGAAAGTCCTTTCAATTCTATAAACTTAAAAAATTCATAAAATGGCTTAGAATAATCAAATGTATACTCAAGAGATTCAGAAGATGCACCAATTATTCTTATATATGAGCAAGTCATTAATACTTCTCTTAATCTTTGTTGTTCTTTATCTTTAAATTTACTTAACATTTCACCAATATTATCTATAAATATTATTATTTTTTTATTGTTTTCATCTAAATATCTAATTAAAATATTTAAACATTGCTTTTCATAATCTTCATCTTCAATATATTTATCTATTTCATCACATATTCCTATGAACTCATAGGCTTTATTTTCAAGATATTCACATATTGTTTCCCATAATTTATAAAGCTTTCTAACATTATATTGTTCTTCAGGCAATATAATAGGTATTAACCATTCGTTTAAAGTATAACACTTTTCAACTTCAAAATATAATCTGTTTAATAAAGTTGTTTTTCCATATCCTCTTTGACCTTGTATTATGTAATGTTGCTCAGGATTTTCCATTCTCGATTTTTTTATTTCTGAAAAAATTCTCTTAAATTCTTTTTTTCTAATAACAAAATTATTTATTAATTCATCTGCCGTTTGATTAGCAGGATTATAAATATACTGTACAGGCTTACTTTTCACTATATTTACACCACCATTCTCTTAGTATAGGTGAATTAAACATATATATATTTTCATCTTCATTATTTTGAATATATCCATCATGTTTTAGAATTTGTATAATTCCTTTGCATTTATCTTCAATCTCATGTTTAACACTCATATTATATATTTCACTAAAATCTAATTTTTTCTGTACTGATATTGAATTTAACACCTCCATAATAAATTTATATTCGTTATCTCTATATACATTTAACCTTTCTCTCCAACTACTATAATATTGCTGTTTTTCTATAGCTCTAAGAAATGCTTTATCTATAATATGTTTATCTGTTATTTGGTCATTATCAATTTCTTCTTCATAGTATATCTCTCTTATTTCTGAAATTAATACTTGTATATAAAATGGTATTAACCACTCTACTCTATTTAATAAATATTTTTTTACTTCAGAACTAATGTCAAACTCTATATTTTCTAATAATTCATCAACAAATTTATCTGCTTCTTTTGTAGTTAATGCACTAACTTTCACTTCATTTAAATCATTTATGAATTTTGTAGCATCTAAATTTTTAGCTATAGTGGTCAAATTTATAGAGCCTGTATAAATAAACTGTATTTTTCCACTTAATTCGGAATTTTGTCTCAGTTCTCTACTGGTCTGAAGTAAATGTTTTGCACATTCTTCTGATTGATCTTCAATAATATTACATATTGTTTGAGGATACTCATCTATCATTATTACCATTTTTTTCTTTAAGATTTATTGTTTTAATTATTGTTTCAAAGTATTTATGATAATCAATTTCTTCTGATTTTTTCATCTTTATATGTTTTAACCCTATCTCTTCAATACTTTTTATTGATTTTTTAACAAAATTATTAGTTTTCAATTTAGCTTTGTCTTTTAATCTTAAATGCTTACAATTCATAATAGACTCTACTATAGCTTTGTAATATTCATTTTCTGTTCTTGCTGATTCAGTAATTACATAAATCATATAAAATCCTTCTTTTGGATTATCCTTAATGTTATTCATTATAGAAGTCTTTCCAACTCTTCTTGGTGCTGCTAATATTATATTACTTCCGCATTCTATTTTTCTCCATATATTTCCTGATATAATCGGTCTGTCAAAAAAATCTGTTCCTCTTGCTACTTGTCCTACGATATTATTTAATCCCAAATTAGTAACCTCCTGTTTTGTGTTAATTATTGTATTTTATATTCTAATTACATTTAACAACTTTATTTTTGTCAATATATTTAACAAAAATAAAGTTGTTAAATGTAATAGCAAAAATAAAGTTGTTAAATTTTTTAACACGAATATATTTGCTAATTCGTTTAATACTATTTTTTATTAAATTGCATTTTCATTACTTTCATCCATATATCCACACACTAAAAAAGATGGTTATTTAAATGTTAGGGAATCTTTTAAATAGATTTTAATAAAACTTATGTTGTATCGTTTAAATATACGTTAAAAAACTTCTTATGTCTGACCGTAAGGGAGTTTAAGAAGTTTTAGTATATTTAAATAAGATAGAACATTTAGTTTTATAAATCTATTTAATGCATTCACAGTATTTAAATAACCATCTTTTTCGATTAAAATTCGTCTACTCGCTAACGCGGTGACTCATGTCGCTAACGATCCTTACAGGCTCCATTTCTCAAAAATACTTGCAAGTGTAGCTTTTTCAATAAGTTATACATAAAACAAAAATGATATAGTTTTTTTAAGCATAAATAAAGATTACGTGGCTACGTCCTACTCTCCCTGGGGGCTACCCCCCAAGTTC
>NZ_JAOASI010000071.1 GCF_025210165.1 Tepidibacter sp.
AAACTCCTAAAACCGTTGCTTTAAATCCAACAGATGAGGTCAAAGATTTATTTGAAAACGATGTAATATAATTTTGAAAAATAGATATCTTGAAAGATACTCTTTTTGAAAAATGCATGGTAAAATATTTAAAATCTGTATTTTTAAAAATCGAACATAACAAAAGGATTAGATTTTATGCGACAACTCTATTGACAAACACCGTTCTTAAGCAACTATAATATTTTGTTTTGTGAATAACTTGTTAAAAAAGTTACACTTGAGACTATTTTTGAGTAACAGAGCCCGTAGGGATTGTTAGCGACATGAGTCACAGCGTTAGCGAGTAGACGAATTTTATTATAACGAATAGGAAATTATATTCATCTTTAAATTGTGGATAAATATAAATTCCGTTGTGAGTTTCAAAAAAGTCTACATTGAAAATGTACAGAAGGAAGACTTTTTTATATAATAAGATTGTAGGAATATAGACTCAAGGGGTGATAAACATGAAAACAATCCAAAAAATAGATAATGGTAAAATAAAAGTACGAGATATAGGTATTATAGGAGCTATATTGATATTTATAACGCATGTATTTTCTGATTTTTTTATGATACCTATTTATATAATTGAAGAAATATTTTCTTTGAACTCGGATATAGCATTTTATACTGAAAGTATTGGTAGCCTGATAGTTAAAATTATAGTGGTTAAGTGGCTTTTAAAAATATATTCTAAAAAAGAAGATATAGAAGAACAAGAAAATATAAGTATTTCTAAAAAATACTTTGTATATACAATGCTTATAGTATTTTTATTTAGAGTAATATTTGATAATAGCATAGGTGTATTTGTGGATAAAGTACCAGTAAATGAGTCAATTGAAGAAGCCTTTAATGAATTATTTAAATACCCTATAATAGCTATGACGTCTATATGTATAGTAGCACCTATATATGAAGAAATAATTTATAGAGGAATAATACTTAAAGGACTTAGCATTAAGTACAATGATAAATTAGCTGTAATAGTATCGTCTCTTTTATTTGCTATAATGCATATGAATCTACATCAAGCAATTAATGCTTTTTTTCTTGGAGTTGTATTTGGTTATTTATATATAAAAACAAAGTCTTTATATATAACTATGTTTGCTCATTTTATAAACAATGGAATTGGTATAATAGTTTCAGGTATATTAACAGAATCTATTAAACTATCTAATAATGTAGCAGTTTTACAATCTATTATTACTATAGTTGGATCAATACTTATGTATAAGATTATTGTTTGGTTTAAAAAAAATGAAATAATATTGGACGAAGAATGTCAACCAAACTGCTAAAAAAATAATATGCATTTGAATGCATATTATTTTTTTGAGCATAAATCAACCAATTTTATAAAAAATATTATAAAATTAATGTATAATAACATATATGGGCTTTAACAATATTTTATGATTTATATTTCAATTATTAAGACAAAATAATATATAGAAATAAGATAACTATTGGAGGGTATTTATGATAAAAATTATAGCGGATTCAACTTGTGATTTATCTCAAGATTTAATAGATAAGTATGATATTGGGATAGCTCCATTGACGATTAATATAGATGGAAAGCTTTGTAGAGACAGAATAGATATAAAACCAGATGAATTTTATAGTATAATAGAGAATTTAAATGAAGAACCAACAACTGCTATGCCGAGTCCTTTGGAGTTTTTAAATATAATGAATGAAGCTGTATCAAATGGACATACACATATAATATGTATATGTATGTCAAGTGGTACAAGTGGATCTTATCAATCGGCAGTTATAGCTAAAGATTATTTTTATGATGAGAATAAAGACTCGAATGTTAAAATTCATATAGTTGATTCAAGGAGTATGAGTCATGGAAGTGGATGGTTAATTTTAAAGAGTGCTATGTTAAGAGAAAAAGGTATGAACTTTGAAGAAATAGTGAAATTTAATGAAACCTACAAAACAAATGTAAAGCACTTTTTATCAGTTGATGATTTAGACCACCTAATAAGAGGTGGAAGAATTTCAAGGTCAAGTGCTTTTATAGGTAAGATGTTAAAGATTAAACCTATAATGAGTATGAAGAAGGGAAAGGGAGCAATAGTAGCAAAAGAAAGAGGGCGTAAAAGAGTTTTAAAGCATTATGTAGATGAATTTATAAGTAGAAATGATGAAGAAATTACAGATTTTATAATAATAGGGTATACATCTGATATTAGTGTGGCTGAAAATTTGAAAAATAAGATAAATAAAGAAACTGATTTTAAGGGTGATATATATATTATGCAAATCGGAGTAGCTGTTGGAGCTCATGTTGGTCCTGGCGGTATATCTATGTTTTATGTAGAAAAAGGAAATAAAAAAGATAATCTTCTTATAAATGAAATGCAAGGTTTAATGGAGAAAAAAGCTGAGATAATGGAAAAAATTAAAAATGCAAAATTAAATTCTTAAAAAGTAGCTACCTAAATTTTATAAAAATGAAATTTAGGTAGTTACTTTTTGTTATTTATGTGGGGGGATAAAAAGTATCTATGAAAATACCGCAAATACAACGATATTTTGAATACAACTAAGCTTTTATCTTATTAACAATTCTAAAATTTACGAACTCCCTATGGTCAAACACGTAAATTTCTTAACGAATTATTAAACACATGAATTTAGTTATACAACCCAATTACCATTTTCAAATATTTGAATTTCTTTTCCATCATAAGTTAGACCAACTATATTCATATCCTCAGATCCTATCATAAAGTCTTCGTGTATTAATGAATCGTTAGCTCCAGCTTTTTTGAGTTCTTCAGGCGTCATTTCAGTACCATTTTTTATACATGTAGGATAAGGCATTCCAAATGCTAGATGGCAAGATGCATTTTCATCAAATAAAGTATTATAAAATACTATATTTGAATTTGATATAGGTGAGTCATAAGCAACTAAAGCTACTTCACCAATGAAAGATGCTCCCTCATCAGTTTCTAATAATTTTTTTAATGTTTCATGACCAACTTCAGCTTTAAAATCTATAACTTTACCTTTTTCAAAGGTCAAAGTAAAGTTATCTATTAAATTACCAGCATAGTTAAAAGGCTTAGTATTTTTAACAGTTCCATTTAGCCCTGTTTTAAGAGGCATTGTAAACACTTCTTCTGTTGGCAAGTTTGCTACAAAGTATGTTTTATTAGCATTGTATTCCCCGCCACCAGCCCATAAGTGGTCTTTTGGAAGATCTATAGTAAGGTCTGTTACACTTGACTTAAAGTGAAGTGATTTAAAGTTTTTATTATTTAAAAATTCAACTCTATCATTTAAGGTTTTTAAGTGATTATCCCAAGCCTTTACAGGATCATCCTTATCAATTCTAACTATTTTGAATATATTATCCCAAAGCTTTTGAACTGCCTCATCTTCTTGTGAATCAGAGAATACTTTTTTAGCCCAAGCTTTAGTTGGAATAGAAACTACGCACCAAGATATAGTACTGTTCATTATGTACTCTCTATAATTTTTTAGAGCAAGAGACCTTGCTTTATTAGCAGCTGCAATTCTCTTTGGATCTACATCCTTTAAAAGTTCTGGATTAGAAGCTGATATAGATATAACTGCAGCTCCATTTTTAGCTAATTCTTCAAGACCGTCAGCTTCCCATTTAGGAAACTCATTAAAGGCTTCATCTGGTGCATTTAAATATTTAATAAGAGCTAAATCTTCGTCGCTCCATCTTACATGAACATTTTTAGCTCCATTTTCATAAGCGCATTTAGCTACTATTTTAGTAAATTCAGCACACTCTATAGGAGAGTTTATTATAAGGGTTTGTCCGTTTTGAATATTAACACCAACTTTAACTGCCAATGAAGCATATTTTTTTAGATTATTATTAAAATTATCCATTTGATCACTCCTTTGTATAATTAAATATAAATTTCGCTACTTATTATTATTTAAATAATATAAATTAATTATACAGAAATGACCAAAAAAAGGGAATGAAAAATTCGTCTATATACCTTAAGCATAAAAAAATTCGTCTACTCGCTAGCGCGGTGACTCATGTCGCCAACGATCCTTACAGGCTCCGTTGCTCAAAAACATTCTCAAGTGCAGTTTTTCTATCAATGTTATCCACAAATTCAAAATCATATAATAACCTATAGCATAAAAAATGCTTATTATATGATTATAATAAGCATTAAAAGAATTATAGATAAAAATCGTGATTTTGAATTGTTTTATAATAAGTTCTATTTAACATTATCCAATTTTCACTTGAGTTTTTTGGATTGAAGAAGTAAAGACATGATGATACATTATTATGTCCTTTAAGTGCTTGTTTTGCAGCTTGAATACTAGAATTTGAAGGAGTATTATATATTTTACCATTAACAACTGGAGTATATTGAATTCCATATTTATTATCAAATATAACGTCTTTTATATTGTTTGGGAATAAGTCGCTATTTTTTCTATTTATTATAACATTAGCAACGGCCAGTTTTCCTTCGTAGGGTTCTCCTTGAGATTCAGCTTCTACTAATCTAGATAGCCAATATAAGTCTTCACTAGAGTTATTTTGGGTTTGAATATTTACTATATACTCATGTTTATCCCAGTCAACAGAACAGTCAAATGTTTCAGCCACAAATCGAATAGGTACGAATGTTCTTGAATTGTATATATTCACAGGTGCATCAAGATTTACAGAAGAGCCGTTTATAGTAGCTGTACTAGAATATATAGGCAATCTAATAATTTTGTCTTCATATTCTAATATAGCTTCTTGTGAACTTTGATTCCAAGATACATTTGCACCCAAATTTTCGGCTATAAATCTTATAGGAACAAAGGTACGCGAATTTTCTATATAAGGATATTGGTCTGTATAAACTAATTCATTGTCTACTTTGATAGATATCGTTTTTTGATTTTGTATAGGTTTAATTTTTATTAAGCTTCCAGAGTAAAGATTGTACTTGGATTGGTTGTTTAATGAAAGAATACTACCTACGTTGACATTATACTCTTTTGCAATAGAAGTATAGGTATCCCCGTTTTGAACTGTATGCATAAGATATGACTGAGAATAGGAAGTAGAATTACCTAGTATAAGAATAGCAAAAATTAAGCTAGATATTAGTTTTTTCATTATGAATTCCTCCTTTGTAAGTCATTCATAATTTTATCATTATAAGGAAAACGTATACAATGGAATAAAAATGGATAGTTAGGATAAGATTGTAAGATAAACAAATTGGAATCTATTTGTAGATATAGGGTATATAGTACATATATATCCTTATAAAATATGAAAATATAGGATAATATTAAAAAAAGTAACAGTTATAATTCTATGTTTTCTGTGAAACTAAAAAACAGATAGATTAAAAATCTATCTGTTTTTTGAAAATTATATTAAGCTACTTTTTTCTCTTCTTTAGCTGATGTTTCGTTATATGATTTGAACATCATTATTGTTGTGTATACAACAACAAATATTAATAACCATTTTAATACAGAAACGTTCATAGACTTAACTAAATAAGCAGCTATTACAACTCCTATTGGACCCATAATACTAACTCCTATTGAAGCTTTAGCAGAATGAGAATCTTCCTTTATAAATTTCATTCCTGCAAAAGGAAGCAATAATGCACAAGAACCCATCATTATAGGGAAGGCTGCTATTGGAGCCATACCTAACAAATAAACCATAGTCATACATGGAGCAAAAAGTCCTATACCTAAAGTATTTAAAGCTCCGAATACGAAGTTACCGATTAAAGCTATAATAAGTTTTGTGCCTACAACCCCTATAGGTACTCCTGTCATTCTTTTAAATGTCACCATTTGTTTTACGACTTTTCCATCTTTAACTTCTGATATTTGTGTGATTTCTTTTATTTTTAGATTAACAACGTTTTCATCTATTTTGATTCCTGATGTTTCTAGAATTTGCTTTATTTCTGAACTTACAGTTTCAGACATTTCTTTGATAACATCTCCATCTTTAACAACTTTGTTATCTTTAAGAACTTTTGATATTTTTAAACTTGAAGCTTGTGACATCTCTTTTGTTTCTTCTATTTCCATAGTTTTATAAACCAGTCCATTTTTAACTCCATCAAATGGTTCTGCTAATGATTTTCCACCAACAGGGAAAAGATTTAGTTGACCAGCAAGTAAAATTATAGCCATAGAGAAAAGTGCTATTCCCATTGCAAGTTGTATAGTTTTTTTTGGAAGTTTAGATATAAGTCCTGCGCCTATAACTGCACCTGCAAGAGCTGCAAATATCATAGAGAATAATGTTAAAGTATCAACTTTAACAGCTGCTATAAATATACAAGCTTGAAATAAAGTTGGAATTGTTGCACCAACATTTAATGTTCCAGGTAATTTTTCATCACTAACTAGATTAAAGTTTTTGAATAAAGATGTTTCTATAGCGAAACTACTAAGACCTAGAGTGTCAAAAAAGTTTGCTAAAGCTCCTATTAAACCTATCTTAATAAAGCTTTCTTCTTCTAATCTACCTTCTGCCTTTCTTTCCATATAAGCTTTAATAAGCATGAAAGTAAATGGTATTCCAGAAGCAATCATGATTCCTAAAAGTATTTTTGCCATTTAAAAAACTTCCTTTCATAATATAATAATGTGAAATAAATAGAAATTAGTCCATAAGCTTTATATAACTTTCATCAGTAAATAGTTATATAATTATCAATTATGCTGTGAACAAATTAGATTATATATTATTTTTAGATCTAAGTCTACTAAAAAAATAAGTATTTTATAAAAAAATCAATTTATCATTAAAATGGCTAAATTTCAATGGGGAAAACGATGTACTTGATGCGAGATACACTTGTTGCTGTGTTTTGAAATATTAAAAAATTACAAAAATAAATTAAATATAGAATTTTATAAAAAATACAAAAATGCAGAAAATGACGCTATAAATGAGAAAGGTATGTTAAAAAAATAACTAATATTATTTTGAAATTTGATATATAATTTAATATATAGTATCTAATGAGGAGGTGTTTATAATTTTTGATAAAAAATATAAAAAGTATATATCTAAAATAGATTTCAAGAAATTTAAAGCTGAGTTTATAAATTATAAAAATATATTAATTGATTATGTAAATAAAACATTGATTAAATTTAGGGAGATTACTTTAAATACAAATGGATTAGGAGTAAAGGATACAAGTATTAAACTTTATTATGAATTAAAGTTTAAGAATAATCTATTACTTGAACAAGGTAGAGATTATTTATTGTATACAATTAAAGATAAAGAATCAATCAACTGGAATTACAATATATTTAGCATTAAATATAACTTAAATATAGACAATAAAATGGCAGATTGTATAACAATAGTGTTTAAAAAAAATAACAATCTCAATATACAAGATATATTAAGTATTTCACAAAAGTTTTTGCCAAATGATATTATTCTTATATATAATAATAAAGAATATATAAAGCTTGACTTAAATGATAAAGGTAAAAAGATAAAATATAATATAAAGTATGAAAGTAAAAAATTAAGAAAAATTACAGGAAAAAGCAATATATTATTAGAGGTATATAAGGTTGTTGAGCCACTTTTATATAATGATGATAGCAGAGAACAGTTTATAAGAGTAAAAATTTCTAATTTAAATTTTTAAATTAGAAATTTTTACTCTTTACTTTATTGAGATGAAGTGGTAAAGTAATAAAGTGACAAAAATAGTTAGGGGAGGAAATTTAATTATGATTACGAATCCAGTTGTAATATCTGTCATATTAATGACAGTACTATGCCTTATAAGGCTTAATGTTATTTTATCTTTGATAATATCTGCTATTAGTGCAGGAATATTATCAGGAATTTCTATTGATGAAATTATGAATGTATTTATAAATGGAATGGGGGGGAATACAGAAACAGCTTTAAGCTATATTTTATTAGGTGCTTTAGCATGTGCTATTAATAAAACAGGGCTTGCAGATATATTAGCTAGAAAAATTGCTAAATTAATAAAAGGAAAATCTGTTTTATTAGTTATTTTAATAGCTGCTATAAGTATTTTTTCACAAAATCTTATACCTGTTCATATAGCATTTATACCTATATTAATACCACCATTATTAGGTGTTATGAATAATCTAAAAATAGATAGAAGAGCTGTTGCTTGTTCATTGACTTTTGGTCTTCAAATGCCGTATATGTGTATACCTGCTGGGTTTGGACTGATATTTCACAATATTATAAGAGATCAGATGAATGCCAATGGAATGAATGTTTATACTAATATGATATGGAAGGCTATGATTTTACCTGGAATAGGAATGGTTATAGGACTAGTAGTAGCAGTGTTTATAAGTTATAGAAAACCTAGAGAATATACATCTAAAGATATATGTGTAGATGAAATTGCGTGTAGCCTAGATGAGGGCATGAGTAAAAAACACTATGTTTCTATGATAGCAGCATTATCCGCTCTAATAGTACAGTTAAAATTGGGATCGCTTCCTTTAGGTGCTTTAGTTGGTATAATTATAATTGTATTATTTAGAGCTATAAAATGGAGAGACATAGATGATATTGTAAGTGGTGGTATAAAAACTATGGGATTTATAGCCTTTGTTATGTTAGTAGCATCAGGTTATGGAGCGGTTATTAGAGCAACAGGAGGAGTTGAAGCCTTAGTTCAATCGGGATCTATTCTTATGGGATCTAGCAAGTTAATAGCAGCAACAACTATGATTTTACTAGGTCTTATAATAACTATAGGAATAGGAACATCATTTGGAACTATACCTATAATAGCAGCTATATATGTGCCACTTGCATCTTCTATGGGATTTAGTTCTATGGCTACTATAATACTTATAGGAACAGCAGCAGCTCTTGGAGATGCCGGATCACCTGCATCAGATAGTACACTTGGACCAACTTCTGGTCTTAATGTAGATAATCAACACGATCACATATGGGATACTTGTGTTCCTACTTTTTTACACTATAATATCCCTCTTATTTTATTTGGAATCATGGGAGCTTTAATATTTTAATCATAAATCCTTAATTAAATAATATTATTTAATTAAGGATTTATCCGAAAGCTAAGAGTTCTAAGACTCCATCCTCTTCAGGTTGGAGTTGAGAACTCTACAGCTTCTGGATAAGTTCAACTAACCTTCAGATGGAGTTACAGACTCCACCTGAAGATAAGTTTCACTTGATTAGATTGGAAAGGAGTTTTTGTATGTTATCTCCAAGTCTTGAGGATTATTTAGAGGAAGTGTATAGACTTTCTTTGTATAATGAAGAAATTAGAATAAAAGATATAGCTGAGTGTTTAAACTTTTCTATGCCGTCTGTTGTTAAGGGATTAAAAAAATTAGATGAGCTTGGATATATAAGATACAAGCCCTATGAAAAAATAAAATTGTTAGATAAAGGAAATAAAAAAGGTAAGTTTTTAGTTGATAGAAATTATATACTAAAAGAATTTATAACTATAATAGGTGCTAAATGTGATATAGATCAAGAAGCAGAAGCTATGGAACATTATTTTAGCATAGAAACTATAAAATCTATAGAAAAATTGATAGTTGTCTTGAAAGAAAATGAAAATATAGTCAAGCAAATAAAGGATAAAAAAATAGATAGTGTATTAGATATATAGCCGCCCATTCAATGGGTGGTTATTTTTATATAGGATATGAGTAACCTAATTTATATCCATTCATATTATATTATGTACAAAAAATTAGCCGTGGCTAAGGAGGTGCGATATGCAAACAACACTTAAAGACCTAGATATAAACAAAAAGTGTATAGTTCTAAATCTTTTGAATCAAGGGATATCTAGAAGAAGAATGCTAGATTTAGGAATAATACCTGGAGCATCTATAGAGGTTATACGAAAAAGCCCTCTAGGTGAGCCTAAGCTTTATAAAATAAAGGGAGCACTTATAGCACTTAGGAAAGAAGAAACAGTTAATATATTAGTAAAAATTATTGAAAAGTAAAGGGGGGAATGATATGGGATGTAACTGCGATACTTGCAGTAAGTGCCAAGATAAAAATCAAATAGAAAATTTTGATATAAAAATAGATTCAAAAGAATTCTTTGTTATAGCACTTGCAGGAAATCCTAACGTAGGAAAAAGTACAGTATTTAATGCGTTAACTGGACTTAAGCAGCATACGGGGAATTGGCCTGGAAAAACTGTTACAAATGCTAGTGGAAGTTATATTCATAAAAATAAAAAATTTACACTAGTTGATTTGCCAGGGACTTACTCGCTTTTATCCAATTCGGTTGAAGAGGAAGTAGCTAGAGATTTTATATGTTTTGGAAAACCACATGCAACAATAGTAGTTGCTGATGCTACATGCTTTGAAAGGAATTTAAATCTTTTATTTCAAGTCATGGAGATTACTGATAACACGGTATTGTGCCTGAATTTATTGGATGAGGCAAAGAGAAAAGGAATATATATAGATATAGAAAAGTTAGAAGAGGAATTGGGTATACCTATAATTGGAACGTGTGCAAGAAAAAAAGAAGGATTAAATGAACTTGTTGATAAAGTCTACGATATAAGTCTTAATAAAGTAAAATATACTCCGAAGAAGATAAAATACTCAAATTTTATAGAAGAAAAGATACAAGATTTGATTCCAAAATTAGATAATATATTGGGAAAAGAAATTGATTTAAGATGGGTTGCTCTTAGAATATTGGAAGGGGATACTTCTATAATTAATTCTTTAAATAAGTATATCTATACAGGAAAAGAGGTGGATTGAATTATGCAGGATATACAAAAGTTATCTATGTTAATAAATGAATACAGTAAAGAAGAAAAACAAAATGTAAGAGATAATATTGTTTTTAGTATATATGAAGATGCGAAACAGTTATCTAATAAAGTAGTTAAAAAGGATGAATCAAAAATAGATATAGATAAAAAAATAGATAATATACTTACATCTAAAATTACTGGATATCCTATAATGTTTATATTATTAGGATTAATATTTTGGATTACTATAACTGGGGCTAACTACCCATCTAGTATGATAGCTAATTTTTTATTTGTAATAGAAGAAAAATTGACAGATATATTTATATCACTCAATGCTCCTAAGTGGTTACATGGAATATTAGTTCTTGGAATGTATAGAACCCTAGCGTGGGTTATAGCTGTCATGCTTCCTCCTATGGCAATATTCTTTCCATGCTTCACACTTCTTGAAGACTTAGGGTATTTACCTAGAGTTGCATTTAACTTAGATAGATTATTTAAAAAAGCAGGAGCACATGGAAAGCAATCTCTTACGATGAGTATGGGATTTGGGTGCAATGCAGCTGGAATTATAGCCTGCAGAATAATAGAATCTCCAAGAGAAAGATTAATAGCAATGATTACAAATAACTTTGTACCATGTAATGGAAGATTCCCAACTCTTATAGCTGTAGCATCTATATTTGTAGGTGGATATTTTTCAAGTAGTTACAAAAGCTTGACTGCATCATTTTTTGTTGCAGGGCTAGTACTGATTGGAATAATAATGACATTAATAGTATCCTGGGGACTAAGTAAAACACTACTTAAGGGAGTGCCATCTTCGTTTACATTAGAACTTCCACCTTATAGAAGACCACAATTTATTAGAGTAATATATACATCTATAATAGATAGAACAATATTCGTATTGTTAAGAGCAATGGCAGTTGCAGCACCTGCTGGTATTGTAATATGGATACTTGCTAATATAACAATAAAAGATGCAAGTATACTAACTCATATGGCACAATGTCTAGATCCATTTGCAAAATTAATAGGTCTTGATGGGTTTATATTAATGGCATTCATTTTAGGACTTCCAGCTAATGAGATAGTAATACCTATATTAATAATGGCATACATGTCAAAAGGTGCGATGCTTGAACTTGATACTTTGAGTAGTATGAAAAATTTATTCATACAAAATGGATGGACATTTATTACTGCGCTTAATGTTATGTTATTTTCACTTCTTCACTTTCCTTGTGCAACAACACTAATTACTATAAAAAAAGAAAGTGGAAGTTATAAATGGATGTTAATATCGGCATTTCTGCCTACTTTAATAGCGGTAATAGTATGCTTTATAACAAAACAAATAAGTATTCTGATATAATCAATTAGCCACCTAGATTTTGTTTGTAAAGAATCTAGGTGGTTAATTTTATACATTACATGTAAGAAAAGACCTTTTAATTGAAAAAATTTTCTGATATATTAAATAATAAAATCTTAAGACCGATAAATAATGAAGAATATATTGGCGGAATTTTTTGAATATTACAATAATATTGAATTTTATGGAAAATTATAATAAAAACTAAGGAGTGATCAAAATGAAGGTGCTATTTACTTACGATTATGGCGAAGAAAAAATGAATGAAATTAAGAAATTGGGGTATGAAATTGTATATATGAATGAAAAAGAAATTTATAATAATCAAAATATAAATGACATAGATGTTCTTGTTTGTTATAATCCTTTTGAAAAAATTGATATGGACAAGTTTACAAAACTAAAACTAATTCAGTTATCAAGCATAGGAGTAGATCAAGCCCCCATTGATTACATAAAAAGAAACAATATAATCTTATCCAATAATAAAGGAGGATATAGCATACCTATTGGAGAGTGGATAATACTAAAAATACTTGAAATATATAAAAATAGTTTATACTTCTATAAAAACCAAGAAAATAGAGATTGGAAGATAAATACGAATTTATTAGAACTATATAATAAAAATGTAGGATTTATAGGAACTGGAACTATAGCTATTGAAGCAGCTAAGAGGCTTCAAGGCTTTGGTGTTAATATATATGGACTTAATACAAAGGGACGAAGTGTAGAGTATTTTGATAAATGCTTTTCTGTTAATGATATGGATGAATTTTTATTAGAATGTGATATTCTTGTAGTATCTATACCATATACAAAAGAAACCCACCATTTGATAGATGCTAAAGTTATAGATAAGATGAAAGATGGATGTGTTCTAATAAATATAGCAAGAGGAAGTATAATAAATGAGATAGATTTAATAGAAAAAATAAAACAAGGTAAGTTCTTAGGTGTAGCATTAGATGTATTTGAGCAAGAACCTCTAGAAAAAGAAAGCCCTCTATGGGATTTAGACAATGTTATACTTACTCCTCATAATTGCTGGATATCAGAAAACAGAAATAATAGAAGATTTGAAGTAATATATGAAAATTTAAAAAAAATTAAAAATAAAGAAGAATTAATAAATTTAGTTAATTTAAGTAAGGGATACTAAAACTTTACAAAGACATTTTCAGCAAAAAAATTGACAGGAAACTACTCAAAATGATAAAATTTTTATAAATAAACGAACGATTTGAATTTCAAATTAAATTCAATTTTAAAAACGTAAATGGGAGGGCTTATGAATAAAAAGATTGGAATTAAGGAAAAGTTAATATCTCTTATTTTATTACTTGTAATAATACCTATGTTAATTCTAGGTATTTCTACTAAGGTTAAAACTTCTAAAATAGTAAATAGCAATTTTGCAAAAAATACCCAGGCATTAAATAAACAAATAGCATATACAGTTAAAAATTATTTTTCGAAATATGGAAGAGGAGCCAATCTATTAGGTCAAAATATTAATTTTAAAGATATAGCTACTAATCCAGAACATGAACCATATTTATATGATTTGCTAAAAGCATATAAAGAAAGTAGTCCGGAAATACTTCATATATATATGGGGACTGAACAAGGAAATATGAAAATATATCCAAGTGTAGATTTGCCGGAGGGTTATGACCCTAGGGAAAGAGGTTGGTATCAATCAGTAAAGGAAAAACAGTCTGAAAATATTTCAAATCCATATCAGGATGCTGCTGCTGGAGGTCTTGTTGTAACATACTCTGTACCTGTATATGACCTTAATAATAATTTTACAGGAGTTATAGGTGTTGATTTACCTATAAAAGAATTGAATGATGAGATATCTTCTATAAAAATAGGTGAAAAAGGATATCCTTATATACTAGATTCACAAGGAAACTTTATAGTTCATAAAAATGAAAATCTTATAGGTAAGGAAATACCAGTTAAAGAAATCAAAGAAGCTCTAATAAATGAATCTGATATAGCATATTATGAATGGGAAGAAAATGGAAAAATATACTCTAAGTTTTCTGTATTAACTAGAATGCCTGATTTAGGATGGACTATACTTTCATCTACGTACTTAGATGAAGTGGATGAAGACGTTAACTCTATACTTTTATTTATTGCGATAGTTGGAATAGGGACAATAATAGTGGCATCTATAATAGGTTATATATTTACAAATAAAATAACTAATCCTATAAAATCTATAGTTGAAGCTATGAAAAAGGTTAGAAATGGAGATTTTACAGTTAAAACTAATATTAAATCTAGCGATGAAATAGGAGTATTGGCACAAAATTTTAATGATATGATAGAAAATGTCGAAAATCTTTTAGTAGATGCAAAAGAAGTTTCTAAAGAGGTTTCAGATGCATCCACTAATTTAGCAGCTGTATCAGAAGAAACTAGTGCATCTGCTGAAGAAATAGCAAGAACTGTTGAAGAAATAGCCTCTGGAGCTACTAATCAAGCTCAAGATGCTGAAGAGGGAGTTCGACTTATATCAAGACTTAATCAGAAATTTGTGGAGTTAAGTGACAATAGTAAGAATATGTTGGAAACTACATCTCAAATATCTGATGTGAATGAAATTGGTATAAAATCAGTTCATGAATTAAAGGAAAGTAACAATTTAAATAATGACTCTATATCTAAAGTAGAATATGCTATAAATCAGCTTAGTGAAAAATCAAATCATATAGAGGGGATATTATTAACTATAAACTCTATAGCAGAACAAACCAATTTATTAGCTCTTAATGCATCTATTGAAGCTGCTCGTGCAGGTGAGGCTGGTAAAGGATTTGCGGTTGTAGCTGATGAAATAAGAAAGCTTGCAGAAGGATCTGGTAAAGCTACTAATGAAATTAAGGAAATAGTAGATGCTATTCAACAAGAAAGTGCTAATACAGTGAACATTATGAAAGAAGTGAAAGATGTATCCTTTAATCAGACTAAGTCTGTTGAAGATGTTAATGAATCATTTAATAAAATATCAACTTCTATAGATGCTATTACTATGAGTATAGAAGCTGTAAGTGAACATATAAATGATGTAATGAATGATAAAAATTCAATTGTAGAATCTATAGAAAATATATCAGCTGTATCAGAGGAAACAGCAGCTGGGTCAGAAGAGGTAACTGCTTCTGTTCAACAACAGTCTATGGCTATTGAAGAGGTTGCAAAGAGTGCACAAAATCTTAATGAATTATCATTAAAGTTAAATAGTCAAATATCAAAATTTAATATCAGATAATATATTGACCCTTAGTATTGTTTATATGCTAAGGGTCAAATTATGATATAATATAGAGTGAAATTTTGATAAGAGGGGGATTTTTTATGGCACTTGTTGAAGTTACTATAGTTCCGCTTGGAAGTGAGAGCACAAGTCTTAGTTCATATGTAGCTGATGTACACAAGGTACTTGAAAAGGAAAAAGATTTAAAACACATGTTAACTCCTATGGGAACAATAATAGAAGGAGAATTAGATTTAATACTTAAAACTATAAAACAAATGCATGAGAGTGTATTTGAAAATGGAGCTATGAGGGTTTCTACTAGTATTAAAATAGACGATAGAAGAGATAAAGTTGGAACTATGAAACAAAAAATAGAATCTGTTGAGAATAAATTAAAATAATATATCCTTAAATTAGGATATATTTTTTTATTGTGTGAAAGTTATAAGTTTTATAATCTGAAAATATAGAAAATTAAGGGAAAATGAATTATAATGACATATAAGGTGGTTTTTTACAAAAAAATGAATGGGGGATTTATTATGAAAACAATAAAAAATAAACTAGTAAGCATTTTTGTAGCAATAGTAATAGTTCCTATAGTTTTATTAGGTTTTTTATCATATTCTAAATCAAAGGATATACTAGAAAATGAATTAAAAATAAACAATCTTAATATATTGAAAGAAGTAAATAAGTTGTATTTAGAAAATTTCTTAGATGGTATCGAAACGGACGTTCAAGCATTAACTGAAAGAATTAATACTAATGAAATATTTGTAAATAAAGAATATGATGAAATTGTATTTAAAGAGTGGGAGTTGTATAGGAATATTAACCCATATGTAGAATATATTTATGTAGGTACTAGGTATAATCAGATGTTAACTAATCCTGTATATGAAATACCAGAAAATTATAAATGCATAGATAGACCGTGGTACATAACAGGTATAAAGAATTTAGGTAAACCTGCATGGACTAAGGCTTATAATGAAGCATCATCAAATGCTGCAAGAGTATCTGCTACTAAAGCATTAAAAGATAGTAATGGAAATGATATAGGAGTTTTTTCTATGGATATTAGTTTAAATGTACTGACAGAAGTAATTGATAAGCTTAATCTTGGAAAAAATGCAAATGTATTTATTATTAATAATGAGGGAACTGTTTTAACTCACACAAATAAAGAAAAAATCAATGAAAATTTAAGTGGTGAAATATGGATAAAAGATATATTGGAAAATAATGAGGGTTCAAATCTAAAAAACATTGATAATAATTATTACTATGTATGTCATGTGACAGTGAAGAATACAGAATGGAAGCTGGTTGCACTTATACCAAGGGAACAATTATCAGCAAAAGTAGCTTCTATTAAAAATATAACTTTATTAATAGGAATTATTTGTACAATAATTTCAATAATAATAGGTATGCTAATTTCCAATAGAGGCTTTACAAAGCCTATTATTTTCTTACGAGATGCTTCAAGAAAATTAGCAAATGGTAATTTAAATCTGGATATGAATTTAAATTATACTAAAAGAAAAGATGAGATAGGAGATTTAGCAAAATCAATTGAAATGATAGGAGATAATTTTAAAATAATTATAGATCAAATATCAAGTAATTCTCAGAACGTTGAATCTTCAGTAAATAAATTAGAAATAACAAGCCAACAATCAGTAGTAGCTGCAGATGAAGTTGCCAAAACAATACAAGAGATTGCAAATGGAGCAAATGAACAAGCAAAGGATACTGAAGAGGCTGTTTGGAATATTAATGAATTGGGATTATTGATAGAAGATAACAAAAATAAGCTGGATGAGTTAAACGAATCTACTAATAAGGTTATAGAATTAAAAGAAGAAGGTATTCAAAATATACAAGAGTTAGTTAAAAAAACACAAATTAACAAAGAGTCAGCACAAGAAATAAAAGGTGTAATTGTTAATGTAAATGAAAGTTAAGAAAATATATATCAAGCTAGCCAAATGATTAAGAATATTTCTGATCAAACGAATTTATTAGCACTTAATGCAGCAATTGAAGCGGCTAGAGCTGGAGAATCAGGAAAAGGGTTTGCAGTTGTAGCAGATGAAATTAGAAAGCTAGCAGAGCAATCAGATAAGTTCACAGAAGAGATATCAAGTATTATTGAAGAATTAAAAAATGAAACAGAAAATGCTGTTAACACTGTTGAAGGAATAACTAAAGTAGTTAATGAGCAAACTCAGAGCGTAGAAGATACTAAGATAAAATTTGAAGGAATCTCAGCATCCATAGAAAAAACACAAGATGATATATATAACTTAAATAAATCAGGAAAAATAATGGAAAATAAGAAAAATAATATTATAAGTATTATTGAAAGTTTGTCAGCTATCTCAGAAGAAAATGCATCTGGAACAGAGCAAGCAACAGCCTCAGTTGAAGAACAGATGGCTTCAATGGAGCAAATAGCTAGTTCAAGTGAAGAATTATCAAAATTAGCAAATGAGATGAACAATAGTATAAAAAAATTTGAATATTAATAGTATGGAAATATTTTATAATTAATATTAGATAATGTCTATGAAAATAATAAATTGCATCAATTATATTTTCGTAGACATTTTTACTGTATAAGAATTATAAAATTAAGGCTTGCATAACAAAATACTATAAAATATAATCAAATAATATTGAAGTATTGAGGGGGGAGAATGTGAAAGAGGTTTTAGATAAGAAGAAACTGGATAACTACCTTATGATAATAGCGACTGTATTTTGGTCAGGTGCATTTATTGCAGGTAAATTTTCGGTATCTGAGTTTCCGGTGTTTTCACTGACATTTTTTAGATTTTTATTTGCAGTTATTGCAATATTTCTAATTATGATTAAAAAAGGTGAGAATTATAAGATTGAAAAAGAAGATATATTTTTATTTGTACAATTAGGTATAATAGGTATGGTTGGATATCATATATTTTTCTTCTTAGCCCTTAAATATACTACTGCTATAAATTCTTCATTAATAGCAGCAACAAATCCTATAATAACTACTATTTTAGCAGCTGTATTTTTAAAAGAAAATATAAAACCAAAGAATATAATATCGATATTAGTATCATTTTTAGGAGTAACTCTTATAATAACAAATGGAAATTTAAAATTATTATCTGATTTTAAGTTCAATATAGGTGATGTATTGATGATAATTGCAGTTGTATGTTGGGCTACATATGCTGTGATGTCCAAGAAAGCACTTAAAAAGTATAAGCCGATGGTAGTTACAAGTTATAGTTTCTTGGTATGTGTAATATCTCTAATTCCATTCGTTATAATGGAAAAACCTTGGATTTATATTCCAAATACTAGTATAAAAGGATGGATTTCAGTTATTTATATGTCTATATTTGCATCTGTAATAGGATATTCAATACAACAAGTATCTATAAAGAAAATAGGCGCTAGTAAAACATCTTTATATGTAAATTTAGTGCCAGTATTTTCTATGATATTAGCGTACTTTATATTGGGAGAGAGTATAAGTATTATAAAACTAGTATCAGCTATGCTTATAATAACAGGAGTGTTATTGAACACAGGTATTAATATAAGAAAAGCAGAAAAAGGAAATGAACAGAAAAACTGATTATTTACTAAATAATCAGTTTTTTGCTCTGTTGACTACAATAAGTATTATAGTACTATATTCAAGATGATAATAAATTGTATAATTATATAGTAATAGTTATAGATTACGATAATAGTAAATTATAAAGAGAAGAAGGTGAAATTATGAATATTAAGGGTAGAATTGAAGAATTAAGAAAGCTTATTGAGCATCATAATGATAAATATTATAATCAAGATGATCCAGAAATTAGTGATTATGAATATGATAAACTTACACGAGAGTTAAGAGAACTTGAACGAGAACATCCTGAATTGGTAACAGAAAATTCTCCAAGTAAAAAGGTAGGAGGAGCAGTAAAGCGTGAACTTAGAAAAGCACAACATGATGTTCCTGTTATTAGCTTACAAGATGTATTCTCAAAAGAAGAAGTATATAGTTTTGTAAACAAAATGAGAGAAGGATTATTAAACCCAAGTTTTGTAGTCGAAAAAAAAATAGATGGCTTATCTGTTGTATTAAGATATCATAATGGTGTATTAACAGAGGGAATAACAAGAGGGGATGGATATACAGGAGAGTCAGTTTTTGAAAATCTTCTGGAGATAGATAGTATTCCAAAATCTATTCCAACTAAGCTAGAGTACTTAGAAGTTCGTGGTGAAGTTTATATGTCTAGTAAGAACTTTGAATCAATAAATAAAAAACAAGAAGAATTAGGCAAGAAGCTTTTTGCTAATCCAAGAAACTGTGCAGCAGGAACACTTAGACAATTAGATCCTAGTATTGTTAAGGAAAGAAATCTTGATATTTTTATTTTTAACCTTGAAATATCACAAGGAAAAGAATTTAGTTCACATTCAGAAACATTAGAGTGGTTAAAACAACAAGGATTTATTGTTACTCCAGAGTATCAAGTTTGTAATAGTGCAGAAGAAGTTTGGAAAGTTATATCAAAGATTGGTAAAGAAAGATGGAAGTTACCATTTGATATAGATGGAGCTGTTGTAAAAATAGATAATTTAAATGATAGAGAATTACTAGGAATGACAAGTAAGGTACCTAGATGGGCTACAGCTTATAAATATCCTCCGGAGCAAAAGAAAACAACTGTAGAAGATATTAATATTCAAGTAGGCAGGACTGGTAGATTAACACCTTTAGCAGTATTAAAGCCAGTGAGACTTGCAGGAACAACAGTAGGAAAGGCTACATTACATAATCAAGATTTTATTGATGAAAAAGATATAAGAATTGGTGATACAGTACTTGTTCAAAAAGCTGGAGACATTATACCAGAAGTTATTGAGGTTGTAAGGGATAAACGACCTGATAATATACAAAAATATGTATTACCTGATAAATGTCCTATTTGTGATGCAAAAACAGAAAGAGAAAAAGATGGAGCTCATACTCACTGTACAAACCCTGATTGTGCAGCTAAATCTGTAAGAGGGATTATTTATTTTGTTTCTAAAGATGCTATGAATATTGCAGGATTTGGACCAAGTTCTGTTCAAGCACTTATTGATAATAATTATATTAAAGATGTATCAGATATTTACCATCTAACGCCTTATCGTGATGAATTAATAGAAAAAGGTGTTGTTGGTAAGCAAAAATCAGTAGATAAACTACTTAAAGCAATTGAAAAATCAAAGGAAAATGATATTGATAGATTAATTACTGGATTTGGTATTAGAAATCTTGGAAAACAATCTGCACGAGTATTAGCAACAAATTTTGAAGATATGGATGCTGTTATTAATGCTACTTATGACCAATTAATTGTATTACCTGATTTTGGAGATACAGTAGTACAAGATATACTCAATTATTTCAGACAAGAAAAAATTCATATAATACTTGAAAAATTAAAAGAAGCTGGAGTAAATATGAAGTCTAAATCTAATGAAAGTAAAAAAGATGATAGATTTGAGGGAAAAACATTCGTTTTAACAGGAACATTACCAACCCTAACAAGATCTCAAGCATCAGAAATTATACAAAGTTATGGTGGTAAAGTAAGTGGCTCGGTAAGCAAAAAAACATCATATGTTCTTGCTGGTGAAGAAGCTGGAAGTAAATTAACAAAAGCACAAAACTTAGGGGTTTCAATTATATCTGAAGAAGAATTTAAAGAACTTGCAAAATAAATAATATATTAAATTAATTAGGGCTGTCTCAAAATAGAAAGCGATTTCTAGAGCGAGACAGCCTTTTACTGATACTTTATGATTATTTTTAAAGTGATTATTGACTTTAACCCAAGGCTAAGGTTTATACTTTTAATTGAAAGGATATTGTGGAGGTGAAGAAATGAATCAAAAATATAGTATAAACCAAATAGCAAAAATATTAAATATCTCAACAAATAAACTAAGATTTTATGAAAAAAAAGGATTAATTAATCCAATAAGAGATGATAATAATAATTATCGTTATTATACTCAAGAAGATTTGGTTAAAATTCATATGATATTAATGTATAGAGCATTAAATTTAACTATAAAGGATATAAAAAACTTAATGGAAAATTGCACTAAGAACAATATAATAAATCATTTTTATAATCAATGGGAAGTAATTAATGATGAAATCCAAAAAATGAGATTAATAAAAACATCAATTGAAGATATAATGGACTCAATATATGAATCAGATGAACAAAATTATACTACCAATATAATAAAATCTGCTAAAAAACTTAGTAAAATACAAAAAATAAAAGAGAATTGGGAGGATAGATGGAATTTTGACAGTTGGGCTAAAACTTATGATCAAGCAATAAAAGAAGATACGGGAAAATTAAAAATTTATAAAAATTATGAAAAAATATTAGATGAGGTTTTTAAAAAAGTTACAGAAAATATGAAAAATGATATAAAAGTATTAGAAATAGGAGTAGGGACAGGAAATCTAGCTAAAAGATTTTTAGATAAGGATTACAATATTGTTGGAGTAGATCAATCTAGAAAAATGCTGAATATTGCTAAAGAAAAATTTCCAAAATTAAAATTGAGACTCGGAGAGTTCTTAAAACTTCCTTTTGAAAATAATAAATTTGATTGCATTGTATCAAGTTATGCACTACATCATTTAAATGATATAGAAAAAAACGTTGCAATAGAAGAGATGTTAAGGGTACTCAAGGAAGATGGAAAAATAGTAATGGGAGATTTAATGTTTGAAAATGAAAGGAGTAGGAAAGAAATTTTAGCTAACTTTACAGAAGAACAGGTTGCTGAAGTTAAAGATGAATATTATTCGAGTATAGAATTTCTAAAAAATGAGTTTGGAAAGCATAGTAAAAAAGTTGATTATACTAAAATTGATCAATTAAACTATATAGTTCAAGTTTACTAAGGATAAATATATCCTATTTTTGCTATTAGCCTATACATACTATCCCTAAAAAAGTATACTATTATAAATATGATAAGAGTAAACTAGATTATTTGATTAAAAAAAGGTATAATTTTAATTATGAATGCACAATTTAACATAATCTACAGCAAAATGAAAGATTTTGTTTTATGAATAAAAAGGAGTGTGAAAATATGTTAGATAAGGATACTGTAAAGCATGTAGCCAAATTGTCTAGACTTGAAATAAAGGAAGGCGAATTTGAAGCTGTATCAAAAAAAATGGGAGATATACTAAGTTATGTGGAAAAACTTCAGGGTGTAGATACTGAAAATACTGATATAACTTATAATCCTATAAATCTTGTTAATCAATTAAGAAAAGATGAAGTAAGAGAATCTTTAGAAGTTAAAAAGGTACTTCAAAATGCTCCAGAAAAAGAAATGGGATGCTTTAAGGTACCAAAAGTATTAGATTAGAAAGGAGTGAAGCTATTGAAACTTTATGAAATGACGTTAAAAGAAGTAAGTGAAAAAATAAGAAAACAAGAAATAACAGCTCTTGAGCTTACTAAAACTATTTTAGATAGAATAAAAGAGGTTGAGCCGCATGTTGATGCGTATATAACTATAACAGAAGAACAAGCTTTAAGTAGAGCTAAAGAAATAGATGAAAAAATAAAAGCTGGAGAAGAGGTATCTGTTCTTGCAGGTATTCCAATGGCTGTAAAAGATAATATATGTACAGATGGAATTAAAACTACCTGTGCATCTAAGATGCTTGAAAACTTTATACCTCCATATGATGCGACTGTTGTAAAAAAGCTTAATGATGCTGGTGCAGTAATGGTTGGTAAAACTAATATGGATGAGTTTGCTATGGGATCATCTACAGAGAATTCACATTTTAAAAATACTAAGAACCCTTGGGATTTAAATAAGGTTCCAGGAGGATCATCTGGTGGTTCGGCAGCAGCAGTAGCAGCTGGACAAGCTTTTTATGCTCTTGGATCAGATACAGGTGGATCTGTAAAACAGCCAGCAGCTCTTACTGGTCTTGTTGGACTTAGACCTACATATGGAAGAATATCTAGATATGGACTTATAGCATTTGGATCATCTCTTGATCAAGTTGGTATATTTACAAAGGATGTAACTGACTGTTCTATTGTATTAAGAGAATTAGCTGGAAAAGACTGCATGGATGGAACTAGTGCAGAGGTTGAGGTTGTAGATTATGAGAAATACTTAGATAAAGATGTGAGCAATATCAAAATTGGTATTCCTAAAGAGTATTTTGTAGAAGGAATAGATGAAGATGTTAAAGCAGCAGTTTTAGATGGAGTAGAGAAATTAAAAGAATTAGGAGCAACTGTTAAGGAGATATCTCTTCCTCATACTGATTCAGCTATAGCAACTTATTATGTATTAGCACCTAGTGAAGCTAGTTCTAATCTTGCTAGATTTGACGGTATAAGATATGGTTATAAAGCAAAGGATTATAATTCATTAGAAGAATTATATACTAAGACTAGAACAGAAGGTTTTGGAGATGAAGTTAAGAGAAGAATAATGATAGGTACTTATGCTTTAAGTGCTGGATATTATGATGCTTATTATAAAAAATCTTTAAAAGTTAGAACTTTAATAAAGCAAGATTTTGCTGATGCATTTAAAGAGGTAGATGTTATAATAGCTCCTACAGCTCCAAATGTAGCTTTTAATATAGGAGAGAAGACATCAGATCCTATGGCTATGTATATGGAAGATGCGTGTACTATTCCATCGTGTCTTGCTGGTGTTCCTGGAATGTCTATTTCATGTGGATTTAAAGGTGGACTTCCAATAGGAATGCAAATAATAGGAAATTACTTTGATGAAGCTACTATGCTTAAGGTAGCTCATGCATTTGAAAGTGCAACAGAATTTAAAGATCAAAGAGCTAAACTGTAATTGGAGGTGAAACAATGGGTGATAAAATTCTAATAGGACTTGAAATACATGCAGAACTTTTAACTAACACTAAAATATTTTGTGGATGTAAAAATGAGTTTGGATCAGATGTAAACACTAACTGTTGTCCAGTATGCTTAGGACTTCCTGGATCGTTACCTGTGTTAAATGAAAGGGTTTTAGATTTTGCTATTACTGCTGGAATGAGCTTTAATTGTAAAATAGCTAGAAATACTAAAATGGACAGAAAAAATTATTTCTATCCAGACCTTACAAAGGCTTATCAAATATCTCAATATGATATACCTCTTTGCTCGGATGGATATATAGAGGTAGAAACTGAAGATGGAGATATTAAAAAAATAGGAATAGAGAGAATACATATAGAAGAGGATACAGGAAAATCACTTCATGATGCAACTGGAGATACTCTTCTTGACTATAATAGAAGTGGGGTTCCTTTAATTGAAATAGTTTCTAGACCAGATATGAATTCTCCTAAAGAAGCATATCAGTTCTTAGAAAAATTAAAAGAGGTATTACTGTTTACGCATGTTTCTGATGTAAAGATGGAGCAAGGGTCTTTAAGATGCGATGTGAATGTAAATGTAATAAAGGAAGATGGAAGAAAGTCAAATATTGTAGAGCTTAAAAACTTAAATTCATTTAAAGCGGCCCTAAAGGCTATGGAGTATGAAGTTAAAAGACATAATGAACTTCTTGAAAAAGAAGAAAATACAGTATGTGAAACAAGACGTTGGGATGATTCGAAAAATAAAACTATATCTATGAGAAGTAAAGAAAGCGTTCAAGATTATAGATACTTCCCAGAGCCAGACGTTGTAGATATAAATCTTAGTGAAGAGTATATAGAAGGTATAAAGAATGATTTACCAGAACTTCCTGATGATAAAAGAAAGAGATTCATGAAAGAATATACTCTTCCAGAATATGATGCTAAGGTACTTACTACTTCTAAGGAAATTTCAAATTACTTTGAAGATATGGTGTCTAAGTTTAGTGATGCTAAGATGGTAAGTAATTGGATTATGACTGAATTATTAAGAAGAGTTAATGATGAAGGAATAACTCTTAATGATGTTAAGTTTGACAAAGATGATTTTGTATACTTATTAAAGGTTATAGCTGAAGGAAAAATAAATAACAATGCTGGTAAAAAGGTATTTAGAGAAATGTTTGAAACAGGAAAGAAAGCAGAGCAGATAATAAAAGAAAAAGGTCTTATTCAAATACAAGATGAAGGGGCTATAAAAGAAATAGTAGTAGGAATATTAAATGATAACCTTCAATCTGTAGAAGACTATAAGAATGGAAAAGATAGAGCTTTAGGATTCTTGGTTGGTCAAGTTATGAAGGCTAGTAAAGGTAAAGCTAACCCTCAAGTGGTGAATAAATTAATAATAGAAATAATGAAAAATATGTAAGAGTGGGAATTCCCACTCTTATTTTTTTTTATAACTATTTTTGAGCAACAAAGACTGTAGGGATCGTTAGCGAGTAGACGAATTTTTGAATAAAATTGCGGAAAATTTTTAATAATATAATGAAAGCTAAGTTAAAAATATAAATTGTCGAGAAAAGGATATTTTTCAGAAAAAAACAATGTCAAATTAAAAAACATGTAAAAAGACATGTGTCTATGAGGTGTATAAAACTGAAAATTCTTAAAAAATGTTGAAAAATGAATGTAACTGGAAAAAAACAGTTCTTGCATTAAGTGCCAAAATAATATAATATATATAAAAATGAAATTATCGCAAAAAAAAAATCATATGTAAAAAAAATCTGATAATAAAGGAGTGATATTGTGGGGGGTTATATTGTTAAAAGGTTAATATCAATGCTGATAACCTTATTTTTTATCATAACGATTACATTTGTACTTATGCATACTATTCCAGGAGGCCCTTTTACAGGTGAGAAAAAGTTACCTCCAGAAATAGAAGCGGCACTTAATGAAAAATATCATCTAAATGAACCGGTATTTGTTCAGTATACAAATTATCTTAAAAATATTTTAAAAGGAGATTTAGGGCCATCATATCAAATTAAAGGAGAGACTGTAAATCATATAATAGCTCAGACATTTCCAGCTTCAGCACAATTAGGAGTAATAGCTATATCTATAATATTATTAATAGGAGTTCCACTTGGAGTTATAGCAGCATTAAAGCAAGGAACATGGGTAGATAGTGGGGTAATGTTTATTGCCATACTTGGAGTTACCATACCGAGTTTTGTTATAGCAACATTAATGATATATACATTTGCAGTCAAGGTACATATTTTACCTGCTGCTAGATGGGGAACATGGAAGCATATGATAATGCCGAGTATTGCTCTTGCATCGTATTCTTTTGCATTTATAGCAAGACTTACAAGGTCTAGTATGCTTGAGGTTGTATCTCAAGATTATATAAGAACTGCTAGAGCTAAGGGATTAAGTGAAGGCGTGGTTATATTTAAACATGCTCTTAAAAATGCATTAATACCTATAGTTACTTACATAGGGCCTCTTGCGGCAGGACTTTTAACAGGATCTTTCGTTATAGAAAAGATATTTGCAGTCCCTGGACTGGGTAGATCATTTGTTGAGAGTATAACTAATAGAGATTACACTCTTATAATGGGAGTTACAATCTTTTATGCTGTATTCTTAGTTGGAATGATACTTATAGTAGACTTACTTTATGGATTAATAGATCCTAGAATAAAATACGATGACTAAGGGGGCTTTGATTAATGGAAAATCTTAATATAGATAAAAATTTATGGGAACCTTTGAGCCAAGAAGATAGAGATTCTGAAAAAATATCAAGACCCTCTATGACTTATTGGCAGGATGTATGGAGACGTTTGAAGAATAATAAAGTAGCTATGGGGTCTTTAGTATTCTTGATAGTATTATTAGTAGTAGCTATAGTTGGACCTATGATGGCTAAATATTCTTATTCAGATCAAAATTTATTAAATGCAAACCAGGCACCAAGTGCTGATCATTGGTTTGGAACAGATTCTCATGGTAGAGATCTATATGTTAGGGTATTGTATGGAGCTAGAATTTCTTTAACAGTGGGAATTGTGGCATCAATAATAAACCTTGTAATAGGAGTACTCTACGGTGGAATTGCAGGATATTTTGGAGGAAGAGTAGATAATATAATGATGAGAATAGTAGATATATTATATACTATTCCACTTACATTATATGTTATACTTCTTATGGTGGTTATGGGAACAGGGCTTAAGGCTATATTAGTTGCTTTAGGATCTGTTTATTGGATTAATATGGCTAGAATAGTTAGAGGACAAATACTCTCATTAAAAGAACAAGAATATGTACTAGCTGCAAAAACACTTGGAGCCAGTGATTTTAGAATACTTATTATGCATTTAATACCTAATGCTATGGGACCTATAATAATAACTATGACAATGTCAATACCAAGTGCAATATTTACAGAGGCATTCTTATCGTTTATTGGTCTTGGGGTTTCAGCTCCAATGGCATCTTGGGGGGTACTTGCTAATGATGCATTAGCAACTTTAAGTATATATCCATATCAGTTATTCTTCCCATCACTTGCTATATCAATTACGATGTTAGGATTTAATTTCCTAGGAGATGGATTAAGAGATGCACTAGATCCACGTATGCGTAAATAAAAGGAGGAAAAATATATGAAAGATCATTTACTTGAATTAAAAGAACTGAGAACTTCCTTTTTTACTCATGTAGGAGAAGTAAAGGCTATAAGAGGGGTAAGTTTTCATTTGGATAAAGGAGAAGCTTTGGGAATAGTTGGAGAATCTGGTAGTGGTAAGTCAGTAACATCTATGTCTATTATGAGACTTCTTCAGCATCCAGGAAAAATAGTTAGTGGAGAAATAAATTTCAATGGTGAAAATTTAATAGAAAAAAGTGATAAACAAATGCAGAGTATAAGAGGAAATGATATAGCAATGATATTCCAAGATCCTATGACTTCGCTAAATCCTGTTTATACTGTTGGAAATCAAATAATTGAAGCTATAGTTAAGCATCAGAAGATATCTAAGGCGAATGCTAGAAACAAAGCTATAGAAATGCTAAATCTCGTTGGTATACCTAGTCCTGAAAAAAGAATAGATCAGTATCCACATGAGTTTTCAGGAGGTATGAGACAAAGAGCTATGATTGCTATGGCACTTTCTTGTGAACCTCAACTTCTTATAGCAGATGAGCCAACAACTGCTCTTGATGTTACTATTCAAGCACAAATACTTGAACTTATGAAAGGTTTAAAAAATAAATTAGATACATCTATAATACTGATAACGCATGACCTTGGTGTAGTTGCAGATGTATGTTCAAGAATAATTGTTATGTATGGAGGCATAATATTAGAAGAGGGTAAATCAGAAGATATATTCTATAATCCTAAGCATCCGTATACACTTGGACTTTTAAAATCTATACCAAAACTTGCAGATAAAGAAGACAAAGAAAGATTGATTCCAATACCTGGATCACCTCCGGATTTATTAAAACCTCCTAAGGGATGTCCATTTGCAGCAAGATGTGAATATGCTATGAAGATATGCATAGATAAAATGCCAGAATATACTTATGTGAAAGAAGATCACAGATCTATGTGCTGGCTACTTCATAAAGATGCTCCTAAGGTAAATAGTATAAATAAGAACCTGAAGGAGGGTAAATAAATATGAATAAGAATGAAATACTAGTTGATGTACAGAATCTAAAAAAATACTTTCCAGTGAAAAAGGGATTTATAACTAGAGAAACTCAATACGTAAAGGCTGTTGATGATGTAAGTTTTCATATCAAAAAAGGAGAAACCTTAGGTCTTGTTGGAGAATCAGGTTGTGGTAAGTCTACAACAGGAAGAACTATAATAAGACTCTATGATCCTACAGCTGGAAAAATAATGTTTGGAGGAAAGGATATAGCAAGCCTTTCTCAAAAAGAATTAAAGCCGTATAGAAAAAAAATACAAATGATATTCCAAGATCCATATGCTTCTCTTAATACTCGTATGACTGTTGGAGATATTATAGGAGAGCCTTTTGATATACACAATATGTGTAGTGGAAAAGAAAAGCTTGAAAGAATACATCATCTACTTCAAAGAGTTGGTCTTAATCCAGATCACGCTGCAAGATATCCTCATGAATTCTCAGGTGGACAAAGACAGCGTATAGGAATAGCTAGAGCCTTAGCTGTAGAACCAGAATTTATAATAGCAGATGAGCCAATATCAGCCCTTGATGTATCTATACAAGCACAGGTTGTAAATATGCTTGAGGATTTACAAAACGAACTTGGACTTACATATTTATTTATAGCCCATGATTTATCAATGGTTAAATATATATCTAATAGAATAGGTGTTATGTATTTAGGAAAATTAGTTGAGATAGCAGAGAGTGATGAGTTATATAATAATCCAGCTCATCCATATACTAAGGCACTACTCTCTGCAATACCTCACCCAGATCCAAATGCTGCAAAAAATAGTAAGAGAATAGTTCTTGAAGGAGATGTTCCAAGTCCTCTAAATCCTCCATCAGGATGTAGATTTAGAACTAGATGTAAGTATGCTATGCCAAAATGTGCAGAAGTTGAGCCTATACTTAAGGAAGTATCTAGTAGACATAGCACGGCATGTCATCTATATGAGTAAAAATATTTAGAAAATTCAAAAAATAAAAAGGATTTAACTAGAGTATATAGAATATAATTGTTATGTACTTTGGATTTTAATAAAAAAATATCAAGGGGGAGTGATTTATTTGAAAAAGATTTTAGCATTTATGATGGTACTTGTACTAGCACTTGGAACTTTAGCAGGCTGTGGTACAGACACAGAACAATCAGGTGAAGCAAAGAAAATAGTAAAATATAATATAGGAGCAGATCCTAAAACATTAGATCCTGCTTTAAATACAGGAGTTCAATCTTCAGGTATTTTAGCGAACTGTTATGAAGGACTTATGAGACTTGATGAAAATAACAAAGCGATACCTGGTATAGCAGAGTCATATAAGTTATCTGATGATAATACAACTTATACATTTAAATTAAGAGATGCACAGTGGTCTGACGGAGAACCAGTAAAAGCTCAAGATTTTGAATATTCTTGGAAAAGAGCTTTAGATCCTAAGACTGCAGCTGAATATGCATACCAATTATACTACATAAAAAATGGTAATGAATTTAATGCAAATAAAGCTAGTATGGATGATGTAGCTGTTAAGGCTTTAGATGACAAAACTTTAGAGGTTACACTTATGGCACCAACTCCATACTTCTTAGAATTAACAGCTTTTCCAACTTACTTTCCAGTTAGAAAGGACATAGTTGAGAAAAATCCAGATGCATGGTCTATAACTCCAGAGAACGTACCTTTTAATGGACCATTTAAGATGGTTGAATGGACAAGAGGAGATTCTGTAGAAGTAGTTAAAAATGATACTTACTATGATAAAGATAGAGTTAAGCTTGATGGTATTGAATACACTATGATAACAGAAGCAACAACAGCTTTCCAAGCTTTCCAATCAGGAGAAATAGATGGAACTGACGAAGTGCCAGAACCTCAAATACCACAACTTAAAGAAAGTAATGATCCAAACTTTAAAATACATCCATATCTTGGAACTTACTATTATTCGCTTAATATAACTAAGGAGCCAGTTAATAATCCTAAGGTTAGAGAGGCGTTATCTCTAGCAATAGATAGAAATCTTATAACTACAGTTGTTGTTAAGGCTGGACAAAAGCCAGCTAAGACATTTGTACCAGAAGGAATACTTGGTTCTGATGGAAAAGATTTTGTAGAAGGTTCTAAGGATTATGGTATAACTCCAGAGGCTCAAGTTGAAAAAGCTCAAAAATTATTAGCAGAAGCTGGATATCCAAATGGCGAAGGATTCCCAGAAACTACTGTATACTATAATACTAATGAAAATCATAAGGCAATAGCTGAAGCTGTTCAAGAGATGTGGAAGAAGAACTTAAATATAGATATTAAGCTTCAAAACCAAGAATGGAAGGTATTCCAAGAAACTAGAACTCAAGGACATTTCCAAATAGCTAGAAATGGATGGATAGGAGATTATACAGATCCTATGACATTCTTAGATATGTTTATATCTACAAGTGGAAACAACCATTCACATTGGAAGAATCCAGAGTTTGATAAGCTTATAACTGACATTAAGAAGACTGAGGATTTAGAAAAGAGAAATGAAATGCTTCATAAAGCACAAGATATGATTATGGATGATAATATAATGATTCCAGTTTATTACTATACAAATCCTGAGTTATTAAAAGAAAACATTAAAGGCGTTAAGGTATCTCCACTAGGTCAAGTATTTTTTGATAATGCGTATATAGAAGAATAGATTGGTAAAAATAAGAGAGTAAAAATACTCTCTTATTTTTTTTTATTTAATTTAAATAAAAAGTGAATATTAAGTAAAACTAATAAAAGAGTTTTAACAAAAACATTATAAGGAAGTGATTTGTTTGAAAAAAGCTTTATCATGTATGATGATACTTGTATTAGCATTTGGAGTTTTGTCTGGATGTAGAAAAGAAACTGATCAGACTAATGAGGAAATTGAGAAAAAGACAATAGTAAAATACAATATAGGAGCAGATCCTAAGACGTTAGATCCAGCTTTAAATTCAGGAGTTCAATCATCTGGAATTTTAGCAAACTGTTATGAAGGACTTATGAGACTTGACGAAAATAATAAAGCAATACCTGGTATGGCAGAGTCATACGAGATATCAGAGGACAATACAACTTATACATTTAAATTAAGAGATGCACAGTGGTCTGATGGAGAAATGGTAAAAGCTCAAGACTTTGAATATGCTTGGAAAAGAGCTTTAGATCCTAAGACTGCGGCTGAATATGCATACCAATTATATTACATTAAAAATGGTAATGAGTTTAATGCAAATAAGGCTAACATGGATGATGTAGCTGTTAAAGCTTTAGATGAAAAGACCTTAGAGGTAACACTTATAGCTCCGACTCCATACTTTTTAGAGTTAACGGCTTTTCCAACTTACTTTCCAGTTAGAAAGGATATAGTTGAGAAAAATCCAGAGGCATGGCCTATAACTCCAGAAAATGTACCTTTTAATGGACCATTTAAGATGACTAAGTGGCAAAGAGGAGATTCTATAGAAATAGTTAAAAATGATACTTACTATGATGCAGGTAGAGTTAAGCTTGATGGTGTTGAATATACTATGATAACTGAAGATACAACAGCTTTTCAAGCTTTTCAATCAGGAGAAATAGATGGAACAGAAGGAGTATCAGAAGCTCAAATACCTCTGCTTAGAGATAATAATGATCCAAGCTTTAAGATACATCCGTATCTTGGAACTTACTATTATTCACTTAATGTAACTAAAGAGCCAACTAATAATCCTAAGGTTAGAAAAGCTTTATCTCTTGCAATAGATAGAAATCTTATAACTACAGTTGTTGTTAAGGCTGGTCAAAAACCTGCTAAGACATTTGTACCAGAAGGTATAAGTTCTCCTGATGGAAAAGATTTTGTAGAAGAATCT
Organism: Tepidibacter sp.; assembly: GCF_025210165.1. Lineage (GTDB taxonomy): Bacteria > Bacillota > Clostridia > Peptostreptococcales > Peptostreptococcaceae > Tepidibacter_A. The sequence continues at coordinate 33,064 of NZ_JAOASI010000071.1, forward strand.
AAGGACTATGGTATAACTCCAGAGGCTCAAGTTGAAGAAGCTCAAAAACTATTATCAGAAGCTGGATATCCAAATGGAGAAGGCTTCCCAGCAACTACTGTATACTATAATACTAATGAATCTCATAAAGCAATAGCAGAAGCTATTCAAGAAATGTGGAAGAAGAACCTAAATATAGATGTTAAGCTTCAAAATCAAGAATGGAAGGTATTCCAAGAAACTAGAACTCAAGGAAACTTCCAAATAGCTAGAAATGGATGGATAGGAGATTATTCAGATCCTATGACATTCCTAGATATGTTCATATCAACAAGTGGAAATAATAATTCTCACTGGAAAAATCCTGAGTTTGATAAGCTCATAACTGATATTAAGAAAACAGAGGATTTAGAGAAAAGAAATAAAATGCTTCACCAAGCACAAGATATGATTATGGATGATAGCATACTAATTCCTATTTATTATTATACTAATGCAGAATTATTAAAAGAAAACATTAAAGGTGTTAGAGTATCTCCATTAGGTCAAGTATATTTTGATAATGCGTATATAGAATAAAATAAAAAATAAGAGAGTAGAAATACTCTCTTATTTCGATTAAAGGAGGATATTGTGGAATTTTTATTTGATGATTATACTAAAACAAAAAGAGTATATCATGTTGTGTCTTTAAAAGATTTGGGATATGTTATGAAAAATGGAATATCATATGATGATAAGATAACTTATATAACTAAATACAAAGGATTTCATGATTATATAGAAGACTTGAAAACGGATAAAATTCCTAGTTGGGTTGATAGAAAAAAATCTATATTTGCAAGCCTTAATTTTAAAAAAAATCATTACTTTCATTCTCATAGTGCTCTTTTATCATTAAAAATAAATGAGGATAAGTGCTGGATTGCAAATGAAAACTTGGCAAATGAAATATATGAACCCTTTGCGCTAAAAAATATAGAAGGATTTGAATACTGTAACAAATATTTAGACACAAAGGCAAAAGATGTTATAACAAGATATTGGGATACATCTTTGAGTTTTAAAGACAATTTAAAGGTTAGAAGAGATTTGAGTGAATACTATGATGCAGAGATATTAATAACTAATCATATACCAAAGGAGGATATAAAGGTTTTAAAAATTTATTCAGATCATAATGCATTTTCTCTTGATGAATTTAGAAATTATTTTACATTATAAAGTAAAACTAGCAAGCCATACAAATATGACTTGCTAGTTTTACTTTATAACATTTTTCCTTTAGCCATTGTAGCAACTTCCTTATAACATTTAAGATCTGTATAAAGTTCGCCTTTGTAAGGGTTACGATTAGTTTTGTTAACCTTGTAGATCATATATAAAAATAATATAACATTAGCTATTAATGCTAAAAAGCTTGCAGTAAATAGAGCCCCTGTATTATGTGAGGATCTTACTGCAAATTGGGACGTATCAATAAAAGCAGGACAAGTCATTGCAAACATACACCATAATGCAAGTGTCTGAGCTCTATGTTGTAGCCAAGCACCTTTTTTGAATGTAAAAGCAGAAAATGTAGGTGCTAAAAGCATTGCAATACCGCAATACCATGAATGACCAGGCAAGCAGTTGTAGGTATAGGCAAAATTCCAAATATCATAGGCTATAATCCAGAACCAGCACATATCAGGCCACAGCATATCTCTACTTTTATCATTACTGATACATATTCCAACCCAACCTGTAATTGTAATGATATTTAAAATACCAGCAATACCATTCATATAATTCCATGAACCACTTACCATAACCATTCCATCGAATATTTGCTTATTAAGATGAAGTGCCCCAATCTGAAAATCACGTGCTACTGCTTCAAGAATATTGATTGCTAAAATAAAGGGTGGAAAACATAAAACCCACTTCTTGCTACTTACCCCTTTTATATGTCTAATCAGCCAAAAACCGATACATCCTGCAAGCGAAGAATATACTTTGGCATAATGGAACCAATCATCTACACTTGTTCCAGCTGTTGTTTTTGGCCATACAAAAATGGTAAGAACAACTGGTAATATTATAAACATGAATATTCCACCAATTTTAGATCTGCGACCTATTTCATTTAATGCAATTAAAACAAAGAATACTAATATAAGCATAAGCCAGTTAGATAAAGGTTGTGCTTCAAAGAAAAACATAAAATCTCCTCCTTTTTAAAATTAAGTGTAACTTTATCTATATTATAAATATATTCCAGTAAATATAAAAAATGTTCCTGAGATTATTAATATTCAAATAAAAACTTATTCATACAAATTTTTTGATATAATAATTGTATGATTTGATTATGGGGGGTTGTTTATGAAAATTGGTAAATTGAGTACAGAAAAGCTAAAAGAGTTGATTTTTTCTAATTTAAATAAAAAAAGAAAAGAAATACTTGTAGCTCCAAATGTTGGAGAAGATTGTGCTTATGTGGATTTTGGAGATTATGTATGTGTTATGAGCACTGATCCTATAACGGGAACTAGTGAGGAAATAGGAAAATTAGCTGTTCACATAACTTGTAATGATATAGCATCTAGTGGAGTTAGCCCTTTAGGTATAATGCTAACTATTATGGCACCAGTTGGAACAACAGAGGAAGATATAAAAAATATAATGATTGATGCATCTAATGAAGCGGATAAGTTAAATGTAGATATAATAGGTGGACATACTGAGATAACTGATGCTGTTAATAGAATAGTCATTTCATCAACTGGTATTGGAAAGCAGGTAAAAAATGAACTTGTTAATAAAGACAAGCCAAAAACAGGGGATCTAATAGTTCTAACAAAAGGAGCAGGTATTGAAGGAACTGGAATTATATGCTTTGAAAAAGAAGAAGAATTAAAGAGAGTATTTGGAGAGAGTATTGTTAAAGACGGAAAATCGTTACTTGATAAGATAAGTGTTGTTAAAGAAGGCATTATAGCTGGTAAATTAGGGACTAGCTGTATGCATGACGTAACAGAGGGTGGAGTTTTAGGTGCTGTTTGGGAGATGTGTGATTTATACGGTTTAGGATGCAGTATATATAATGATAAAATATATATTAATGAAAGTACTAAACTTGTATGTGAGCATTATAATATAAATCCGCTAAGGCTTATATCGAGTGGATCTATGATAATAGGTATAGATAAAAATAAGATTGATATATTAAAGGATAGATTTGATAAAGAGAATATAGAATTTAGCGTAATAGGTGAATTTACAGATAAAGGTCATATTTTAGTAGGTAATAGTAATAAAAATATAGACCCGCCTTATAGTGATGAACTTTACAAGGTTATATAATATTACATTTAAATTAAAAAATTTCATCAAAGTTGACATTATAAATTTTAAAATGATATGCTTAAATAGTGAGACAAGATGTTGGGGGGGATTTTAGTGAAAAGACTTAGTAGTGTATTTACTTTGTTTTTGATTATGTTTTTTTTGTTAGGTAATTTAGGTTATGCTAATGATAATTTGCCAAAAGGTAAATTTGTATTAGATGGTAAAAATGTAGAGCTATATACTACAAGAATTAAGCTTGATGAGAAGTACCTTGAAGGAGATGTTCCTCCAATTATATTAAATGATAGAACTTTAGTTCCGGTAAGACTTGTATCAGAGAATCTAGGCGCAAAGGTTAGCTGGGATGCTAAAGAATATAAAGTGCATATAAATAAAGATGATAAGGAAATAGTCTTAAAAATAGATAGTAATAAAGCTTATGTGAATGAAAAAGAATATATACTTCCTGATAAGGTTCCTGCAAAGCTTGTAAGTGATAGAACTATGGTACCTGTAAGATTTGTATCAGAGCATCTAGGAGTTAATGTAGATTGGGACGATGAAAATAGAGTTGTTCTTCTTGAGAGTCAAGATGATTTTAAAAAGCTTGAAAATATAGAATATAGCTTAGATGAAGTTAAAATAAAGCTTAGTGAGAAGTCTAAGTATAAAGAAATGGTTCTTGTAAATCCTGATAGATTGGTTATAGATATAGAAGGTACTAAAATGGCTACACCTAAGGATAAGTATATAGTAAATGGACCTATTATAAAAGATATAAGGGTTTCGCAATTTACTGAAGATCCAATGGATTCTAGGATTGTAGTAGATCTTAATTATTTAGATGAATATAATATAGATCAAGATGATAATATAATAACTATTAAGTTTAAAGTAAAAGACAATCATGCTAAGTTTGGATTCGAAAAAAATGATAAAGAAGAATTTACAATAAAGAGAGATTTAAAAAATAGGTATAAAACTTTTTACTTAGAAGAGCCAAATAGACTTGTAATTGACTTGTATTATACTAAGATGTATGAGGATAAGGAGAGCGTAGAAGAAGAAGTTGATGAAGAGTATGTAAAAGGTTATAGGGCTTATTATTATAAAGATGAGCATAGAACGAGATTAGTACTTACTTTAAAAGAAGGAATAGATAGAAGTAATATAAAGATTACAGAAGATGAAAATGATATAAATATACTCTTTGACTTTTTAGAGATAGAGGTAGAAAATGAATCTTTAAAATATGATTTTAATAGTTATAATTCAGTGCTTGAAGTCATAAAGAACGTAGAAGATGATGAAAGCGACGAAGATACTATTGAGTATGATGAGTGGGAAAATAAGGTTAAAATAAATATAGACAATGAATATGTAGATTTAAAAGATGAGGAAATAGAAGTTGATGATTATTTTGTAAAAAATATAGAAGTAGACAAAAAAAATAGTTATACAAGAATTAATATATACTTAAAAGATGATGTTATGCATAAAGTTTTAAATAAAGATAATAAAAATATACAAATAAAACTTTATAAAGAGGAAGAAAATCAAGCAAATGGAAAGTATTTAATAGCAATAGATGCAGGTCATGGAGGAAGAGACCCAGGAGCTGTATCTCCTATAGATAAAACAAAAGAGAAGGATTTAACTCTTCAAATATCTAAAATGTTGAATGAAAAGCTTATTCAAAATGGATATGATACTATTATGACTAGAACAGACGACACATATCCTGAGTTAAAAGAAAGAACAGAGATGGCAAACGATAAGGATGCAGACCTATTTATAAGTATACACATAAATGCGGTTGATAAAGCTGATATTCATGGTATACAGACTCTTTATTATCCTAATGATGGAGAATATGCAAATGGAAGAGATAATGAGACTTTAGCTAGTATAATACATGAGGAAATTAAGAATCAAACTGGTGCAGTTGATAGAAAAATAGTCAAAAGACCTAACTTGATTGTAATTAAGTATACACAGATGCCAGCTGTGTTACTAGAATATGGATTCTTAACTAATCCTAATGAGTTAAATCAATTACATTCTAAGGAGTATCAAGAAAAATTAGTAGAAGGAACTTATAAGGGAATACAAAAATATTTTGAGGAACAGCAATAAGCTGTTCCTTTTTGGTTTGTGGATAACTTGTTAGCGAGTAGACGAATTTTTATAATGAATATGTATTAATAATATAGTTATTGTTGTATAATATTAAAGTATCAAGTGAAAATGAAAGGATGATTTAATTGAATAGGATAGATAAAAGAAGAAATGATCAACTTAGAAATATAAAGATAACAAGAGACTACACAAAATACGCAGAAGGTTCTGTTCTTATAGAAATGGGAGAAACTAAAGTTTTATGTAATGCATCTATTGAGGAGAAGGTTCCTCCGTTTTTAAAAAATACTGGAAGTGGATGGATAACTGCTGAGTATTCTATGCTTCCAAGATCTACTCATAGTAGAAAGATTAGAGAATCTTCAAGAGGTAAAGTTGATGGAAGAACTCAAGAAATTCAAAGACTTATAGGAAGAACTTTAAGATCTGTAATAGACTTAAAGGGTATAGGTGAGAGAACTATATGGATAGACTGTGATGTTATTCAGGCTGATGGTGGAACTAGAACGGCATCTATAACTGGTTCTTTTGTAGCTATGATAGACGCAGTACACAAGCTTTATAAAGATAAAAAGATAAAAAAAATTCCTGTAAAATCATTTGTTTCTGCTATAAGTGTTGGAATATATAATGGAGAAAATATATTAGATTTATGTTATGAAGAAGATTCACAAGCTCAGGTTGACATGAATATAGTAATGACTGATAAAGATGAATTTGTAGAGGTTCAAGGAACAGCAGAGGGATTCCCTTTTAAGAAAAAGCAATTTCATGAACTTTTAGAGCTTGGAGAAATAGGAAATAGACTTTTAATACAAGAGCAAAAGAATGCTTTAGGAGATATAACTAAATTAATACTTGGAGATAAAACTGATGTTGTTATAGCCACATCTAATGCTCACAAGCTTGAAGAAATAGGTAAGATATTAAGAGGATTTAAGGTCAAGATACTTTCTATGAAGAGTGTAGGACTTGACGGACTTGAAATTGAAGAAAATGGAACTACATTTGAAGAAAATGCTCTTATTAAGGCTAGAGAAGTTGCAAGAAGAACTGGTAAAATATCTATTGCTGATGATTCAGGTCTTATGGTAGATGCTATAGGAGGAAAGCCTGGAATATATTCTGCTAGATTTGCAGGAGAGGGTGCTACTGATAATGATAATAATGAGAAACTATTGAAAATGATGAAAAATGTAAATATGAGTGATAGAACAGCTAGATTTGTATCAGCTATAGCTGTTGTATTTCCAAATGGGGAAGAGTTTACAGTTAGAGGAACTTGTGAAGGAAAAATAGGATTTGAAAGAAAAGGAACTAATGGATTTGGATACGATCCTTTATTTATAGTTAATAGATATAATAAAGCTTTTGGAGAATTACCATCAGATATCAAAAATAGTATAAGCCATAGAGCTAATGCATTAGAAAAAATGAAAGAAGAATTTGGAAAGAGGTTAAAATAAAAATGAAAATAGGTATAATAGGAGATACACATAGAAACTATAAATATATAGATAAGGCAATACAGTATTTAAAAGAATGTGAGTTAATACTTCATACTGGAGATAATTTTCAAGATTCTAATTATATTCATAAAGTCACAGGAATAGATACTTTGGGAATAAAAGGGAATTGTGATTTTGAAAATGTAGAAGATGAGATTGTATTTGATGTTGAAGGTTATAGAATACTTTTATGTCACGGTCATAAATATGATATAAAACACTCATTAAAAAGTATAAAAAGAAGAGCCTTAGAATTAAACGTAAATATAGTTATATTTGGACACTCTCATATACCTTTAAATTATAAAAAAGATGACATCTTATTTTTAAACCCTGGAAGTATAGCTCTTCCCAGAGGTAATAGCAGTAGGCAATTTATTATGATGAATATAGATGGGATAGTTGACATTCAAGAGATAATTTTAAATTAAGTTTCACTTTATAGGAGGGGACAGAAAATGGAATTGATTTTGGGATATCTTTTTATATTTATGGCAAGATGTACTGATGTATCTATGGCAACAATAAGAACTATAATGGTAGTTAGAGGTAAAAAAATACAAGCTGCTATGATAGGTTTTGTAGAGATAATAATATATATACTTGCTATAAATAAGGTTTTAACTGGTATGGATAACATGCTAAATGTTTTCTTTTATGCAATGGGATTTGCTGCTGGTAACTATGTAGGAATATTAATAGAAGAAAAAATGGCTATAGGAACTCTTATAGCTCAAATAATAACTAAAAGAGATATAGAAAAATTTTCTTCATATCTTAGAGAAAAAGGTTTTGGAGTTACAGTTACAGAAGGTCATGGAAAAGAAGGAAAAATAAGCATTTTAAATGTAGTATTAAATAGAAAAGATATTCGGAATTTTGAGGTTTGTGTAGACAAGTATGATAAAGATGCATTTATAACTATAATGGATGCTAGAAATATAAAGGGTGGATATTTTAGAAAAAGACAGGGAATAGGAATTAAGAAGAAATAAACTAATAGGTTAGATGTTAAGCAAAAAATTATGCCCGGTGAAATAACGATACTTAGATATTTAGGCTTAGCATAAATATAAATTATCTAAAGTGAAATTATGTATTTGATCCCAAAATAAATGGTATCAAAATACCGCTTATGTATTAAATATTTTTAATAAAACTAAGTATTAAATCTTATTAAATATCCTAAAAGTTCTAAGCTCCCGTTGGTCAGACAATGAACTTTCTTAACGGATATTCAAACGCTTTAATACTAGTTTTATACAAAAATATTTAAATCATTCGCTAACATTTTGATACCATTTATTTTGTAAGTTTAGTTCTTAATGGCTGTTTTTTTAGAGGTAATGTTAATCATATAAAAAACTTTTAAAAGACTTAAAGATATTTTCTTCTTTTATTAGATGAGGTAATATGTTATTTGATAATAGGAAGTGAAATTAAAAAATATGTCTATGAAAATGTTAGCGAATGCTTTTAGATATTTTGACTAAGAAAACTTAGGTTTTGTTGTTTAATAATCCGTTAAAAAACTTATGTGTTTGAGCAGAGCAAGTTCAGAAGTTTTAGGATTATTAATAAGACAAAAGCTTAGTTTTCTTCAAAATATAGTTGTATGAGCGTTATTTTCATAGACATATTTTGGATTACCCACATAAAATCTTTAGAATAAGGAGTTTTTAAACATAAAATATCAACAAATATATCGTACTAAATATAATAGATATAATCATCATTGGAAATCCTATCTTCATATATTCTACAAAAGACACCTCATGATTATTTTTCTTAAGAATACCAGCAACTATTACATTTGCAGAAGCTCCTATTAAAGAACCATTTCCTCCAAGACAAGCTCCAAGAGATAGTGCCCACCAAAGAGGCATTACATTCATATTAGATAATAAAGAAATTTTCTTTATAAGAGGAATCATAGTAGCTACAAAAGGTATATTATCAAGGAATGAAGATAATATAGCAGCAGCCCAAAGAAGAAGTATTGTTGCAAGAGGTAAATTATCTTGTGAAAAAGAAACTATAACCTTGGCAATCTCATCTATAACTCCTACCTTTTCAAGTCCTCCAACTAGTATAAATAAAAACATAAAGAAGAAAATAGTAGTCCATTCTATTGAATGAAGTGTTTCTTCAACATTTGCCTTACTTATAATTAGCATCACAGATGCACCTATTAAAGCGATTGACGAAGATTCAAGTCCAAAAATTTGATGTGTCATAAGACCTATTATAACTAAAAACAGTATAGTTAGACATTTTATCAAAAGACTCTTGTTTGTTATAGCCAGCTTTTCATCAAATTTAAATATTTTCTTCTTAACATCATCAGATACTATTAATTGCTTTTTATAGATTATATTAAATAGAAATAGGGTAATAATTAATATTAGAAAAGCAATTGGACCTGTATTTAATAAAAAATCTAAAAACCCAATATTTGCAGCACTACCGATCATTATATTAGGTGGATCTCCGACTAAAGTAGCTGTACCACCTATATTAGAAGAAATAATTTGAGGAACTAAAAATGGAATAGGATTAAGATTTAGTGTATCTGTTATAACTAATGTAACAGGTGCTATTAAAAGAACTGTAGTAACATTATCTAAAAAAGCTGATAAAACTGCTGTTACAAAACAGAATACAATCATTATAGTAAGTGGTTCGCCTTTTGAGAGTTTAGCAGATTTAATAGCTATATACTGAAATAGGCCTGTTGTTTTAAGTATGTTTACAATAATCATCATACCAATTAAAAGTCCTATAGTATTAAAGTCTATAAAGTGAATTGCTTCTTTTTCATTTAGTACACCAAATAATATGAGGCACGATGCTCCAAGAAAAGATATAGCTGTTCTATCGATTTTTTCAGAAACGATAAATGCATAAGTGCTTATAAATATTATTAAAGCTATTAGTGTTTGTGTATCCATTTAGTACCCATCTCCTTATATTTTAACATAGTTAACATATTTACTTTAATATAATTATATGAAAGTTTGAAAAAAAAGTAAATGTCTAAGAAAAAGTTATTTTTGGTAAATCAACAAATTAAGTGTGTCTTGTAAATAAAAATTATTATATGTTATAATAAAGGGGTTATTAAAGAAAATAAAGAAAGTTACATAGGAGGATTATAAAATGAACGCAGAATTAGTAAAGAAAGAACAAAATGAAGTTACATTAAAAATAACTGTAGAAAAAGATGAATTTAAAAAAGCAAATAATAAAGCTTATGATAAATTAAAAGGAAGATTTAATGTTGCTGGATTCAGAAAAGGAAAAGCTCCTAAAAAGTTAATAGAAGCTCAATACGGAAAAGGAGTATTTTATGATGAAGCTATAAATATAGTATTCCCGGAAGCTTACTCAAAAGCTATAGAAGATCTTAAGTTAGATCCTGTAGACAGACCAGAGCTTGATGTAGAAGAAATAGGAGAAGACAAGGACCTTGTTTTAATAGCTAAGGTTACTGTTAAGCCTGAAGTTAAATTAGGAGAATATAAAGGTATAGAAATAGAAAAAATTGAATATACTGTAAAGGAAGAAGACGTAGCTAACAAGATTGAAGAAATGAGAAATCAAAATTCAAGATTAATAAATGTAGAAGATAGAGCTGTTCAAAATGATGATACAGCTGTTATAGACTTTGAAGGATTTGTAGACGGAGAAGCTTTTGATGGCGGAAAGGGAGAAAACCATAACTTAGTTATAGGTTCAGGATCTTTCATACCAGGGTTTGAAGAGCAATTAGTTGGAGCTAATGTAGGAGATGAAGTAAAAGTAAATGTAACTTTCCCAGAAGAGTACCATGCAGAAAATTTAGCTGGAAAAGAAGCTTTATTCGTAGTTAATGTAAAAGAAATAAAAGTTAAAGAAATGCCAGAACTTGATGATGAGTTTGCTAAAGATGTAAGTGAATTTGATACATTAGAAGAACTTAAAAATGATGTAAAGGCTAAATTAGAAGAAAATGCTAAGAAAAATGAAGAAGCAGAATTAAGAAATAAGGCTGTAGAAAAGGCTGCTGAAGCTGCTGAAATAGATATTCCAGAAGTTATGGTTGATAATCAAGTAAACAATATGTTAAGAGATTTCGATCAACAATTACAAATGCAAGGATTAAACCTTGAAAATTATGTTAAATTCACTGGAATGAAGATAGAAGATTTAAAAGGTCAAATGAGAGAAGATGCTCAAAAGAGAGTTAAGACTTCTTTAGTTCTTGAAGCTATATCAGCAAAAGAAGAAATTGAAGTTTCTGAGGAAGAATTAAACAATGAGATAGTTCAAATGGCATCTATGTACAAAATGGAAGCAGATAAGTTTAAAGAAACACTTAGAGAGCAAGATATGGGTTACTTCAAAGAAAACGTAGTAGTTAAGAAGACAATAGACTTATTAGTAAATAGTGCTAAAATAAACTAATCTGACAGTAGCCTTTAAAAAGGCTACTGTATCTATATATAGATATAGTGAAACTTAAGTTCTAGTTGAATCAATCTAGAACTTTTAGATTTCGTATAAAAAAGGAGGGGTAATATATGGCTTTAGTACCTATGGTAGTAGAACAAACAGGAAGAGGAGAAAGATCTTATGATATATATTCTAGATTATTAAAAGATAGAATAATATTCCTAGGGGATCAAGTGAATGATACTACAGCTAGCTTGATTGTTGCACAACTTTTATTTTTAGAATCAGAAGATCCTGATAAAGATATATATTTATATATAAATTCACCAGGAGGAAGTATAACAGCAGGTATGGCGATTTATGATACTATGCAGTACATAAAACCAGATGTAAGCACTATTTGTATAGGTATGGCAGCTTCAATGGGAGCTTTTTTACTTAATGCAGGAGCAAAAGGAAAGAGATTTGCACTTCCTAATGCTGAAATTATGATACATCAGCCACTTGGAGGAACAAGAGGTCAAGCTACTGACATTGAAATACACGCACAAAGAATAGTTAAAATGAAAGAGAAGTTAAATCAAATAATGGCTGATAGAACTGGACAGCCACTTGATAGAATAAAGCAAGATACAGAAAGAGACTATTTTATGGAAGCAGACCAAGCTAAAGAATATGGAATCATAGATGAGGTTATAAGCAAGAGACCTTAGGTTAAATTAAAGAGAGGTGTTAAAATGTCAAAATACGAAGATAAGAAACATCTGAAATGTTCTTTTTGTGGTAAGAATCAAGAACAAGTTAAAAGACTTATAGCAGGTCCTAACGTATATATTTGTGATGAATGTGTAGAGTTGTGTGAAGAAATAATAAAAGAGGAATTCCAAGAAAGTATTGAAAATGATATATCCGAGTTACCAAAGCCAAAAGAAATAAAAGGTATTTTAGATGAATATGTTATAGGTCAAGATGAAGCTAAAAAATCTTTATCAGTTGCAGTATACAATCACTACAAAAGGATATATTCAGGAAGTAAAAATAGTAAAGGTGTTGAAATTCAAAAAAGTAATATAATGATGCTAGGACCAACAGGTTCTGGTAAGACGCTTCTTGCTCAAACTCTTGCTAAAATACTTAATGTTCCATTTGCAATGGTAGATGCGACATCTTTAACAGAAGCTGGTTATGTTGGAGAAGATGTTGAAAATATACTTCTTAAATTAATTCAAGCATCTGATTACGATATAGAAAAAGCAGAAAAAGGTATTATATACATTGACGAGATAGATAAAATAGCAAGAAAATCAGAAAATCCATCTATAACAAGAGATGTAAGTGGAGAAGGAGTACAACAAGCACTTCTTAAAATATTAGAAGGAACTACTGCGAATGTACCTCCTCAAGGAGGAAGAAAGCATCCGCATCAAGAATTCTTGCAAATAGATACTACTAATATACTATTTATAGTAGGTGGAGCTTTTGATGGAATAGATAAGATAATAAACAAGAGAATCGGACAGAAAACTCTAGGGTTTGGAGCAAAAATTGAGAGTAAAAAAGAAATGGATATAGGCAAAATCTATAAAAAATCTGAACCAGAAGATTTACTTAAATTTGGTCTTATACCTGAGTTTATAGGTAGGGTTCCAGTAGTGGTAACTCTAGACTTATTAGACGAGAGTGCTCTTATTCAAATACTTAAAGAACCTAAAAATGCTTTAACTAAGCAGTATTCAAAGTTATTCCAAATGGATAATGTGGAACTTGAATTTGACAAAGAAGCACTAACTGCAATAGCTAAAAAAGCTATTGAAAGAAAGACTGGAGCAAGAGGACTTAGAAGTATATTAGAAAAAGCTATGATGGATATTATGTTTGAAATACCATCAAGAGATGATATAGAAAAGGTTGTTGTGACAAAAGAAACTATTTCTGACAATAAAGAACCTTTAGTTATATGTAAATCTGGTCAAAAACCTGAAGAGAGTGCATAAAAAAGGGGCTTATGCCCCTTTTAAAATTATTCCGATAAATCCTGAAAATATAATTATATATACAGGATGTATTTTTTTTGAATTAAGAAGCAGGAATGAAATAAAAAATATAGATATAGAAAAAAAATCGGATATACTTTTTTCATATGTAGAATAAAATGCAGATAATATAAACCCTATTGTTATAGGTCTTAACGTTTTAAATATAGTAGCTATATTTTGGTTATCTTTGTATTTTTCAAGGGATGGGGAAACTATATTGATAATTATTATAGAAAACCCTATAACTCCTAAAGTTGCAAATAAAGAACCTAGTACAAAATTATATCTATAGCCTATAAATGTAGCTGAGTTTATAGCGATTGGGCCAGGAGATACTTGAGATATAGCTAGTACATCTAAAAACTCCTTGGTAGATAACCATCCTTTGACATTTACGATTTCTCTTTCTATAAATGGAAGCATAGCGTAACCGCCTCCAAAACTGAATGCTCCTATTTTAAAAAATGCTATGAAAATTTCAAATAAATCTAATAATTTATACATAATCCTAATATACCTCCAATTATAATTATATAAATCGGGTTAATAGAAAAAAATGTTACTAACGTAAAGGATATTCCTAAAAATAATATATTTAGCGTATTTTTTTCTACTTTTTTAGATAATCTAAAGAAGGAATACAATAATAACGAGGCAACTACGGGCCTTACACCTAAGAAAAATCCATTTAGATAAGAGGAAGAATTGTTTTTATTGTAAAAATAGGAAAGTATTAATATTGAAATAAAGGATGGTAGAGTTGTACCCAAAACACATACTATACTTCCTAAAAATTTATTGAATTTATAGCCAAGTAGCAGAGAAATATTGACAGCTATTGCACCAGGAAAGCTTTGAGCTATAGATACGTAGTCTAAGAACTCATCTTCTGATACTAGTTGCTGTTTAAGGACAAGTTCTTTTTCTATCAAGGGAATCATTGCATATCCGCCACCGAATGTAACTAAACCTATTTTAAAAAATATTAAAAATAATTTAAGCATATATACCTCCCAAGAACAGCATTATGTAGAATATTATAACACTAAACTCAAAATAAATTTATAAAATTTAGATTATATTGAAAAAAAATTATGGTAAATATATAATGGTATAGTATTTATTACAAATTAGGTATATATTTATATAAAGGAGTGATGATATGGAGCAAAATTATAGCACTAAAGAGCATAAATTACCTGTAATCCCTCTTCGAGGATTAGCGGTATTCCCATATATGGTTTTACATTTTGATGTTGGTAGAGAAAAATCTATAACTGCATTAGAAGAAGCTATGGTAGATGAGCAACTTATATTCTTGACTTCTCAAAAAGAAGCTGAGATTGATTTACCAACCCCTGATGATTTTTATCATATAGGAACTATATGTAAGATAAAGCAGATGTTAAAGCTACCAGGTGATACTGTAAGGGTTCTGGTAGAAGGTATATCAAGAGCAAAGATAAAAGAAATTGAAGATGATGAAAAAGGATTTAGCGCTACTTTAGAAGAGGTTGTATATAACGAAGAGTTATTAAAGGAAGACAAAGAAGTAGAGGCCTTAATGAGAAATGTATTTGATTCTTTTGAAGAATATATCAATATAAGTAATAGAATATCTCCAGAGATACTTCTCACTTTAGCAGATATAGATGAGCCGAGCAGATATATAGATACGATAGCATCTAATATGTTCTTAAAGCCTCTACAAAAGCAAGAAGTACTTGAAATATTTGATCCTAAGGAAAGACTTGAGAAGGTATATAAAATTCTTCTTGAAGAGCTTGATATTCTTAAAATAGAGAAAAAAATAAGCTTGAGAGTAAAAAAACAGGTTAATAGAGTTCAAAAAGAGTATTACTTGAAAGAACAATTAAAAGCTATTCATAAAGAACTTGGAGAAGATGAAGAAGCAACAGACGATATAGCAGAATATAAGAAACAATTAAAAAATATTAAAGTAAAAAAAGAAATTAAAGAAAAGATATCAAAGGAAATAAATAGATTATCTAAAATGAGTCCATCATCAGCAGAATCTGGAGTTATTAGAAATTATCTTGATACAATCTTTGCCCTTCCTTGGAATAAAGAAAGTAAGGACAAGGTTGACTTGAAGGAGTCTGCGAAAATACTTGATGAAGACCACTATGGATTAG
This sequence comes from Tepidibacter sp., assembly GCF_025210165.1. Lineage (GTDB taxonomy): Bacteria > Bacillota > Clostridia > Peptostreptococcales > Peptostreptococcaceae > Tepidibacter_A. The sequence continues at coordinate 48,649 of NZ_JAOASI010000071.1, forward strand.
GTAAGGTTAAAGAGAGAATTCTTGAGTACTTAGCTATAAGAACATTATCTAAGTCTATGAAAGGTCCTATAGTTTGTCTTGTTGGCCCTCCTGGAGTTGGTAAAACATCAATAGCAAAATCAATAGCAAAATCTTTGAATAGAAAATTTGTAAGAGTTTCTTTAGGTGGAGTTAGAGATGAATCAGAGATAAGAGGACATAGAAGAACTTATGTTGGAGCTATACCTGGAAGAATAATAAATGCTATGAAGGAAGCAAAAACAAAAAATCCTGTATTCTTATTTGATGAAATAGATAAGATGGCATCTGATTTTAGAGGAGACCCAGCTTCAGCTATGCTTGAGACACTAGATCCTGAGCAAAATAAAGAGTTTGTAGATCACTATTTAGAAATACCATTTGATTTATCAAGAGTTTTATTTATAACTACAGCCAACAGCTTAAACACAATACCAAGACCTTTACTGGATAGAATGGAAGTTATACAAGTATCTGGATATACAGAAGAAGAAAAGCTTAAAATATCTAAAAAATATTTACTTCCAAAACAGATAAAGGAACATGGACTAGAAGAAGGGTTCTTGAAAATATCAGATGAAACGATAAAAGATATAATAACATATTATACTAGAGAATCTGGAGTTAGAAACCTTGAAAGAACTATAGGTAAGGTTTGCAGAAAAGCAGCTAAGAGATATGTAGAAAATAGAGAATTAAAGAATATTAGAATAAATAAAACTAATTTAGAAAAATACTTAGGAAAGAAGATATACAGCTATGAACCAATAAAGGAAAATCCTGAAGTTGGAATAGTTAGAGGGCTTGCGTGGACAAGTGTTGGAGGAGACACTTTATCTATTGAGGTAACTCCTATGAAAGGAAAAGGACAACTTGTTTTAACAGGTCAGCTTGGGGATGTTATGAAGGAATCAGCAAGAACAGGAATATCTTATATAAGATCTAAGTATGAGGAGTTTAAGATAGATGAAAATTTCTATAAAGAACAAGATATCCATATTCATATACCAGAAGGTGCTATACCAAAAGATGGGCCATCTGCTGGAATAACTATGGCAACTGCTGTTATATCTGCTTTATCTAATGTTCCCGTTAATAATCTTGTAGCTATGACTGGAGAAATAACTTTAAGAGGAAGAGTACTTCCTGTTGGAGGAATAAAAGAAAAAGTACTTGCAGCTAACAGAGCAGGAATTAAAAAAATATTACTACCAATAGATAATAAAAAAGATATGGATGATATACCAGATAATATAAAGAAAAAAATAGAATTTGTATTTGTAAAGAACATGGACGAAGTATTGGAACATGCTTTAATTAAGGAAGGTGAATAGTTTGAAAATAAGATCATCAGAGATAGTGATGAGTGCAGTAAACAGAGATCAATATCCAGTAGAAGGAATTCCAGAAGTAGCATTTGTAGGAAGATCTAATGTGGGAAAGTCTTCTAGCATAAATTCGCTTTTAAACAGAAGAAATTTTGCAAGAGTAAGTCAAACTCCAGGAAAAACAAGAACTATAAATTTTTACTTAATAAATAACGAGTTTTTCTTTGTAGATTTACCAGGATACGGATATGCAAAGGTTTCAAAAACTGAAAAAGCTGGTTGGGGCAAAATAATGGAGAGATATTTAACGGGCAGAGATGAGCTTTGCCGTATATATCTTCTTGTAGATATAAGACATGAGCCTACTAACGATGATAAGGCTATGTATGATTGGATAAAATATTTTGGATATGATTGTACTGTAGTTGCCACAAAGGCAGACAAAATAGCTAGAGGTAAGCATCAAAAACATATGAGCATTATAAAGAAAAAATTAGGACTTACAGTTGAAAAGATAATACCTGTATCATCACTTAAAAAGACAGGCTTTGATATTTTATGGGAGGATATTACTGATACTTATAGTGAACATGGATATGAAATAACAAAAGATTAAGACCTTGGAATTCCAAGGTCTTATTTTTTTGTTTCCTCATCGATAATTTCTTGGATTCTAGATTGACAACCGCCACATCCAGTTCCAGCACTTGTTTCTTCACCAACAGCCTCTACTGTATTAGCTCCGTTTTTTACTGCTTCACGAATTTCTTCCTCACTTATTCCAAAACAATTACATACTACTGACATAAAAATTAACCTCCTTGATATATTAAAGAATCAATATATAGTATCTTCTATTATTAATAAAATATTCGTAAGATATTTAGTACAAGCACAAAACATTATAAAAATTAATAAAATAAAAGTAGGTTAGAAGTATGAGAATGAATATTAGTTGAAAGAAGGAGATATTATGACAGCAAAAATTAAGAGAGTGTTCCCTGGCGGAAACACAGCAGATGGTTTTTTTTCTTACTATGATTATATAATTGAACAACAGGATGCAAAACATATATTTTGTATAAAAGGTGGACCGGGCGTTGGGAAATCTTCTATGATGAAAAATATAGGAAATGAAATGCTAAAGCTTGGATATGATGTTGAATTCCATCATTGTTCATCAGATAATAACTCTATAGATGGACTTGTTATACTTGATCTTAAGGTTGCTATGGTTGATGGAACTGCTCATACTACAAAATGGCAAATTAATATTTTACTCATTGGTTACTTATTGGTTACTATCTTCAAAAGAAGTGCGTACTTTACACGGCCTCATATAGTAAGTATACTTGTACTATAAAAGAATTTTGGAGGTAATGATATGAAAAAATTAATAGTAATAACAGGAGCAAGTTCTGGATTTGGAATGGAATTGGCAAAGGAATTTGCAAAAGATGGATATCCGATGCTTTTATTAGCAAGAAGAGTAGAAAAAATGGAGGCATTAAATCTACCTAATACAATATGCAAAAAGGTAGATGTAACAGATAAAGAAGCTTTTGAATCAGCAGTTAGAGAAGCGGAAGCAAAGTATGGAAAGACAGATTTAATTATAAATAACGCAGGTGTTATGTTATTAGGTGATATTGCAGTACAAGATTCAAAAGAATGGAAAACAATGCTTGATGTAAATGTAATGGGTGTAATGAATGGAATGCAAATTGTAATGAATGATATGAAAGAAAGAAAATCTGGAACTATTATCAATTTATCATCAATTGCAGGGTTAAAGCCATTTCCTAATCATGCAGCATATTGTGCAAGTAAATATGGAGTAGCAGGATTAACAGAGGTAGTTAGAGGTGAGTTATCATCGTATAATGTAAGAACATTATATATATGCCCAGGTGCTGTTAGTACAGAATTATTAGGACATACAACAAATAAAGATATTATTGATGGATATAATGAATGGAAAGAATCAATAGGAGCAGTTAATATTACAGCAAATGATGTTGCTAAAACGATTAAGTATGCATATGAATTGCCACAAGCAGTTTCATTAAGACAAATAGTTATTACAGATACAATGCAAGATGCTTAAAAAAGGAAAATAAAATTAAAAAACAGCACTAATTCTATTAAATGTAATTAGTGCTGTTTTTTTTATGATTAAGGAAATTATAGCATTTTTTGTTCAAGCAAATGGATTTCAAGTTTTTTACCATCCCAAGTTATCTTATCTATTAAAACTTTAAGACATAGCTTTTTTTCTTCAAAAGTTAAAGCATGAATATTAGAAGAAAAATCTGTTAATAACTGTGTACATGAATCTATATCTATCTTTTTCAATGATGAAATCTCCGTATCATCTGTTATATTAGCAAGTTCTTTTTTTGTTTGATTTATTTTCTTATCAAATTCTTCAATTTGATTAATCAGGTATTTACTGGCTGAAGAGTTTTTATTTTGTGAAATTTGCAGTGTAAGGTTCGATATATTTTGTTCATATAATTTCAACTCTTTTTCTAAGTCATCTTTTTTAATAATATTTTCTTTGTAAATACTATTAATATTTTGTTTATGATGATTTAATTTATCATAGAGGCTACTTTGCTTTAGTGATATATTCTTTATCTCTTCTATAACCATTTCATCAGCTATATAACCTAGTAAATTCTTCACCTTACACCTAGTACCTTTTGATTTTTCTTTCATCAGGCATCGGTAATAATAGTAGGTACTAGCTTTTCTTTTATATACACTTACTCTCATTTTTGAGCCACATTCTTTACATGTTAATAAAGGTGTTATCAAACCAACGCTTCCTGTGTTTAGACGAGGAGCTTTTTTTGAGTTCTCTTGTAATAAATACTGAACTTTGATCCAAGTATCAGATGAAATTACCCCCTTATGTTTTCCAATAGCGATAATCCAATCGGATTTATCTCTTCTTATAGTCGAATTATTTTTTTTAGTCTGTTTATTATAGGTGAGTATTGAATATTTTCCATTAAAGTCTGATTTAGGAGAAGCTATATCACAATTATTTTCTTTAAAATACTCATATACTAATTCATCAGCTACAGCATATACAGGATTAGTAAGTATTAATTTAAGAGAGCTTTTATCAAAATCTTTATTATTCTTTGTTTTTATATTATTTTGCAATGTAAAGCTTTCGAGTTTACTTAAGCTTTTTAATTCAATATATTTACTATATAATTTTTTTACTAGGTCTAACTCATCTTCTAGGGGAGATAGTTTATACATTTTCTTTTTATTCATATCCGAGTCATAGTAAATGATAGGTTCACTCTTAAATCCAGTAGGGGTTTGACCTCCTAGCCATCTTCCACTTCTTGCAAGAGAGAGCATATTATCTCTAATTCTTTCTGCTATAGTTTCCCTTTCAAGCTGAGCGAATACAGACGCTATATACATCATCGCCCTTCCCATTGGAGTAGATGTATCAAACTGTTCTTTAACAGATATAAAAGCTATATTGTGATTATTAAGAAGTTCTATAATACCAGAAAAATCACATATATTTCTACTTATACGGTCTAATCTATAGCATATTAGTATATCAAACTTATTTTTCTTTGCATCTTCAATCATCAGTTGAAACTTTGGTCTATTAGCATTTCCTCCTGAATATCCTTCATCTTCATAAATAATAAACTCACAAGCATTAAATTTATTATTAATATGCTGTTTACACAAATCTATTTGATTTTGAATAGAATCTCCTTTTTCCGTAAGCTTTGACTTACGAGAATAAATAGCAATTTTATACAGGTTAATCACCTCATTTAAAAAAGTCAAATATAATCTATATTAAATGAGATATTACAGAACTAAGAATAATATGATTAGTTTTTTGCTTTCGTAATTGAATAGGACGAGTGCTATTCTTCATAGTTTATTAAGAGGAGAGTGATAAATATGAGGAATAAAATTGAGGTTGTAATGAATATAGATAATAAAGAAAAAGCTAGAGAATTAATGGAAGATAGTTTGGTTCAAATTATTGTAGATAGAATAAACAAGTATCCAGAATATCAACATACATATATATACAATAAGATTTTAGATGAGTTAAATGAAAGTTAAATATTTAAACTGCTAACTCAATGGAAGTGTGCCTTCTGATAAAAATCCAAATAATATTTACAAATGTAATTACATATGTTAAAATTTAATTAACAAATGTAAAGGGGGGCGTTTAAAATGAATGTTGCTTTATGGAAGAGAATGTTATTAAAATCTGCATATTTACTTAAATCAAATATAAAATATTTATGTGAACTAGATAGCATCGCTGGTGATGGAGACCACGGAATAACTATAGGACGTATTGGAGAATGTATAGAAGAAAGAATTTCTAATAATTATGAAAATGATTCAATCAAGAAAATAAATGATGATTTAAGTTTGAAACTTATGAATGTAAATGGAGGATCAGCAGGCCCACTTTATGGAACAATTTTTGAAGGAATGTCTGAGGGAATAGAAGATAAAGAAATTTTAATTATTAAAGATATAAAAAATATGTTTAAAGAATCAAAGGAAGCTTTTCAAATGATATCAAAAGCAAAATTAGGAGATAAGACATTAGTAGATGCTTTTTATCCAGCGGTGGATGCTATAGTAGATAGCGAAGGAACTTTATTAGAAATGCTTGAAGCAGGGGTTAAAGCATCTGAAGAAGGAGCAAAGAATACAAAGAACTATATAGCCAAATTTGGTAGAGCTAAGAATGTTGGTGAAAGAAGTATAGGACATAAAGACCCAGGAGCAGTATCTATTTCATTATTTTTTAAAGGCTTATATGAAGGTGCAAAATAAATAAAATGAAAGAGGGGGAGAGCGTATTATGACAATGAAAAAATTTATTAACAAGCCTGAGAATTTAACAAGGGAACTTCTTGAAGGGTTAGAATTATCTAATCCAGACATAATCAAATTAACAGATACAAACTTAGTTGTAAATAAGAAGCTTGAAGAAACTGATAGAGTTACAATTGTAACTCTTGGTGGAACAGGTCATGAACCAGCTTTAAGTGGTTTTGTAGGTGATGGAATGATAGATGTTTCTGTACCTGGAGATATCTTTGCAGCACCTGGTCCTGGTGCATGTATTGAAGCTATTAAAATGGCTGATAGAGGTAAGGGAGTTTTATTTGTTGTTTTAAATCACGCAGGTGATATGCTTACTGGTAATCTTACTATGAAACAGGCTAAAAAACAAGGTTTAAATGTATTAAGGGTTATAACTCAAGAAGATATTTCAAATGCTCCAAGAGAAAATGGGGATGATAGAAGAGGCTTAGTTGGATGCGTACCTCTTTATAAAATTGCAGCAGGTGCAGCTAAAAAAGGCAAATCTTTGGAAGAAGTGGCTAATATTGCCCAAAGATTTGCAGATAATATGGCTACAATAGCTGTTGCATGTTCTGGTGCAACACATCCCGCAACAGGTATGCAAATATCACAATTATCTGATGATGAAATGGAAATAGGTATGGGACAACACGGAGAAGGCGGCGGAGGTCGCATGAAAATGAAGTCAGCAGATGAAACTGCTCAGATAATGCTTGAAGCACTACTTAAAGATTTAGATGTAAAATCTGGAGAAAAGTTAATGGTTATTATTAATGGTTCAGGAGCAACTACATTAATGGAACAACTAATAGTTTATAGAAAATGTCATAAATATCTAGAAAGTAAAGGTATTGAAGTAGTTGCAAGTGTTGTTGATGAAATTCTTACAGTACAGGAAGCTGGTGGATTCCAAATGTTTATTGCTAGAATGGATGATGAATTATTAGAATATTGGAATGAACCATGTAAAACACCTTACTTAAAAAAATAGGTAGGAGGAAATAAAATGGCAGATAAAGATGGAATTAATTTACCAAAAGATTATGCAATAGATATAAAACCACCAACTCAACATTTTCATGTAAAAGGAATGGAACATGTTGATTGGGGAATGAAAAATAGATTATCTAAAATATTTAATCCTAAAACAGGAAAAACACTTATGTTAGCTTTTGATCATGGATATATCATGGGCTCGACATCAGGTCTTGAAAGACTTGACTTATCAATTCCTCCACTTATTGAAGATGCAGATTGCCTTATGGCAACAAGAGGTGCTCTTAGATCGTGTATTATGCCAGATCATAATAAAGCAATTGCACTTAGATGCTCAGCAGGAAGCTCTGTATTAAAAGATGATATGAGCCATGAAGTCATAGGTGTTGATATTGATGATGCTATTAGAATGAATGCTTCATGTATAGCGGTACAATCTTTTATAGGAGCTAGTGGTGAATGTCAATCTATTAATAATATTGTTAAAGCAGTAGATAATGGAAATCGTTATGGTATTCCTGTTTTAGGTGTTGTTGCTGTAGGTAAAGAAATGAAAAGAACGCCTAAGTATTTTTTACTAGCAACTCGAATGCTTGCTGAATTTGGTGTAAGCATAGTTAAAACCTATTATTGCGATGACTTTGAAAAAATAACAGCTGCTTGTCCAGTACCTATTGTAATAGCTGGAGGTAAAAAGGTATCTGAAAAAGAGGCATTAGAAATAACTTATAAAGCTATACAACAAGGGGCAGCAGGAGTTGATATGGGTAGGAATGTATTCCAAGCCGAAAATCCAAAAGCAATGATTAAAGCTGTAAGATCTGTTGTTCATGATAAATTTTCAGTAGAAAAAGCATTTAAATTATATGAGGACATGAAAAGATGTACAACTTATTAAATGTAGTTTAAATAAATTCTATCCTAAATAAAAAAATAAGGAGTGTATTTATATGGAATTTATGCATATTGGTGTTGTAACAGATAAGGTTCAAAAAGATGAAATATATGCTGAAGATATAAAGGTATATATTACTGAACCTGAAGCAAGCGAATTTAAGTTTGAGTATTTAAGATTTGAAGAGAACAGCCCTCTACCTGAAATTATGCAAAAAAATCCTCATGTAGCATTCAAAGTAGATAAATTAGAGGATTATTTGGAGAAGAATCAAGTTATTGTAGAACCTTTTATGGCAGATGAAAATTTGAAAATAGCATTTATTATTAAAGATGGTTTGATATTGGAATTAATGCAATATTGTTAGAAAAAATATATAACCAAAAACTCCGCTGAAATGCGGAGTTTTTTTGTTAAGATAGACTTGACAAATGTTATAACATAAGATAAGGTATGTGGTGATATTTACAGTTATATTTGTAAAATAAATAAACAAAATTTATTTCTATATATGTGGTTTAGAAGAGGTGAAGATGTGTCAGATGTAAATGAAATAGCAAAATTAGTAGAAGTTTCAAAAATGTATTTTGAGGATAATATGACCCAAGCTGAAATAGCAAGAAAAATTGAAGTATCAAGACCTCTCGTAAGTAAAATGCTTAGTAAAGCCAAAGAGATTGGTATTGTAAAAATTGAAATCAGATCCTTATTTTCTAGTAATGATTTAATTATGGGTCAAGTTAGAAATTTATTTAATATAAAAGGTGGCCTGATTGTACCAGAAGGAAAAACAGAGTATATTACTAAGCAAACTGTACTGAATCATTGTATTCACTATGTAAAGGATATGCTTCCTGAAATAAATAAAATAGGTTTAGGATGGGGATATACTATAGGTGAATTTGTTGATGAATTTGAGAAAATAAAAGATGTTTCAGTGTATGAAGGAGATATATGTCCTTTAATTGGAACAGCAAATATACCTAATAAAGGATATCATCCTAATGAAGTTGTTAGAATTTTTTCCAATAATACTGGATTAAACCCCTTATTTATATATGCACCAGCTTTTCCTACAACAAAAGAGGAAAAGGAAATATATTGCCAAACAGAAAATTTTAAAACAATTAGCGAACAATGGAATGACTTAGATGTGATTATTATGTCTGTAGGTAATTTCCCATCTGTACCTGATCAAGCAACTGCAATTAGATTTGGTAAGAAACTAATTGATGAAAAAGCTGTAGGTGTATTTTTATCATATTATTTTGATAAGGAAGGGAAAATTATCAAAAGTGAAGATGATCATGTTATACACATTTCTTTAGAAAAGTTAAGTCGTGCAAAAAAAGTTATTGCCATTTGTGTTGATACAAGTGTGGATGCTGTAATCGGTGCATTAAGAACAGGCTTCATTACACATATTATTACAGATGAAAAAACAGCTACACAAGTAATTATGAACAAGTAAAAATATTTATAAAAATCCACCCGATTTACTATTATATCAGCAAGTTCTTTTTGATTTATCTCTTCTTATAGTTGAATTCTTTTTATTTTTAGTTTGCTTATTGATAGGTAGAATAAACAAGTATCTAGAATATCAATGTATTTATATATACAAAAGACTGGCAAATTGCCAGTCTTTTAAATTATCCTTGTTTGAATATATGAAAGTTTTTCTTTAGTATAAAAATATCTTGCTTTGTTTGATGTTCTTCATATTTTAGAAAATCAACATCCTCACTAAGTTTATCTAGTTTAATATTTATATTTGCTATATCTTCAGTATTTCTAACAACTTAATCATGGGTAGCATCTAATTTTTTTATTATATCTTTTTGTCCTTTTTCAAGGTTATTCATACGCTTATCAAGACTATCCATACGCTTATTGATGTCAGAAATATTATTGTTAATAGTTTTTATTTCTCCGAGTATTTCTTTTAGTATATTCTCCATAATATCACATCCTTAGTTTGATTATATAGATATTATAACATAGGGGTCTATGTGGTTGGAATGAAAAAGAGTTAATGGTAAAATTTACTTAAATATATGAGATGAAACTGTTCCTCATACATAATGGTAAACTATAAAGTTAGGTATTTAAGTAAAAATAATAATCTGTGGGTTATCAAAACTCTCTATGTAAATACCGTGAATACAACGATATTTTGAATACAACTAAGGTTTTATCTTATTAATAATCCTAAAATTTACGAACTCCCTACGGTCAGACACATAAATTTTTTAATGGATTATTAAACGATAAAACCTAAGTTATATTAGTCAAAATATCTAAAAGCATTCACTAACATTGACATAGAGAGTTTTAGTATGTATGTAACTATATTCTTAAAGTTAATCTTACCCAATATAATTTTAAGATATAAATAATAGTGAGTAATGATCTTTTTATTAAAAAGATATGTAATATAATAGTTATATGGATAAAAATTGATTAAATATATAAAATAATTGAAAGGATATATTTGAGTTATAGATAAAATATAATCTACAATAAAAGAGATGAAAATTACTTAAAGGAGTAGAAAATGAAAAAAACCATATAGGTACTGATAAAGAATATAATATTTTTATTAGTAGGGCTTGTTTTGTTTTATACATTATATATGCATGCATTTGGTTGGTGGGATAGAGGACCTTTCATAACTAGGCAAATAGAAGCTTTTATTATCTTGCTACTCTATATTGTATTATGGATTTCTTCAAATTTAGGCAGAAAAAATGTTGAAAATCTAATACAATCTTTTATTGAGAAATTTAAACAGCTAATATACAATTCTATCAAAAGCCCCTATAAAATTGCAATTATTTTAATAATGATATTTTTACTATCTATTCCTGCTAGGTGGCTATTTTTTTACTATGTTCCTAAATATAGTAGTGAAGAACTAGAGAAGATTAGCATAGAGAGTTGGGATGGTTTATCAAAGGTTGAAAAGTTTAGGATAGGTCAATCTTTTTACATTAGATGGAAAGGATACTCGAATGACCTTTATAAATCTGAGGAATATGTGTTTTTAATAGACGAATATATTGAACGAACTGCAAATAAAAAAAACTCAACTAGATATAAGAGTATTAATTCTATAGTTTTTCATTTAATATCAGGAGTTTAATAAAATGTAAAAGATAATAAATTATTACCATGTAGAGTTACTAATATTGGGAAGGAGATAGAAATAAATACTTGATAAAAAGGGAGATTTTATTATTAAAATATTTGAAATAACTACTTATTTAAAACTAATTTACTATGGTTTATTTGTTTCTAGTGCATGTTTTTTAAGTATATTATTTATGATGATTATATTTATATTTAACGCAAACAATGACTTTTGGTATTGTAGGATATGATGGGATAAGTGAAATTGATGAGTGTATAAAAAAGCGGATTATGCTCTAGATAAAGATAGAGGTATAGGTAGAGATTGTATAGTTGTTTATAAAGAATAAATTAATTGAAATTGTAAACAAAAGACTGGCAAATTGCCAGTCTTTTAAATTAGCCTCAAATAAATATTTTATTGCCATAGAAAATAAGGGTATAATAGAATAACGCACAGTGTTGAAATGGAGGAAATAATATATGGCTCTAAAAAAAATACCTTATGGAATATCCAACTTTGAACAAATGATAGAAGAAAATTATTTATATATAGACAAAACTAAATATATAGAAATACTTGAAAGCTATGCGCCATATCAGTTTTTTATAAGACCAAGAAGATTTGGAAAAAGTCTATTTTTATCTACTCTTGAAAATTATTATGACATTAATAAAAAAGATAAATTTGAAGATTTATTTGAAGATTTGTATATAGGAAAAAATCCAACATCTAAAAAAAATAAGTATCTTATATGGAAAATAAGCTTCGCTGGAATTGATACAAGAAATGGTGAAGAACAGTTAATAAAAAGTTTTAATTTTAATGTATTATCTTCTGCTAAAGAATTTGTTATAAAATATAAAAATATATTAGGTGAAAATAGTATACCAGCTGAAGCAAATAGTGCTGAAATGATAATGTCATATATAAAATTAATTACTAAGATAAAAAATAAAAAAGTATTTGTGTTAATAGATGAATATGATAATTTTGCTAATGAATTAATAACAGGTGGACAAAAGGTTATGTATGAAGTAATACTGCATGGAGAAGGATTTGTAAAAACTTTTTATAAAGCATTAAAAGATGCTACAGCTGATAATTTTGAAAGATTATTTATAACGGGAGTAAGTCCTATTATGCTTGATGATTTAACGAGTGGATTCAATATTACAGAGAATCTAACGCTTGAAGAAGAGGTTAATGAAATAATTGGATTTACAGAAAGAGAAATAAGAGAAATTATTTATAAGCTTTCACTTGACAAAAGATTTGATGTAGAAGAGCTTATTAAAGATATGCAGTTTTATTATAATGGATATAAATTCAATGAAGATACTGAAAATACCGTATATAATACGGATATGGCTTTATATTTTCTTAAACACATAATTAGAAAAGGTAAATATCCTAAAGAAATGATAGATGATAATGTAAAGACTGACTATAGTAAGATAAAGCAAATAGCATTAAATTTTAAAGATGATACTACTTTAGAGGAGATTATATCAGGAGAAAAGGTAACAACTAAGCTTGTAAGTCGATTTAATCTTGAAAATATGTATAATTATAATGAAAATTTCAAATCACTTCTATATTATCTTGGAATGCTTACTATAAAAGAGTCTTACATGAATGGTGTTGAGCTTACTATCCCCAATTATGTAATAAAAACTGTCTATTGGGATTATATGTTCAAAAATTTAAAAAAGGATATAGATATGAATAGAAGTAAGTTAGATAGTGTTATTAATGAAATGAGTACAGACGGAAATATAAGTGATTTCATAGAATATTTTAAATATATTCTATCAAATCTTTCAAATAGAGATTTAATTAAATTTGATGAAAAATACGTAAAAATGATACTAATGACTTTATTTTCTGTATATGGATTATATGTTGTTCAAAGTGAACCTGAAATAGATAAAGGCTATATAGATATATTATTAGCCAAAAATAAGGCATATAAAAAGCTTATAAATTATGAATGGTTGATAGAGCTGAAGTATTTAAAAGAAAGTGAAAGAAATAATTTGAAGAATATAAAGGAAGAGGGATTAAAGCAATTAAATGAGTATGCTGAGAGTAAGATTATAAAAAGTAGGTTTAATAAAGATACTTTGAGGAAAGTGTTGATAATTGTAGTTGGAAAGCAAGATATATATTTTGATGAAATATAAAAATATGTTGCTTTGTTTGATGTTTCTCATACTTTAAAAAAGCAACATTTCAGCTAAGTTTATGGTAAAATTTGCCTTAACATATGAGTAGCAACTGCTCCCCACATAGTAGACCCTAAAAACCCTGGTGCAGTAGATGAGATTATAAACTTAGGTGAGTATTGGAATCTTGAAAAAATAAAGGAAAACAGAGATGCGATATTAAAGACTAATAAAGAAGTTGGAAGATTGTTTACAAGATCATATAAATTCTTAAAGGCGGCAGAAAGTATACTTAAAGATGTAGTTGTTAAGTATAAAGATGCAATGGATTTTTCAAAAATAAACTCTATAACCTTAGATTTAATAGATGAGATATTAGGAAAGGTCGAGTTTAAAGGAAAAGCAGGGGATGAAAGACATTTATTTGGAACTGCTATAACTCCTAATGGGGTAGTAGAATATACTAATACAATATTTAATGATGCAACAAATGTATATTATATAAAAGGAGATATTGGAACTGGAAAATCTACACTAATTGAAAAAGCATATAAAAATGCAATACTCAGAGGTCTTGATGTAGAAGTTTATCATACTCCTTTAATTAAAGATAAGATTGGAACTATATTTATTAAAGATATTAATGTAGCTCTTACTATAAGTGATATGTTTAAAGAAAATAACTATAAGGTAGTAGATTTAGATAAGTGTATAAATTATGATATATTGAATAAATATAAAGACGAAATTGAATATGATAAGGAACTAATAGAAAAATTACTAGACAATGGTATAGAAAATATAAAAAGAGCTAAAAAAGAGCATGATGTAATGGAAAAGTATTATATACCTAATATGGATTTTGATAAAATAGAGAAATTTAAAGTTAAGATAAAAGAGAGAATACTTGAGTTTAAATAGTTAAAAGACCTCCCAATTATATGGAGGTCTTTTACTCTTATAGATTTTCTGGATCTTTTTCAAAATAAACTCTTGTACTTTTTGTTTTATAATTTTTTATATAATCTTCTATTTCATCTAATCTATCATTTAGTTTTTTAAACATTTCATGAGGAATATTATAGTAAAGATACAAGTCTTCAAAATGTTTTTCTGCTTCGTTAAATTTTTTGTTTATGTTTATGAATTCTTCAAATATTGTGGAGTTAGATGCGTTCTTAAATTGTTTTATATCATGCTTTATGACGTTTATTATTTCATCTTTACTTGCATATGTTCCTATATTCATAGGATATGGAGCAATTCTTTGGAGAAAATAGTTATCTAAGTTATTTATATGATATACGTACTCAATATCAATATTTTTTATATTGAACTTAACATAGCACATGATACCTTTTATTATTTTTATTTGACCACCCATTTGATTGAGAATCATTTCGTGCTTAGACATTTCGGTTTTAAGGTAAGCTTGTTTCATAAAAAAACCTCCTTTAAAAATAATGGAATTATGTATTTGAGTTATCTTCTATATTATATATTATATTTCAAAAAATGAAAAAATTACATATAATTATATTAAAATATAATGAATTTCAATAGCATATACAAGTTTGTAAAAAAGTGATAAAATTATATTCAAAATAAAGTTAGAATAGGAGAAAAATAGTATGCCATTATTGTTTAGCGGTGTAAATATAGTTATATTATTGATAATAATGATTATTCCTGTTTTAGTTGGGTATTATTCAATAAGATTCTTAAAAAATAGAGAAGAAAATAAAGATGAATTGTTAGTAAGAATAGTTTTACTTGAGAAAAGAGTAAAAGAACTTGAAGATTATATAAATGATTCAGAGTAAATGGAGGGAGTTTATATGAAGGGCACTGTTGTATCAACTTGGATTAAAACATGCAGAAAAATATACAATGATGATATAGTCGATAAAGCTATGGAAAATTGCAATGTCAGTAGTTCAAGGACGTTTTCACCTATTGAAGATGTTGATGATTCTATTGTATTCAGCATAATTAAAAATGTAGGTAAAGAGGTTAATTTAGATGAAAAAAGTATATGGAAAAGCATAGGTATAGATAATATTGTTACATTTTCTAGTGATTATCCTGCTTTTTTTAGACATGATACATTATATCAATTTTTAAAGTCTATGAATGATGTTCATAAAATTGTTGTAAAGAGAATTTCTGGAGCTAAACCACCAGTACTTGATTTAACACCTATATCAAAGAATGAAGCTATATTTGTTTATAGATCAAAAAGAGGGATGTTTGATTACTTTTTAGGCTTACTTGAAGGGGCAGCAAAATATTATAATGAAAAAATAGAAGTAGAAGAAGTTGAAAAAACTTCATCAGAGCTTAAAATTAAAATAATATTTCAAGAAGATATATATTTCAAAAAGACTTATAGGTTAAACAAATTTATGTCTTTTGGAGTTATAAAAAATATACATGTAAAAACTTCTATACTGTCTGTACTAATGTTTATATTATTTAGTTTACCTGTTAATTTGATGTTTAAAAATATAGGGGTGTATATATATCCATTAATATCATTTTTAAGTTTTATACTAGCATCTAAGATTATGAATAAGCCTATGCAGTTTATATTAGATGAATTTGAAAATATCAAATCACATAATTATACTGAGGGTGGAGTAATTGTATCAAATGATATGTATGAAGATATATACAATATATTAAATGATTACAAGGATATTATACGAAAGGATTTTGTAGGATTTAAGGGTGTTACTGATGAAATGAATACATTTAGTAAAACATTAACTGGAATAGCTAACAAGATGGATTATACTTCTGGAGAAATATCTGGTATTGTTGAACAGGTTGCAACAGCAGCTATAACTCAAGCAGAAGAGACTGAAAATGCTGTTAGCTTGTTAAATGACAATATAATTGGCATAAAAAATATATCTCAGATGGAAAATGAAAATAAAGAAGAGTTAGAGAAATCTGTTGAGAGAATAGAACAGGGTTATAGTCATGTCAAATCTACTACTGATAAACTGAATGACATATTAAAAAGTTTTGGGACTGTTAAGGAAAATAGTGTTAACCTTCAAAACAAAGCAGAAAATATAACTGAAATTGTATCTATAGTAGCGTCTATTGCGTACCAGACTAACCTATTGGCACTTAATGCATCTATAGAAGCTGCAAGAGCTGGAGAAATGGGAAAAGGGTTTGCAGTTGTAGCTGAAGAGGTTAGAAAACTTGCAGAACAATCTCAAGATGCAGTTAACAATATAAATTCTAATTTATCAGTGTTTATTGGGGAAATACAAAATCTTGTATCTGATGTTGAAAATGAATTTGAGGTTCTTGAAGAAGAAAACCACAAATTAAATATGGCTGTATCAGAGAGTAGTGTAGCTAATAATACAATAAAGGATGTAGCTAAGAAAATGATAAAAACATCTGAGTATCTTCAAAAGGAGACAGATTCTATATCGTCAATTTTTGATAATATGGAATCTTTAGCAGCAATAGCAGAGGAAAATTCAGCTTCATCTGAAGAAGTAAGCTCTAGTGTAACAACATATACAGAAGAAATAAAAAATCTTACTAAGAGTGTTTCAGAATTTAACGAAATGGTAGATAACTTTGGTGAAGATATAAATATATATAAGATATAAGAAAAATACGCTTTTTAATAGAAAGCGTATTTTTCTCTATTAGACAAGGAAAATAAGCAATAGAGTGGATAAATATGTTATAATAAGGATATAAAATTGATAATTTGCTAAAAAAAGTATAGAATTGGAGGGAGCTACATGAAGATAAAATTAAATGTAAGTTTGAATTCAATAAAAACAAAAATAACAGCAATTATATTAATAGTTATAATGTTGATATTAACTATAAGTACCTATTTATCTATTCATACGATAGATAAATCTATGAAAAATCAGTTAAAAGAAGATGGTATAGGTTTGGTTAAAGAGATAACATCTCAATTAAAACAAAATGATATGCTAATAGATCAAATAGATGAAATGTTGGGAAATAGAATAATATCAGTTGCGTACACTCTAGGAGGTAATCAAGATATTTCAAATGAGCATTTAAAGCAGGTAGCTAAAAATACAGGAGTTTCTGAAATTAACGTAGCTAATAATAATGGTGTTATAATATACTCTAATTTAATTGAAAATATAGGATATAAATATCCTGATACTCATGTAGTTAAAATCTTACTTGATGGAAATCAAGATAAGGTTATAGAGGATATAAGGAAAAGTGAGGTTTCTGGAGATTATTATAAATATGGAGCTACGAGACTAGCAAATGGAGGAATTGTTCAAGTTGGTATAATGGCTAATGATATAGAGGAAATGCAAAAATCTATGAACATACAAGCTAAAGTAGATGATATTGCAGAACAAGATAATATAGTATTTGCAGTTTTTATAGATAAAAACTTAAAGGCAGTAGCTCATAGTGAAAAAGATAGAATAGGAATGCAATTATCTGATGAGGGAAGTAGGGTAGCTATTCAAGAAGGTAAAGAATATGCATCGGAGATTAAATATAAAGATACAATACCAGCATATGATGTATTAATGCCTGTATATAATGATAAAGAGCAAATAGGAGCTATTAATATAGGTATATCTATGCAAAATTTACATAATGCTATTAAAGCGACTATGATTAAAGCTATAATTACAGCAATAATAACATTTATACTAAGTACATTTATAATAGTATTTAGTGTTGGAAAAATGATAAATCCTATTAAAAAAATAGTTGAAGTATCAAAAAAAGTATCAGCTGGAGATTTGACTGAAAAAATAAATATAAAATCTAAGGACGAAATTGGGGTATTAACTGAAGGATTTAATGATATGATAGATAATTTAAGTGGAATAACTAATAAGATTCAGGATGTAACATTTAGTGTATCATCTTTTTCTCAAGAACTAGTAGCCTCAACTGAGCAAGCAGCTATGGTTTCAGAACAGATAGCTTTATCAACGCAAGATATAGCCGAGGGTTCAGAAAAGCAGTCTTTAGCAACAAATAATGTATTGAATAATATAGAAGAAGTTGGAAGTTCAATGGATTATATAAAAAATGAGATTACAAATGTGGTTAGTAATGCTAATGAAACAAGTAAATTAGCTTTTCAAGGTAGAGAAAAGATGGAGGATATGATAACACAGATGGATGTTATCAAAGAAAGTGTTGGTTATACATCTAATGTTATGACTGATTTAGATAGTGCGTCTAAGGAAATAGGAGATATATTAGAAGTTATAAATAACATAGCAGATCAAACTAATTTATTAGCTTTAAATGCTGCTATTGAAGCTGCAAGAGCTGGAGAGAGTGGACGAGGATTTGCTGTTGTTGCAGATGAAATAAGAAAGCTTGCTGAGGAATCCATGAAATCATCAGATAAAATAAAGGATTTAATAATATCTACTCAAAAGAATACTCAAAAAGCTAGTGTAGCTATAAATCAAGGGGCTGAAGAAACACGAAAAGGTGAAGTTATAGTAACTGAGGTTGCAGATTATCTAAAGGATATATTAGATGGATTTGACTTAACAAAGGAAAAACTACTTACAACTAGTGAAAATATATCAAATTCTACAGAAAAATCTCAAGAGGTTATGAAGTTTGCTAGAGAGATAGAAGGTATAGCAATAGATGCTGTTGCGAATACAGAAGAGGTAGCAGCTTCTAGTCAAGAGCAATCTGCTACTATAAATGAAATAACAAGATCAGCTGAAGAATTATCAAATATGGCAATGGAACTTGAAGAAGTGACAAAACAATTTAAATTAAATTCATAAGTAAACTTGTGAGTATAAAAATATACTCACAAGTTTTTTATATACTAAAGTATTATAAATTTTTTGTTTTGTGCATAACTTATTCAAGAAGCTACACTTGAAACTATTTTTAAGCAACGGAGCCCGTAGGGATCGTTGGCGACATGAGTCACCGGGTTAGCGAGTAGACTAATTTTGTTAAGTTTCTGTATAAATTTAAAAGAATTTGATGTATTATAATATTGGATAATAAATTAAATTTGAGGAGCTAAGATTATGAAAAAATCATATGTACATATATTGATTCTCACTTTAGTTTTGGGAACAGGTATTGGTATTCAACTTAAAAATAACTACAATGCAGTTAGGGAACTTTCTTTCTTTGATAAACAAATTATAGATCAGGTAAATAGAGCTAAACAGGAAAATAAAAAGTTAATAACTAAAAAAGAATACTTGAATAACCAACTGGAGATATTAGAAGAAAACAAAATAGATGATCCACTAGGTAAGAGCATGAAAGAAAATATAGACAATCTAAAAATGATTTTAGGATATAAAGATCTTCAAGGTCCTGGGATGGTTATAAAAATAGATACAGAAGAAGATGTTAATTTAGGCGAATTGATGGAAAGAAATAGTTTTTTTGTAAGATTGATTAATCAAATAAAAGTATATGGAGGAGAAGCTATATCGATAAATGGGCAAAGGGTAAGTAAGTATGGAGCAGTTGCTTTAGCAGGAAGTCATATAAATGTAAATTTTACCCCTATAGTTCAGCCATATGAAATAAAAATTATAGGAGATTCGGATACTTTAGAAAAACATATAAACAACAAAAATGGAATTATACAGTATATGCAAAGCTATGGCCTAGATATAGATATTAAAATATATGATACATTGACTATTAAAGGAATGCCAAGAGAAAAGGAGTTTAGGTTTACTAATACCAATTAAATAACGAGGAGATTAAGAACATGGAATACAAAAAAATCAAATTAGGAGAAATTTTAATATCTACAGGAAAAATAACACAAGAACAATTAGAAAAAGCTTTACAAGAGCAAAAAAGTTCTAAAAAAAAGTTAGGGCAAATACTTATAGACAATAATATTATAACAGAAGAGGATATCATTGAAATATTAGAGTTTCAATTAGGTATACCTCATATTAATCTGGAGAATTTTGTAATAGATGAAGAGGTTCCCGTATTAATATCAGAAAGTTTAGCAAGAAGATATGAACTTATACCTATAAGAAAAGAAAGAGGAAAGCTTATGGTAGCTATGGTAGATCCTCTTAATATATTTGCAATAGATGATGTGAAAATTGCTACAAATATGGAAATTGAGCCTTGTATATGCTCAAAACATAGTATATTGAGTGCAATAGATAGATGTTACGGAAAAGAAGTAGCTGAAAAGGCAATAGAAGATTTTAAAAGGCAATATACTGTAGAGAATATAAATGATTTAGATGAAGAGATATTAAATGATATAAATAATGCCCCTGTGGTTAGGCTTGTAAATTCTATAATAAAACAAGCAGTAAAAGCAAAGGCAAGTGACATACATATTGAGCCATTTGAAGAAAATGTTAGAATAAGATTTAGGATAGATGGACAGCTTCAGGAAATTATGAATTCTGCAAAAACTACTCATTCAGCGATAGTTACAAGAATTAAAATAATGGGGAAAATGGATATTGCAGAAAAAAGAGTTCCCCAAGATGGAAGAATAGAGATAAGTATAGATACAAAACTAGTGGATTTACGTATATCTGTACTTCCTACTGTATTTGGAGAAAAGATAGTTATAAGACTTTTGGACAGAAGTTCATTCTTACTCTCAAAGAGTCAGTTAGGATTTACTGATGATAATTTAAGTAGATTTGATAAATTGATTGAAAATCCAAATGGAATTATATTAATTACTGGACCTACAGGAAGTGGTAAAACTACTACATTATATACAATATTAAGGGAATTAAATAAAATAAATAAAAATATAATTACAGTAGAGGACCCTGTAGAATATAAATTACATGGTATAAATCAAGTTCAAGTAAATAACAAAGCTGGACTAACTTTTGCAAATGGACTTAGATCAATTCTTAGACAGGATCCGGATATTGTAATGATAGGAGAAATAAGAGACAGTGAAACTGCTCAAATTGCAGCAAGAGCGGCTATAACAGGGCATCTTGTTATAAGTACAATGCATACTAATGATGCTCCATCTACAATAACTAGACTTATGGATATGGGAATACAACCATACCTTATATCGGCATCTGTAGTTGGAGCTATAGCTCAAAGACTTGTAAGAAAAATATGCACTAGCTGTAAAGAAGAATATATCCCTAGTGAAAAAGAAAAAGAAGTGCTTAATATAGGAGAAGATACCAAGCTTTATAAAGGTAAAGGGTGTCCTAAGTGTTATAATACTGGATATAAAGGAAGAACTTCAATTCATGAAATAATGAATATTAGTAAAGGTATAAGAGAATCAATAGATAATGAAGAAAGCATAGATAGACTAAGAACAACAGCAATAGATGAGGGAATGATTACTCTTAGACAGAATTGTAAAGAATTGTTACTGGATGGAACGACTAGTTTTGAAGAATTTATAACAGTTACATAAATAAGGGCTAGGTGATGGATATGAATATATATGATTTACTTCAAAAAACGATAGAATTAGATGCATCAGACCTTCATATAACAGTTGGGTTTCCACCTGTTATGAGGAAAAATGGAAAACTTAGTAAGTATGGAGAAGATATATTACTTCCAGATGATAACTTAAATTTAGTAAAGCAAATACTAGATGATGAAAAGTTTCAAAAGCTGGAAGAAAAAGGGGAACTAGATACATCAGTTTCTTATCATAAATTAGGGAGATTTAGAGTAAATATATTTAAACAAAGAGGAACATACTGTATGGCTATAAGATCTGTAGCTTTGGAAATAGCAAGTATGGAAAAACTAGGTCTACCACCTATTATGAAGGAATTATGCAAAAAACAAAGAGGATTAGTACTTGTAACTGGACCTACAGGAAGTGGAAAATCTACAACACTAGCATCAATGATTGATTATATAAATAAAAATAGAAGCACTCACATATTGACATTAGAAGATCCTATAGAATATCTACATAAACACAATAAAAGTATAGTTAATCAAAGAGAAATAGGTACTGATTCTAAGTCGTTTGCAAATGCTCTAAGGTCATCTTTAAGACAGGATCCTGATGTGATATTAGTTGGAGAGATGAGAGATTTAGAAACGATATCAATAGCTCTAACGGCAGCAGAAACAGGACATTTAGTATTTTCAACACTTCATACTATAGGAGCTGCTAAAACTATAGATAGAATAATAGATGTATTTCCATCGCATCAACAACCTCAAATATTAGTACAATTAGCTGCGGTTCTTGAAGGGGTTATATCTCAACAGTTAATTGCAAAAGATGATGGAAGTGGAAGAGTTGCTGCACTTGAGGTAATGGTAGTAAATACAGCAATAAGAAATCTTATAAGAGAAGGGAAAACACATCAAATACAAACATCTATACAAACAGGTATGAAATTTGGAATGCAGACTATGGATAGTGATTTAATTAACTTATATTTGAAAGGAATTATATCAAAAGAATCATTATTAACTTATGCAGTAGATAAGGATATGGTTAGTAGATATACAAGTATCTAAAAACTTTTGTTTAGAGATTGTTGAGAAATTGTTGAGAAGGATATGTTATTCTAGTATATATGAACTAAAAGAAAATTGGAATGAAGGTGTAGAGTATGCCTAATTATAAGTATAGCGCTTTGGATAAATATGGTAAAAAAATTGAAGGAAAGTATACATCAACCTCAAAGGAAGACGTTTTGTCAATGCTAAGGCAGAATAATTATTATCCTATGAAGGTAGAAGAAGATAAAGGCATTAAAGAAATAAGAATTGCAGATTTTCTGAAAAAAATAAAAACTAAGGATATAGCAATTTTTTGTAGACAGTTTTATACATTATTAAACGCAGGTATTACAATAATAAGCTGTTTAGATATTTTGAAGCTTCAAACGGAGAATAAAAAATTTGCAAAAGTTATTGGAGAGGTTCACGATGATGTTCAAAAGGGGCTTACATTTTCAGAAAGTCTTAAAAAACAAAAAAATATATTTCCAGATTTGCTAATTAATATGGTAGAAGCAGGTGAAGTAAGCGGTAATTTAGATGTAATAATGGAAAGGATGGCTTTTCATTATGAAAAGGAAAATAAAATAAATAATAAAGTTAAGGGTGCTATGGCATATCCTATAATACTTAGTATAGTAGCAGTCGCTGTTGTAACATTCTTATTAACATTCGTTATGCCAACTTTTGTTGGAATGTTTGAAAGTAGTGGAGTTGAACTGCCTCTTCCAACTAGAATACTTCTTAGCATAAGTGAAGGTATAAAAAAATACTGGTATATACACTTATTGATACTTTTCTTGGGGATTTATGGTATAATAAAGTATATAAAAAGTGAAAGAGGAAAGATGTTAATAGGTATTATAAATTTTAGAATACCTATAATCAAAGGGGTAACGCAAAAAATAATTACCTCAAGATTTACAAGAACATTGTCGACATTATTATCAAGTGGAGTACCATTAATACATGCACTTGAAATTGTAGCAAAAATTGTAGGAAATATAATTGTAGAAAAAGGAATTCTTGAAGCTAAAGAAGAGGTTAGAAAAGGTATAGACCTTGCAAGCCCTCTTGAAAGAATTGGAGTATTTCCACCTATGGTTACTTCTATGATAAAAATAGGAGAAGAATCAGGTTCACTTGATGAGATACTTGAAAAGACAGCTGATTTTTATGATGAGGAACTAGAAACGGCACTTAGTCAGATAACGACGTTGATTGAGCCGATTATGATTATTGTTATGGGTGGGGTTGTTGGATTTATTGTTATAGCTATGATGTTACCTATGTTTGATATGTTTAATACTATAGATATGTAGGGATTTAAGCTTAAAACTAAGAAAGATTTATTTTCTAAGCACGAAACTAAGAATTATTCATTTTTTCTCTTGGGTTAAATAACTATTTTAATTAAACATATAGGGATAAATAGCTATTTAAAAGTCGTTCAAAAATGAATAATTATTAGTTTCTTAGGTAGCTGTTTAACTAAATAATCTTGATTTTTAGTTCGGAACTGTATAAATTAAAATTATAAAACAAAGATTTAAATAAATTTTAAAGTTGACTTTAGAATTTCATATCGGAAACTGTGAAGTATCTTCTGTATTTGGGCACCTAGAGGATATGGAGTGAGTGGTGCAACCGACCGCCAAGTATTGAGCAATTAGTTGTTTGAATAGTTGGCTATTTTTGACTAAGTTTTGTCGTTAGTTCAAAAATGAGCCTTATTAAAATATTGATATTTAGTTAATAGTTTGAGCAACGGAATTCATTAGAATTCGTTGGCGACAGACAAGGTTTTGAAAGGAGGTGAAAAGTATGTTAAGGAATATTCAAAAGAAATTAAAGAATAAAAAGGGATTTACTTTAGTCGAATTGATTATAGTAATTGCCATATTAGGAATTTTATCAGCTTTAGCAATACCTAGATTAACTACGTCTTTGGTAACAGCAAGAGAAAATACTGATTTCACAAATGCAGCAACTATTGCAAGACAGATTGAACTTGCTTTTGCTGAAGGTAATTTAACTTTATCTGGAGATGTTACAAATGAATTGCTTGGAGATGGAACTGCAGCAGCAGGTTCTGTTGAGGCAGCTTTAGTTCCAGAATATATAGATAAAATACCAACTTTAGAATCAAGTGATGGTGATCATTTTAGAGTAGATATAGATATTGAAAATGGTAGAATAAATCAAATAACTATAGATGATGATAGAGATTCAGGTTCTCAAACTTGGTATCCTAGACCATAAATAGGAAATTTACTTAGCCTAGCCTTACATAAGGCTAGGATATATTTTAACAAAAAGAGGTAATTATCATGATTTTCATAATTTTAACCCTAGGCCTTCTCATAGGCTCATTCCTAAATGTATGTATATATCGAATACCAAGAGGTGAATCAATTTCATTTCCACCGTCTCATTGTCCAAAGTGTAGTACTAATCTAAAACCTATTGATTTAATTCCGGTGATAAGCTTTGTTTGGACGAAAGGTAAATGTAGGTATTGTAGTGAAAAAATAGCTATAAGATATCCTTTGGTTGAGATATTAAATGCTTTGATTTATTTAATATTATATCTAAAATTTAGCATTTCCATTTTATTGATAAAATATTCAATTCTTACAAGTATTCTTATTGTTGTAAGCTTTATAGATTATGATTATCAAATTATACCTAATGAGATTGTAATATTTGGAATGATATTTAGTTTTATTATACATGTAGTGCACAATTTTAAAGGTGATATTTTAAGTGGATTAGTGGGACTACTTATAGGTGGTGGATTGTTTTTAATTATTGCACTAGTAACTAATGCTATGGGCGGTGGGGATATTAAGCTTATGGGTATGCTAGGATTTAGTTTAGGATATAAATACATTCTTTTGATAACTTTATTATCATTCATTATAGGGGCGGTTGTTTCACTTATATTAATATTTCTAAAAATAAAAAGTAGAAAGGATTTTATTCCGTTTGGACCTTTTATAGCTATTTCGTCTCTTGTAACAATCTATTATGGAGATGAAATAATAAATTGGTATTTACTTAAAATAATAAGCTAGATTAATGGGGGGAGTAGACTTGTTTAATAACAAAGTTATATCTATAGATATAGGTAATAAAAATATAAAAATGGTGTTAGGAAAACAAAATAAAAATAATATATTAGTTGAAAAAGCTGTGGTTATAGAAACTCCTCATAATTCATATAAAGATGGAAATATATTGAATATAGAAAATTTAAAGTCAGTTATAAACAAATATATAAAAAGTGAAAATATAAAAACTAAAAAGGTTATTTGTACAGTTCAGAGCACCTCAATCATCAATAGAGAAATAATACTACCAGTTGCTAAGAAAGAACAAGAAATGGATACTATGGTAAGATTTGAAATAGAACAGTATCTACCTATTATATTTGATGATTATGTAATAGAGTATAAGATTTTAGAAACTTTTGTTGAAGAAGATATAAAAAAAGGAAGAATAACTGTTGTTGCACTTCCTAAAACAATAGCAGAAGATTATTTGAAATTGATAAAAGATTTAAATTTAACTCCTGTAGCTTTAGATATGAATTCAAATGCAGTATCTAAATTATATGAATCTAAGGTTACTATTAATGATGAGAACTCCAGTTTGGACAAAACTGTTGCTGTTATAGATATAGGGCATACTCAGATAAATTTAAATATGATTTTTAATGGGGTATTAGAATTTAGTAGAGTTATACCTATTGGAAGTAATGAAATAGATACAAATATTGCAAATATGCTTAATGTATCATTACAAGAAGCTGAAAAGAGAAAAATAGAAAATTCTAATTTAAA
The DNA here is from genome assembly GCF_025210165.1 of Tepidibacter sp. Lineage (GTDB taxonomy): Bacteria > Bacillota > Clostridia > Peptostreptococcales > Peptostreptococcaceae > Tepidibacter_A. The sequence continues at coordinate 75,414 of NZ_JAOASI010000071.1, forward strand.
TAATAAGAATGATCTTATATCATTAGAAATGTTAAATGATATAGTAAAAGATTCTGCAAATAATTATATGGAAGAAATTAGAAGGTTGTTTAGATATTATAAAAATATAAAAAGAGAAAATACAATAGAACAGATACATTTACATGGTGCAGGATCAGAAATTAAAGGGTTAGAAGATTATTTAAAAAAAGAATTAAACATTCCAGTTGTAAAAATAGAGAAAATGTCTAATGTAAAGCTTGGTAAAGAAACACAAGATATAAAGCTAAATCAATATTTAAATTGCATAGGTTCAATTATACGAAAGTAGGTAGAGAGTTATGAGAGATTTTAACTTTTTTTCGCCATATATAGATCAAAATAAGAAATCAAAAAATAATAATATATTAATATTTTTAAGTATAATTATAATAATTATATCTATGTGTGGATTTATATTATATACAAATATGAAAATTAAAAAATTAGAAGAACAAAAGGCAAAGTATGAAGGATATTTAAATTCAAAAAAAGTAGTTAAAGAGTTAAAAAAAGTGAATGAGAAAAAAGCAAAGGTAGAAATTATGAAAAATTATTATAATGCAGTAAGTGATATTAACATAGAGATGAGTGAAGCAGATAAAATTAATACTGTTTTGATGGATAGAATATCTTCAAAACTACCTACAGATTTATTCTTAAAGTCTATGAATATAGATGGAGTAAATGTAAATATGCAAGGAGTAGCAATGAATAGAACTTGTATAGGCGAGCTTGAATATAATTTGAAGCAGTTAGGTGTATTTGACTTAGTACATATATCAAACATAAGTAAAGAATCAGATGAATCAGAGAATTTCACATTTGCCTTAAAGTGTACATTGAAAGGCGGTGAAAAGTAGTGAAATTAACTAAAAGAGAAAAAATAATGCTAATAGTACTAGGGCTAATTATTATTATAGGTGGATATTATAAGTTTATACTAACTCCACAGCTTACAAAGCTTGATAATATGAGACAAAAGGTAATAGAAGAAAAAGCTGAGGTCAAAAAAGTTAAATTAGAAATATCAGAAAATAGTCCAGTATATAAAGAATTTAAAATTATAAATGCTAAGATAAAATCTATGACAAAGCCATTATTTCCAATTATAAATCAAGAAAAAATAATAGTGATTCTAGATGGAATGATAAAAGCGTCTAATATAGAAGGAAATTCGATTAATTTTTCTGATATAGATATTAGTAAAGTTGATGTAAAAAAACAAGAAGCAAAAGACAAAGATTATTTAATTAAAAATCTATCAGAAGAATATAAAGGTAAGAAAACAGCAAAAAAAGAAGAATTAAGCAACCAAAATGAGGAAGATTCAGAGGAAAATAAGAATGAAATTGAAAAAATGACTGCAACAATTAGCTATAAAGGTAAATATAAAGATTTGATTAAATTTTTAGAGCAAGTAGAAGTATATGAGAAAAAGATACTTGTAAATAATATTTCAATATCTAAATCTAAAGAAAATAGTGAAGATGAAGAAGGAATTATAGCCGATAAAAATATTATAACAGGAAGTATTGCATTAGATTTTTACGCCGCTACTAAAATTCATGAACAGGATGAGGAATATTTAAAGTGGGATTTTGATAATGGGTATGGAAAAGGTGATCCATTTGTTCCTTTTAGTGGGTATTCTGAATATAATAAGAATAATGAAGTTGCAAATAATGATTTCATTATGACAGTAAAGCCTATATCTTCTGATTTACCTACTGTTATATTGGGAAGAGCTATGGATAAGTTAGGAAGAAGCTATATATACGCAGATAATAAAGACTTTGAAGATGTAGAATTACAAATAGTTCAGGTTGATAAAAAATACTATTATAAATATAAAACTCAAGGAGAATCTTTCCCTAAAGATTATGAAAATAATATGATGGAATTTGATCCTCACGGAACAACTGTAAAGCTTAATATTATAAGTAATAAAAGAAATAGCGAAGAAGATACTAGTGGAATAAATTTATCTTTAATTAACAAAACAAATCTAAAATTAAGTGTAAATATTGATTATGAAGATGATAAAAATCCTAGAGTAAAAGTAGTTAATAAGCTTGGGAATGTTAAGGTGATAAAATGATTAAATGCAATAAAGGCTTAACACTTGTAGAACTTATAGTTAGCTTAGCCATACTTGGAATTATCATGACTCCACTGGCATCCTTCTTTATAAATACAATAAGAATAAACAAAAATTCAGAAAATAGACTTGAGGCAAATCAGATAGCGCAAAGGTATATGGAAGAAGCAAAATTTGGGAAAACACTATATTCACAAGGAAAAATAAAAGAAGGAACTATAAATAAAACTGATAAAGAGTTTAAAATAAAAATAGAAATAGAAAAACATTCAAAGTATGAAATAGATAAAGATATGAAGTCAGAAGAAAATCAAGATACTCTCATAACAGATCATGCACAAATAGAAATAGATAAGCAAGAAAACATACAATCAGATACAATTATATTTAAAGCTACTGATGTGGGAAATAAGAGTGAAAATATTAGTGATGATGGGCGAGTAACGATAGATATAAAAAAAATTCTTAATAACAAAATAACTATAGATTTTAATGAAAAATACACCAAAACAGTAACAAATATAGATTTGAAAAAAGATGATATTAATATAAAAATAAACTGTAATGGAAATAGATCACCTATTAATTTAGAGGTATCAACTTTAAATGATGTAAAAACGAATATATATGTTGTAAAATCTGAAACTAGCAAGAATAAAATAAAGCTGAATACACTAAAAGGGAAAGTACGTTTATACAATAATATTTACGATAACACAGTTAGTAAGAAGGAAGATAGCTGGATATATAAAATAACTGTAAATATAAGTAAAAATGATAAAGAATTAGCAAAGCTTGTAGGATATAAAAATATAGATTAGGGGTAGATATTATGATTAAAAAACTTTTAAAATCCCAAACAGGATCTACCTTAATAATGGTATTAATGACGCTTTCTGTTTTAAGTATTTTGGGAACAGCTGCAATGTCCTTAGGCGTTATGAATCTTAAAATGAAAATGGTTGATACAAAGCAGAAAACCTCCTTTTACTTATCGGAAGCAGGCATTGAAGAAGCTTATGCAATTATGATGAAGAAAGTAGAAGCTGGCATAAAAAAAGGAAATGTAGAGGTTGAAAAGGAACTTCCAAAATTTATACAAGATGAAAGATCAAAGCAATTCGATGAAGAATTAGATTATAAAAGCCCTTATTTAAATGCAGATGGAAGTGTAGACGAAGAAAGAATAAAACCTAAATTACAGGAATGGTTTAGAGAAGGATATGCTAAATACTTAAATGAAGGATATAAAGATTCAAAAAATCCAACTAAAAATGAAGAATCCTTAATGAATGAAATAAAGCTAAGTAGCTATACAGTACTAGACACAAATGTAGATAAAAATGGGGCTAATGTTAGTATAGTAGAAGATGAAAGCTCAAAATTTCCTAAAAAGAACGAGGGATTAACAGATGATTCAAAATTTATTATTACAATAGTATCAGAGTTTAATCATAAGAAAATAAAAAAGAATATTAAAAGTACATTTTCAATAAATATACCTAAATACAATACCCCTTATTATATAGGAAATGATGTTTTTAAATTAAAAGAAAATGTACTCTGGACAAAGGCATTAATAGCAGATAAAAACATAGTTATACAAGGAAATGATGTAGCTGTGAATGGAGATATATACGCTTATGGAGATCTTACAAAAAAAAACATTGAGCAAAGAGGTATTTTAGTAGGATTAAATAATAAATCTGGAAATTTAACTGTAGAAGGAAATGTTTCAACTGGAGGATATCTTAAAACAAGTGAAAATAATTCTAATATAACTGTAAAAAAGGGAGATGTGTACTGCAATAGCTTAGTTATCCCACAGGGAAAAAGTAATTGTAATATAAAAATAGAGAAAGGAAATGTGAATACATATGATGATATAGAATTAAATGGGGAAAAATCTAAAATAAATATTGATGGAAACTATTACGGATTTTCATATGGATCTAGAGGTCATGATGAAAGTAGTAGTATAATTATTAATAGTGAGGATATAGGAAAAACTAATGGGTCAAGCATAACAATTACAGGAAATGGTGAAAGTAAAAAATATTATGGTAATGGACAGGATGATGGAAAAGGTAATTTTATAGCAGGAACTGTATATATAGATTTGGATAATGATGTGGATTATCAAACGGGAGAAAGTATATCTGTTAAAGGAAATTATATAGGATATTCAAAAAAATTAGAGAGTCAAAGTGTAAGGTTGAGTGATGGTAAGGATTATTATGAAAAAGATATAAATTTTCAATATATATCACCTTTATACTTGATGAATAAAATAAATGGAAGTAATAGACCTATATATGAGCAAAGAGGAAAATACTTAAAGGCAATATACGATAAAGATAATAGTATTTTAAATCTTGGTGAAGGTGGTATAAACATAAAAAATATAAAATATAGTCTTGGAGGTTATATAAAAAATGAAAAGACAGGTAGTGAATTAGAATCTGGTATTTTTGATATTAGTCATATAAATTATTTTGATATTAATTTAAAAGAATATGAGTATCATATAAATACAATGGCAGACCCTCAAATAGATAATTACTCTAACCTAGATAATAAAGTTGATATAGATTACTGGTTTAATTTTTCTAATATTAATGAAGTAAATAATGATGAAATATTTTATTCTAATAATGATTCAAATAAAAAAATTTCAATAATAGGTCCTAATGCTAATAATCCAGATAAAAGTGGAGACTTTGTAGAAATAAAAAATTTAGATGGAAAATCAAGAGGAATAATAGTTACAAAAGGTGATGTATATATATATGGAAAAATTGATTTTAAAGGAATAATAGTTACGAAAGGTAATATTTACATACAAGATGATAATCCAAAAGAATTCACTAATGACTATAAAACAAACTTTGAAGGAAACTATGCTATTCATGAAATAATCAAGCATATAAATGACAAAGGTACAAATAAAATAGGAGATTTATTTAAGCAAAAACCATCATGGAGTAAGGAAACTCAAAGTATAGTAGATAACTCTGATGCAGGAGTGGATAATAATGTACAAACGCATTATAAATTCTTTAATTTAATAGACATTACAAAATGGCAGCAGTCAAAATAGACTATCATAAGAAGGGATGAAAAAAATGAAATCTCTTTTAAAAAGAAAAGAAGGGTTTACACTTATAGAGCTACTTATAGTATTAGCTATATCAGGTGTTGTACTTAGTGTTGTAGGTTCATTTTTTATATCAAATTACAAGTTATTTTATAGAGTAGATGCTCAAGTAACAGTTCAACATCAAGCACAAAGTGCAATGCATGAGATAGTATATAAAGCTAGAGGTGCAACTGGTTTTATAGGAAATCCAACTGAAACTAAAGTAGTATTTAAAATGAATGGCAGTGATAATTTAACATTTGAATATAATAAATCAAGTAAAATATTGTATTATCAATATGGAACAAAAGAGAAAGTGAAAATGGCAAAAAATATAGAAAAATTTAATATGGAAAAAATTTTAGATGGAAAAGGAGCTAGTATAATTATTACAACTCAAAAAAATGATTCAAAAGTAGAAATAAAGGATAATTTTTATTTTAGAAATAAGTAGTAATATTAGAAGAATAATTGAATTGGAGGGAGAAAAATGCGATCGAGTAAATTTGAAATTACTAAAAAAAACTATAGGAGGTTAGTAAGTATTGTATTAGTAATATTTAATATATTGCTGTTTATACCTAATAATGTATTTTTACAAGAGGCATATGGAGATACAAATAATTCAAAAGAAGCTCCTTTAAAATTAATCAGAACTATAGATAAAGATAGATATAAAGCAAATGAAGAAATTACAATCAACTATAAGGTTCAACCAGATCCAATACCTAAGAGTGAGATTATACCAGATTCATATCTACAACAAAAGGAGATTGTATTAGCTATTGATAGATCTTCAAGTATGGGAATGCATCTTAGCGGAAATAAAACCAGGTTAGATGTAGCAAGAAATGCTACTAAGATGTTTATATCAAAATTTAAAGATGATAAAAGGGTTAAAGTAGCAATTGTTTCTTATTCACACTATGCAAACGATGTTTGTAATTTACTAAAGACTTCAGATACAAATGAACGTCAGAAGTTAGTCGAATCACTATATAGATTAGGATATCCAGGAGGAACTGTTACTGAAGAGGGACTTAGAAAAGCATACCATAAATTTTCTAATGATAAAAATACACGTAAATATATTATCTTATTGGCAGATGGAGTGTCTAAACATAGATACCCTCAATCACGTAAAGATGGGAAACCATATTTCGGGAATGGAAAATATAGAGTAGATTACACAATTGGTAGAGGCTCAAGGGGTAATGAACAATTCCATAATGAGTTATCAAAGAAGGTAATAGGCGATAAAATAGATTCTTTTATGATTGCTTTTACTAAGGATGCAGCAAGAGGAAGTAAATTAAAGCCTCTAGCTAATATATATAAAGGAAGTTATAGTGTTGCATTAGATGAGAATGGATTGAATGAAGTGGCTGAAGAATTAGCTGAACAGATAAAAAGTGATTTACCTATAAAAAATATACAGTTTAATGAAACATTTCCACAAGGAATAGTTCCTGTAGAGGCATCAAAAGGATTAGTAATACAGGGTCAAACTATAAAGGGAAATATAGGAAGTGTTTTATACAAACTAAATGAACAAACAAAGCAATTTGAAGCTAATCCAATTAATTTTTCTATTAAGTTAAGGGCTAATAAAGCAGGCGATTATAATTTAGATAGCCAAAATTCTTATATAGAATATAAAGATATTAATGAAAATAATAAAAGAAAAATGTTTCCACAAAAAACTATAGCAGTAGAAAAGAAGAAATTGACAAAAATAGATATAAAAGTTAGAGATACTTCAGGAGATATAAATCAATTTAATATAACTTCTGAAAATTATAATAAAAAGGTTGAAAAAATATTAAACCCATCTATAGTACTTCAAGGAGATTCTTATGCTGATATAAGTGTTGAAGGAGAAGATACAAACTTCTTTGAATATCAATTTATAAGAAATTCAAAAATACCTACAAGTAATTGGCAGAGTATAGACTTAAATTCAGAAACTATAAATAAGGATGTTATTAAAGAAAAGCAGGGCTATTTAAATAAAAGAAGTTATGATGTGAGTCATGGAATAGTAGCAGGATCAGGAACTAGTATTAAAGAGGCTAATAAGCAATTCTGGTCTCAGAGGGATAAAGTTTTTAAAAATCCACTAACTTCAACAGAATATATGAGTGCTTCTTACTCAACATCAAAACAAAACTATGGGAGATGGGAAGAATATACAAAACAAGATGGAACTAAGGCTAAAATATGGAAAACAAATTCTATTTTCTTAGATAATATGATGATTGATATGAATTATAAAGAAGCTTCAAAATTTTGGGGATATATTAAGGTAGATAATACAGGAGACTACAAGTTTGGAGCTCATTCAGATGATGGGTGCAGGGGATATATAACAGCTAATAAAGAGACAAAAGAATTTGTAAATATGTTTGTACTACAATCACGTAATCCTTATTTGAGAACTAATAATAATGTATATCATTTAGAAGCAGATAAATACTATCCAATTTATTTAGAATATTTTAACTGGGGAGGCTGGGCTGATTTTGAATTAAAATACTCTAAGAATAATGGTACGTGGAATAAAGTACCTCAAAATTGGTTTTATCCATCTAAAGATAATTCACCAGCAGAACATTCTACAACAATATTTACTGGTAATAAGGGTGTGAAATTCCCATCCGAATCAGGAGACTATTATATTGCGTTTAGAACAGGAAAAGATGGAAATGTTACTAGAGAAGGAACATATGGACCATTTACAGTTGAAGGAAAAACACAATTGACAATATCAAAGGAGATTATTGGTGGCAATAAAGTGCAAGAAAAAAATAATTTTATACTAGAATATACAGTAAATCCACCAACTAAAATAGACGCTATAGGTAGCTTTATGGAAAATGGAGAGTATAAAGATAGAATATATTTAACTAATGTAAAAATAATAGATGAATATCCTCAGAATATAGAGAATGATTTAAGTTCAGGACAAAAAATCATAAAATATATTAATAATATAGAGTATACTAAATCTATAGAAAATGGCAAAACTGTATATAAGTATACAGGGAATCCAATAAAGGTTAGAGTTAATCTAAATGCTAAGAAAGCAGGAAATTATGTTCTTAGTGAAGACAATAAATCAAAGATAACCTTCACTAATTTTAATCAAAGGACAAATAGAGAACAAGAATTTGCTCCAATTAATATAGAGGTTGTTGAAATGGAAGCTAATCTTATAACAGGAATGCTTATAAATGGAAAGTTTCAATCAAATAATGACTTAGATTTGGTAAAAGGGTTTGATATAGACTTAGGTATAAAGATTGAAAATATTAAAAAGCAAGATATAGTTTTAGAAATTAAAGATAAAAATAAGATAAATATTTTTAAAGATAAAGTGAAAATATATGAAGGTATAGATTTTAGTAACCCACTTTCTAACATTAATATAAGAACACAAGGAAATACAGTCAAAATAGAAACCTCAAACATAGAAGAAAAAAAGAATTATATTATTATATACAATGTAGAAGCACTTAGAGATTCATCTATAGGATATTCAAATATTAATATAAAAGTAAATTCACAATCACAAACACAAAAGGAAGTAGCACATAGAATAAATATAGTACCACTTCCTAATTTAGAATAAATAAAATAAAGAGTCGGTAATTTTATGCCTACTCTTTATTATTTTTTGTATAAAGCAAACAATAAAAGGATAATTATATACATTTATAGAAATATATATTAAAGAATATTAGAAATACAATAAAAAAGTCTTCCTTACTAAAAGTTTTCAATGTAGACTTTTTTGAAACTCATAACGAAAATTATACTTATCCAAAATTTAAAGATGAGTATAATTTCCTATTCGTTATAAAAAATATAAATTGATTTTGTAGAATGTTTTGACAAACAATGATATAATACAATATTGTATCTTAATAAAACAAATGAATAAAATATGAGGGAGGAAACACGACTTGGTAGGAAGAAATGATTTATGTCCATGTAATAGTGGGAAAAAATATAAAAAATGCTGTTTAAATAAAGATAAAAAAAATTCAATGCTAAAACAAAAAGCTGATTTTTCACAAAAACACGATATAAGTGTAACTCAGAAACTATATGCTTATTCTAGAAAAGATAAATTCTATGATGAATATATGAATGCACAACATAAGTTCTATATTGTAGATGATAAAGAAATAAATTCTAAATTTAATTCATTCTTTAATACATACTATCTTCAAGACTATATAACTAATGAAAATAAAACTATAGCTATATCATTCTTTGAAGAAAATAAAAATAAGTTAAACGTAATAGAAAAAAATATATTAAAAAGTAAATTGAAATCATACATAACTATATATAAGATATTAAATATAGAGGAAGATAAAGCAGTACTTAAAGATTTAATACTTGATAAAGAAACTTATGTAGAAGATATTAATGTATTAAAAGATTTAAAAGTTGGAGAAGTAGTAATAGGTAGAACGGCTAATATTGTAGAGGTAAATAAATTTATAGATACTGTATTATCTATATCTGAAAAAATTAAGGATGTTATAATAGCTGATATTAAAAATATATATGAAAAGAATAAAGATGTTTATAAGAGTATGGAAACATTCTTAATATACAATACAAATATATTCTATAAGTACATACAACAATTAATAGATCCTAAAATAGGAGAGTATTTAAAAGAAAAGAATATAGAAAAACAATCAGATACTAAAAAAATAAATGACTCGCAAGAAGAATGTGGAGTTGAAAAACTTATAACCGAAAATATAGAAGATGCTTATAAAGAAGTGGCTTTAACTATATGGGAAGAGTACAAGAATAACAATGAAGTAAAGGGAACTGAAAATGGATGGGCTTCAGCAGTTGAATACCATACTAAAAAAGAAGATGGTATAAATGTCACTCAAAGTGCCATAGCTAAAAAATATAAAGTAAGTCCAAGTACTCTAGGTAAAAGATATAAAGAAATAAAATTAATACACCAAATATAATATAGATTATATTATAAACACTGTGATATAATACTCATATATAGTGATTGTTTTGGAGTCTTAGAACTTTTAGCTTTCGGATAAATATGTAGAAAGAGGGATAATAATGAGTCTAACTTTAGGAAAAGAAATAGCTGTTTCAACTAGTTATATAAAATCAAACCCTGCTGTACCTATTTATAAAGGAGAAGAAACATTTGAAAATTTATTTGGGATGATATATCACATAGAAATAGGATTTTATGAAGGTAAAAATGAAAAAATAAAAGAATATATAATAATAGATTTCAAGGAGTATACTTTATCAAATAAAGATAAAGAAGGTTTACTTGATAAAGCTAAAGAGTACTGTCAATCAAAGGGAAAAGACTTAGAATCTAATGTTGAAATATTCTTATTAGACAATGAAGAAACTGAAAGCTTTGTTGAAAAATTATTTGATAATATGAAATTTATAAGAGGATTAACTACTAAAAGAGGTTAATCCTCTTTTTTTCTTTTAAATAATATTGTATGATATAATACATATAATATTTAGAATTAATGAGGAGGATATAATGGACTTTATAGGAATAGAAGAAATACAACCATATGAAAACATACATGAGTACAAAATATTCAAGTACGATGATATAATAGAACTTGGAAATAAAGAAAAATTCATATGTGATTTGAAATTTATACAATTAAATATAAACTCTTTATATAAGGATAAAGGTATTGACGAAAGTATAGGATATGCTGTTATCGAAAACTTGTCTGAAGATATAAAAATATCTCGTCAAAATATCGAAAAAAAGATAAAAAAATTCATAATGCAAGAAATTCTATTAATAAACATGAAAGAATCGTCTATAAATGTAATTTTCGGTCTAAATAAATAAAATGAATGTTGTTGATTTTTATTTCATCATGGTGTAAATTTATAAAGGGAGGTAAGGTTATATGCAAAATATGAATGATTTACAGATGAATATCGAAGTAATGAGGGAAAGACTCAATAAATTGATAGAAGTCAACAATTTTAAACTTGTTAATAAAGAAATAATAGATTTAAGTCAGGAATTGGATATTTTATTAGATGATTATAATAAAATGAAGAAAGATACTGTCTTGTTATGAAATAAACTAAGGAATTATATGTTGATATATAAAAATTGAAAGTCCTATTTATAAATGTATGGATGGTATTTATAAATAGGACTTTCAATTTGGAGAATTTTAAATGATAAAAACAAAGGAGAAAGGATAATTGAAATGATAAGGATATCAAATATAAAGATGGATATAGATGAGGATATAAAAAATATAAAACAGAAAATATTAAAAAAGCTAAGAATAAGAGAAGAAGAACTAATAGAATATAAAATATTTAAAGAATCAATAGATGCTAGAAAAAGAGGAAAAATAAACTTTATATATACAGTAGATGTTAAAGTTAAAAAAGAAAATAATATACTAAAAAAAATAAAAAGCAATGATGTAAGATTGAGTCCGCAGTTAGAATATAAAGAATTAAAAATGGGAAGTGAACAATTAAAGCAAAGGCCTGTTATAATAGGAATGGGTCCTGCTGGATTATTTGCTGCACTAATACTTGCTCAAAGAGGATATAATCCTATAGTTCTAGAAAGAGGAATGGATGTTGATAAAAGAACTGAAGATGTAAATTTATTTTGGAATACAGGAGAAATAAATGAAGATTCAAATGTTCAATTTGGAGAAGGTGGTGCTGGTACATTTTCAGATGGAAAATTAACTACTAGAATAAAAGATTTAAGGTGTAGAAAGGTTCTTGAAGAATTAGTTATATCAGGAGCACCAGATGAAATACTTTATTCTCATAAACCTCATGTTGGAACTGATATATTAAAAGAAGTTGTAAAAAATATGAGAAAAAGAATAATAGAGCTTGGTGGAGAGGTTAGATTTGCTTCAAAGGTTACAGATATTATGGTTGAAAATAAATCAATAGTTGGTGTTAAGGTAAATAATGAATATATAATAGACACTAGCATAATTATACTAGCTATAGGTCATAGTGCCAGAGATACTTATGAAATCTTAAATGATAGAAATGTAAAAATAATTCAAAAACCATTTGCAATAGGTGCAAGAATTGAACATCCACAGTTAATGATAAATAAATCTCAGTATAAAGAATTTTACAATCACCCAAGGTTAGGGGCAGCAGATTATAGGCTTATTTACCACACAGAAAAGAAAAGAACCACATACACCTTTTGCATGTGCCCTGGTGGTAGCGTTATAGCATCATCGTCATCTAAAGGGGAACTTGTCACAAATGGAATGAGTGAACACTTGCGAGATAAAGAAAATGCAAATAGTGCTCTTTTAGTAAATGTAGGACCTGAAGATTTTGAAAGTAATCATCCATTAGAAGGAGTTTACTTTCAACAAAAATATGAGAGACTTGCATTTGAACTAGGAGGAAAAAACTATAAAGCACCAGTTCAATTAGTAGGTGATTTTATAAATAATAGAGAATCTACGCAAATAAAAAGTGTAAACCCTTCTTATAAGCCAGGATATACTCTTACAGACTTAAGCAAATGTCTTCCTGATTTTGTAGTAGAAGCTATGAAAGAAGGACTAATAAATCTTGATAAAAAATTGAATGGATTTGCACTAAATGATGCAGTCCTTACTGGAGTTGAAACAAGATCGTCATCTCCTATAAGAATAGTAAGAGATGAGCAAAATTTTGAGTCTGTAAACATAGTTGGACTTTATCCTTCTGGAGAAGGAGCTGGATATGCAGGAGGTATAGTATCTGCTGCAGTTGATGGAATAAAAGTGGCTGAGAGTATAATAAGCAAATATCAGAATATTTAATATATATATAACAAATTTAATATAGAATTAATATTTTTAACATAAATTTAACAATTATCCTCCGAAAATTTGATACAATTAGACAGTAAAAAACATAGATTACAAATTCAAGGAGGACTAATAATGGCTATGAACATAGCACTGGGTATACTTGGTGGATTAGGTTTATTTTTATATGGAATGAATTTGATGGGTGAAGGTCTTCAAAAAGCAGCTGGTGAAAGATTAAAGAAGATAATAGAAATGTTAACCAGCAACAGATTTATGGGAGTACTAGTTGGGGTATTTGTTACAGCTATAATACAAAGTAGTAGTGCAACAACAGTTATGGTAGTTGGATTTGTTAATGCTGGTATAATGCAATTAACTCAAGCTATAGGTGTTATAATGGGAGCAAATATTGGTACTACTGTTACAGCACAGCTTGTATCATTTGAATTAACACAATTAGCACCTGCAGCAGTTGGTATAGGTATGGTTATATATCTGTTTGCATCAAAAGAAAAAAGTAAACAATTAGCCGAAATATTAATAGGATTTGGTATACTATTTATAGGTATGGATTTTATGAAGGAAGCTGTTAAGCCTTTAAGAGAGTTTCCTGCTTTTAGAGAAATGTTAGTTGGATTTGGAGATAATACATTTTTAGGAATTTTTATGGGATTTGGGATGACTGTTATACTTCAAAGTAGTAGTGCCGCTATGGGTATATTATTGGCACTTTCATCAGAAGGGTTATTACCATTATCATCTGCACTTCCTATATTATATGGACAAAATATAGGAACATGTGTAACTGCTATCTTATCAAGTATAGGAGCAACAAAGAATGCTAAAAGAGCAGCTATTATGCATTTAACTTTTAATATATTAGGAACATTAATATTTGCACTTATATTGAGCAAACCTGCAATTGCACTTGTAACTAGAATGAATGATATAGATGTAACAAGACAAATAGCAAATGTACACACATTATTCAACATTGTAAATGTTGTTATTTTATTCCCGTTTGCTCCGTTTATAGTTAGATTAGCTATGAGGTTATTACCAGAGACTGAAGATGAAAATAGTAATAGAGTAACTAAGTATTTAGATAGTAGAATACTTGAAACACCATCTATAGCACTTGCAAACACTATAAGAGAATGTTTACATATGGGTAATATAACTAAAAAATCATTAGAGAGTGCTATGAATGGATTCTTTAATTGGTCAAAGGAAGAAGCTGAGAAAACATTTGAGAAAGAGAAAAAAATAAACGCTCTACAAAGAGAAATTATAGATTATTTAGTTAAATTATCAAATAAAGCTATATCTGGAGAAAATAGAGAAATAGTAGATGGTCTATTCAATACTGTAAATGATATGGAAAGAGTAGGAGATCATGCTGATAATATTGCAGAGCTTGTTGTTAGTAGTATAGAAAAAGATATTCCTTTCTCTAAAGAAGCTATAAATGAACTTGAAAATATGTTTGAAAAAGTTATGGAAGTTTATAAGAATTCATTAAAGTGTATGAAGAGTAATGATATAGAATTGGCTTTTAAAGTAATAAAAATGGAACAACAAATAGATATAATGGAAAAATCGTGTAGAACAACTCATATAAATAGATTAAATAAAAGCTTATGTAATCCAGAAAGTGGTATAGTATTTTTGGAAATGATAAGTAATATGGAAAGAATAGGAGATCACTCTTCTAATATAGCAAGAGCTGTAATAGATGCACAAACTGTAAAACAACATTAAAATATAGAGATTAAGCAAAAAATGACGTAAATTAGTTTAATTTACGTCATTTTTAATATTATAATAATTAATACATAAAAAATGATTTATAGTTAAAAATAAGGGGGATTCTATATGTCTAAAAAATTCAAAATAGCTTTATGCCAGACTATTGTAGAGGATGATAAGAATTATAATTTGAACAAAGCTTTAGAATTTATAGAACAGGCAGCAGTTAATGGTGCAAAGATCATTTCTTTAGGAGAGATGTTTATATGTCCTTATAGAAACAATGCATTCATAGAATACGCTGAAGAAGAAGCTAGTAGTAGAACGCTTAAATCTATATCTGATATAGCAAAAAAACATAGTGTATATGTAGTGGCAGGTTCTATTCCTGAAAAAGAAGAAAATAGATATTATAATACATCATATGTTATAGGAAAAGATGGAAATATTATAGCAAAACATAGAAAGATGCATTTATTTGACATAGACATAAAAGATGGAGTATATATGAAGGAATCTGATACATTTTCTTATGGAGAAGATATTACTATATTTGATACAGAGTATTGTAAGGTGGGACTTGCTATATGCTATGATATGAGATTTCCTGAAATATTTAGAATTATGGTCCAAAAAAATGTGAAACTTGTAATAGTTCCAGCAGCTTTTAACAATGTTACAGGACCTGCTCACTGGGATATTATAATAAGAAATAGAGCAATAGACAATCAGATATACTTTGCAGCAGCAAGCCCTGCTAGAAATTATAAGGAGACTTATCTGGCTTATGGACATAGTAGTGTTTGTGATCCGTTTGGAGAGATAATAGGACAACTAGATGAAAATGAAGATATATTGTATTCTTATATAGACTTAGAATATTTAGAAAGTATAAGAGAGCAATTACCTCTTTTAAAACACAGAAGATTAGACTTATATGACATTAAAATGAAAAATAAAAGATAAAATATATTCAAAAATTTTGTAAAGTCAACATATAATTGTAATATGGTCAGGGTTAATATTTACGAAGGGAGCATCAATATGAATAAAATAAGCTTTTGTTATAATAATTCACTTGACTTTGTAAGACAAGAAGAAATTGATTTCATGGGGCCTAGTATAAAAATGGCACATGATTTGTTACACAGTAAAAAAGGACCTGGAAATGACTTTATAGGATGGATAGATCTTCCCGAAAATTACGATAAAGAAGAATTTGATAGAATAAAAAAAGCTGCAAGTAGAATAAAAGAAAATTCAGATGTATTACTAGTAATAGGAATAGGTGGATCTTATTTAGGGGCTAGATCGGCTATAGAGATGCTAGGTCATTCTTTTAGAAATAACTTAACGAAGAAAGATAGACAATATCCTGAAATATACTTTATGGGTAATAATATAAGTTCTACATATATAATGGATTTAATGGATGTTATAAAGGATAAAGATATATCTGTAAATGTTATATCAAAATCTGGAACTACAACAGAGCCTGCTATAAGCTTTAGAATATTAAAAGAGTACTTAGAGAATAAGTATGGAGAGAAAGAAGCTAAAAAGAGAATATTTGCAACAACTGATGCTAAAAAAGGAGCATTAAGACAACTTGCACAAAATGAAGGATATGAAACCTTTGTAATTCCAGATGATGTAGGAGGAAGATTCTCTGTATTAACAGCAGTAGGACTGTTACCAATAGCTACAGCTGGAATCAATATAGATGAAATCATGAAGGGAGCAAACGATGCTCGCATTGACTATGACAATGAAAACTTAGCAGATAATCATTGTTACCAATATGCTGCTGTTAGAAATATTCTTAATAGAAAAGGAAAAAATATAGAAATTATGGTAAACTATGAACCAGCACTTCAATTTATAGGTGAATGGTGGAAGCAACTTTTTGGAGAAAGTGAAGGAAAAGACCAAAAGGGAATATTCCCAGCTTCAATTAATTTTTCAACAGATTTACATTCTATGGGACAATATGTACAAGATGGAAGAAGAAATATATTTGAGACAGTATTAAATATACAAACTCCAAGAAGAGAAGCGACTATAAAGGAAGATGATAAGGATTTAGACGGACTTAACTACTTATCAGGAAAAACTATAGATTTTGTAAATAAGAAGGCCTTTGAAGGAACTGTATTTGCTCATGTTGATGGTAATGTACCTAACTTGGTAATAAATATACCTAAGGTTGATGAGTACAACTATGGATATTTAGTGTATTTTTTTGAAAAATCGTGTGCTATAAGTGGATATATATTAGGAGTTAATCCTTTTGACCAACCAGGAGTAGAAGCTTATAAGAGAAATATGTTTGCACTTTTAGGTAAGCCTGGATACGAAAAAGAAAAAGAAGAACTTGAGACGAGATTGAATAAATAAAGTAGAGAGGGTCTATAAATTTATAGGTCCTTTTTTTAAAAAAGTATCACAATTTTGAAAAATATACATAATATTAAATTAATAAGAATATAATAAATGAACTTGAAAATACAATTCATCAAAATGTTACACACAAACAAACAAAATTCAAAAAATTGACAAATGTTTTCCTTGTATGTTATAATTAAATTGAAAATTAAATGATAAATTTAGTGCGTTACTGTTGATCAGGCGTAAACTTATGTATACAAGTAAAATTGTATATATAAGTTTACGCCTTTTTTTACGCTTAAGGAAATCATATAATTTTCCAATTGCGTGTAATATTGATGAAAAGACTGCACTTACAACTATTTTTGAGCAACGGAGCCCGTTAGGGATCGTTGACGACATGAGTCAGCGCGTTAGCGAGTAGACGAATTTTTGTTTATAAAATTTAGATGGGGGGTGTGGATTTGGATAAGAAAAATTTTAGAGTATTAAAGCTTTTCAATAACAATATAATTTTGGCTTTTGATCTTGACAACAAAGAAGAGGTAATACTGCTTGGTAAAGGCATAGGATTTGGTAAAAAGGAAAATAAAAAAGCATATATTTCAAGAGATAGTATAGAAAAAGCATTTGTAACTTACGATGACAAAATGACTAATGATTATTTTAAAATTGTAAATAGTACAGATTCTAAGGTAATAGAGATAAGTGAAAAAATAATAGATAGTGCAGAAAAAAAATTAGGTGATTTAAATTCTCATATACACATTTTACTAACAGATCATATAGGATTTGCTATTGAAAGGGTAAATTCTGGTCTTGAAATAACAAATCCTTTTATAGATGAGATAAACATACTTTACCCTGAGGAATTTAAGATTGCAAGTGAGGGAATAAGGATTATAAAAGAAAATTTAGACATTGATTTAGGAAAAGGAGAGATTGGATTTATAGCTATGCATCTTCATTCTGCTAGAAAAAATATAAATGTAAAAGAGACAGTTAAAAGTACAAGAATACTAAATGAGATAGTAAGTATTATAGAGGATGGTCTTAATATAAAAATCATAAAGACAGATTATGAATACAGAAGGTTGATAAATCACCTGCAAGGTGCTTTAAATAGAATAAAAAATAAGAAAACTATTAAAAATCCACTTCTGAGCAATATAAAGGAACAGCTTAAGGATTCATTTGAAATAATAGAAAAAATAAAACAAAAGATAGAAGATGAATATGAGATTAAGGTGTTAGAAGAAGAGTTAGGTTATATGGCAATCCATATTGAAAGATTAAAAGGGGAGGAATTATAATGAATAATGTGTTTGGTAAAGTTCAGAAACTAGGCAAATCATTGATGTTACCTATAGCTGTAATGCCAGTTGTAGCTATACTATTAAGACTTGGAGTATTATGGGATATGCCACTTATAACGGCAGCAGGAAGTGCAGTATTTGATAACTTAGCTATATTATTTGCAATAGGAGTAGCTATTGGATTTGCTAAGGATTCACAAGGGGCTGCAGGACTTGCAGGTGCAGTTGGATACTTTGTCTTAGATGGTTGTGCTAAGTCTATTAATGATAGTATTAATATGGGTGTTTTAGGAGGTATGATAGCAGGTATTTTAGCTGGTAAATTATACAATAAATATCATGATATTAAATTACCTGATTTTTTAGGATTCTTTGGAGGAAAACGTTTTGTACCTATAGTAACAGCATTTACTTGTATAATATTAGGTTTTATATTTGGTTATGTATGGCCGTATATTCAAGCTGGAATAGATTCTGTAGGTAATTGGATAATTGGAGCAGGAGCAGCAGGGATGTTTGTGTTTGGATTCTTAAACAGATTATTAATACCAACTGGTCTTCATCACATTATAAACAGTATAGTTTGGTTTGTATTTGGTAGCTTTAATGGAGTAACAGGAGATTTAAATAGATTTCTTGCAGGAGATCCAAGTGCTGGTATATTCATGACAGGATTTTTCCCAGTTATGATGTTTGGTCTTCCAGCAGCAGCACTTGCTATGTACACTTGTGCTAAAAAGGAAAATAAAAAGGTTGTAGGAGGATTATTAGTATCAGTAGCATTTACTTCTTTTTTAACAGGAATAACAGAACCACTTGAATTTATGTTTATGTTTATAGCTCCGGCTTTATATATAATACATGCTATTTTAACAGGATTATCTATGGCTGTAACTTATATGCTTGGAATTCGCCACGGCTTTGGATTCTCAGCAGGTGCAATAGACTACTTTGTAAACATGAATTTAGCTACAGATGGATGGATGTTAATACCTGTAGGCATAGCATTCTTTGTAATTTACTACTTTATATTCGTATTTGCTATAAAGAAATTCGATATTAAAACACCAGGTAGAGAAGATATAGTAAATGATAGTGAATCTGATAATTCTAATAAAAATAATGATATGGATAAATTAGCAGGTGAATATCTAATGGCATTAGGTGGAAAAGAAAATATAGTTGAACTAGATTCTTGTATAACAAGACTTAGAATTGTACTTGAGGATACTTCAAAAGTAGATGAAAATAAATTAAAATCACTAGGAGCATCAGGCGTTATAAAAGTTAATAATAAGAGTATGCAAGTTGTAGTTGGAACTAAGGTTGAACTTTTAACTTCAAGAATGAAGAAGCTTATATAAGCTTCTTCATCTTTAACCTAAAGCTAAAATAGGAGATGGTTGTAGTGAAGGCTATTATAAACTCAAAAATCATATTAGAAGATAAAGTTTTGGAAGATAGTGTTATTATTTTCAATAATAAGATAGTGGATATAGTTAGTAATAATGAATTTAAAAATAGGAAAGTTGACAGTGTTATAGATGCTAAAGGAAACTATTTAAGTGCAGGCTTTATAGATCTTCATATACATGGAGCTGGTGGATACGACACTATGGATGCTACAAATGAAGCTTTAAATACTATATCAAAAACCATAATAAGAAATGGAGTAACATCTTATTTACCTACTACTATGAGTATGTCAAAGTTGGATATAAAAAAGGCACTTGATAATATAAGAAATATAAAAATTACTAATGGTGCAAAAATTATTGGAGTTCACCTTGAGGGTCCATTTATAAATCCTAAATACAAAGGTGCACAAAATGAAAAATATATAATAAAGCCTGACTATGATTTCATAAAAGAATATTTAGATATAATAAAAATAATAACATTTGCACCAGAAAAAGATGAAAACTTTGAGTTTATGAAAAAAGTAAAGCGACATAAGAATGTAGTTTTATCTATGGGACACACTGATGCAACATTTGAACAAGCAGTAGATGCTATTAAAAATGGAGTAAACTACGTAACTCATGCATTTAATGGCATGACAGGACTTCATCATAGAAAGCCTGGTGTTATAGGAGCTTTATTTGCAAATGATATATACTGTGAGATAATAGCTGATACTATACACGTTCACAAAGGAATATTTCAATCATTTATAGATATAAATAAGAAAGAAAAAGTAATACTAATAACTGACTCTATGAGAGCTGGATGCATGAAATGTGGAGAGTATGAACTTGGGGGACAAAAGGTAATAGTAGATGAAATAAGTGCAAGGCTTAAAGACAATACATTAGCTGGAAGCATATTGAAGTTGAACAATGCAGTTAAGAATATAAGGGATAATACAAAGTGCAAAATAAATGAGATTATTAATATGGTAACAGTCAACCCCTCTAAGCTTATAGGCCTTTATAATCAAATAGGAAGTATAGAAATAGGAAAAGTAGCAGATTTAGTAATATTTGATGAAGATATAAAAATTTTAAAAACGATAATAAATGGAGATACTTTATATGAGGTGATATAAATGAGGATTATATGTGTTGACAATTACGATGATATGAGTAAAAAAGCTGCTAATATAGTAGCAAGCCAGATAATATTAAAGCCAAAGAGTGTATTAGGACTAGCTACTGGAGCAACTCCAATAGGAATGTATAAACAAATTGTAAAAGCTTATGAAGATGGTCATATAGATTTTGAAAAAATAACTACATTTAATTTAGATGAATACATTAATGTAGATAAAAATAATGAACAAAGCTACTATTACTATATGAAAAAAAACTTATATGAAAAGGTGAACATAAATTTAAAAAATGCAAATATACCAAATGGTATGGCTGATAATATAGATGAAGAATGTCTAAATTATGAAAAGAAAATAAGAGACAAAGGCGGATTGGATATTCAAGTATTAGGGATAGGTAGGAATGGTCATATAGGATTTAATGAACCTGATATTAAATTTGAAGCATTAACTCATATGGTTAAATTAGATGAACAAACTATAAAGGACAATTCTAGATTTTTTGATTCGATAGATAAGGTGCCAACAAGAGCAATAAGCATGGGAATTAAGACTATTATGAGAGCTAAAAAGATAGTACTTCTTGCAAGTGGAAAAGAAAAGGCAGAATGTATATATGAGGCTATATACGGTAATATAACACCTAATCTACCTGCATCAGTACTTCAACTTCATCCAGATGTTATATTCGTAATAGAGAAGGAAGCAGGTTCAAAATTAAATTTAGAAGAAATAGATAAGCAGTATTTATAGGAGGGGACTAGATGTTTAATTTTTTTAAGAATAGTAAGGAGCAAATTACTATAAAATCTCCATTTGAAGGAGAAATTGTAGATATAACAAAGGTGAATGACCATATGTTTTCTAGTAAGATGCTAGGAGATGGGGTGGCTGTAATACCATCTAACAATAAAGCAGTAGCACCTTGTGATGGAGAAATTACTCAAATATTTCCGACAAATCATGCTTTTGGGATAACTACTAAAGAAGGATTAGAAATATTAGTTCATATAGGTATTGATACTGTGGAGTTAAAGGGGGAGGGATTTAAAAGGATATTAGAAGCTGGGACATGGGTTAAAAAAGGAGATGCTATTGTAGAAGTAGATTTAGAATATATAAAAAATAACGGCAAAGATACTATAACGCCTATAATAATAACTAACATGGATAAAATAGAAAGTATGCATAAGAATTTCAAAAATATAGAAAATGTTATAAGTATAACTTTGAAAAAATAAATAGAGTATGAAAACCCATGCTATTTTAAATAATAGTATAGGTTTTCATATACAAACTTCAATAATGCAAATATCATTATTAAAAAACTTATATATCCAAATATAGGATATAAAATCATTATTAAATTTGAAAATCCGAATTTAGCCAAGAATATAGATATGAAGCAGAATAAAAAGCATATCTTTATTTGACTTATATTAAACATTTGTTTTATTCTAGTTATAATTCCAAAACCATTTCCTATTGCAGTTGTAAACATTGCAAACCACAGTATTATTGAATATAAATACTTTCCCCTATAATCTGAGTAGCTAGATATATTCAGCATTGGAAGTTCTGAAGCAGATACATCACTATAAAGTATAAGAGATGGCATTAGTATAAAAAAAGCTAATATTCCAAGAAATAAACCTCCAAGTACTCCTCCCTTA
This sequence comes from Tepidibacter sp., assembly GCF_025210165.1. Classification (GTDB taxonomy): domain Bacteria; phylum Bacillota; class Clostridia; order Peptostreptococcales; family Peptostreptococcaceae; genus Tepidibacter_A. The sequence continues at coordinate 98,202 of NZ_JAOASI010000071.1, forward strand.
ATTGCTGTTTTTTTACTATCGACTAAAGAACCCACAGAAGTGAGTATTACTAAAGCAGGTATCATATTGTAACCAACATAAGTAACTGATGATATTATGAATTTATGATTATGATTTAGATTAATATAGTTTAAGGTACTTATATTTATACCTTCGTTCAAAATAACGGTTAATCCTATATATATTATTGAAATTAATAAAAAAGGAACAATTATAGTATTTACAGTGGATAATCCCTTTACACTAAAGATAAATGTTATAAATGTAGCTATTGCCATAATTAGTATACCTATATTATTATCTATATTGTACTGCTCGCTGAATATAGCACCACTTCCTGCCAGCATTATACAATATCCAGCTATTAAAAATAGTATTATAAAAGAATCTATTATAATACTTATACTCTTTCCGAATATTCTCTCTAAAAGTTCATTATAGCTATACATGCCACTGTTATAGGCTGTTAAAAGTATTATACTGCCTATTAAACAGAATAACACTGTTGCTATTATTATACCTATTAAACCATTTAGTCCAAACTTACCAAAAAAGTTCATAATTTCTTGTCCAGAAGCAAACCCAGCACCTATTATAGTACCAACATAAATACTGGCAATTTTTATATATGAGTTATTTTTCACAATAGACCTCCTTATATAATTTCTATCATTAAGTTTATGCATCTAAATACAAATATATTAATACTTAGTTATATAGGGTATAATTTATATAAAGATAAAAATTCAGCTGTACTAAAAAATATATGTTAATTAACTGGAGGGAATAATGAAAATAAAAAAGATATTAATAGCTGATGATGAGAAGCGAATGAGAAAGTTAGTATCTGATTTCTTGAAAAAAGAAGGATACTCTATAATAGAGGCTAATGATGGAGAAGAGGCTCTTGATATATTTGAAAGAGAAAATGATATAGATTTAGTAATACTAGATGTTATGATGCCAAAATACGATGGGTGGATGGTTTGTAGAAAGATAAGAAGTAAATCAAGTGTACCTATAATAATGCTTACAGCTAGAAGTGAAGAGTTTGACGAATTATTTGGATTTGAAATGGGAGCTGATGAATATGTAAAAAAACCATTTAGCCCTAAAATATTAGTAGCAAGGGTAAATGCACTTATTAGAAGAAGTAAAGAAGAAAAAAAAGATATTCAAGTATTTAAAGAGTTAAAAATTGATGATAATGCTAAAGTAGTTTATATAGAAGGTAAGGAGACAGAGCTAAGCCCTAAAGAATATGAGTTATTGCTATATATGATAAATAATAAAGGAGTTGCACTTAGTAGAGAGCAAATACTTAATAATGTATGGGGATATGATTACTTTGGTGAACTTAGAACTGTTGATACTCATATAAATAGACTTAGAATAAAGCTTGAGGGTCAAAGTGATTTAATTCGTACGGTAAGAGGTGTAGGATATAGATTTGAGGTTGAAAAATAATGAAAAAATCAATAAGAACAAAACTATTTATAGGAATAGTAAGTATAGTGGTTATATTTGTAGTTCTTTTATGGGGACTTAATTCTACTTTACTTGAAAAATACTATATAAATCAGAAAAAAAATATTTTAATAGAAGCAAGTAAAAAGATAGATCATATATATACGGGTAATATAGAGGATATATACATAAATCTTGAAATTATAAGAAATACGATAGGTGCAAATATTCGTATAGTAGGTCCTAATAGGCATATTAAGTATATCTCAGCTGGAAGGTATGAAAAAAGGGCATTTAATCCTATTATTCAAAAACGAAGGATAAGTACTAACAAAAAGTATGTATTTGAATTACAATCTGATAAAAAACTAAATATTGATTTTTTAGCTCTTAGAACTATTTTAAGAAATAAAGACATATTGATACTTAAAATTCCTATGCCAGCTATATCAGAAAGTGCAAGTATTGCTAATAAATTTATGGTATTTACTGGATTATTAGCTATAATAATAGGGATAATATGGGCTTTTGTTTTTTCTAAGAAATTTACTGAGCCTGTACTGTATATAAATAATATAACAAAAAATATTGCAAACCTCAATTTTTCTCAAAAATGTATATTAGATACAGATGATGAGTTTGGTGAGCTTGGTAAGAATATAAACTATCTATCTAGTGAACTAGATAAGGCTATATCAAGTCTTCATCAAGAAAATCAAAAGCTCGAAGAAGATATAGAAAGAAAGAGAAAAATAGATAATATGAGAAAAGAGTTTATATCGAGTGTTTCACATGAACTCAAAACTCCTATATCTTTGATACAAGGATATTCCGAAGGATTAAAGGAAAATGTTATAGAAAGTGAGGAGGACAAGGAGTTTTATTGTGATATAATAATAGATGAGGCTAAGAAAATGGATTTTCTAGTTAAAGATCTTTTAAATCTCTCTCAAATAGAGTCTGGATATTTTAAATTGGAAAAGACAAAATTTAATATATGTGATCTTATAGATCAAACAATTAATAAATATAAAAATATATTTTATAAAAAGAATATAGATTTAAAACTTGATAAAGGCTATTTAGGTAATGTTTTTGCAGACAATATGAGAATAGAGCAGATTTTAGTTAATTTTATTAATAATGCAATAGATCATGTTGGTGAAAATAATATTATAAAAATAATAGTAAATGAAAACAATGAAAAAATAAGAGTAGGTGTGTTCAATTCAGGAAAACATATATCAAAACCTGATATAGATAAGATATGGACTAGCTTTTATAAGGTAGATAAGGCAAGGACGAGAGAATATGGTGGATATGGGCTTGGATTATCCATAGTAAGGGCTATTCAAGAACTACATAAAAATGAATATGGTACTTTAAACGTCGAAAATGGAGTTATGTTTTGGTTTAATGTAGATAAAACTTTATAAAATGGGTGAATTTATGTTAAAATAAACTTTGGCATTGAAAACGTATATGGGATTTATGATTAGAATAAATTATATTTATTTCATAAATCCTGTATACAAATAATTGGGATATTAATGCTTTAAATATAAATTAAAAGAGGAATGATACTTATTATGAAATTTTCAAATCTTGGGATAAGCAAAGCATTAGAAAAGGTATTACAAGAAAATAGAATAACAGAGCCTACACCTATTCAAGAACATAGTATACCTGTTATATTAAAAGGAAAGGATGTAATGGCTCAAGCACAAACAGGAACGGGTAAGACACTTGCATTTTTACTTCCTATATTAGAAAAGATTGATTATAATAAAGGTGTGGTACAAGGATTAATAGTTACACCTACAAGAGAACTTGCTATTCAGATTACTAATGAGGCAAAAAAATTACAAGAAGCTAAAGGGATTAATATACTTGCAGCTTATGGTGGTCAAGATGTTGAAAAACAGATTAACAAGCTAAAGGGTGGTATTCATTTAGTAATAGGTACACCTGGAAGACTTGAAGACCATCTTAGAAGAAAGACTATAAATTTCAAAAACTTAAAAGCTCTTGTACTTGATGAAGCCGATCAAATACTTGATATGGGATTTTTACATGAAATAGAAGAAATAATCAATAACAGCAACAAGTCAAGACAAACATTGTTTTTCTCTGCGACTTTAACTAAAAAAGTAAAATCTTTATCAGGAAGATATATGAGAAAACCTGAATTTATAAAGATAGAGAGTAAGAAGGTAACTTTAGATGAAATACAACAAATAGTTATTGAGACTACTGATAGATTAAAGCAGGATGCACTTTGTCATGCTATAGATGAGCATAGACCTTTTATGGCTATAATATTCTGTCGTACAAAGCTTCGTGCTCAAAAGCTTAATGAAACTTTAATTGAAAGAGGATATGACTGTGATGAACTTCATGGAGATTTAAGCCAAGCTAAGAGACAAAGAGTAATGAAGAAGTTTAGAGATCTTAAGCTACAGTTTTTAGTAGCGACTGATATAGCTGCTAGAGGTCTTGATATAGAAGGTATGAGTTATGTATTTAACTATGATGTACCAGAGGATGCAGATAGCTATATACATCGTATAGGAAGAACAGGACGTGCGGGTAAAGATGGAGTGGCTATTACATTTGTTGCACCTAAGGATCAAAGAACACTTGCTGATATAGAGCAGGGAATTGAGATGAAGATACAAAAACAAAGATACGAAAAAGAAGGTAGTGAAAATTCTTTCGTAGAGGTTAAAAAAGCATCTAAGCCTAAAAAAAGAGATTTTTCTAAAATGAGTAATAACTTTAATAAAAAGAAAAGAAGTAGAAGATAGCTAAAATAATATATTAGTTATAAAAAAATATAAACATCATATATTTACAATATAAATTTTTTTACAAAGGGGAGAAATGAAATGATTAAATCTAAATCATGTATATTATATTTATTGGTGTTTATATTTTTTTTGTCCTCATCATTTTATTCGGACGCTATTACAAATGTAAATATTGTTACTGAAAAACAGACAGCTGTTAAAGGAGATTTACTTACATTTAAAGCTTTATCTAAGGAAAGTAATGTAACTTATAAGTGGAGCATATTAAAGGATTCATATGTTATTTACACAAAAGATTATAGTGAAAGTAATGTATTTGAATATCCTGCTACATGTGAAGGCGTTTATTATGTAGGGGTTAGTATTAAAGATGATAATGGGAATATTGTAACTTGTGAATCTGAAAAGGTCAATGTAGTTGATAAAATAAAATTAGAGCCTACTAAGGTAAAAACAGCAGAGGAAATCGAGATAGAAAATTTACAAACTTATGTAAATGAAACTAAGAATTTAACTAGTGCAACAGATAGACTTATATGGGTAGATACAAAAAAGAATATGGTATATACATTCAAAGGTAAGGATAAAGAATGGAAAATAGAAAAAAAGATGGTTTGCACAGATGGTAAAGCATCTACTCCTACTGTAAAGGGGGATTTTACTATTAAGAGTAGGGCACCGTGGCTTATTTCATATAATAAACAGGTAAAAGCTAAATATAAAGTAAGATTTTATGGAAATTATTATTTTCATTCGATATTATTTGATTCAAAAGGAGAAAATATAGTTGATTCAAGACTTGGGAAGTCTTTATCTCATGGGTGTATAAGACTTAGTATTGAGGATGCGAAGTGGATATATGATAATGTGATTAATAATACGGCTGTTCATATAAATTGATGTGCTTAGATCCAAAATCAAGGGGATTAAAATACCGTTCATGTGTTAAATATTTTTAATAAAACTAAGCATTACATCTTATTGAATATCCTAAAAGTTCTAAACTCCCTTTGGTTAAACAACGAACTTTCTTAACGGATATTCAAACGCTGTAATACAAGTTTTATACAAAAATATTTAAATCATTCCCTAACATTTAAATCCCCTTGATTTTGTAAGTAGAGTTGATTAGATTTTAAGAAAATAGTATTCTTACTAAAGCCATAAATATAATTGAAAAATAACTATGGATAACATATGGAATTTTAAGGATGTGTAAATATATGGTATAATAATTCTACCTGAAATTCCAAGGGGGGATTATTGTATGAAGTTGAGTAAGAATAAAATAGCCATAATTATAATAGATTTACTGGTATTACTTTCAATTTATTCTTCTAATCAATACTTTGATATGAAAAATGCTGTTAATGAAAATATATATTATAATTTTGAAAATTTTAAAGAAGAGCTTCAAGGTTTAAATAAAAATATATCTAGTATTTTGATTCTTAAGGATAATTACAATAACAAAGAATTTATATCTAGAAAGGCAATTAGAAGCTACTTAAGATGTGATTATATGGCAAGAGATATAGATGGAAAACACTATAATAATAATAATCATATATATGTATATTTAAATTTAAATAAAAATATAGAACTTATATTAGAGGATGGCATAATAGATGATGCAGAAAGACAATACTTAACAATACTTGAAGAGTACAACAATGAACTTTTAAAAGAATGTAAATATATAATGGGCAAATTGTATGATGAAAAGGTATTTGATTATGATTATCAGAAAAAAATATTGAAAAAAATAATTAAAAAACAACGTGAATTTTCTAAAAAAGCAGACGAAATTTTAGAACAAGAAAAATATAAAATTCTTATAGATTATAAATTGAAAAATGAAGTAAATGAAAACATGAAAGATGATTTTGAACAAGTAAAGAAATATTGTGAAGATGTATTTTCAAAGGTTATACGAGATGATGTTCTTGAACTTAATCTCAAAAATAATAATGAAAATGAGTATGTATTTAATACTCCTCAAGAAGAATTCGAGTCACAAAATAATTTCCACGATAAGCCAAAATATCAAGTGAAGTACGATAAATCAACTAAAACGATTAAAATAAGCACAGTTAGATATACAATGTATGCTTCTGATAAAAAATATAATGAACAGAGTCTATATAACACAGCTCAAAATATAGTAAATAAGTTCAGCGATAGTGTATACTTATATGATAAAGATATAAGATATGATGAAGAAGAAAACATAATAGATGAAGTAACCTATAGATATATAGAAAAAAAGAATGATATTTATCTTGAAAGTAATAAGATAGATATAACTATAAATAAAAATAAAATAATAACTGATTTTTATCTAGGTAATTCAAATAAAGATATAATTCCTGCATCTATAACCAAAAAAAATATTGAGAACAAAATAGATGGGGAGATATTAGAGATTATAACTATTGCGAATGAAAAAGGAAAAATTGAGTACGAGGTTCATATAAAATATAATGATATAGTATATGTAGCTGTATTTGATGGATATGATGGAAGTCTTAAATATTATGGAACTGATATTAGAGACTATGAAAAAATTAAAGATTAGATTTGAATGTTTAAAATAATACCACTTTTAAAGAAAGTTGGTATTATTTTTTGTTTACAAAACAGAGAATGTAAACTTAAAAACAATCGAGGTTGACAATTAAGAATAAACTATGTACAATAACAACATAACAAATATGTACTAAAAGGAGAGAATAATAATATGAAAATTAAAACTAGAGATATGATTTTAATATCTATGTTTGCAGCTTTAACGGCAATAGGTGCATTTATAAAAATTCCTACACCAATAGTTCCATTTACTTTGCAGTATTTATTTTGTGCATACTCAGGAGTTTTCTTAGGATCTAAGCATGGATTATATTCACAATTACTATACGTTATTATTGGACTTATAGGAATTCCTATTTTTTCCAATGGAGGAGGACCTACATATATATTTCAGCCTACATTTGGATATTTATTAGGATTTATAATCTGCTCTTATGTAATTGGAAAATTAACTGAGAAATTGAAAAATATCACTTTCATTAATATACTTAAACCAGTTTTAATGGGATTATTTTGGGTTTATTTAATGGGTGTTTCTTACCTTTATATGATAATTAATGTTTATATGGGAAAAGCAATGTCAGTAAAATCTGCAATAGCAGCAGGATTTACACCATATATAACTTCAGATTTAATTCTTAGTGTAATAATAGCCTACTCAGCTGTTCGTGTAATACCAGTAATAAGAAGAACAGTTCTTGCTGAAAATCAAATGTTAGAAGATAAAGCGGAATAATTAATTTAGCTATATATTGAGGTGAATGATATAATATGAAAAAATTTATTGAGGAAGTAACCCAGAAAATTTTAGATGGAAATGAAATAAGTTATGACGAAGCGCTAAAAATGATTAATATTGATGAAAAAAATACAGAAATTCTAGATCTATTTTTTTTAGGAGCTAATAAAATAAGAGAAAAATATGTAGGAAATAAAGCTAACTTATGCACAATAATGAATGCAAAATCAGGCAGATGCTCTGAAGATTGTAAGTATTGTGCTCAATCAGTTCATTACAATACAGGGGTTACAGAATATAGTCTATTAAACTATGATGAAATTTTAGAAAGAGCTTTAGAAGTTCAAGCTTTAGGAGTACATAAATTCTCATTAGTTACTAGCGGCAGAGGTATAGGTTGCGATGAGGAAATGAATAAATTAGTAGAGATATATACAAGACTAAATAAAGATACAAATCTTAAGTTATGTGCATCGCATGGCATATTAACATTTGAACAATTATCAAAGCTTAAACAAGCAGGTGTAAGTACATATCATCACAATGTAGAGACTAGTAGTGATAACTATAAAAATATATGCACAACTCATGATTATGAAGAAAGAATAAAAACTATAAAAAATGCTGTGAAAGTAGGTCTTGAAGTTTGTTGTGGTGGAATTTTTAGCATGGGAGAATCTAAAGAGGATAGAGTGAAAATGGCATTTGAAATTAAATCTTTAGGAATAACCTCGATACCACTTAATATATTAATGCCTATAAAAGGAACTCCATACGAAGAGTTAGAAGTAATATCACCATTAGAAATTATTAAGAGCATGGCATTATTTAGGTATATTATACCTAACTCATATATTAGATATGCTGGAGGTAGAATGGCATTAAAAGATAAACAAAGCCTAGGTTTTAATGCAGGAATTAATGCTGCATTAGTAGGAAATTTTTTAACTACGATAGGAAGTAATGTGAAAAATGATAAAAAAATGATAATTAATGCTGGATTAGATATATAAGGGGGAATTCTTTTGAATAAAGGAATCTTTATATTAGGTACTGATACTGATGTTGGAAAAACCTTTGTAACAGCAGGTATAAACTATATTTTAAGAAAAAATAATTTTAATGCAATTAGCTTTAAACCTGTGCAAAGTGGAGGAATATTAAAAGATAATAAATTAATATCGGGAGATATTGATTTTATAAAAAATATATGTGATATTAGTGAAGATTATGAAACAATGAACTGCTATTGTTTTAAAGAAGCTGTATCTCCACATCTTGCATCTGAAATAGAAGATACTTGTATAGATAAAAATAAAATAATAAATCACTATAAAAAGCTATATGAAAAATACGATTTTTGTATAGTAGAAGGAGCCGGTGGAAGTATAGTTCCGTTAATAAGAGATGAATATTACATTTATAATCTTGTAAAAGATTTGAATATTCCTGTATTAATAGTAACAACAATAGGAGTAGGAGCTATTAATCAAACTGTATTAACCGTGAACTTCTTAAAAAGCTTAGGAATAAAAATAAAAGGCTTAATAATAAATAAATATACTGGCACTTACTATGAAGAGGATAATATAGAAGTTATTAAATCAATAACAGGATTAGATGTAATTTCTATAATAAGTAACCTAGATTTAGATGAAAAAGAAGATTTTGTTTTAAAATCAAGAAAAGAATTTGATAAAAATTTAGATATAAATAAATTATTGGGAGTATTTAAAATTAAAGACAGGGGAGATTTTAATGAATAGGATGAATGAACTTCAAAAAAAAGATTTAAAATATATCTGGCATCCATGTTCTCAAATGAAAGACTATGAGACATTTGACCCTATCGTTATAAAACGAGGAGAAGGTGTTTTTTTAGAGGATATGAATGGGAAAAAGTATATAGATGCTGTTTCATCTTGGTGGGTAAACTTATTTGGGCATTCCAATAAAAGAATAAATGAAGCTTTGTATAATCAGGCTAACAAACTTGAACATGTTATGCTTGCAAATTTTTCTCATGAACCAGCTATTGAGCTTGCCGAAAAAATAGTGGATGCAACACCAGATGGTTTAAACAAGATTTTTTTTGGTGATAATGGATCTTCAGCAGTAGAGATAGCTTTAAAGTTGAGCTTTCAATATCATCAGCAAATAGGAAAGAACAAAAAGACAAAATTTGTTAAGATATCTGATGCTTATCATGGCGAAACACTTGGAGCATTATCAGTTTGTGATGTTGATCTTTATAATAAGGTATTTAATCCTTTGTTACTAGATGTTATTAAAGTACAAGGACCTGATTGCTATAGATGTCCATATGGATTACATAGAGAAAATTGTAAAGCTGAGTGCTTTGAAAATATGGAAAACACTATTGATAAACAACATGAAGAAATAAGTGCTATAATAATAGAACCTATGGTACAAGGAGCAGCAGGTATGAAAATATACTCTGCAGAGTATCTAAAAAAATTAAGAAAATTATGTGATGAATACGATGTTAATTTAATAGCTGATGAAGTTGCAGTAGGATTTGGAAGAACAGGAAAGATGTTTGCGTGTGAGCATGCAAACATTTCACCCGATATTATGTGCTTATCTAAAGGCTTAACAGCAGGGTATATGCCTTTAGCCTTAACTTTAATGACAGATAAGATATATAATGCTTTTTATGATGATTATTCAAAGTTAAAGGCTTTTTTACATAGTCACAGTTATTCTGGAAATGCCTTAGGATGTTCTGTTGCAGTTGAAACACTTAACATATTTAAAGATGAAAAGATTATTGAAAAAAATATAATTAAATCTAATTTATTAAGAGAAAAAGTAGAAAATATATTAGATGAATTACCGCATATTGGAGAATATAGACAATTAGGTATGATAGGAGCTATTGAGCTTGTTAAGAATAAAGAAACTAAAGAAGGATTTGACTGGAAGAGCAGAGTTGGCTATCAGATTTATAAAATAGCTCTTAAAAAAGGCGTGTTACTAAGACCATTAGGAAATGTTATATATTTTATGCCGCCTTATGTTATTAGTGATAAAGAAATGGATTTAATGGTTAATACAGCAAGAGATTCTATACTGGGATTTTTTAAGTAATAGAAAAGTATAACTTTCCTATTACTTAAGTTAATCTACGAATTTAAAATTTTCATATAAGCATAATCAAGAGCAGATTCTATATTATTACCTTGCTTTCCACCACCTTGAGCAGAAAATTCATTTCCACCACCTCTGCCATCTATAAGTGTAATAGCATCTTTTAACAATTCATTCATATTACTATTTTTTATATTCTTAGATTTCATAAATAGTAAATTAGATTTATCCTCGCCTTTAACTCCAAGTAGAGCTACAACATTTTCAAAAGAAGTTAGCTTAGAACCTATAAGATTTACAGTTTTTACACTTTCATTATCATAAACCTTCTTTATAATTTTTATTCCATTAGTATCCTCACAGTTTCTAAGCATATCTTGTATTTCATAGTCCGCTATTTCAGATTTTAATTTTTTGTTTTCAGATAAAGTCTTTTTAAGTTCTTTAGTTAACTTATCTATTTGAATTAAAGCCGCCTCAGTATCACAAGTTAAAGAAGAGCATACCGTAGATGTAAATTCGCTTTTATCAAAGTAATCTTTAACAGCACGATTGCCGCATAAAAACTCTATTCTAGTACAATCCTTGTATTTTTCCCACTTAGCTACTTTTATAACTTGAACCTCAATAGTTGAACTTGGATGAATTCCACAGCAGGCATTAATATCAAGATCGTCGATCTTAACTATTCTTATTGGACCATCTACATTTGAAGGCATCTTTCTTATATTCATTTTTTTAAGCTCTGATCTTGTAGGGTATAAAAATTCTAACGATATGTTTTGAAGTATTATATCATTTGCAAATTTTTCAACTTTCTCTATGTCAGATTTATCTAAGAACTTTTGAATATCTACAGTACAATGATTCTTTCCTAAATGAAATCCAACAGTAGATGCACCTAATAATTTAAAAAAACATGCTGATAGAATATGTTGACCTAGATGCTGTTGCATATGGTCAAATCTTCTATCCCAATCTATTGAACATTTGACTTTATTTTTTTTATTACTTTTTTTATCAGCAACATGATATATATGGTTGTTTTCTTCGTATACATAAGTTATCTTAGCATCCTCTATAAACCCTGTATCACTAGGCTGCCCCCCTCCTTCTGGATAAAAGCAGGTTTTGTCTAGCTCTATATGGTATTTATCTTCTTTCTCAATTATATTTAATATATTTGCAGTAAAAGATTTCTGATACTGATCTTCATAAAAAAGTTTTTCCAACATAATCCCTCCTTCAGTGTATAGATATCATTTTACTATAAGTAGATATGTTTTTGAATAAAGATTTTTCAATAAGGAAAACTTATAATATTAATTAATTTAAAAAGGAGAATTAAAAATGGAAAATGAAAACTGTGTAAAAGTAATTCCTCTAGGAGGACTTGGAGAAATAGGAAAGAATATTACTGCATTTGAATACAAAGATGAGATTGTGGTTGTAGATTGTGGTATAGCTTTTCCTGATGAAGATATGTACGGAGTTGATATGATAATTCCAGATATAAGCTACTTATTAAAAAATCAAGAAAAGGTAAAAGGGATATTTATAACTCATGGGCATGAAGATCATATAGGAGCTATACCATATATACTAAAACAACTCAATGTTCCGCTTTATGGAACTAAGCTGACACTTGGAATAATAGAAAATAAACTTAAAGAGCATAATCTATTATCAAGCTGTACTCTTAATCCAGTCAATGCTTCAGATGTTGTTACACTTAATAATTTTAAAATTGAATTTATAAGAGCTACACACAGTATCGCAGATTCTTGCAGTATAGCTCTTCATACACCTGTAGGAATTATACTTCATACAGGTGATTTTAAGATAGATTATACACCTATAGACTATCTTCCTATGGATTTAAAAAGAATTGCAGAACTTGGAAATGAAGGAATACTTCTTCTTATGGCTGATAGCACCAATGTAGAGAGAAAAGGACATACACTATCAGAAAAATCAATAGGAGAGACATTAATTAGAATTTTAAGACGTGCAAGAGGAAGAGTTATAGTGGCTACATTTGCTTCAAATGTTCATAGAATGCAGCAAATAATAAATGCATCCATAAGGTACAATAGAAGGGTAGCATTTAGTGGAAGAAGTATGGTAAATATATCTCAGGTAGCAAGAGATTTAGGATATCTTCATATACCAGACGAATATATAATAGATGTAGATGAAATAGATGATTATGAAGATGAGAATATAACTATAATAACAACTGGAAGTCAAGGAGAGCCTATGGCAGGTCTTTCTAGAATAGCTTTTGACAATCACAGACAGATAAAGGTAAAACCAAATGATTTATATATAGTATCTGCATCTCCAATACCTGGGAATGATAAGCTTATAGCTAAAGTTATAAATGAATTATATAGAAAAAATGTGGATGTTATATATAAGGATTTAGAAGATGTTCATGTATCTGGACATGCGTTTCAAGAAGAATTAAAGCTTATGCATTCCTTAACTACGCCTAAGTATTTCATGCCTATTCATGGAGAATACAGACATTTAAAACATCATGCAAGCCTTGCAAATAAACTTGGAATGAACAGAAATGATATATTTACATTAGAAACAGGAGATGTTTTAAAACTATCAAGTGATAAAGCAGAAAAAGGTGATAAAGTTAGAACTGGAAGCTTATTTGTAGATGGTTTAGGCGTTGGAGATGTAGGTAATATAGTTCTTAGAGATAGAAAAAATTTAGCTCAAGATGGAATGATGAATATAGTTGTAACAATAGAAAAAGAGACTCATAGCGTAATAGCAGGACCAGATATAATAAGTAGAGGATTCGTATACGTTAAAGAATCTGAGGAACTAATAAATTCAGTCAAAGAAATTGCAAATGAAGAGCTTAATAAATGCTTAGAAAACAATATAACAGAGTGGTATGCTCTTAAAAGAAATATGAAAAAGTCAATAGAGAGATATTTATATGAAAAGACAAAGAGAAGACCTTATGTAATACCTATAATAATGGAAATTTAGAAAATAGCCTATTTTTAAATAGGCTATTTTCGTACATATATGCTCAATCATGAATAAAGCAGATAAAATTGAAAATAATAAAGGTATCATTACATACAGGGGTGAATAAAATGGAGTTTATTAAAAATCATAAATTAAAACAGGAAAATGGAAAGTATATATTAGAAATATATCTAAATCACATAAATACAGAATATGCAAATGAGCTAGATAAAATAATAGAAGATAAAAATTTAAATTTTGTAGAGCAAATACAAGAGTATATAAAAACTAAGTTTCCTAATATTAAAATAGCTGTGTGCAAAGTTATGCTAGGTTCTATGTTAATTAGATCCTTTAGCGTTCCCAACACACAGGTATTTGCAGCTACTAGTCAATCAAATATAAGTGAAAGCTCATTTATAGATTATAAGGTTCAAAGTGGAGATAGCTTATGGTCTATTGCCAACAAATTTAAAGTAACTATTAGTGAAATAAAATCTTTTAACAATTTAACAAGTGATAATATATATATTGATCAAAATTTGAAAATACCATCTGATGATGTTTATTTAGTGAAATCAGGAGATACACTATATAAATTAGCAATGACTTATAATACAACTGTTGATAAAATAAAAAAGGATAATAACCTAACTACTGATAACCTATATATAGGTCAAAAACTTATAATAGACCAAGCAAATAAAAGTGTTGAGGTTACTAGTTACACAGTTCAAAAAGGAGATACTCTATGGAAAATATCTCAAATATTTAATATATCAGTAGCTTCTTTAAAGAGTATAAATAATTTATCTTCAGATAATATATATGATGGACAAGTAATCTATCTTAAAGAAAATGTACAACCTAAAGAATCAACAATAACATATACAACCCATACCGTTCAATCTGGTGACAATACATGGAATCTAAGTATTTATTATGGGATTCCTATGCAGGAACTATTAAATGCAAATGGTTTGACTCAAAACAGTATACTTAATATAGGACAAAAACTAACTATCCCAGTTCATCATATAGCAGTAAAAGAAACTATGGGAAGCCAGTATGGAGAATATCTAGACTGGTGGACTGAGGCACAGTATGTAATGACTATTAACGATGTAGCTAAAGTTACAGATATAAATACGGGAAGAACCTTTATGGTGAAAAGAACTATAGGAGCAAATCATGCTGATTGTGAACCACTTACAAGTAATGATGCTACTATAGCAAAAGAAATATGGGGAGGATATTCGTGGAATACTAGAGCTATTTTGGTTGAAGTAGATGGAAGAAAAATAGCTTCATCAATGTCTTTTATGCCTCATGGCATTCAATATATACATGATAATAATTTTGATGGTCATTTTGATATACATTTTTTAAATAGTACTAGACATAAGGATGGACTTATAGATAATTATCATCAAGAAAATATTAAGATAGCTGCTGGATTAAAATAATAAATATTTTTTTGTTCTATGGGTTATCAAAACTATCTATAAAAATACCGCGAATACAACGATATTTTGAATATAACTAAGGTTTTGTCTTATTAATAATTCTAAAATTTACGAACTCACTACGGTCAGACACGCAAATTTCTTAACGTATTATTAAACGACAAAGCTCAAGTTATATTAGTCAAAATATCTAAAAGTATTCGCTAATATTTTTATAGATAGTTTTTTATATTTAGCACTTTATCACAAAAAAATCCTACCTCCATATTCTAATTAAAGAATTTAAAACCATATTTAAAAACTAAAGAATATAATCAAGTGAAACTTATCTTCAGGTGGAGTTTGTGACTCCATCTGAAGGTTAGTTGAACTTATCCAGAAGTTGTAGAGTTCTCATCTCCAACCTGAAAAGGATGGAGTGTTAGAACTCTTAGCTTTCGGATAAATATAACTTGTGGTGAAAAAAGTAAAAATAATGGTATTATATAGATACAAGATTTATATAATAAGGGGGATACTATGGAGGATATTAAAACCAGTAAAAAAGAGTTGTTTTGGTGTACAATTATATTAATTGTATTTATGATAGTACATCTATTTTATATGAATTTATCATCAGATGGAAAATTTCCTAATATTTGGATAGGTCTTATTGTAGGCTCTATTATAGGTGAGCTTAGTAAAGATTCAAGAGAAGGTATATATAAAAGGATATTTATAAGATGTAGTATTTCTATTATCATGATATTAAATTATATATTGTTTAGATTTTCAATATATATACCAAATTATATGATTTTACTGACTATATTTGGAGTGTACTTAATTTATTTATATAGAACAAATATAGATAAACACATAAGAATTTTATGCTGTGCTATGTTATGTATATTAACATTATTCTTTTACATTGACTATCAGATAAAATCAAATAATATAATAAAGGATATAAATTTTAGAAGATATATATCAAAAGAATATGGCATAAAAGGTAAGATTGAATCCAGTGATTTAGAAAATATAGAAAAGCTGAGCATATATGATTCATCACATATAAACAGTATAGAAGGTATAGAATATTTTAGAAATCTTAAAAGATTAACAATAGATGATGCTTATAAAATAAAAGACTTTTCTTGGTTACCTCAGTTAAACGGGCTTAACTATTTAATGATATGGTATATGGACTTAGATGATTTAGAATCTATAGAAGAAATTAAATCATTAAAACATCTTGAAGTAGTATATCCTAAATATGGAGAGTTGAAGAGTTTGAAAAAATTTCCGAATCTAGAAAAACTGGATATTCAAGGGATAGACTATATGAAAAATTTAGATTGTATTAAGGGACCTAAAAATATAGAAAATCTAGGTCTTGCAGATTCTCAGATAGTTACTTTTGATGGAATAGAAGAATTTAAAAAGCTTGAGGAATTATATTTATATGAAATTTCTTCAAGTGATACATCAAAAGTATTTGAACTTGAAAATTTACAGAAAGTTAGTATGCAAGGTTGTAATTTATACAAACAGAATGAATTTATACAAAAACTAAAGGATAAAGGGATTGAAGTTGAAATAATAGAATACCAAGACCTACCTTTCTAAAATATATTGACATACAGTGTTTATAATGATATCATAGTTACTAATAAAAACAAATCTTTAATGCTGGTCCAGAGAGGCTAGGAAGGTTGTAAATATGGATAAATATTAAATATGCATTTTATTGTGTATTTATATGAGTATGTCTGTAATTATGCCTTTCTATATAGAAAGGCAT
>NZ_JAOASI010000072.1 GCF_025210165.1 Tepidibacter sp.
AGAAAGTATTTTTATTTCTTTTTCTGTAAATATTTTATTACTCATTTTATCTTCCACCATTCGTCTTTTTTTCTATTATACATAAAAATACCCTATAGAATAGACTTTTTTTAGTGTCCACTCTATAGGGTACAGTATATATCGTGAACATGTTAAGTATTTTTAATAAAACTAGGTATTTCACCTTATTGAATACACTAAAAGTTCTAAACTCCCGTTGGTCAGACAACGAACTTTCTTAACGTATATTCAAACGGTGCAATACAAGTTTTATACAAAAATATTTAAATCATTCACTAACATTTTAATAACCTTCATTTTTAATTATAGTGTTTATAGATTGATTATATTTGAGAAAAGATATTTCTAAAGAGATAATTAAATAATATATTAGGAATTTATATAAAAATATGAGTGTGAAATTAAATGTGTGTAAATGTAATATTTGAGTTTAAATTTTAAAATAGTACCTCCTCTAAGGTTAATCACATTAATTTTTGAGTTCATTTTTCTGATATATCCATAGTTGCTAGATATAATTATTTGTGAAGAGCAATATATGTAGGAAACATATTTTTCTAAAATTCTTTAAATAATCAAAAATAGATAAAAAATATATATAATATGGAAATAAATACGGTTATAGCTTAGAATGGTAGTATATGGATATTAAATCTCATAATATTATTGTGAAGGAATATTTTTATTACTAGGAGGTAATTATGAAATCAAATCAAGAAGCTATGAAAGTACCTAAAGTAAATTTTTAATGTACTTTTCATAATATAGGGGTTGAACAAATTGGAAAATAAAATAAATAAGCTTAGCAAAAAAGAGAGAAAAGAGAAGAAGAGACAAGAAGGACTTCAAAAACAAGAGATAATCAGAATTAAAGGAATAGAGAGTGAAAAACGGAAAAAAATTAAGAAAAAAGAAAAATGTAAACAAGAACATATAACAAAGCTGAATAAACTTTTAAAAAATTTAAAGTTATACGGAGCTTTATGGATGATTATTGCATTAATATTTGCAATATTTTCTTATGGTATTTCATCGAATATAGAGTATCGTTTTGAAGATGTGGATAGCACATTCTATGTATCAGATAATGCAAGTTTACTATCTGATCAACTTAAAAGAGAAATTATAGATACTAATTTAAGCTATTAAAGTACAGAACAAAAACCACAGATAGTAGTAATAACTATGTCTACGCTAGGGGAAAAAGATATAGATGGTTATGCATTTAAAGTATTTAATCAATTGGTAATAGGTGATAAAGATTTAGACAATGGAGTATTGATAATACTAGCATTAGAAGAAAGTAAAATAAGAATAGAATTTGGATATGGATTAGAAGATGTTTTGACTGATTCTAAGGCAGGCATGTTAATAGATGAAGCCAGATCTAGTTTATCACAAGAAAACTTTGATGAGGGAATAAAATATGTTTTTGAGAATGTTTGTGATCAAATAAATAAAAAATATAACTATGATCAGAGTGTGATTAAGGGTAATTTAAATAATGAGTTAGAATATTTAAATTATGAGTATGAAGATACGTTTGGTCAAGATACGGAAGATGTTTATATCTCTATAATAGTTGATCTTATGCTTGCGGGTGGACTTTTAATATTGGTAGGGCTAATTTATATAATAGATGGATTGTTTTGTAAAGGGATATTTTTTACCATAGTTAAATGGACTTTTTTAATATGTGTATGTTTCCCAATAGATTGTGTATTAGATGAATGCTTAGGAATTTACGGTATTTTTAGTAGCTCCTCCAGCGAAGAAGGTGGTTCTTCAGGAGGAGGAGCTTCTGGAGATTTTTAATATATAAAAATAAAGCTTCTACTTATTTGGGAGAAGCTTTATTTAGTACAGTATGTATTTAAATTATATTTAATTCAAATAATACCACCTTTCTTATTTTAGATTACTTTTCAATTAAATATGATATAATAATATAGTTACCAAAAATGGAAAAACAGGAGGATTTTTTTGATGTATGTAGTAATAGGGCTTGGGAATCCAGGCAAGCAATATGATAGAACAAGACATAATGTTGGATTTGATGTTATAGATATTTTAGCAAAGGACAATAATATACAAGTTAATAAAATAAAGCATAAAGCTATTATAGGAGAGGGAAGAATAGGGAATGAGAAAGTAATACTTGTAAAGCCTCAGACTTATATGAATTTAAGTGGACAAAGTTTACTTGATATATATAATTTCTATAAATTAGATCCTGAGAATATAATAGTTATATACGATGATATAGATCTTGACGTAGGTAAGCTTAGAATAAGAAAAAAAGGAAGTGCTGGTACTCATAATGGAATGAGGTCTATAATATATAATCTAAAGTTTGATAATTTTAAAAGAATAAGAGTAGGTGTATCAAGACCTCAAAATAATCAAGATTTAGCTTCATTTGTGCTGTCCAAATTTAAAAAAGAAGAAATGGACTCTATAAATGAGAGCTTACAAAGGTCAGCTTATGCTGTTGAAGCTATAATAAAAGAGGGTATTGATGTATCTATGAATAAATATAATGGTTAATGAAAGGTGATAAATATGAATAACATATTCACATATCCATTGAATAATTCTTTGGCATTTAATACCTTATTGAAAATGATAAATAATAAGAAATCTCCTCTTTTGATAAATGGACTAATACCTTCTCAAAGAACTCATATGAGCTATAGCATTATAAATAAATTAAATAGACAGGCTATAATAATAACTCATAGTGACCTTGAATCTAAGAGAATATATGAAGACTTGAATTTTTACTTAGGAGATAAAGCTGTATACTTACCATTTGAAGAAATATTATTTTATTTCTTAGATGCAAAGGATAGACAAGAAGAGTCAAGGAGAATGAAGGTTTTATTACAGCTTGTAAAAGAAGAAAATATAGTTATAATATGTTCAATAGAAGCAGTACTTAAAAAATATATACCAAAGGATGTATTTAAGAAGAATATATTAAAATACACTATGGATGATACTATAAATATAGATGAACTATCATCAAGGCTTGTAGAACTTGGATATGAAAGGGTTAATAAGGTTGAGGGAGTAGGGCAGTTTAGTATAAGGGGTGGAATAATAGATATATACTGTGCAAATACAGACTACCCTGTAAGAATAGAATTGTTCGATGATGAAATAGATTCTATAAGAATGTTTGATATAATATCTCAGAAATCCATAGAAAAAATAACTGAGTTTGAGATAATACCATCAAGAGAAATTTTATATCCAGATGATATAGAAGAAACTTTACAAAAGCTTCAAAGTGAAATAAAAGAGGATACAAATGATGATGTTCACTCTAACATATTAAAGATAAAAGAACTTATATACTTTGAAGGGCTTGAGAATTACATAGATTATATGTATGAAGATAAAGATAAGACTATATTTTCTTATTTAAAAAAAGATGCATTAATAATATTTAATGAGCCTGAGAGGATAAAAGAAAAGTTTGAAAATTATTATGAAGAATTTAAATCTAATTTCAATGTAAACCTAGAAAGGCACACTGTTTTACCATCTCAAATAAATTTATTAAATAGATTTGAAGAATTAGAGTATTTTATTAAAGATAGATTTATAATACAAAATAGTGTGTTATCAAAGCAAATAGAGGAATTTAAACCACGAAGCATAATTAATTTTAATTCAAGACAAATAACAGTCTTTAATTCAAAGATGGATTTGTTTATAGATGAAATAAACGATTTAAAAGAAAAAGGCTATAAGATATTGATAGCACCTGGTTCTTTGGAAAAATCTAAAAAAATATACAATGATTTATTAGACCTAGGAGTCGAAGTTATATTTTCAAAAGATAAAGATGCTCAAATTAAAAGTTCTCAAATAATGATAACTCTAGGAAGTGTATCAGAAGGCTTTTTATGTAGTGATTTTAAGTATGCTTTAATAACTGATAAAGAAATATTTGGAGTTCACAAAAGAACTTCTCAAAAGAAAAAGAAGAAGTTTAAAAATGGAAGAAAAATAGAAAGCTTCTTGGAACTCAGTGTTGGAGATTATGTAGTACATGAGGGACATGGAGTAGGAAGATATGCTGGAATAGAACAATTAAAGATAGATAAAGTTAAAAAAGACTATATAAAAATAATCTATGAAAATTCAGATAGTCTGTTTGTTCCAACAGATCAAATGGATAAGGTTCAAAAATATATAGGTCAAAATGTTGAGAATGTAAAGTTAAATAAGCTTGGAAGCAATGAATGGACAAAGGCAAAGAATAAGGTCAAAAAATCAATAGAGGATATGACCAAGGAATTAATAGAGCTTTACGCAAAAAGAGAAAAGGCAAAAGGATATGTGTATAACAAGGATACACATTGGCAAAGAGAATTTGAATCGTTATTCCCATTTGAGGAAACTAAAGATCAGGTAAAGGCAATACAAGATGTTAAATCTGATATGGAATGCGATAAAGTGATGGATAGATTAATATGTGGAGACGTTGGATATGGAAAAACAGAAGTAGCAATAAGAGGAGTATTTAAGGCTTGTATGGAGTCAAAGCAGGTAGCATTCTTAGTTCCAACCACAATACTAGCTCAACAGCACTTTAATACATTTAAAAAGAGATTTGAGGATTTTCCTATAAGAGTAGAGGTTTTAAGTAGATTCAAAACTCCAAAACAACAAAAGCAAATACTTGAAGATATTAAAAAAGGACTTATAGATGTTTTAATTGGAACACATAGAATAATATCTAAGGATATTGAGTTTAAACAGCTAGGACTTGTAGTAATAGATGAAGAGCAAAGGTTTGGGGTTAAGCATAAGGAAAAGCTTAAGAAATTAAAATCGTCAGTGGATGTATTAACTCTTTCTGCAACACCTATACCTAGAACTCTTCATATGTCACTTAGTGGTATAAGGGATATGTCTTTAATAGAAGAGCCTCCTAGGGAAAGACATCCTGTACTTACTTACGTTGTAGAATCTAAAGAAAGCATTATAGCAGATGCAATTGAGAGGGAAATATCAAGAGGCGGTCAGGTATTTTTTGTTTACAATAGAGTTGAGGGAATTGAGAGGATGGCTAGTTTAATAAAGAAATTAGTACCATCTGCAAGAGTTGCACTTGGGCATGGAAAAATGAGTGTTAGAAATTTAGAAAAGATAATGGTAGAGTTTCTTCAAGAAGAATACGATGTACTTGTTTGTACTACAATAATAGAAACTGGAATGGATATTCAAAATGCAAATACAATAATAATATATGATGCAGATAAAATGGGCTTATCTCAGCTTTATCAGCTAAGAGGAAGAGTTGGGAGATCATCAAGACAAGGTTACTCTTATTTTATGTATGAAAAAAATAAAATGCTAAGTGAGGTAGCTGAGAAAAGACTTAAAGCTATAAAGGAATTTACTGAATTTGGTTCAGGATTTAAAATAGCTATGAGAGATCTTGAAATAAGAGGAGCAGGGAATATATTAGGATCTCAGCAGCATGGACATATGGCTGCAATAGGATATGACCTTTATGTTAAAATGTTAAATGAAGCTATAAGCAAGGTAAAAGGGGAAAATATAGTTGAACAAATAGATACAGAAGTAGATTTAAATGTGAATGCTTATATACCAGATACTTATATAGAAGATGAGAGAACTAAAATTGAGATATACAAAAAAATAGCAGCTATAGAGAATAAGAAAGATAAAGAAGGAATAGAAGAAGAAATAGAAGATAGATTCTCTGATATACCTAATCCTCTTAGAAATTTAATAATGATAGCTTATATTAAAGCTCTAGGGAAACAATTGAAAGTAGAAGCTATAAAGCAGTTAAAAGATACTGTATATTTAAAACCATACTATAAATTTAAACCAAAAGAAAAAAATCATTACAAATTGATTACAGAAATTGCTAATGTTTTAGAAAAGATGATATAATAGCCTTGTTAAAAAAAATGAGAGGGTGTTTTATATGAAAAAAATAATAGCAGCACTGCTTATGACGTTAATGGTATTTTCGCTTACAGCATGTAGATCGAAAGAATCAAAAGATATAGTTGCTAAGGTCGATGATAGAGTAATAACTATTAATGAATACGAAAAGACATTAGCTATGTATAAAAAGAATTTTGAATCTATATATGGACCAGATATATGGACGACAGAGGTTGAAAAAGGAAAGAGTGTAATAGAAGTTATAAAAGATCAAGTACTTAATAACATGGTAAACGATGAGGTGGTTTATCAAGCAGCTCAAAAAGAAAATATAACTGTAGGAGATGAAGAGGTAGATGCTCAACTTAAACAGTTTAATGAGCAACTTGAATCAAACGAAGAATTTAAGAAATTCTTAAAAGAAAATAGTATAGACGATCAATTTTTAAAAAATCAACTTAAGAAAGATATGATAATATCTAAATATAAAGAAAATTATATAGCATATTTAGAAATAAATGATGAAAAACTAAAAGAGTACTACGAAACTAATAGATCAGATTATAAAAAAGAAGAAGTAAAAGCTTCTCATATATTATTTAAGACTGTTGATGATAATGTAAAGCCTATATCAGATGAAGATAAGAAGGAAGCAAAGAAAAAAGCAAAGGATATACTAGTAAGAGCAAAGAACGGAGAAAATTTTGCATCTCTTGCTAAAGAATATTCAGAAGATACTGTTTCAGGAAATAATGGTGGAGATCTTGGATATTTTGGAAAAGGAGTTATGGTTCCGGAATTTGAAAAGGTAGCTTTTGAACTTCAAGCTGGAGAAATATCTGATTTGGTAGAGAGTAAATTTGGATACCATATAATAAAGGTTATGGATAAGGTGAATGAAATTATTCCTTTTGAAGATGTTAAGAATCAAATAAAGGTTAATTTGGAAACTGATTCATACAAGGAAAAGATTGAACAACTTGAAAAAGGAACTAAAATTGAAAAGTATGAAAAGAATATAAAGAATATAAAGAATATAAAGAAATAAACTAAAGGGGATATCTTAAGATATCCCCTTTTTTTAAAAGTGTGGGTTATAAAAACTATATATGAAAATACTGTGAATGCAACGATATTTTGAATATATAGTTTTAGTATTTGTTTATTCTATAGTAAACTATATCATTTTGTTTTGTGTATAACTTGGTAAAAAGATATGCTTGAGACTATTTTTAACCAACGGAGCTTGTAAGGATTGTTGGCGAGCAGACGAATTTTAAAAAAATAGATGGTAAAAATTTTTGTATATTTTTTTTGTTTTGGTAAAAAATATATTTACACATACATTATGGAGGGATGAACATGAGAGCTACAGGAATTGTTAGAAGAATAGATGATTTAGGAAGAGTAGTTATACCAAAAGAGATAAGAAGAACACTTAGAATAAGAGAAGGAGATCCTCTGGAGATATTTACAGCAAAAGATGGAGAGGTAATACTTAAAAAGTATTCTCCTATTGGAGAATTAAATGAGTTCTCACAGGAGTATAGTGAGACGTTAGCTGAACACACTGGATTTGCTGTTGTTATAACGGACTTAGACAGTGTAATATCAGTATCTAGATTATCTAAAAAGGAATATAAGGATAAGGCTATAAGTCAGGAACTAGAGGATTTAATAGAAAGTAGAGCATCGAATCTTGTTAAGGATAATAAAACGGTTCCTCTATTTAAAGGAGATTCTACAGAGTATAATAATCAGATTATAATGCCAATAATAAGTGAAAGTGGAGATGCAGTCGGTGCAGTTATAGTTGCAAATAAAGAAGAAGGAGAAATAACTGAAAATGATGAAAAGTTAATAAAGGTTGCTGCTTCTTTCTTAGGGAAACAAGTTCAATAATAATAAAATCAAAAGGAGAACCAATAAAGGTGGCTCCTTTTAATTTTGTATAATTAAATCTTACTTATAGATATAAATCTGAAAATATGATATATTAAAATTTGGTTTATATAATTGACTTCTTAATGATTGGGGGAAGTGAAGTGACAAAGAATTCATTTTTAAAAGGTGCTTTTATATTAGGAATGGCAGGTGTTGTAGCTAACGTTTTAGGAGCTATATTTAGAATACCTCTTGGAAGAATAATAGGAGCAGAGGGCCTTGGATATTATCAAGCTGTATTTCCTATATACATAATGTTACTTAATATTTCAGCAGCAGGATTTCCTACTGCAATATCACAATTAGTATCTAGTAAAATAGCTTTAAATGATTATAAAGGTGCTCATAATATATTTAAAACATCGTTTTTAGTATTGTTCTCAGTAGGATTTATAAGTTTTTTAATATTGTTTTTTGGAGCAGAATATATTGTAAACAACATACTAAAAAGCCCAAAGGCATACTATAGTATGAAGGCAACAGCTCCAGCTCTTTTATTAGTTCCAATAATGTCTACTTTCAGAGGATACTTTCAAGGGAGACAGGATATGACTCCTACAGCAGTATCACAGATAATGGAGCAGATTGGTAGGGTAGCTATAGGTATATGCCTAGCTCTTATGTTCCTTCCAAAGGGAACAGAGCTTGCAGCAGCAGGAGCATCGTTTGGGGCTACAACAGGTGTAATACTTGGAACACTTTATATACTATTTGTTTATATAAAGAAAAAAAGTACAATAAAAGAAGAAATAAATAACAGTAAAATATATAAGAAGGAAACTAAATCCCAGATAGTTAAAAAGCTTCTTTCAATAGCAATACCAATAACAATAGGGAGTACAATACTTCCTATAATGAATCTGATAGATTCCACTATGGTAATAGGAAGACTTCAATCTGTAGGATATTCCTACGATAAAGCCAATATTTTATATGGACAATTAAATGGTATGGCAGCATCTCTTATCAACTTTCCATATACTATAACAACTGCTCTTAGTATGAGTATGGTTCCATCTATATCTTATTTACACACTATAAAGGATAATGAAGGATTATCTAATAATATAAAGATAGGAGTTAGGGTTGCTCTGCTTATAGGTCTTCCAGCTTCATTTGGATTAGCTATTCTTTCAACTCCATTTATGCAAATGCTTTATCCAAATGAGCCATCTTCAGTTGGACAAATGCTTTTATATTTATCTATGTGTGTAGTTTTACTTGGTATTATTCAAGCTTTTACAGCTATCCTTCAAGGAATAGAAAAAACACATATACCTGTAATTAATTTATCTATAGGTGCTATATTTAAGGTTGCTTTTACATATATATTAATAGCTGTACCAAGCCTTAATGTAAAAGGAGCACCAGTAGGATCTTTAATATCTTATATAATTATATTGATACTTAATTATAGATATATCAAAAAACATATTAAGGTAGAATTTGAGATAGTATACTTTATAGTAAAGCCTTTAATGTCTGCATCTATAATGGCTATACTTGTGAGTATTTCTTACAATATTGTAGTAATGTTTGCTGGAAATGCTGTAGCGTGCCTTGTATCTGTAGTAGTCGGAGGAATCGGATATGGATTAGCTCTTATAAAAACTAACAGTATATCTAAGGAAGAAATACTTATGATGCCAAAAGGTGAAAAATTATACAAGATTGTAAGCAAGATTAGTTAAAAATGGAGGGGTAATATGAGCAAAAATTCCTTTTTAAAAGGAGCTTTTATATTAGCTGTAGCGGGTATAATTGTCAAAATACTTGGAGCATTTTTTAGAATACCTCTTGGGAATATAATAGGGTCTGAGGGTATGGGATACTATCAAAGTGCATACCCTGTATATGTTTTACTTCTTACGATATCATCTGCTGGTTTTCCAGCGGCTATATCAAAGCTTGTATCAGAAAAAGTTGCAGTTAACGATTATGGTGGAGCTCATAGGATATTTAAGGTATCTTTTATAGCTCTTATATTAACTGGAATTGTAACCTTTGGTATACTTTACTTTGGAGCTGATTACATAGTAACTTATATGAAGAATCCAAAGGCTTATTATTCTATGATAGCTATATCCCCTGCCTTATTATTTGTACCTATAATGGCCGGATTTAGAGGATATTTTCAAGGAAGGCAGGATATGACTCCAACTGCTATATCTCAGATAGTTGAGCAAACTTTTAGAGTTGGTCTTGGTTTATATTTATCATTTTTCTTTCTTTCTAAAGGAACTGAGTATGCAGCAGCAGGAGCATCGTTTGGAGCTACATCTGGAGCTTTTATTGGAAGCTTATTTATGATAGTTATGTACATAATGAAAAGTAAGAAGATAAAAAGAGAATTAACATACAATAGCTCAAAAAGGATAGAGAGTATAAAAGAAATAATAAATAAGCTATTAATAATAGCTGTACCTATAACTATAGGAAGTGCTATTATGCCTATTATGAATATGATAGATGCTGCTATGGTTATGAGAAGACTTCAAGATGGAGGATTTACATATCTTGAGGCTACGAAGCTTTATGGTCAATTAACAGGAATGGCAGCAACTCTAATTAACCTTCCTCAGGTACTTACTATGGCACTTTCTATGAGTCTTGTACCTGTTATATCTCATTCATTTGCTATAAGCGATATGAATAAAGCAAAGTCAGATATGAAAGCTGGTATTAGAGTAGCTTTGTTAATAGGACTTCCAGCAGGCTTTGGTCTTGCATCATTATCAACTCCTATAATGCAAATGCTTTATCCAAAAGAGCCAGCTTCTGTTGGTCAAATACTATTATTTTTATCTATGGGAGTAATATTCCTTAGTTTAATTCAAACACTAACGGGTATACTTCAAGGTATGGCAAAGGCTTATATTCCAGTTATAAATTTATTTATAGGAGCTATTGTAAAGGTTGCTATAAGTTATACATTAATACCTATAGATTGGTTTAATGTAAAAGGGGCTGCTATTGGAACGGTAAGTGCTTATATAGTAGCAACGATACTTAATTTTTATTATTTAAAGAAAAATATGAGTATAAAGTTCGGTTTTAAGGATTTTGTATTGAAACCTTTTATATCAGTTATTATAATGAGTATATGTGCAGTATTTACATATAATATTTTATATGAGTTTCTTGGGAATTCATTATCTTGTCTTGGGGCTATAGTTTTGGGAGGATTTGTATATGCAGTGATGCTGCTTTTAACGAAGGCTATTACTAAGAATGAGATTTTGATGATGCCAAAGGGAAAGTTGATATATAAGATTCTTCATAAGGCTAGGTTGATGTAGGGATAGTATAAAGGTGGTTAAGCAAAAATTATACTTATTTAAATAACGTTACTTAGTCAATATTTTGATCAAACTATAGATTCTGCCTTATAAAATATACTAAAAGTTCTAAATTCCCGTTGGTCGGACAACGAACTTTCTTAACGCATATTTTAACAGCATAATCTAAGTTTGATATCAAAATATTAACCAAAAGTAACTAACATTTAAATAAGCATAATTTTTAGGTAGTAGATTTAAATAACATTACTTAGCCAATCTTTTGATTAAACTACAGATTCTGCTTTATAAAATATACTAAAAGTTCTAAACTCCCGTTGGTCGGACAATGAACTTTTTTAACGTAGTTTAACAGCATAATCTAAGTTTGATAGCAAAATATTAACCAAAAGTAGCTAACGTTTAAATAAGCATAATTTTTAAATATAGTGTTTAGATAAGTAGACAAAAGAAAAAATGCTATAATAGTAAAGATTTTTGAGAAAGATTTTAATATATAGTGAAAGTTGTACGATTAATGTATAGAAGGTGAAAATATGGGAACTATTCATATAATAGGGTTAGGTCCTGGAGAGTTTGATTTATTGAGCTTTGGAGCTTATAATAAATTAAAGAATGGGTCTAATATATATTTTAGAACTAAAAAGCATCCTGTGGTTGAGGATTTGATAGAGGAAGGGATAGTGTTTGAATCCCTTGATTATTTTTATGATGAAGAAAAGGATTTTGATAAAGTATATAAAAATATAAGTGAGTATATAATAAATAAGGCTAAGACTGATGATGTAATATATGCTGTTCCTGGTCATCCTAGGGTTGCAGAGAAGACTGTTGAGATAATACAAGGCTTAGCAGATGAAAATAATATAGATGTAAAAGTAATAGCTTCTATGAGTTTTGTTGATGCTATGTTTGACTTTTTACAGGTAGATCCTGTTCATGGATTTAAGCTTGTAGATGCTTTTAATATAAAAAATGAGAAGATAGATATAGATTCGAGTTTGATAATAACTCAAGTTTATGATAAATTTATAGCATCTGAGGTTAAATTAAATCTTATGAATTATTATGACGATGAGCAAGATGTGTATATAGTAAAGGGAGCAGGTATTAAAAAAATAGAGCAAAAACATAAGGTAAAGCTTTATGAGCTAGATAGACTAGATGAATTTGACTATTTAACTAGTTTATATGTTCCAATAGCTTCTGTTAAGAGGTACAAGGATATATTCGACCTTCAAAATATAATGAAGACTCTAAGAGGAGAAGGTGGATGTGATTGGGATAAAAAGCAAACCCATGAAACTCTTAAGAAATATTTAATTGAAGAGGCTTATGAAGTAGCAGATAGTATAGAAAAAGATGACATAGATGAGTTAATAGAAGAACTAGGAGACGTACTTTTGCAAGTAGTATTTCACTCTCAAATAGGTAATGAGGAAGGATATTTTGATTTTAAGGATGTAACTACAAGTATATGTGAAAAGCTTATATTTAGACATCCTCATGTATTCTCAGATGCTAAGTTTGAGGAAGGCGAATTTATTAAGAAATGGGAAGAACTTAAAAAGGAAGAAAAAGGTGAAAGTACTATAACTGAAAGTTTACAAAGAATACCTAATTCTCTTCCAGCTCTTATAAAGTCTACTAAGGTACAAAAAAAAGCTGCTCTTGTAGGTTTTGATTGGGACAATATAGAGGATGTATACAAAAAAATACAAGAAGAGTACAAAGAAGTTGTTGACGCGAGTAGACTTGGCAATATACAATACATAGAGGAAGAAATAGGCGATTTATTATTTTCTGTAGTGAATCTGGCAAGATTTCTCAAAATAGATTCAGAACAAGCGCTTAATAAAACTGTACAAAAATTCATAAAGAGGTTTAGCTTTGTAGAAGAGAGTGCTATAAAAATGGACAAACATTTAGAAAGCATGACTCTTGAAGAAATGGATGAACTTTGGAATAAGGCGAAGAAGCTCTAAAATACAGGTTAAAACTTTATGGCAAAGAAGGAATTTTAAAAAAAAACTAGAATTAAAAGTTTATGTGAGTTATTCAAAATTTAAATAAAAAGAAAATACATAAGGAGGTAGTTACTGTGAATAAAGCTGAATTAGTAGCTAAAATGGCTGAATATAGTGGATTAACTAAGAAGGATGCAGAAGCAGGACTTAACGCATTTATGAAGTCTGTAGAAGAAGCATTAGTTGAGGGTGATAAAGTTCAATTAGTTGGATTTGGAACTTTTGAAACGAGAGAAAGAGCTGCAAGACAAGGTAGAAACCCAAGAAACCCAGAGCAAGTTATTGAAATACCTGCATCTAAAGCTCCGGTTTTCAAAGCTGGAAAAGGTCTTAAGGATACTGTAAATAAGTAATACATTTAAAAGTGTGGATATTCCACACTTTTTTAAAATTAAGCAATAATATTGCAATCTAAAGATAGAGCATTGAGCGAAAAATCACACTCATTAAAATAACGTTACTTAGTCAACTTTTTAATAAAACTTATAGATTCTGCTTTATAAAATATTCTAAAAGCTCTAAACTCCCGTTGGTCAAACAAAGAACTTTCTTAACGAATATTTTAACAGCATAATCTAAGTTTTATAGTAAAAAGTTAACCAAAAGTAACTAACATTTTAATGAGCGTGATTTTTAAGTGTAGTTATTAATATACATATTTTAATAACCTGCACCAATATTTTAAAATAGAAATAGGAGGTAGAATATGAGATTAGATAAGTACCTTAAGGTTTCAAGACTTATAAAGAGAAGAACTGTAGCTAAGGAAGCGTGTGATAAGGGTATTATAAGCATTAATGATAAGGTTGCAAAGTCTTCTACTGTTGTAAGTGTTGGAGATATTATAAAGATAAGATTTGGAGAAAAGGTTACTACTGTTAAGGTAGTAGAGATAAAAGAACATGTACTTAAAAATGATGCAAAAGAAATGTATGAGGTTATAGAATAAATATTAAGTTCCCTTCATAAATTTAATATATAGAAGTTAATTCTATATCAATTAAGTTTTATTATGGAGGGATTTTTTATGGATCATTTACTCAATATGAAAAATAGAGAAGAGATTAATTTGTGTGGTATTGAACATATTTATTCTTTTAATGATACTAAGATAGAGCTAAGAACTGTTGCTGGAGATGTATGTATACAGGGAGAAGGCTTGGACATGGGCAAACTAAGTATAGAGGACGGTATGGTGACTATAAAGGGGAGCATTAATGCTATAGTTTATTCTAAGGTATCTAAAAAGGATGAGGAAGGCTTTTTAAAGAAGCTATTTAAATAATTATGTATCCATCTGAAGAGATATATATACTGTTTGTCACTGTCTATGGTGGTATTTTAATGGGAATAATATATGATTTTTACAGAGGAATAAGGTGTAATATTAATAAAAATAAGGTCATAAGGTGTGTAGAGGACATTCTATTTTGGCTAATAATAACAGTAATAAGCTTTTTGATACTTCATAGAGCTAATTCTTATGATCTTAGATACTATAATTTTACAGGGTTTATAATTGGTGTTGTTATTTACTTTAATACTGTGAGTAAGTATGTACTTAGATTTTTATGTAGATTTATAAAAATTATAATATCTATAATTACAAACCTATATTATCTAATAATATATCCTATTCATTTCGCATTTGATGTTATAATGTATATAGGATTTAAGCAGTTTAAAAAACGATGATATTTGGGGGATAAAATGAGAGATAGAAAAACTAAAAAGAAGAAATTTAATATATATAGTTTGGCTTTTAAGTTATTTATATTCTTTATATTATGCTCATCTAGCTATAGTGTAATAAATCAAGGTATAATGATAAGACAATATAAAAAAGAAATAAAAAATTTAAATGAACAGATAAAGCAGGAAGAAGAAAGTATTAAAAATGTAAAAAAAGAAATTGAAAACTATAAAACAGATGAGTATATAGAAAAGATAGCTAGAGAAAGACTTAAGATGGTAAAACCAGGAGAGATTATATATATAGATATTAATAAGAGTGAGGGATACTAATGAAGATTGCAGCTGTAGATATAGGAACTAATTCTATGAGACTTTTATTAGCAGATTATGTAGAAGGTAAATTTTTTAATAGACAAAAATATATAAATACGACACGAATAGGTCAAAATGTTGATAAAGAAGGAATTATATCAGATGAGGCTATACAGAGAAATGTAGATGCCTTACATGAATTTGCAAATATAGCGAGGAAAAATGGTTGTGAGAAAATATATGCTATGGGGACTTCTGCTCTTAGAGATAGTAAGAATAAGGAGGTATTCTTAAAAAAGGCTTTTGATAAGAGCAAAGTTTTAGTTGAGATAATAAGTGGAGATAATGAAGCTGATCTAGGGTTCTTAGGAGTTGTACAGGAAGTAGAAGAAGACGATATTCTAGTAATAGATATAGGCGGAGGATCTACTGAGTTTATAGTTGGTAACAAATCTGATGGTATTAAGTTTAATAAAAGTGAAGATGTAGGTGCTCTTAGAATTACTGAAAAGTTCTTAACTAAAGATCCTATAAATGATAAAGAATTTGAATATGCTAAAAGATATATAGAAACTACTATAATGGAAACTATAGATAAGATAAGTAATTTGAATATAACAAAGGTAGTTGGTATAGGAGGAACTATAACTTCTTTATCCGCCATACACCAGGATTTAAAGGTGTATGACACAAACAAAATACATAAGAGTATTATTTTAGACAAAGATATAGAAGAAATACTTAGTAATTTGAAAAAATTAACTGTAAAAGAAAAAAGAAATTTAAATGGTCTTCAGCCAAAAAGAGCTGATATAATAACTGCTGGAGCATTAATTTTAAATATAATAATAAAAAAATTAGAAATAAAGGACATATCTGTTAGCGAATTTGATAATTTAGAAGGTCTAATTTGTCAGAAGCTAAAAAGAATGTCTTAAATTTCTGAGTTTTATATTACCGATTATGACAAAAACCTTTCTATCACTTTGATACAATCAAATGTATTAAGTGAGGGGAGGTTTTTTTATGCAAAAACCACAGATATCTTCATATAAAAGAAGATATATAAATGAGCTATCAGAGGGTATAAACATTGATAATACAACTGTATTTTTATGTGTAATAGGATTTTTGCTCGGACGAGCCGTTATAATAGACAACCTAGGGCCTTTTGGTATAGCATATTTTATTTATATGTGTACTCATAAAAAGTATAAGATGCCAGTATTTTTTTGTATATCAGCAGGTATAATTTTAAGTCACAGTGGGCCTCATGCTCTAAGGTATATAATAACTCTTTTCTTTATAAATTTTATATCATCATTTATATCAAAATACCATAATAATATTTTTAGAGTTTCTATTATAGGATTTTTTATAACTTCTATAAGTGGTATTACATGCTCTTTAATAACAGATTTATATATGTATGATATATTAGTTTCATTAATAGAAGGACTAGCTGTGTATTCTCTTATATATATATATTCGTATGGTATACCACTTATTCTGAAAAGGTCGATAAGAAGGAGTATATCAAGCGAGGAGACTATAGCATTAGCTATAATAGTAGCTCTTTCCATAACAGGCATATCTAATATAAGCTTGTTTGATGTATCCTTAAAGAATGTATTATCATTTCTAATAATAATAGTAGTAGCTTATCAAGGAGGACCAGCTCTTGGATCTGCAAGTGGTATAACTATAGGGATAATAACTACTATGAATACAATATCATCTCCTATGTATATAGGGATATATGGATTCTCAGGGCTTTTAGGGGGTCTTTTTAGAAAAGCGAGTAAATTTGTAAGCACCTTAGGCTTTATTATGGGATGGAGCATAATAACTATATATACAAGAGGAAGTAGTGAGCTTTTATTAAGTCTTAGAGAGATAACTATATCTTCTTTAATATTTCTTATGATACCTGATAAAAAATTAAAGTATATAGAGAAATTCACTAAAGGAGTTTTGGGTAGTGA
The DNA here is from genome assembly GCF_025210165.1 of Tepidibacter sp. Classification (GTDB taxonomy): domain Bacteria; phylum Bacillota; class Clostridia; order Peptostreptococcales; family Peptostreptococcaceae; genus Tepidibacter_A. The sequence goes on from NZ_JAOASI010000072.1 coordinate 17,221, forward strand.
GCAGTCTTCTATTAATTATATAAATAGGGTAAAGGAGATAATGAATACAAGACTTAAGGATATATATAAGGCTTATGAAGAGGTTGGGGTAACCTTTGATAAGGCTAGAGAAAAGGATAAGGTATTAGATCAAAGAGATATAGCAAGTGTTATAGATATGGTAACTCACGATATTTGCTCTGAGTGCCCTATGAAAAGAGGTTGCTGGAATTTAAAGTTTACAAAGACTTATAGTATGTTCACGAATATATTAAATGGTTTAGAGGAAGATGGAAGAATAGATAATAATTATGTTAGATCTAAATTTGAAAGAGATTGTATGAAGTTTGATGATGTAATAAAAGGGTGTAATCATTATTTTGATTTGTTTATGCTAAATTATAAATGGAATAAAAAGCTTTGTGAAACTAGAAAGCTAGTATCTAGTCAGATAAAATCTATTGCTTACTCTATTGAAGATGTTTCAGATGAAATAAATAATAGTATGGATTTTGATATGGATATGGAAAATAATATAATAGTTGAGCTTGATAAAGAGAATATAAAAGTAGATAAGATAAGTTATATTAAAAGAGATGATAATTTTGAGATAAATATACAACGAGATAATTGCTATAGCGGAGATTTATGTGAAAAAAAGCTAATAAACGCTGTATCAAGAGCTGTTGGACAAGAAGTATCGGCCTATAAAATGGGATGTAGGTCTATGAATAGCACTTGTAATATAAGGCTTGTCAATTTTAAAAAGTATACAGCAAAAACTGATGTAACCTATTTATCTAAGGATGGAAATGTAATATCTGGGGATAACTATACATACATGGAGATTTCTGATGGAAAGTATATAAGTGTACTTAGTGATGGAATGGGAAAGGGAGAAAAGGCATCTGAAGAATCATCACTAACAATAGAAATACTAGAAAAAATGCTGGAGGCAAAGATAGATGAGAGAATAAGTATAGAAACTATCAACAATATGTTGATGCTAAAGTCATCAGATGAAATATTTTCAACTCTAGATTTAAATATTATAGATTTAAATAATGGAAATTTAGAGAGTGTAAAAATGGGAGCCTGCCCATCTTTTATAAAAAGAAAGAATGGTGGGGTTGAGGTTATATCATCTTCATCACTTCCAGTCGGTATATTATCTGAGATAAAAATAGATAGGGAAAGAAGAAGTGTAAGAGAAGGAGATATAATAATAACTGTATCAGATGGAATAATAGATGCAGGCAAGGACAAACAATTAGGAGAGAACTGGTTATACACAGTTATAGAGACTATGAATAAAAAGAGTACAAAGGAAATTGCAAAATATATATTAGACAAATCACTTGAGCTTGTAGATGGAAAAGCTCAAGATGATATGACTGTTGTAGTTACTAAGATATGGAGAAATAGAAAGTAAGAATACATCTTTAGATATTCATAAGTCTTGTGGATAATGTGTATAAAATTGTGGATATTATGGGGAATAATTTGTGTATATAATGCATATAATAGTACATTCATCAGTTATAAACTTAGTCACAGGAACCTGTGTATATTGTGGATAAATAATGTGGATTATTAACAATCCACATTGTATTCATTAACATTAGATATTCCGCCACTCATGGTTACTACATATCTCTTATCTGATATTTCGGATAAGTGGGTATTGTGAGTAACCATTATTATTTGTCTATTAAAGTTTGTATTTATTTCTTTTAAGAATTTACCAACGTTTATTATGTATTCTTCTGATACGTGTTTTGCAGGCTCATCTAAAATAAAAGGACCTTCTATCATAGGTTTATGTGTTTGAAGCATACAGTATTTAAGGGTAAGAGATATTACATCTATAATACCTCCTCCTCGACTATCCTCTGGATTATTTACTATACTTGTATTTTCATCTATTTGACTTATAACATTAAAGGATGCCTCTGGGCGTCCTCTTTTTTGTTCAAATTCTATTTTAAATTCTATATTTTCTCCAGTTACGAATTGAAGTGCCTTAGTTACCATTACTTCAAATTTGTGTTTTACTTGTTCACGAGCATACGCGGAACTTTCCTCTAGTAGAAGCTTTGCTTTTAAGAAGATTTCTTCTTGAGATTTAAAGTCTTCTATTTTTAGTTTTATAGTATTCATGTCTTCTTCTATTTTTGATTTTATAGTTTTTTTGTATATTATGTAGTCTCTATATTTAGCGTATTTATCTTTTATTTCATTTAAACTCATATAATCACCTCTTAGATATTAGGTATTGTATCTGGAAGCATTTCATTTATTTTTGATATTAAGTCTTGTTTTTCATTTTCTAGCTTAGAGATTATTTCATCTAGCTTTTCTGGGTCGTATCCTAGAGATATTATTTCTTCTTTTAGGGTTTTTTCTTGCTTTTCAAGTTCTTCAAGTCTTGTTTCTGCTTTGTATTTTGTCATTTTGCCTTTTTCTATTTTATCTTTAAGTTCTTGTAGTTGCTTTTCGTTCATTTTAAAATCCTCCTTTTTATTTAGGGTGTTAAGCTCAAAATTATACTTATTGAAATAACGCTACTTAGGCAGATATTTTTATATAACTAAGCATCACGCCTTATTAGATATTCTAAAAGTTCTAAACTCCCTTTGGTCAGACAACGAACTTTCTTAACGAATATCTAAACGTCGTAATACAAGTTATATAGAAAAATATCAAACCAAAAGTAGCTAACATTTCAATAAGCATAATTTTTAGGTATACGTATAATAGCAAATGATGATTGTCAAAGTATAGCTTTGTGATTTATAAGTTAGATATTATATTTTGTACTGTAGTGTTATCTATATCATTAAAGCATGTTGGGCATTTGCCCATGTTTTTGAGCATGTCTGAGTAGGCTAATGTGCATTGATTTAGTCTGGCTTGTACTGTTTTTATGTAGTCTGAGCCTTTTTTTAGTCTTAGTTTTGTGTCTTCGTAGTTTGTATTTAGTTGTTTAAGTGATTCGATTTGATTTTGGATGTTTGTATAGTCTGTGTATAGTTTTTCTATTTGAATAAAGTTTGGCATTGTTGCTATATTGTTTTTAAGTTTAGTTTTTTCGTTTGATACTACTTTGTAGTCTTTATTTATTTTTTGTAGAGATATTGTTTTTGAGTTTAGGTTTTGGAGCTTTAGGTATCTTTCGTTTATATTGTCTATGTTTTTTAGTTTTTCTAGTGTTATTTTTAGGGTTTTGTTGTTTTTGTTTAAATAGTCTATTTTACTTTTAAGTAGATTTATTTTAGTTAGTTTATTTATTGTGTTTATTAAGTTGCTGTTTATTTTTTCGGCTTCTTCTATGTTTGATAGATTGTTTATAGTGTTTTTAAGTAGGTTTTTATTTGTTGTTATAGATTTTAGGGAAGAAGATGTTTTTTGAAGGTTTAGGGATTCTTTGTGTTTTAGTTCTAAGTCCTTTATGTTAAGTTGGGCTTCTTCTATATTGGATAAATTCTCTATAACTTTTATGCATTTTGTTTTTTGTAGTTTTATATTTTGTAGTGAGTTTATGTATTTTTTGAGTGTGTCTATGTTTTTTTCTGTTTTTTCAGCTCTAGTTATAAATTCTTCGATTTTAGAAAGTTTTTTTTCTTCTTCTTCTAGGTCTTCGTATTGTTTTAGTTTTTCATTTAAAGCTTCATATTCAGCTGATTTTTCTTTTGTTTTTCTGTTTATGTCTAGTATGTCGGCTTTTATATCTCTTATTGATGAGTCGAATAAGTTTGCGTTTATAAGCTTTCCTATTGTTTTTGAACGCTGAGATCCATTTGATGATATCAGAAATGGAGGGTCTAGCTGGAAGGCAAAGTTTGGTATTTCGACTAAGTCCTTATCTATTTTAAGTATATTAACTCCACAAGCCTGAAGAACTTCTGGGATAGAGTCTACACCGAAGTTTTCATTTTCTGAGATATCTCCATTTGGGTATTCTATTTTATATGTGTTTTTAGAGGTTATTTTCTTTTTTCCACTTAGTTTTTTTGTACGAGTTATTTTAGTTTCGTCACTAAGGGTCAATGTTACGCTACATTCTTTAGTTCCTTGTCTTACCATGTTGTTTCCTTGAGGGTCATTAAGTATCACCCATCTTATAGCTCTTATTATAGCTGATTTTCCTTTGTCGGATTCACCTATTATTGTGTTGAGACCATTAACTAGGTCTAGGGTGGTGTTTTGGTGGCTTTGGAAGTTTTGGATGTGGAGTTGCTTTATATGTTTCAAGTTTTGGGGTCCTCCTTGTTTTATATTTTGTTTGGTGGTTGAGCGAAAATTATGCTTATTAAAATAACGATACTTAGGCAGATATTTTTATATAACTAAGCATTACGTCTTATTAGATATTCTAAAAGTTCTAAACTCCCTTCGGTCAAACAACGAACTTTCTTAACGAATATCTAAGCGTCGCAATACAAGTTATATAGAAAAATATCAAACCAAAAGTATCTAACATTTTAATAAGCATAATTTTTAGGTGCGTGTTGAATTTAAATGATGATTATTCTGTTATTGAATCACTCCGTGAGTTAATTGGACAATAAAATCTAAAATATTGCTTACGCAGGAATTAGAAATTTGAAATTTATATTAAGAGGGAGCGTATTTATATAGCAGTTTTTACCTTGTATGTTCTCAATAAAAAAACTGCTATATAAGATTAGCGAGGGATTAATATACATTTTAAATTTCGGTTATGAATAAGAATTAAAGATTTTACTATTCACTTGATAGACTCTCCTCTGCAATTGATAATTTAGTAAGTGCGTAGTCTACTACTTCTTTTTCTAGTTCTTTATTGTTAGCTATTTTTTTTACTATGTTAGTTATATCCATTGATTCTATTGTTGAGGCTACTTTTATTTCTCTCATGAATTCTTCTATTTGTATTTCCTTGTATTGTGATCCTTCTATGTGAGAACGGTCTAGGACGTCTTCTCCCTTTTGCTGCTCTAGGGGTATGAATTCTAGATTTATATTATTTTTAGATATTTCTATATATAGGACTCCAACTTTTCTTTTTATTTCACTTTTATCTGAGGATACTCTTGATAGAGAGCCTGGGTTTGCAAAGTATTTGTTATCTACTTCTATAGGTTCAAATCCTGCGTGGTAATGACCTGTTAGTGTTAAGTCAGCTTTTGTTTCTTTTACTTGGTCTATTGTTACTACGCTCATATGAGGGTTTAGTTGTTTTTCCATGAGCATACCATGTATTATATGGATTGCTTTGTCTGCTTCTTTATTATAGATAACGTAGTCTTCTTTTATATCATCGTGGTCTATTCCAAAGTGAGAGGGTGTTCCTGTTAATTGTAGTGTTAAATCATTTTTAGTTATTATAATTTTTTCTCCTTTGTAAAGTAGGTCTATAAGTCCTGCTTTTTCAAATAGTCCTAGTTGGGTTGATTTTATGTTGTCTATGTTGTTACCGAATAAGTCGTGGTTTCCAGCTATTCCTATTATTTTATTAAAATTTCTAAGTGTTCTAGCTGTTCTTCCAGCTACTGCATTTGATACGCTTGGGTTATCGAATAGATCTCCCCCAAATAATACGAAGTCACAGTTTTTAGATTTTGCTATATCATTTATTTGATTTATTTTATCAAGAACTGTATCTAGGAAGTTGTCTTTTCTACTTCTAGGGTTTCTTCCACTTATATGAGTGTCTGTGAAGAATAGAGTTCTTATTATGCTGTCATTTCCGTTTAAGGTTAGGTTGTTGTATTCCAAATAAACATCCCCTTTCATATTAAGATTGTACATCTAAATTGGAATAAGATAAAGGGGATTTTATAATGAAATTCGTTAGTAGAGTGAGAAGGTAAAGGTATATTTAACCAATATTTATAGTTGGATATATATGCTATAATTATATTATTAGATTTATTATGATAGGAGGGTAAGGATGGAAGAGAAAATATTACATTTATTAAGTAATATGAATGATAATTTTAATAAAAGGTTTGACCAACTTGAAACAAAGGTAGACAAATTAGATGAAAGAGTAGGAAATGTTGAAACAAAGGTAAACAAGTTAGATGAAAGAATAAGAAATGTTGAAACAAAGGTAGATAAGTTAGATGAAAGAGTAGGAAATGTTGAAACAAAGGTAGACAAGTTAGATGAAAGAGTAAGAAATGTTGAAATAAAGGTAGATAAGTTAGATGAAAGAATGGGAAATGTTGAAACAAAGGTAGACAAGTTAGATGAAAGAGTAGGAAATATTGAAGTTAAGACAGATAAATTAGATAAGAAAATGTGTAAATTAGAAATTGTTACTGAAGAAATAGCTAGTAATGTGAAATTATCCTTAGAAGGACTTCAAAATAATAGAGAAGTTGGTAGCAAAAATATAGAAAAAGCAGTATTTAATTTAAAAGAGGAAATGGATATAATTAAAGTAGTTGTTAAGAATACTAATAAAAAAATAGACAAGCTTCAAAGTAATGTAGATATGATAAGTTTAGATACAGCTAATAATAGAATAAGTATAATGGAACTTAAATACAATAAAAGATATGCACACTTTAAAAAAGTATAAAAAGTACTGAAATAGGTACTTTTTGTACTTTTTTTCTATTTTAATATAAGTTAACTATTATTTGATGATTAATACTTAAAATAGTATTTAAAACTATTAAGATAAAGTGGAATATTATATTATAAAATATTATATTTTGTAATATAATATTTATGAGGTGATTTTTAATGTTAACTAAATTCATAAATAGAAATAAAGAACTAGAATTTTTAAATAATGAATATAATCAAAATAGATCTTCCTTTATTGTTATATACGGAAGAAGAAGAATAGGAAAAACAGCTTTAATTAGACAATTTATACAAGATAAACCTAGTATATATTTTTTAGGATCTGAAGAAATGGAAAGTCAAAATATGAATAACTTCAAAGAATTAGTAGCAGATTTTACAGGGAATTCGTTACTTAAAAAAGGCTTTGATTTCACGTGGGTAACAAAACTGTTACAACAAATTTAAACAAAACTATACAAATATGTATAGAAGTATAGATTTATAACAGGATACCCTGCGTATCGTGCAAGCGGTGCGTACTCGGTGTTAATTGCTTTTAACTCCTAAAGCCTTGCA
>NZ_JAOASI010000073.1 GCF_025210165.1 Tepidibacter sp.
ATACCCTGCGTATCGTGCAAGCGGTGCGTACTCGGTGTTAATTGCTTTTAACTCCTAAAGCCTTGCAACCAAATCGGAATTGGAAACGATAAACGCAATGGTGCGAAAGCAGAAAAAATAGCAAGGATGGCATAAGCTGAAATAAAATCCAATTAGGTTCTATGAAAGGATAATCGTGACACATAGAAAACGTTGGGCGCTAAGTGCTGTACAATGGATGTTTAGCAGGGAAAGCCCTAAGTCAATAGATAAGGGAAACCTTCAACGACTATCTCCTTGAGGGAGAGTAAAACCACAAGCTAATGGTGGAAGAAAAATACCGCGTCTCAAAATAAAAGAGATGAAGATATAGTCTACGCTCATGTGAAAGCATGAGAGGTCTACTCGTGAGAGAAAGACTGCCATAGGGGTTGCGTCTTATGGTGAATGAGGAAAATATATACAGACCTAAAAATATAGATATATCTCTCGGATAATAATATAATGATATTATATTATTAACGAAAGAGAGGTGGTACACATGGAGTTAATGTCCATTGGTAAATTTGCAAAAACTAGTTATCGACTATTGTCTTGTTAGTACACCAATATCAAGAATCTTACTTGAGGAAGTGAAAATCAATGATAATAGCAACTAAAATAAAATTAAAACCAACCAAAGAACAAGAAATTTTATTTTGGAAGTCGGCAGGAGTTGCAAGGTGGTCTTATAATTACTTTTTAGCAGAAAGTGAAAGACACTACAGAGAATATCTTGAAGGTAAGCAAGACAAGAAAAATATAGACGAAGGTGAAGTTAGAAAATACATTAATAATGTATTAAAAAAGACCTCTCATACATGGCTCAAAGAAGTTGGAAGTAATGTAATGAAGCAGGGTGTGAAAGATGCTGATGTTGCCAGAAAAAGATGGTTTAATGGTGTTGCAAACAAGCCGAAATTCAAAAGTAAGCGAAAAAGCAAAATTAGTTTTTATGTAAATTATGAAAGTATAAAGCGAACTAACAACGGATATAAAGGTGAAAAAATAGGTTTAGTTAAAACGTGTCAAGCTCTACTAAAGCTGAAAAAGAATCAAAAGTATTCAAATCCTCGCATATCATTTGATGGTAGGAATTGGTTTTTATCTGTAGGATATGATAAGGAATTTGAGAGTGTTGAATTAACTAATGTTAGCTTAGGGATGATGTTGGGATAAAAGAATTAGCGGTTTGCTCAGATGGTGAATTTAAAAGAAATATCAATAAAGATAAAAAAGTAAAACATCTTGAGAAGAAATTAAAGCGTGAGCAACGCAAATTGAGTCGTAAGATAGAAGATAATATCAAGAGTTATGATAAAAATAGAAAATCAATCTATAAAATACCTTTAAAGAATATGAAAAATATTCAGAAGCAAAATAAAGTAATTCGTAATTTATACAAAAAACTTGAAGATATTCGCACAAATCATTTACATCAGTGCTCTATAGAGATAGTGAAAACCAAGCCTTCTCGAATTGTAATGGAAACATTGAATGTAAAAGGGATGATGAAAAATAAACATTTATCAAAAGCTATTGGGCAACAAAAGCTGTATGAATTTAAAAGACAAATTCAATATAAATGCAAAAAATATGGAATTGAATTTGTTAAAGCTGATAAATGGTATCCTTCATCTAAAACTTGTTCTTGTTGTGGTCAAATAAAATCAGATATAAAGCTAAAAGATAGAATATTCATTTGTGAATGTGGCTTTAAGATGGATAGAGATTTGAACGCAAGTATTAATTTAGCAAATCACCAAATTCAGAGTGCTTAACCTAAACTAGGTTTCTGAATGTGTACGCAACGGTACTGCGGAATTTAAGCCTGTGAAGAATCATATCAAATGAGAGTAGCTTAGGCAAAATCCGATTCATTGAAGCAGGAAGGCACAAGACGAAAATCTAATAGAGATAAGTCGTGCCATAGTAGAAATGTCTATATTTAAATAGAAATATATATATTTTTCGTATCGGAATAATGTCAGCTTTAAAAAAGAGAAATCTCAAAGTACAGCCTTATAAAGTAGGGCCTGATTATATAGATACTTCATATCATACTTATATAACTAAAAGAAAATCTAGGAATTTAGATTCTTTTATGCTAGATGATGAAAAGATAAAGTATTTGTATCTTAGAAATTCTAAGGATGCAGATATGTCTGTTATAGAAGGGGTTATGGGACTCTATGATGGATTTGGAATAGATATAAATTCTTGTACAAGCTCATATACTTCGAAAATACTTAAAGCTCCTGTTATATTAGTTATAGATGGTAAAAGCATGGCTACATCTGCTGCGGCTATGGTTTTAGGATATAAGAGCTTAGATAAAGAAATTGATTTAAAAGGAGTTATAATAAATAATATAGCATCTAAGAGTCACTTTGATATAGTTAAGCAAGCTATAGAAAAGTATACAGATATTGAAGTTCTTGGGTATCTACCAAGGAACATAGAATTTTCCCTGCCTTCCCGACATCTAGGATTAGTACCCACAATTGAGATGAATGAATTAGAACAAAAGTTTAACCATTTAGCACAAATAATAGAAGAATATATAGATGTAGATAGGTTAATAGAAATATCAAAATCAGAAGATATAGTATCAAGCTTTAAACCCAATTTACCTAAATTTGAAGATATAACAATAGGTATAGCATATGATAAGGCCTTTAACTTTTATTACTGGGGTAATATAGATATACTAAAGGATATGGGGGTTACTATAAAGCTGTTTAGCCCTTTAAATGATAAGAATTTACCTTATTGTGATGGTATATATGTAGGTGGTGGATTCCCAGAAATATTTGCAAAAGAGTTAGAGGAAAATAAATCTATGAGAGAAGATATAAGAAGGTATCATGAGAATAATAAGCCTATATATGCTGAATGTGGGGGACTTATGTATTTAGGTGATAGTATAGTGGGTAAAGATAATGAAGAGTACAAAATGGTTGGAATATTAAAGGGTAAGAGTGAGATGACAAAATCTCTTAGAAGGTTTGGTTATGCAAAAGGATCTGCCTTAATAGATACGACTATATCTAAGAAGGAAGATACAGTTTTTGGACATGAGTTTCATCATTCAGAATTTATAACTGATGAAGAATGTGTTTATAAGGTAGTTAAGGAGAGGGATTCTAAAATAATAAAAGAGTGGATGGGTGGATACCAGAAGAAGAACACTCTAGCAACCTATCTACATACTCATTTTTATTCTAACTTAGATATTCCTATTAACTTCTTAAATAAGGTGGTAGAGAATAAATGAATATAGTATCAATTTATACGGGATATGTGCTAGATATTATCTTTGGAGATCCTTATAGTCTGCCACATCCTGTTATATATATAGGAAAATTTATAAATTACATAGAGAAGATTATAAGAAAAATATTTAAGACTGAAGAAAAACTTAAAGTAGGAGGGTTCTTTTTAAATTTTATAGTAGTGTTTACAACTTATTTTATAACTAATTTAATTATAAAACTATGCTTTAATATAAATTATTATTTATACTTAGCTGTAAATTCATTGATTATATACACTATATTTGCTACAAAGTGTTTAAAGGACGAGGCAGTTAAAATTTATAAGGTATTAAAGGAAGATGATATTATAAAAGCTAGAAAACAATTATCATATATAGTTGGAAGAGACACTCAGAATTTATCTAAAGAGGAAATTATAAGGGCTACTGTTGAGACAGTTGCAGAAAATACAGTAGATGGAATAATTGCACCTATGATGTATATATTTATAGGTGGGGCACCTCTTGGAATGATGTATAAGGCTGTTAATACTTTAGATTCTATGGTTGGGTATAAAAATGATAAGTATATGAATTTAGGATTTGCATCTGCTAAGATAGATGATTTATTCAATTTTATACCAGCTAGAATAACGGCTTGTATAATGGCTATAGCATCTTTGATTTTGGGATTTGATTTTAAAAAGAGTATAAAAATATTTATAAGAGATAGAAAGAATCATAAAAGTCCGAATTGTGCTTATCCAGAAGGGGCAGTAGCTGGAGCGCTTAATATACAGCTAGGAGGAACTAATATATACTTTGGTAAAGAAGTGTATAAGCCTACTATAGGAGATAAAATAAGAGATATAGATTCGGAGGATATATTAAATACAAATAGAATAATGTATTTGACCTCAGTTTTAAGTTTGATAATTTTTACCTTAATACAGAATATAATATAGAAAGATTAATAGTAAACGATATAGAAAAGGGGTATTCAGAGTGATAAAGCTTGGGCATGGAGCAGATGTGAATCAGATGATGAGTAAGTACAATAAAAGTGAAAATATATTAGATTTTAGCTCTAATATAAATCCGTATACTCCTGAAAATATAGAAGAATATGTACTTGAAGGTTTAAAAAATAGTATAAAATATCCTGATATAGAGTATTTAAATCTCAGAAAAAATATATCTTCCTATATAAATATAAACGATGAATATATAATACCTGGAAATGGTGCTAGTGAGATAATATATATGATTATGAAGATATTAGATGGAAGGTTAGCTACTTTAAATCCTACATTTTCAGAATATGAAAGGGCAGCTTTTATAAATAATTTAGATGTAGTAGATTTATACTTGGGGGAAGATTTTAAAGTAGATATAAAGAGCGTAGAGAATAATATAGATAAATTTGATTTCTTATTTATATGTAATCCTAATAACCCAAGTGGTAATGCTCAAGAACTTGTAGAATTACTAGATTTATTAAGAAAACACGACAAATTTATGATAGTAGATGAAACCTTTATGGAGTTTGTATATGATAGCGATAAGTATTCATTAGTTAGATACATAGATAATTATAGCAATTTATTTATTATAAAGGCTGTTACTAAATTTTTTGGACTTCCTGGAATAAGACTTGGATACGGTATAACTAGCAATAAAGATATAATTTATGATATATGGAATGTTAAGGAGCCTTGGACTGTAAATGCGTTTGCTGAGAATATATCTAAATATATATTTAAAGATAAAAAGTATATAAGAGAGACTAAGGGGTATTTTAAAGAAGAAATAAGTTATATGTTAAGAGAATTAAATAATATAGATAATATAGAATGTTTTAATACAGATACAAACTTTATATTGTTAAAATTAAATAAATACGATTCAAAGTATATAAAAGAAAAATTATTTATAGACAAGGATGTATTAATAAGAGATGCATCTAATTTTAAGGGATTAGATGAAAAATATATAAGAGTTGCAGTTAAAAAAAGAGAAGAAAATAAGAAGTTGATAACTGCATTGAGAGAAATAATGGGGGTATAGTATGAAACACTATGGAATTTGCCCAGGCTCATGTGGAGAATTTATTCAGGGTATGATAAAGGACAAGGAATATTTAGTATCTTATGCAGTAAATATGTATTCAAGGGCTGATATTTATGAGACAACTAAGAATATAAGTAGGGGACCGTTTAAATCTAGAAGAGCTTTAGAAAAAGTATTCGAACATTTTGGTCTTACTAAAGATGATACTAAAAATATATCTTTAAGAATAAAAAGCAATATTCCTTTAGGTAAAGGTATGGCAAGTTCCACTGCGGATATAGGAGCTACCATAAGAGCTACACTTAGTTTTTTAAATAAAGATATACAAGATGAAGAAATATCAAAAATTGCAGCAACAATTGAGCCTACAGATTCTATATATATAAAAGATAACTGTATTTTCGATCCTTTAAAAGGTGAAATATTTAAGAAGTTAGGTTATATAGATGGAATAAAAATACTCGCTCTTGAGCCTGATGAAAGATTAAATACGCAATATATAAGAAAGAGACAGGATTATTTCATTAAAAAAAAGGCAAATGAGGAAAATTTAAAATATGCTTTTGATATATTAGAAAAAGGATTTGATAATAAGGATTTGAGCTTGGTTGGAAAAGCAGCAACTATAAGCTCTATACTTAATGAAAATATACACAAAAAGGAAGGCTTGAGTGAAATAATAAAAATAAGTGAAGATTATGGAGCTTATGGTGTTAATATAGCTCATAGCGGAACGGTTGTAGGAATAATACTAGACAAGGATATGGATGAGAATAAGCTTAAAGAAAAATTGATTATTAATAAAATAGATAAAAAATATAAAAAGATATATTCGTTAAATGTTATAAAAGCAGGATTAAAGGGAGGGTCATATGAAGTACATAAAAAATCCAAGTGAGATAGAGGTTAAGAGTTTTGAAATAATACAAGGTATAATAGATGAGATTAGACCAGGCTATGAGTTTAAGAACGAAATAGAAGAGAAGATAATAAAAAGATGCATACATACAACTGCTGATTTTGAATACTTAGATATACTTAAGATATCTGATAGAGCAGTTGATAAATTAATAGATGGCTTAAAATCTGGAGCAACTATATATACAGATACTAATATGGCTTTATCTGGAATAAACAAGAGAAAATTAAAAGCACTAGGTTGTGAAATAAAATGCTTCGTTGCAGATGAAGAGGTTGCAAAAATTGCTAAAGAAAAGAAGATGACAAGATCAATGGCAGCAGTAGAAAAAGCTGCTAGTGAAGAGGGAAGAAAGATATTTGTAATTGGAAATGCTCCTACTGCTCTTTATAAGATAATGGAAATGAAGGAAGAAGGAAAATTAAATCCAGAAGCTATAATAGGAGTTCCAGTTGGATTTGTTGGAGCTGAAGAATCTAAGGATGAGCTTGAGAAAAGTGATAATGAGTATATATTGGCTAAGGGTAGAAAGGGTGGAAGTAATTTGGCGGCTGCTATAGTTAATGCGGTACTTTACAGTATATAAAAATTATACTCATTAAAATAACGCTACTTAGGTTTAGTTCCTAATCCCAAAATAAATGATATTAAAATACCGTTCATGTAGTAAATATTTTAATAAAACTAAGTATTTCATCTTATTGAATATCCTAAAAGTTCTAAACTCCCGTTGGTCAGACAACGAACTTTTTTAACGGATATTCAAACGATGAAATACAAGTTTTATAAAAAATATTTAAAACATTCTCTAACATTATTAATATCACTTATTTTGTAAATGTAGTTGTTAAACTTGGAATAAATTTAATTCAAGAAAGTAGCTAACATTTGAACGAGCATAATTTTTAAGTGTAGTGTTTAGTGTTGAAGTGAGTCTTAAAAAATAACGAATATAGAAATCAACAAATAAAATCTTAATATATGTTGCTATAAAGTGAAATTTAATTTAGATGGAGTCTTGAAAGTGCAAAAGGAGATATGATCTTATGGCAATAAACTGCAAATTACTATCTAAAAGTTTATTAAAGACAATGGCATTTATTGCTTATATACCAGTTGCTATAGTTTTGGCTCTTGAGTTTGGGGATTTTAAAGATAAGTGGGATATGATTTCAAGGAAGATAGATAGTTGATAGAAATAATCGAATATTCTCGCAAAAGAGGGATAGTATGGAAAAGTATGTTTACATAGATGGAAAGAAGTATAAAAGGGGTTATACTACTGGGTCTACTGCTACAGGTGCAGCTAAGGCTGCGGCTTTTATGGCTTTGAGTAAAGAGATAGTAGATATTATTAATATAGATACTCCTAAAGGGATAAAACTTGATTTAAAGGTTGAGAATCAAGAAGTAGGACAAGGTTATGCTGTGGCTTCTGTCAAGAAAGATGGGGGAGATGATAAGGATGCTACTCATAATTTAGATATATTTGCAAGGGTTACTATAAATAATAGTGGTATTATCAATATAGATGGTGGTATTGGTGTTGGTAGGGTAACTAAGAAGGGTCTTAATATTCCTATTGGAAATGCTGCTATTAATAAGGTTCCTATGAATATGATAGAGAAGGAAGTTAGGGAAGTTATAGGAGATTTAGGAGCAGATGTTTTAGTTTATATTCCAAAGGGTGAGGAGATTGCTAAGAAAACTTTTAATCCAAGGCTTGGAATAGAAGGTGGTATATCTATAATAGGTACTACTGGAATTGTAGAGCCTATGTCTGAGGAAGGTTGGAAGAAATCTCTTTCTATTGAACTAGAAATGAAAAGTAAGCAGGGAATTAAAAATATTATACTCGTTCCAGGGAATCATGGAGAGAATTTCGTAAAAAATGTTTTAAATATTGATTCTAATTATGTTGTTAGAACTAGTAATTTTATAGGGTATATGATAAAAGAAGCTGAAAGATTTGGGTTTGAAAAGATACTTATGGTAGGTCATTTAGGTAAGTTTGTAAAAATTGCTGGCGGTATTTTTCATACTCACAGTAAGATGGCTGATTGTAGGATGGAGATACTTATAACTCATTTAGCTTTAATGGGTGCTGATATAAGTGTTTTAAAAGAAATATATAATTGCCCAACTACGGAGGCTACAATAGATATTATATCAGAAAATGGATATGAAAAAGTTTATGATATTATAGCTAACAAAGGAAGAACAAAGATTCTTCAAAGATTAGAAAATGATATTGAGGTTGAGGTTATGATATTTTCTATGGAGCTTGATACACTTGGAAAAAGTGCTGGTGTAGATAATCTTTTGGAGGTATTTAGATGATAAACATAATTGGAATAGGCCCTGGCAATTTAAATTACCTAACTAAGATAGGTGAGAATATAGTTAATAAAAGTGATGTGTTAATAGGTGGAACTAGAAATCTAGAAAGCTTTAAGGATTTTAATAAAGAGAAGATAGAAATAAAGGGAAGTCTTAAAAAAATTATAGACTACATAAACAATAATAAGGATAAGAATATATCAATAATAGCTTCAGGAGATCCTAGTATATACGGAATAGGAAAGTATATAGTTAGTGAGCTTGGAAGTGAGAATGTGAATATAGTATCGGGAATAAGCTCTATTCAGTATATTTTTTCAAGAATTGGTATGGATATGAATGATATATATATAAGTAGTTGTCATGGAAAACAACCAGATTTTGACTACATATTATCTCACAAAAAAGTCGCTTTAGTCACAGATACTATAATAGGACCAAAGGAAATTGCAAAAGAGATAATAAAAAGGAAGTTAAATAAGGTTATGGTAGTAGGAGAGAATCTTTCTTATGAAAATGAGAGAATAACTATACTTTCTTGTGAAGATATAATGAATGTAGATAAATTTGATATGAATGTAGTGGTGATATATGATGAAGGATAGTGAATTTATAAGAGGTAGGGTTCCTATGACTAAGGAAGAGATAAGGACTATATCTATAAGTAAATTAAACTTGAAGAATTGTAGTACATTCCTTGATGTAGGTGGGGGAACAGGAAGCATTAGTATACAATCTGCCTTAGATAATAAAGATTTACAGGTATTTACTATAGAGAGAAATAAAGAAGCGGTAGAACTTATACATAAAAATATTGATAAATTCAACATAAATAATATAAAGGTTATAAAGGAATATGCACCAGTAGATTATTTTGATAAAAAAATAGATTCAGCTTTCATAGGTGGAAGTGGAGGAAATTTAGAAGAGATTATAATATGGCTTAAAGAATTATTAAATGAAGATGGTGCTTTAGTAATCAACTGTATAATACTTCAAACACTTAACGAGTCTTTAAGAATACTTAAAGAACAAGGGTTTGAAGATATAGAGTGTGTACAAGCTAGTGTAGCAAGGCTTGAAAAATTAGGTAAGGGTAACTATTTTAAGCCTTTAAATCCAACATACATAATTTCAAGTAAAAGGGGTAGATAACGATGAAGATTCATTTTGTAGGGGCAGGACCAGGAGACAAGGAACTTATAACTTTGAAGGGGTATAAATTATTGAGTGAAGCAGATGTTGTTATATATGCAGGCTCTTTAGTTAATCCAGAACTTCTTGATTATTGTAAAGAAGGTTGCGAAATTCATAACAGTGCTTATATGGACTTAGGAGAAATAGTAGATGTTATGAAAAACGGAGTTAAGGAAAATAAGAGTGTTGTAAGACTTCAAACAGGAGACTTTTCCATATATGGATCAATTAGAGAACAAGTAGAAGAGCTTGCTAAAGAAGATATAGGATATGACTGTACACCAGGAGTTAGTTCATTCCTTGGGGCATCCTCTGCACTTGGGGTTGAGTACACAGTTCCTGAAATATCTCAAAGTGTTATTATAACTAGGATGGAAGGAAGAACTCCAGTACCAGAGAAAGAATCTATAGAGTCTTTTGCAAAGCATCAAACGTCTATGGTAATATTCTTATCTGTTCAAGAAATAGAAAAGGTTGTAGCTAGACTTATTGAAGGTGGATACACAGAAGAAATTCCAATAGCAGTTGTATATAAGGCTACTTGGAAAGAAGAAAAGATTGTTAGAGGTAACTTAAAGAATATAGCTGCTAAGGTTAAAGAAGAAGGAATAAACAAGACAGCACTTATAATGGTTGGAGAATTTCTTGGTAAAGAGTACAATTACTCGAAATTGTACGATAAGGAATTTAAGCATGAATACAGAAAGTAATACAGCTGCAATAGCACTTACTTCGAATGGAAAGAATCTTGCACTTAATATAAAAAAGTATATGAAGTGTGATGTATATGTAAACGACAAGATCCTTTGTGATAATACTATGCCCGTAAAAGGAAAATTTAAAGAATTTGTAGGAGAAATATTCTACAAATACGATTATTTGATATTTATAATGGCAACTGGTATTGTAGTTAGAAGCATTTGCCCTTATATAAAAGATAAAACAAAAGATCCAGCTGTAATAGTAATGGATGAGAAGGCAAATAATGTTATAAGTCTTCTATCTGGTCATATAGGTGGAGCAAATGAAATGACTATAAAGCTTAGTGATTATCTAAATTCTAATCCAGTTATAACTACTGCTACAGATGTAAATAATAAATCATCTCTTGATATGATAATAAAAGAATTAGATGCTTATATAGATGATTTTAAAGAAAATGTGAAAAAGATAAATTCTTATCTGCTAGAAGGTAGAAAAGTAGGAATATACATGGATGATAATTATGATATAGATACAAGGGGCTTTGTATTAATAAAGGATAAAAATAATATTAGTGATATAGATACTTTAATTTACATAACTAATAAAAAATATATAGATATAAACTATAAGGATATTATAAAAATAACTCCGAAAAATATTGTATTATCAGTTGGGTGTAGAAGACATACTGATTCTAATACAATGTACGAGTCCTTCAAAGACTTTTTAGACGCAAACAATATAGATGAAAAATCTATAAAGATGGTTGGAAGTGTAGACCTTAAAAAAGATGAGATGGCTATAATTAATCTAGCAAACAAGCTTAAAGTAAAATTTGAAATAGTACCTAGAGAAGAAATATTAAAGGTTGAAGATAAGTTTGAAAAATCAGAGTTTGTTAAAAAATCTATTGGGGTATATTCGGTAGTTGAGCCAGTTTCATATATATTAAGTAATAAAAATTTGTTTGTAAACAAAACAAAGTATAAAGGAATAACATTTGGATTGGGGAGATTGAAATGATTTATGTAGTTGGTATAGGACCAGGCAGTAAGGATTTGATGACTAATGAAGCTATAGAAGCACTAGAAAAAAGTGAAGTTATAGTGGGATATAAAACTTATATAAATTTAGTTGAAGAATTTATAAAAGATAAAGAAGTAGTTCAAAATGGAATGAGAAAAGAAATAGAGAGATGTCAAGATGCTATAGATAAGGCCAAAGAAGGTAAAAAAGTTGCTGTTATAAGTAGCGGAGATAGCGGAATATATGGAATGGCAGGTCTTATTCTTGAACTTGTGACTAAACAAAACTTAGATATAGATGTAAAGGTTGTACCTGGAGTTACTGCTAGTATAGGAGCTGCTGCTGTACTTGGAGCACCTATTATGCATGATTTTTGTCATATAAGTCTTAGTGATTTACTTACTCCTTGGGAGGTTATAGAAAAAAGACTAAGACTTGCTGCTGAGGCTGACTTTGTAATATGCTTATATAATCCTAGAAGTAAAGGAAGAAAAGATCACTTAAAAAGAGCTTTTGAAATAATGGGAGAGTTTAAGTCAGGAGATATACCTGTTGGAATAGTTAAGGATGTAGCAAGAGATGGTCAGTGCAAACAGGTTGTAAAATACAAGGATGTAGATTTTGAAACGGTTGATATGACTACTATTGTAATAATAGGAAATAAATCTACTTATATAAATGGTGATAAAATGATAACTCCAAGGGGTTATGTTATATGATACTAGTTCTTGGAGGAACTAGTGATAGCTTAAAAATATGTGATTTACTCAATAGATTGAATGAATCATATATTTTATCTGTTGCAACTGATTATGGAAGAGAGATTTCCAAAAATTACTGCAAAGACATTAATGTAGCTAGACTAGATAAGTATGATATGATTAAATTTATAAGACAAAATAATATAAAAATTATTGTAGATGCAACTCACCCTTATGCTTTAGAAGTATCTAAAAATGCTATAGATACAAGCCGTGAACTGGGTGTAAAGTATATAAGATATGAGAGAAGTTCAAGTGATATATTAGAGAATGAAAGCGTAATAAAGGTAGGTAGTATAAAAGAGGCTTGTGATGTTGCTAATAAAATAGGTGAAAATATATTTTTGTCTACAGGAAGCAAAAACTTAGAGAATTTTGTTAAAAACTTGAAGAATAAAAATATTATAGCTAGGGTTCTTCCAACCTCTGAGGTCTTAAAATCTTGTGAGAATCTAGGCTTGAAACCTCACAATATAGTAGCTATGAAAGGACCATTTTCTTATGATATAAATAAGCAGTTATATAAATTTTATAATTGCGATTTAGTTATAACAAAGGAAAGTGGAGTAGCTGGAGGATTTGAAGAAAAAATAAGCGCAAGTATTGACTCTAATATAAAAACTATAGTCATACTAAGACCTACGCTTGATTATCCTAAAAAGATAAATAATATTGAAGAACTAAATTCACAGCTAGTTTAAGTGAGTAGACGAATTGTAGTGGAGGCGAAATTATGAAATTAGCAGTTATAGGGGTTAATCATAAAACTGCCCCTATTAGAATAAGAGAAAAGGTGTCTTTTACAGAATCAAAAAAAATAGAAGGTGCAAATTTCTTACTTGATAATGGTATAGAA
Source organism: Tepidibacter sp. (assembly GCF_025210165.1). Lineage (GTDB taxonomy): Bacteria > Bacillota > Clostridia > Peptostreptococcales > Peptostreptococcaceae > Tepidibacter_A. The sequence continues at coordinate 13,149 of NZ_JAOASI010000073.1, forward strand.
GAAGTGATTATTTTATCAACTTGTAATAGAAGTGAAATATACATAGCTGCAAAAGATATAGATTCAAAAATAAATATAGTTAAAGATTTTTATGAAGATTATTTTGATGAAAAAGATATAAAAGAGTATTTATTTTATAAAAAACAAATAGAAGCTATAAATCATATATATGAGGTTGCTTCAGGACTTGATTCCTTAGTTTTAGGAGAAGACCAAATTCTTGGTCAGGCAAAGGAAGCACTTCAGTTTTCTATGGAGCTTGGTTTTAGCGGTAAGATTTTAAATAAGCTTTTTAGAGAGGCTATAACTACTAGTAAGAATATAAAAAGTGAGACCAAGATATCTGAAAATCCTCTGTCCATAAGCTACATAGGAGTCAAATTTTTAAAACAAAAACTTAAAACATTAAAGAATAAAAAGGCTCTTATAATAGGTGTTGGGAAAATGAGTAGATTAGCTCTTAAACATTTAATAGAAGAAGATTTAGATGAAATATATATGACAAATAGATCACATAAAAAGGTTTTAGATTTAGGTGATGATTTTCCTATGGTAAAGCCTATAGAGTATGAAAAAAGATATGAGATATTAAAAAATGTAGATATTGTTATAACTGCAACTGCATCTCCTCATACTATAATAAGAAAAGATGAGATTATAGATATAGACAATGAGGTTTATATAATGGATATAGCTCTTCCTCGTGATGTTGAAGAGTCTGTTAGTGAACTTTCAAATATTAATGTTTATGATATAGATGATCTTAAAAAGATATCCGATGAAAATGAGAAGAGAAGAATTGAGTTATCTAAGGTAGCTAAAGGGATTATAGATGAGAGTATAAATGAGTTTTTAGATTGGATGAGTAGTATAAAGGTAGATCCAACTATAAAATCTTTGAATGAAAGATGTAGTGATATACAAAAGGATACACTTGATTACATATATAGAAAATTAGATCTTGATTGTAGAGAAAAAAAGATAATAGAAAAAATGTTAAACTCTGCTTTAAAAAGAGTTATTAGAGAGCCTATTATAAAGCTTAAGTCCACTAAGGACGAAGGAAAAGTTAAGGATTACACTAATATAATTGAAGAATTATTCGATCTTTAAATTAGAGGTGATAGCTTGTTTTACCCTATGATGATAAATTTAGATAATAAAAATGTAACTATAATAGGTGGCGGAAAGGTAGCTTTTAGAAAAGCAAAAAAATTTTTGGAGTTTAATTGTAATATAAAGCTTGTAAGTTCATCGTTTATAGAAGATTTTGATAATATAGATGTTAAACTTATAAACGATAATTATAAAGAGGATTACTTAAAAGAATCGTTTTTAGTTATAGCAGCAACCTCTAGTAAGAAGGTAAATGAGGATATAGCTAGTTATTGCAAAACAAACAATATTATGTGCAATATAGCAGATGATATAAATTTATCTGACTTTATAGTACCCTCAAGTATAAAAAGAGGAGATTTAGTTATTAGTGTATCGACTATGGGAAACAGCCCATCTCTTTCTTCTAAGATAAGAAAAGAGCTTGAGAGTAACTATGGAGTTGAATATGAAGAATATGTGAGTATATTAGGAGATATAAGGAATTTAGTTTTACAAAAATGTACTGATAAAGATGAAAAGAAAAGAATATTAAATGAATTAGTAAACTTGGACTTAGAAGAACTTAAAAAGAGGAGACTTGATTATGAAAATAATAGTTGGAACTAGAGGAAGTGAGCTTGCCTTAAGTCAAACTAAATGGGTTATAAAAAATCTTAGAAACTCAAACCCTTATGTAGAATTTGAAATTAAGATAATAAAGACTAAAGGAGATAAAATTCAGAATATAGCTCTTGATAAGATAGGAGACAAGGGGTTATTTGTAAAGGAAATAGAAGAACAGCTTTTAAACAAAGAAATTGATATAGCTGTTCACTCTATGAAGGATATGCCATCTAATGTTACTTCTGGTCTTAAATTTGCAGCAGTTCCTAAAAGAGAGGATTGTAGAGATGTATTAGTTCTAAAAGAAGGGTATAAAACTATATACGACCTTCCAAGAGGTGCTAAAATAGGGACGGGAAGTAAAAGAAGAAAGTATCAATTACTTAAGTATAGAGATGATTTAGAGATAGTTTCTATAAGAGGAAATGTTGGAACTAGAATAAGAAAAATCAAAGAAGAAAATCTTGATGGTGTAGTTTTAGCAGCAGCTGGTCTTCATAGATTGAATATAGAAGATGAAATAAGTTTTTATATACCTACTGATATAATGCTTCCAGCACCAGCTCAAGGAGCTTTAGCTATACAGATAAGAGAAAATGATGAGAGCATAGAAAAGATAGTATCAACTATAAAAGATGAGAAGACTGGTATTCAAGTTGAAGCAGAAAGAGCTTTCTTACATGGAGTTGATGGAGGATGTCATATACCTGTAGGAGCCTTCTGTACTGTAGATGAGGATAGAGTAAAGCTTGAGGGATTATTTGGAACTGAGGATGGAAGTAGGATTGTAAGAACATTTATAGAGGGTAGTGCTGATGAAGCTAAAGAGCTAGGATATAAGCTTGCTGATATTATACTAGAGGAGATGGAGCCATGTGCAAAAAAGTGTATTTAGTAGGGGCAGGTCCTGGAGATTATAAGTTGATTACATTAAAGGGTTTAGAGTGTATTAAAAAGGCAGATGTAATAGTATATGATAGACTGGCTAATGAAAATTTACTCAATGAAGCTAAAGAAGGCTGCGAATTTATATATGTTGGAAAGGCATCTAGCAACCATACGTTAACTCAAGATGAAATAAATGAGGTTATATGTAAAAAAGCAAGAGAGGGTAAAATTGTAACAAGGCTAAAAGGTGGAGACCCTTATGTTTTTGGCAGAGGAGGAGAAGAAGGAGAGTATCTTCTTGAAAGAGGGGTTAAATTTGAAGTTGTTCCTGGAATAACTTCTGCTATAGGAGGACTATGCTATGCTGGAATACCTATAACTCACAGGGATTATGCTTCTTCGTTTCATGTTATAACAGGTCATTTAAAAGATGAAGAAAAAGAACTTGATTGGAAATCTTTAGCTAGTTTAAATGGAACATTGGTATTTTTAATGGGTGTTAAGAATCTTAACAATATATGTACTAATTTAATTAATGAAGGTAAGAGTAAGGATACACCTGTTGCTCTTATAAACTGGGGAACTAGATATAATCAGAGGGTAGTTACTGGTAAGCTTGAGAATATATATGATATAGCTATTAAGGAGAATATAAAACCTCCTAGTTTGATAGTTGTAGGTGACGTTGTAAATCTTAGGGATAAGCTAAATTTCTTTGAGGAAAAAAGTTTGTTTGGTAAAAGCATACTTGTAACAAGAGCTAGAGCTCAAAATAGCAAGTTATTAGAGAAAATAATGGATTTGGGTGGCAATCCTATACAGTTTCCAACTATAAAGATAGAAGAGATAACTCCTAATGAAGAGTTAGATGAGCAAATAAATGATATTGATGAATACAGCTATATAATATTTACAAGCCAAAATGCGGTTAAGATATTCTTTAATAGATTAAATGATTTAGATTTTGATGTTAGAAAATTAGCTAATAAAAAGATAGTAGCTATAGGACCAGCTACAGCTAAAGATCTTAAGGAAAAAGGTATAATAGCTGATATAATACCTTCAAAGTTCGTGGCTGAAGCTATATATGATGAGTTAAAGAATATATTAGATAAGGATGATAAAATATTGATTCCAAGAGCTAGTGAAGCTAGGGATTATTTGGTAGATAAATTAAGTGAAATATGTTATGTTAAAGAGGTTAAGATATACAACACTGTTTTAGGTGATGGAAACAAAGAAAAAATACTTGAGCTATTAGAATCTAATAAGTTAGATTATATAACATTTACCAGCTCATCGACAGTCAAGAATTTAGTCAAAATATTAGGGAGAGAAAATATAGAGAAGCTTAAAAATTCAAAGTTAATATCTATAGGACCTATAACTTCAAATACTGTTAGAGATTTTGATTTAAATGTTCATAAAGAAGCTAAGGATTACACTATAGATGGAATTTTAAATACTATTATACAAGATATTAAGGGGGAATAGCTGTGATAAAAAGACCTAGAAGACTTAGAAGTAGTGAACTTGTAAGAGATTTAGTTAGAGAAACTAAAATAGAGATGGATAATTTAATATATCCTTTATTCATTGTTGAGGGAGAAAATATAAAAAAAGAGATACCATCACTTCCAGATGTTTATCATCTATCAGTAGATAAACTTGAAGAAGAAGTAAAAGAATTAAAAGAGTTTGGAATAAAGTATGTAATGCTATTTGGTGTTCCAAATGAAAAGGATGAGTATGGAAAAGAAGCGTATGCAGAGTATGGAATTGTTCAAAGAGCTGCAAGAGCGATAAAGAGAATTACAAAAGATATCTATGTTATTACAGATATTTGCATGTGTCAGTATACAAGTCATGGCCACTGTGGAATACTACGTCCAAATGGATATGTAGATAATGACAAGACCTTAGAATATTTATCAAGAATAGCTTTAAGTCATGTAAAAGCAGGAGCGGATATGGTAGCGCCATCTGATATGATGGACGGAAGAATAGGTCATATGAGAAAAACTTTAGATGAAGCAGGATATGAGAATACACCTATAATGTCATATAGTGCAAAATATGCATCTTCATTCTATGGACCTTTTAGAGATGCAGCTCACTCAGCACCATCTTTTGGAGATAGAAGATCTTATCAAATGGACCCTGCAAATACAGATGAGGCAGTTCGTGAGGTAGAACTTGATATAGAAGAAGGAGCAGATATAGTTATGGTAAAACCTGCACTTTCATACTTAGATGTAATAAGAAGAATAAAGGACAACTTCAATATGCCTATAGCAGCATATAATGTAAGTGGAGAATACTCTATGTTAAAGCTTGCTGTTAAAAATGGACTATTAGATGAAAAAGCTATAATGGAAAGTGTTTTATCTATTAAAAGAGCTGGAGCTGATATAATAATAACTTACTTTGCAAAAGATATAGCTAGAATGCTAAGAAAATAAAAGGGGATGACCATTATGAATACTACTAAATCTGAAAAAATATATGATGAAGCGATAAAGTACATACCTGGTGGAGTTAACAGTCCTGTTAGAGCATTTAAATCAGTTGGACTTAATCCTATATTTGTAGATCATGCTAAGGGATCTAGAATATATGATGTTGATGGTAATGAATACCTAGATTATATATGCTCTTGGGGACCATTAATGCTAGGTCACAGTAATGAAGACGTTTTAAATGGTGTTGAAGATATAATAAGAAGAGGAACAAGCTATGGTGTTCCTACAGAAATAGAAGTGAAAATGGCTAAATTAATATGTCAGGCATATGATTCTATAGAAATGGTTAGAATGGTAAACTCAGGAACAGAAGCTACTATGAGTGCTTTAAGGGTAGCAAGAGCTTATACTAAGAGAAATAAAATATTAAAATTTGAAGGATGCTATCATGGTCATTCTGATGCATTACTTGTTAAATCGGGATCTGGAACAATAACTTATGGAGTACCTACAAGCCCTGGAGTTCCAGCAGATGTAGTAAAGGATACACTTGTATGTAGATACAATGATTTAGATTCAGTAAAAGAAATATTCAAAGAACATGGACAAGATATAGCAGCTGTAATAGTAGAGCCGGTTGCAGGTAATATGGGAGTAGTTGCAGGGAAAAAAGAATTTTTACAAGGACTTAGAGATATAACTAATGAATACAAATCTGTTCTTATATTTGATGAAGTAATAACAGGATTTAGATTAGCTTATGGTGGTGCAGGAGAGCATTATGGAATAAAAGCAGATATGACATGTCTTGGAAAGATTATAGGAGCAGGACTTCCTGTTGGAGCCTATGGTGGTAAAAAAGAGATAATGGATATGGTATCTCCAGTTGGTCCTGTATATCAAGCTGGAACATTATCTGGAAATCCTCTTGCAATGTATATGGGATATAAAAACATAAGTATATTAAAAGAAAATCAAAATATATATAAAGAGCTTGAAGAAAAAGCCATAAGACTTGAAAATGGACTTAAAGAAAATCTTAAAAAACTTAATGTAGAAGGAACTGTAAATAGAGCAGGGTCTTTAGTTTGCCTTTTCTTCGCAAAAGGTCCTATAGAAAACTATGAAGATGTAATGAAGTGTGATGTTGAAAAATTCAATATATACTTCAAAGAACTAATAGAAAGAGGAGTCTTACTTGCTCCAACACAATTTGAAGCAATGTTTTTATCTAATGCTCATACAAGTGAAGATATAGACTATACAATAAAAGCAAGTTATGAAGCTATGAAGATAGCTTTTAAGTAAAAAAGCCGACAATATTGTCGGCTTTTTTTTGAAATAAAATTATCTTCTTTTGCTACGTTTATTTAAAGTAGCTTGACGATCATCTGATTGCTTTAACCAATCTTTTAATTTATCTTCAAGAGAAGTTTCTTTTTTAGGTTTTGGTTGGAATTTGCCTTTAGATGCATCTCTATTTCTGTAGTTAGAGCCTGAGTTAGAACCTGAGTTAGAACTAGGTCTAGAACTATAAGAAGGCTTATCTTTAGGCTTTGGAGTAAAAGGTTTTGCCTGCTTAATTGAAAGAGATATTTTTTTAGACTCTTCATCAATGCTTATAACTTTAACCTTAACTTTATCACCAGAAGAAATATGTTCATTTATATCGTTTATAAAGTTATGACTAATTTGTGAAATATGAACTAATCCTTTAGTTTTTTCATCTAGAGCCACAAAAGCACCGAAAGGTTTAACATCTGTTACTGTACCTTCAATAATATTACCGATTTCAAATTTCTTACACATAGACACACTCCTAAAAATTTTATAGTTTATAAATAATTTTAAAATTCGAGTTACTTATATTAATTAATATAGCATATAACTTCAACAAAAAACAAATTTTAAATTATCTTTTCAACTATCTATAATATATATTTTTACGCTTTTTTGCAACCTTTAAACACATAAAATATAATTAAGTTTTGGGTATATTAAAAGTTAAATAATCAAAGTAACTAGAGGAGTAACTATTATAAATGAAAATACTACTCTTTCCACCCAGATTAAGAATAATTCTGAAATAGATATAGGTATTTCTGTAGATAAAATACAGGGTATACATGAGCAAAAGGATAATACAGAGCTAACGGACACTACTCCTATTATAAAACGAGTTAAAAATGAAGAATCTATTATTAAAAATGATGGTAAAAATAAATCTATTATACCAATAGATGCGGATTTAGCAGTGAGCATAGGTTCTGGAAGCTGGAGTATTTTTAGTAAAGGATAAAATATATATGCTAATAAATCTATAAAACAAGTATATTCACTTAGTATCAAACCTGTGGTGCCTATTGACACTATTGAAGGGAGAACGGTAATAGTTACAATTAAGCCATTTTTAAAGTTTTTATATACACTCTCAGAAATAGCACTGGATTTATGTATAGATTTAATAGCTTCACTCCATGCATTTTGAATAAAATTTCTATAAATTTTAGCCTCTATAACAAAATTAGATGAAATATAAGAATTACTCTTTCTGCTAAGAGGTGGTATTCTAGCTGTGATTGATGTTACTGAACAAGTAGATATTAATGTAATTATAAAATAAGCATTCCACATACTCATAAGATTTAAAGTTTTACCTATAATAACCATTGAACTTATAGACACAGTAGAAAATCCTGTAACTATAATACAAGACTCTTTAATACTATACTTACTATCTTTAAATATAGTATCAGTAATTAAAACACCTATAGAGGAATTGCTTAAAAAAGATGCTAAAGCATGTATAGCAGATTTTCCTGGAGTTTTAAAAAGTGGTTTCATTATAGGCTGCATTAAAATTCCTATAAACTCCAAAAGACCATAATCTATTAAAAAAGTTAAAAAAATAGAGCCTATAGGAATAGCTATACTAATAGGAATAGCTATATTATTAAATATAATAGACAGCATATCTTCAGATATAAAATAAAATTTATCTGAATTAGTAATAAATATTATACTTATAAGTATGCTTGAAAGATTAAAAAAAGAAGTTACTTTTGTAAATCTATTTTTATTCCAGAACTTTTTTATAAAAGGATAAAAAATTCCTAATACAACAAGAACTAAAGTATAGATGGATATATAATTTAAATAATGATTATTTAGATATATAATAATATGATCTATTGGTATTGTTATTTTACCATTTAATTTTATAGGTATAAAAAATATGAATATCCCTATAAAATTATATATAATGAATTTACCCATATTTTATAACCTCCTTTTATTATATATAATGAATTTATTCTTATTTTATGCTAATAAAGACTGCACTTGAAACTATTTTTTAAAAAACTTTAAAAAAAGTGTTGACGAATATATCAAAAGGTGATATATTATTACTTGTCCTCAACAACGAGGCAAACACGAAACACAAAATGAACTTTGAAAATTAAACAGTAGGTTATAAATAAATCACAACAGTGATTTTCGGAAACAACACATTAAGTCAGTTTACTGAGTACTGACAAACTTTTATTTAAGAGTTTGATC
>NZ_JAOASI010000074.1 GCF_025210165.1 Tepidibacter sp.
AGCACAAAGACTAGAAAATGACTATGAGTATGCTGAGCCAGAAGGACAATTTTTAGTATTAGAAGTAAAAATGTTGAATAAAACTCAATCAAGTATAGATATGAGTAATTTTGAATGGGGGAGATTCAATCTAGAGGAATTCGATGGTACACAATATGAGTTACAATCAGGAGCTATGGAAGTAATACCAGATAATCAAAATCTAGTAAATCAATTTGGATTCTTAGCTTCTTTATCGCCTAAAATAGAAAGAACTATGTATTTTGTTTATGATATCCCTAAAAATGTGACTACAGCTTACACTGTAAATTTACCAGGAACAACAAATACACAAGTAGATACAATAATGGGTAAGATAGATAGAGCAATACAAAATGATAAGCAAGTAACTATTACTATAAACTAGAAGAAAATAAAATGTCTATTAATTTAAATAACACTAATCTCATAAACGAGGTTAGTGTTATTTTTTGCATAAATTAACGGAAGGAGCTAATAAAATGTTTGAAGGTGAAAAATATATAACTAGAGGGGTGCAATCCAAAATATCACTAGAATTGCAAATAATAATGTTTCAGATGATAGAGGATTTAAAAAGAGAGGGGATAGAAATAGACTATTTGCAAGTTTTTAGATTGAAGAAAATAACTAAAAATAAGGAAGTAATACAGGTAATAGAACATACTCAAGAAGTTCCAGAGTATAATAGAAAAATTGAGGTAAGAATAGAAAAGCCAGTACAAGAGAAAGTTTTTGTAATTAGCTCTAATAGTGAAAATAGAAAAGAGTACAGTACAATGATGATAGCTGATGAATACTAAAATTGCACCTAAAGTAGAGTAAGTAGAGTAAGTTTTCTTGACGCTTCTGACGCTCCTCACCGAACAAAAGGGGAGGAGGTCGGGAAGCGACTAAACTAAGCATTTGAATTTTCTATTCTATGTATTTCAATAATTTCATCAAGAAAAGATGAAATATTATCAATTTTTTGCTCGGATTTAAGAGCTTTTAGATAATCAAGATTTTTAGGTAAAAGCATAGCTGTAAACTTCTTTCTAGTATTACAATATTTTTCATCAGGATTTTTCTTAGGTCTGCCTTTAGTTTCTATAAAACCTAATTTTTTTAAATCTCGTTCTAATACCTCTTTCCTTCTTAATTCAATTTCTAAATCTCTAGTAATTTTATTTTTTTCATAAATGGATAAATTATCTAGAGAAATATTTTTTAGATTTCTAATTTTTCTTTTACATAAATCTAAATCGTTTTTCTTAGAAATAAGATTATATTTTTTAGAATTATTATAGTTATTATATATTTTAGTCATGAAAATACCTCCTAAAAATAAATAAGTATTCTAATATGAATTATTAAATTGTTTTGAGCCGACTAAAAATTTAAACGAAAAAATTTAGCCGAACAAAAAATTGAGGGTATAAATGTTTGATAGAGTAAAATTTCACATAAAGTAGCGACAATAGTGGCAAATAACGAAGTTAAAATTGTCGCTATTGACGCTTTGAAAGGATTAAAAGGAGTGTGATAAACTAGAGTTAAAAAAGATGAGGAGTGTAGCTTTAATGGAGAGAAATGAAATGATGTCCCTTTCTGAAATAATAAAAGAAATGTTTGATGATATGCAAAAAGAATATAAATCAAAGAATGGAGAAGAAAAAGATATAATTTATAGTAATTACTATGATACAAATAAAGATAGATTTAAAGAAATATTAACTATATTAGGAGTTGATAATGAAGTTTTAAAAAAAATTAATAAAAATGAATATGAAATACCAAAAAGTAAAAAAAATATTGTAAAAAAATTACTTAACGACTATACTAAAAAACCTATGAAAAATTATATTAGAAAAAAAAAGTTTGATGAAGTTCAACTAGATAATCTGCAAGAAATAGTTGCAGATGTAGAGAGCTTGCTAAAAGGAAAATTAGAAGAAGAAAAATATATTAATGAAAGAAATAAAATGTATTTTAATACTAGATACCCAATAAGAAAAGCTATAGAGGATACTAAAAAAGAAGCTGTAGAACAGATTTTAGAGGATATAGAAGAAATTAAACCTATATTTGCAGAGAATAATGAGACATTAAATGATAGTGATAAAATTTATTTAATAAACTACTATAAAGATTTATTAAAACAGGTGTCAAGTCAATGGAAACAAATAGTAGAAAATGTAAATGATATAAGATTGCAAGAAATCACAGAGATAAGTGAACAGAGTTTGAATAATGAAATAGATGATGAAGATGCATATGAAGAATTATCAGAATTGATGGATGATAGCCGTGCTGTAGTTTGGCAAGCAATAATGGAATATAAGGGAGAAATTGATGAGAATAAAATTAGAAAGCTAAAAAAGCCAAGTAAGAAAGATTTAGAGGAAGTAAAAAAGTTAATAGATGGATTTAAAAAGAATTAATAACCTTAAGATTTAATCTTAGGGTTATTTTTTTGATTTTAGATAAGGGGGGTAAAATTTTTTTTATTTTACCCTTTTTTTAATAAGATGAAATTCCTATAGAATAATAATCAAGAAGCTGATGCATCGCTTTTAAATAAAATTACAGGAGGTAGTTATTATGAATTTACCATTTGATATTACAAGAAGAGATGTAAAAAAGAATATTGGAGATGGAAAGTATAAAGGGAGAATATCACTTATATTTGGGAAAAAATGGAGTGGTCAAAACTACTTAGTATTACAAGTTGATATTGAAGACAATGGTGAAAGAGTAGAATTATATTTTAACATTCCTTTTAAGTGGTATGAAGCAGGGAAACTAGTAAAAACACTTAGAAAATTAGATAATCTACCAGAAAAAGGAGAGCAACTAGATATAGATAAATTAAAAAATATGAATGTAATAGTAGAAGTTAAAAATACTTATAAAAATGGAGAGGAATATTCAAATATAGTTGATATAGAGAAATTAGAAGAAGATTTTGAAGAAATACAAGATAAGAGTATACAGGAAGTTAAGAAAAAACCTAAATTTCCTAAGAAACCAGTTAAAAAAAATAACATTCAGAGAAAGGTTTTAAAAGAAGATAATGAAGATAGCTTAGAAGAAGATAGATTACTTGAAGACTAATAAAGAAAATAATTGTCCCTACAATAATTTATTGTGGGGACAAAAGGGGTGAGTATTTTGATAGAAGAAACAAAAATAGATGATAGTAAGGATGATCTGGATAGTTCAAATGATAAAAAAGCTATACCTGATATTTTGGTAGAATTAGCATCACAAAAAGCTAAATTTTTTTGTAATGAAATTGAAGAAGGTTTTGCAGCTATAGAAGTGGATAATCATAATGAAGTAATAAAGTTAAGAAGTAAAAAATTTAATAGATGGCTTATTAAACTCTATTTTGTTCTTACAAGTAAATCGGTAAGTCAAGATGCAATAAAGCAAGCAATAAGCACGTTAGAAATGTTTGCAAATTTTTCTGGAAATGAAAAAAAGCTAGAAAAGAGAGTAGCTATTAGTGGTGATGATTTTTACTATGATTTAGGAGACAAAAAATGGAGAGCTGTAAAGATAACTAAAGAAGGTGTAACTTTAGAAAATAAACCACCTATTCTTTTTACTAGAGGAGCAAATATGAAGGAACAAGTAAAACCAGATTTAGATGTTGAAGTAAAAGAATTAATAGAATATGTAGATAAGCATTTTAGATTTAAAACAGAATCAGATAAAGTACTTTTTATAGCATATTTAGTAAGCTGTTTTGTAGCTGGAATACCTCATCCTATTTTACTTCTTTACGGAGAAAAAGGAGCAGCTAAGTCTACTACAATGAGAATGATAAAAAGTATAGTAGACCCAGCAAAACAGGAACTTTTTAGTCTACCAACATCTAAAACAGATATGGCACTATCTTTAGCAAATAATTATATGCCTATTTACGATAACATTGAAACTATATCATCAGAGAAAAGTAATATGTTATGTATGGCAGCAACAGGAGGAGCATTCTCTAAAAGAACATTATATACAGATGAAGAGGAGTCAATAGTTAGTTTTAAAAGATGTGTTGGATTTAATGGAATAAACATAGGAGCAACAAAATCAGATCTTTTAGATAGGTGCTTACTTAATGAATTAGAACGAATAGATGAGACAGAAAGAAAAACTGAAAAAGAAGTTTGGAGTAGCTTTGAAAAAGATAAGCCTAAAATTTTAGGAGCATGTTTAAAAGCTTTATCAAAAGCAATGAAAATATACCCAACTATAAAATTAGATAAACTTGGTAGAATGGCTGATTTTACAATTTGGGGGTATGCCATAGCAGAAGCAATAGATATAGGAGGAGAGGTATTTTTAGAAGCATATCTTGAAAATCAAGATAAAACAAATGAAGAAGCTATATCATCTCATCCTGTTGCATCTTCTTTGATAGCACTAATGAAAGATAAACGTGAATGGGTAGGTAGTGTATCTCAGCTATTAACACAATTAGAATTAGTTGCTACAAGAGAAAAAATAAACATAAAATCAAAAGCTTTTCCAAAAGCTAGCCATACATTAAGCAAAAGGTTAAAAGAGGTAAAATCAAATCTTGAAAAAGTGGGAATTTACTTTGAAATAAGACATGCAGGTGATTACAAAAAAATAACTGTAGAAAATATAAATCTAGAAGATAGTGAAAATAATGTAAATATGATTGAAAAAGAAAAAACAAGAAAAGAAGCAGCTAAAAGGAATCAAATTGAAACTGAAGTTGAAATTGATGATTTTGTTAGAACTGATGAAGATAATTAGAAAATAAAAAAACGTCAGTAGGGTCATAATTGACTCTACTGACAATAAAAACAAACTAAAAAGGAGAGATTGAAATAAAAAAAGTATACTTAGAATTACAAGATAGAGAAACTTTTAATGAAGAGGGAGAAGATACAATAATACAAGATTATGAACTAATAGTTCCGCTAACTACTATTACTACTAAAAGTAAAATAATAAGTTCAGTTAGTGATGAATTAGGTATAGATATACAAACAATATCTTGTAGCCAAGAAAAAATAATATTCACTTTTGATACGGGTCAAGGTGATTTTGCGAATGAGTTAGAAGCTATATATGAACGGAAAAACGATATAGAAACTAAAGTAGAAAAAGCAGCAAATATAGCTGGAATTCATAACTATACTTTAATAATTAAATTATATACACTATATTGTTAAATCAAAAAAGAATTGGTGGAGTCATATAATTGACCCTACTAACAATAAAAATACCAAATAGGAGAAATAAAAATGAAAAATCATATAAATGTATACTTAGATATACAAAATAAAAAAGAATATTCAAATAAATTTATTAAACATTATGAATTAGAAGTTCCTACAAAGATGAAAATAGGATATGTTGAACAGGATTATGATGTAATACAGAGTATTAGAAAAGTGCTTAATAAAGATATAAAACAAGTTGAATCAAATAATGAAATGGTAAGATTCTATTGTGACATAGAAAATCCAATGGATATTAATAGAATAGATGATATATGCAATGCTACATATAAATTTGAGAATAGGATAAAAGATAAAATGATGGAAGCTGATATATATGAATATACATTAATAATTAAAATAACTTAATTATTTTTGACCCTAAAAAAGCAACAGTAGCAGCAGGAACATCAGTTAATACTGAGAAAAGAAAAAAGAAACAGAGGGAATTAACAGAAAATTCACACATATATTATAAAATTGATTGATTTGGAGGAAATAATGATGTCAGACTACGAAAGAATTGTAGAACTTTTAGCAGAAATAATTAAAACTAAAATAGATAATAAGGGAGCTGATAATAATGCATAAAAATAGAGTAGCCATATATGCAAGAGTTTCTACAGCAGAACAAGCAGAAGAAGGATATTCAATAGAAGCTCAGATAGAAAATATCAAAAGACTATGTGAGATACAGGGTAAAATTGTAGTAGAAACCTATGTAGATAGAGGAATAAGTGGAAAATCAATAAAAAATCGTATAGCATTGCAACAGCTACTAGAGGATTGTACTAAAAGTAAATTTGATGAAGTGATGGTTTGGAAAACTAATAGATTAGCAAGAAGCAGTAGAGATTTACTAAACATAGTTCATATTCTTGGTGAAAATAATGTAGGGTTTAGCTCAATAACAGAAAACTTTGAAACATCTACTGCAACAGGAAAACTATTAATGACAATGTTAGCAGGAGTAGGTGAATTTGAAAGAACTACAATAGTAGAAAACGTGAAAATGGGGATGAAACAAAGAGCTAAGCAAGGTAAATGGAATGGGGGAAGGGTTCTAGGGTATAAGTCGGTAAAGATAAATAATAAAGAAGAAACAAGACTAGAAGTTGTAGAGGAAGAAGCTGCTATTGTAAAAGAAATATTCACTATGTACTCTAAAGGGAAAGGTCTAAAAGCAATAGCAAATGAATTAAATCATATAGGATATAAAACATCTAGGGGAAATTCTTTTGGGGTTATGGGAGTAAAAGGTATACTAAAAAATCCAGTATATATAGGAAAAATTAGATTTAATAGGTTTGTAGATTGGGCAAATAAAAGAAGAAAAGGGAAGAATGAAGATTATATTTTAGTAGAAGGAAATCACGAAGCAATAATAGATGAAGAAATTTGGAATAAAGTACAGGAGCTATATAATTTGAAAAGTAAAAAACCTGCTAGGAATTTTGATGGCAGCTACCCACTAACAGGGCTTTTAAGATGTCCTGTATGTGGAATAGGAATGGTATGTGGTAGAACTACAAATAAACTAAAAGATGGAACTAAAAAAGTAATAAAATACTACTATTGTGGTAATTTCAAAAATAAAGGTTCAGCAGTTTGTAAATCAAATAGTATCAGAGCAGACAAAGCTAATGAATATGTATTTTCAAGAATAAAAGAAGTATTAAATAATGAAAAAATATTAAAAGATATAGTAGTTAAACTTAATGAAACTAGGGTAGAAAAAATTAAACCTTTAGAAACTCAATTGAAGGGTGTTAAGAATAATCTAAAAGAGCTAAATAATAAGAAGAATAAGGTATTTGAATTATATGAAGATGGAATAATAGAGAAAAAAACTTTAGGTGCTAGACTGAAAAAGATAGAAGAAGATATAGAAGTAAACCAAGGTCTAAGTGATAAAATAACAAAGCAATTAGACAATAGTAACTCAGAAGAAGTACCTTTTGAATTTGTAAAAAGTGTACTTGGAAATTTCAATAAACTACTAGAAGAATCACATCCACAGGAGAAGAAGCTACTACTCCAGCTACTGATAAAGAAAATAACAGTAGGAGATAGAAAAAACATAGATACAATAGAATTACATTTTAATGAAAAGATAAAGAAAATATTAGGGAATAACAAAGAAGGAGAACTCTCAGAAAATGAGGGTTCTTCTTCTTTTTATATTTTTAAGATAGTAATCTAGGTTCAGTATAGAAAATAATAAATAAGCTAGAAAGTTGCTTGCTTTAATATTATAATGTAGGATAAATATGTAAATTAAATAATAAATCAAAATCATATGGGGGACGAAAATATGTTTGAATATAAATATGATGATTTAATGAACCCAACACTTAAAGCTATAAAGGAATTAGGGGGATCAGCTTCAAATGATGAAATCATTGAAAAAATAATAGAAATACTGTCACTTAGCGAAGAAGAAATTGAAGATATTCATAAAGGAAGTACAACTAAACTTGAATATAGAGCAGCATGGGCTAGAACATATCTTAATCGGGCTATATAAGTAATAGTAAAAGAGGGGTTTGGGCTATTACGGATAAAGGAAATAACACTATTAATATAGATAAAAATGATGTTAAAAGATTTGTTAAAGACAATTATAGCTGTGATAGCTCTACGGATTCAGAACATAGTAATGTAGATATTATAGAAGATGACGAGATTGAAGAGTTTACATGGCAAAACAATGTTTTAGAAATCATTAAAACAATAACTCCACAACAGTTCGAAAAGCTGTGTCAACGTATGCTAAGAGAATTAGGATTTACTAATGTAATTGTAACAGGCAAGTCGCATGATTGAGGAATTGATGGAAAAGGTATACTTAAAATAGGTGGAGTAATATCTTTTCATACAGCATTTCAAGCTAAGAGATATTCAGGAACAGTAAGTGCATCAGTTATAAGAGATTTTAGGGGTGCTATGATGGGAAGAGCTGATAAAGGACTGGTTATTACAACGGGTACTTTTTCAAGAGAAGCTAGAAAAGAAGCACAAAGAGATGGAGCTACACCTATAGATCTTATTGATGGCAATGATTTAGCAGAGAGACTTAAAGAATTATCGTTAGGAATAGATGTTGAAATGGTAGAAAAAGTGCATGTAGATGGAGAATGGTTTAAACGTATTTAACATTATATATATTAAATTATATACAACAGATTTCCTTTAAAATAGGATTATATACAAGCTTTTACTATTATGGTATAATGAGTAAAAGTGGAATAATTTCTCGCTTGGTACATCTATAAAAGAATAAATGTATGCAAGAAATAGAAGTGAATTCTTAAAAAAATAAAGCCATAAAAGAGTAAAAAGCATACCAAATAAGCCTAAATAATGAATAAAAGTCAACCACCAAATAAAAAGCCATAAGAATAAAAATAATGTCGGTAAAGAGCTTGAACAAGCTATTATTAGGACAAGATAAATCAAAAACAAGGCGAAAATGGTTAAAATAGACTAAGATAAAGATAAAAGGCGAAGACTAGCTTATATGAAAAGAAAAATAAAAGGCGGAAAAATACAAATAAGAATAAATAATAATGTAAAGAGCATACACGTTAGATAGATGCCATGCTTTTAATTAGCACACTTCAATAATAACAAGAAGGTGAATAATGGTATGCTATTTAATAAAGAAAATAAAAAAGCAATATATGCAGTACTTATAAGTATAGGAGCTAATGGGTTATATGATTTATTGCTCTGGTTAGTACAGCATGTAAGGATAGTAATAATTTAGTATAATTGGAAGAAATATAATTACAAAAGAAGAAGTTACTGATAAAGAAAATAATAATAGTAGATATAATAGAATAAATATAAACAAAATACTATGTAATAATATAGAAGGAGAATTCTTAGAAAATAAGAGTTTTCCTTCTTTCGTTTTTCACAATAAAATTTAGTTAGAGCGGTTGTGATAAAATAAAAATAAGGCTAAAATAGAATCAGTAGCAACAGCAGCTACATTGGCATAAAACGCTTTTGACGCTTAGTAAAGAGCAAAGTGGGGGAAAATAAAAAGTGAATGAAATAAATTTGATACTTAGAAATGACTAAGTAATAAAAAACCTCACTTTAGTAAGGTGAGGTGAACCGTACCATAAGTAGAGAAATAGAAATCATTACTACTATTTTACTACCAATATACTCCTTTATTACGCTTTTATTCACTATGGTATTTTGCTATCATAGTCTTAAGCGTTGGTGGTGATGCGCCAAAATATAAAAACCAATGGAATTAAAGGAGGAAAGTAGTATGAGTACAAACAAAAAAGGAAAAAGTAATTTAAAACGTATACTGGCTATTGTTTTTTTACTATTATCATTAATAGGAACTGCGTCCATGGGTTCTGAAGTTAGATTATTTGTAGATATTCCAAGTTTGATTTTGATTATTTTGTTTACATTCCCGATGTTGATTTTAGCAGATTTATTTCAGGATTTTATACGTGGGTATAAGATTGCTACAGGAAGTTTTGAATATACATTGAAGGAACTTAAGGCTAGTAAGAATGCTATGGATTTATGCATTAAGTTAGTATATATTTCTTCAGTAATAGGTGCAATTATTGGCTTTGTATCTTCTATTCGTTATATAGGTGATCTGTCAAAAGTGGGACCTGCGATAGCTGTGAGTATTCTTACTGTGTTTTATGCTTTTATAATTAATTTAGTCCAACATGCGGTTAGTGCGAAAATTAAGAAGGAAATCATTTATCGAGAACAATGAAAATAAATGGATATAAAAAGAATATAGTAAAAACTGCAAGTTTGACTATAGTTTTTATAGGATTGATTAGTTGGACAACAGATTTTAGATTTCTAAAGTTACAAGATATTCGAATGATGACTATTATTCTTATAAGTACGGTAATCTTAATATTACTTGGACAAGGTGATAGCATTGATTATTCTGGACTTTTGGATAAGTTTAGATTTAATTTGTTTTTAACAGGGCTGCTAATATCATCATTTTTACTGTTTAACTATTTAAGTACTTCAATTGAATACGAAAATATAATTAGTGAAAATATACTTTGTTTGAAGCCAATGTTATTTTGTCTATTGATTTATTTACCGGGAATGAACATATTAGGATACTTAGTAAATAAACATATTGAGAAAAAACCTTTAATAAGTAAACAGACCTTGAATCTTACAAGAAGAGAGCGAGAAGTTTTTAATCTTGCTATTAATAATCTTAGCAATAAAGAAATCAGTGAAAAGCTGTTTATAGCAGAAACCACTGTAAAAAAACATATGCAAAATATATTAAAAAAATCAGACTGTTTTAACAGAGAAGAGTTAATTAAACTATTTTCTAAAGAAATAATAAATAGTTCATCAGAGGTATAGTCTTCGTTGAACAGTGGTTTCCTAAACTATGTTTTGCTATTAAGCATATTAAATTTAGGAGTAAATATCGAAGATTGAACTCATTTAAAATATTGTATTTCAAGGTTTATAGAATTTCCATATTGTTTATATAATACATTTTGGTTAACCAGATGTTGACCAACGTGGGCAACCATGGTCAACATCTTAAAATATAATATGTTTCCGTAGCTCAGCAGGATAGAGCAATCGCCTCCTAAGCGATAGGTCGTGGGTTCGACTCCCTCCGGGAACGCCAATGAAAAATCCCAATACTATCAAAGTATTGGGATTTTTGCTGTTTTTGAGGAAGAAGAGGCGTGTTGACTAAATGATGTCTAAGTTGGTCAATAAGTTATAAGCTAAAAGAGTTAATTATTATTTGTAAACTCAATGATTGTATTTTCACTTGAAATTTCATATTTATATGTATCGTGCTCCTTATAATAAATTATTTTATTATCAATTAGTAGTAAATCAATTGATTTCTCATTTTGACTATTAATTAGTTTTACATGAGTTAATAAATACTCTTCAAAGGTAGCTCTCCATATATATAATGAGGCCATTAAGGCTATTATTATTAAAATAAAATTTAGTAGTATTCATATTTGAACCATATTGTTTATCTTGAAATATTAGACTTAATATAACATAAATTTTAATAAATAATAGCATTACACATTTTTATCACCCAAGCATAGAAATTTATTATAAAAATAATATGAGTAAAATAGCAATAGCTTCTAGTATAATTAAATCTCTTCCAAATCCAGTTAATAAAGGATATGTTCTTTGCGATAGCTGGTATAGCTGTAAAGAAATATTTGATACATCAACTAAATCGGGATATACGTATATAGGTGCTATAAGAACAAATAGAGTAATTTACCCAGAAGGTTATGAACGTTTAGGGGTTAAGCTTAATAGATATGATTGTAGTTTAGATAAAGAAGTCTTCGACTTAGTCACCGTCAAAGATAAAAAGTACTATATTTACAACTACGTTGGTAAATTGAATGATATGAAAAAAGTATTTTTAGATATCTAATAATAATGTTAATCAAATGGAGAAAGATATTAGATAATGATAAAAATGAGAAAATAAGAGAAAGTCAGTACATTTTGCCTAGTCGAGATGGTAGTTTTATGAAAGAAGCTGCTTTAAGGTCATTGATAGAAAGACTCAAAAAGAAACACAAGCTTGAAGATACTAGCATTCGTTTGTATAAATTCCGTAATACTATGTGTAATAGACTAATACTAGCAGGCATTCAGATACCAATAATCCAACGAATAATGGTAGATAATACACAAGATGTTATAATGAAAATCTACACTCATATTTATAGAGACGATGTTAAAGCAGCTAGTGAAAAATTATTTAGAAAAGAAAATAAAAGATATAATGAGTATAAGCAAGAGCAGGCATTATAAAATGAGAAAAATAACATACAAACTAATAGGGCTAACAATCGTTATAGTCATATTGTGGTTTTTAATATTTTATGAAAGAGCCAAAGGAAGTGCAGTTAGATATCTTCAAATTGTTACAATTCATGACTAAGAAAGTTTTCAAAGAGTTAATTAAGAAATATATGATATTTATTCACCAGAGGTTAGAAAAATTTTGTTTAATAAGGAAAAATATGAGGGACCTAACTATCCACCAATAACCTACAGAGTAAATAGTGTAAGTGGATATATTAAAGGATGTAATCATATCTCTTATAATAGAATTAAGTCGTAATAGTAGAATATTGTGAATCATGCACTTTTACTCTATTAAAAAACTTATAATTCAAACCTGTCAACAGATAGCATTTAAAGACAGGACAAATAAATAGAAAATATTTAATATAGAAACAGAAAGGAGTGGTTTTATGAATTGGCTTAATGCAATGAATAATGCAGTAGAATACATAGAGGATAACATAACTAAAAAGATTGATATTGTGCAGGTGGCAAAAATTGCATTATCATCTACGTTTCACTTTCAGCGTATGTACCATATGATAACTGGTGTTACAATAGGTGAATATATACGCAGAAGGAGACTTACACTCGCTACACAGGATATTATATCTGGTGAAAAGATTATTAATGTAGCTTATAAGTATGGTTATGAAACGCCTGAAGCATTCACAAAAGCTTTTAGAAAAATGCATGGAATAAGCCCTTCGGTAGCACGCGAGCTGGGAGTAAATCTCAAGGCATATCCTAAACTATCCTTTCACATTTCAATAAAAGGAGATAAAAATATGAATTATAAAATTTTTGATAAAGGAAGTTTTAAAGTAGTAGGCAAACAA
>NZ_JAOASI010000075.1 GCF_025210165.1 Tepidibacter sp.
ATTAAACAATACATGACTTATTATAATAACTATAGATATCAGTGGGGATTAAAGAAGATGACTCCTGTCCAATACAGAAATCATCTTCTTAATGTAGCATAGTCTTTTTTAAATTGTCCTTTACAAAGGGTACAGATTACTTTTTCAGTAGCTTTTTCTTCAGCTTCTTCTATGGGAACTCTTCCTATAACTACAGAGACTTGCGAAGATGAGCTTGGAGTATCTAAAGAGGTAACTTCTTTCGTACTTCCACTTGGAGCTACTATAAACATGGATGGTAACTCTATATATTATGCTCTTGTAGCAGTATTCTTCGCTCAGTACTTTGGAATCGAACTTACTATGGCCTCATATGTAGCTATAATACTTACAGCAACAGTTGGTTCTATAGGACAAGCAGGTGTTCCTGGTCCTTCTTTATTAGTTGTTGCAGTCTTACTTGCTGCTAATATCCCAGTAGAGGGTCTTCCACTGTTATTTGGATTAGATAGAATATTTGATATGTTAAGAACTGCAGTAAATGTAACAGGAGATGCTTCTTGTGCTGTTATAATAGAGAATTTAAAGCAAAGAGAAGAAATGAAGGCTTTGGCTAAGTAGTCAGATTAATATATATTCTTAAGTGTAAAAATTCATAATTGTTATAAAAAATAAATCTAACTAATAAAAAGGGATGATATTTAAATATCATCCCTTTTTATTAGTTCATCTTTTATCAGTGAATATACTTTAATTAAACATATAGTATAATACTCTATTTATTTACAGTTATTTTGAATTCTTTTTCTTGATATCCTTTTGCCTTTAAGATTACTGTGTACTGCTTTGATTGATTAAAATATTGATTATTGATTGTCAAGCAATTTACATTACTATAACCAATTTTCTCTTCTGCTATTGTAAAATTAGAAATTTTTTGTCCATCTACAGTAATATCTCCTAATTTAAGTGCTTCCTTATATGCTACCTCTGGGTCATAAGTAGTGCTTCCCAATTTAATCTTAACGTCTTCATCTGAATTAATTTGTGATTTTAATAATGATACAGAATATGGAACGCTCTTTTTAGCTATTACAACTTGTAAGTTTTTATCCTTATAACCTGGAGCTTTTAATGTGATATTGTAAGTAGCATAATTATCAAAGTTAGATCCATCTAATACTAATGCAAAATATTTTGAAAAGACTCCCTCTTTTATTTCTTCTATTATATAAGCTGTAAAGTCCTTGCCATCTACTGTTATAGATCCATTTTGCATAGCATCTCTA
The DNA here is from genome assembly GCF_025210165.1 of Tepidibacter sp. GTDB lineage: Bacteria > Bacillota > Clostridia > Peptostreptococcales > Peptostreptococcaceae > Tepidibacter_A. Next base: position 1,269 of record NZ_JAOASI010000075.1, read on the forward strand.
TAAGCTTTATCATCGTATGATCCAGCTAATTTTATTTTAATATCATCTCCTGGCTTTAACTTTGATAACTCTTTCAAATCTACATAAGAAGGCACATTCTTTAGATTTTGTGCTATTTCATATTTTACTGTATAAGATTCACTTGATTTTAATCCATCAGTATCTGTAGCCTCTATAGTTATACTATTATCACCTTTTTGTAAAGTTACTGAATATTCGATAGTATCTTTTTTAGGTGTAACCACTCCATTATTTAATTTTACTACTGTAGTAACCTTTTCTCTTGAAACTAAATCTGTTGCCTTTGCTGTAAATTTAAAGTTATCACTATTTACAGTTTTATTAGATAGATTTGTTGTAATAATTGGTTTTACTTTCTTTATTTCTTGTGTTATTGTTGCACTTTTAAATCCATCTGCAATAATTTCTATGTTATACGTTCCAGGTGCATTAAATAATGAAGAAGGGAATGTTAGTTTTCCAGCTTCTTTATTAACTTTACTTAAATCACTACTTAAAGAACTATTATTTATTTTTATATCTTTAATTTTGTTAATCCATCCGCTATTATCGCTAAATGTTATTTCTATATCTTGTTTAAAGAAATTATCAGATGTATCTTGTGTTAATACTGGAGCATTGTGATTTGATTGTGGTTTTTCTTGACCATTTACAGTTATATCAAACTCTTTATCTTCATATCCATTTGCTTTAAGTATTATCTTGTAATTTCCAGGTTTACTAAAGTTTTCACCTTTTATAATTACATTTAAATCGCTAATATTTACTTTATTCTCTCCACTTAGCTTTTCTTGACCTATATATACTTCATCTACTTTATATCCATTTATTTCAGATGAAACAGCAGATAAATCGACAACTACATCTTCTCCAGTTGAAATTGTGCTATTTCCTTTTAATCTTACCTCATTTGGTACTTTTTCAGGATTTTGTACTACTACTTTAAGAGTTAGATCTTTGTATCCATCTGCACTAAATACAATAGTTGTTTCTCCTAATGTATTAAATGCAGAACCTTTTATTACAAATTTCGAATTGGCAGTATCTTTATAATAGTCTACATCTTTAGCTAAAGTATTATCATTTACTTTTATTTTATTTATTTTATTCGTCCAATCACTTGCTGGTATAATTAAGGTTTGTGTCTTCTTTATATAGTCAATATCAAGGTTTGGAGGTGTTAATTCTCCTACTGGTTTTTGTGTATCTGTTCCTATATTTTGGCTAACTTGTGAATCTTCATATCCATAAGCTACTACTTTTATAGTGTATTCTTTAGCTTCTTCAAATAAGTCTTTATCGATAACTATTTTACCTTTTGATATTTTCACTTTATCTTCTGCTACTTTAACATCATTAATCTTAATATCTTGTATGCTTGTTCTAAATTCTTGATTATCTGTAAAAGTTATTTCTACATCTTTTCCTAATTTATTTTCTTGTGATGCATTTAATGTAATTGCTGATTCTTTAACACCTGTAAATGGCTTAGTAAAATCTTTTACAGCTACATTAACTTCTAATTTCTTATATCCTCTTGCTAAAATCTCCACTTTATAGTCTTTTACAGTAGATACTTTTTCTTTATTTATTGTAATTGATAATACTCCCTTAGTATATTTATCTTTATTTATTGATTGATCATCAACCTTAACTTCTGTTATATTATCAATCCATCCAAATTTAGCAGCTGGAACAGTAATCTTTATTCCATCAGCAGTATTTGCATCTGTTACAGTAAAGTCTGGTACCTCATTGATAATTTCTTGATTAACTTTTAAATCTATGTAGCTTCCTGCTTTTATAACTACTTCATTACTTCCTTGTCTAAATACAGAAGAATCATTGAAAGTGATTTTTCCAGCATCTAATGAATACTTACTCGAATTTACTGTAACTCCTCCTACTTTTACTTGTGTTATTTCACTTCTCCATTTAGGATTATCCTTTTCCCATGTAATAACTACTTCTTTACCTAAAGTTCCTAGTGTAGTTTTAGGAGTTGGTACAACATCATTTTGTGGATCAATCACACCACTTCCTTGAGTTAATTGGAATTGTAACCTTTTTTCTTCATATCCATATGAATTTATTATAAGCGTTTGCTTAGTTTCATCTTTGAATAAATCTTTATTTAATACAATTTTATCACTTTGAACTTTATAACCCCAATTACCTAAACCCACTGATGCTTGGTTTAGTAAAGTTCTTCCATTTAATCTTACACTCTTAATATCTGTTACAAAATCTGAGGTAACTCCTAGTACATTTATATTTTGATCTGTTGTATTAGTATCAGGATCAATGCTTAAATTAATTGAAGATTTTTCAACTAATACACTTGTTTTTGCATCTTTGTATCCTTTAGATGCAATAATAATATTGTTATTTCCTGTAGTGAATCTATCTCCAGTGATTATTATTTTGTCATTTTCTTTTGTATATTCTTTATCAAACAATTGAGTGCTTCCTACTTTTATACATTCTATATTTTTTATCCACTCACTATAATCAGAGCTTAACTCTATATCTTTACCTAACTTTTGATTTGTTAAGTTAAATCTAGGTGCTTCTTTTTTATCTATTTGTGCAAATGGCTGTGCTTCTCCATATTCTCCATTGTCTAATACATATTTTACATTATATGGTCTATTTTTATATTCTTTAGCCTCTGGGCTAACCATATACTCTTCAAATGTAATATATTCTCCTTTAACCTTAGCATCCATAGCTGCCTTAGTATATGCTCCCCACTCTAGCATTTTTCCATCTTTACTAGCTGCATCTTTAGTAGATGAATTCCATATATCTAATACTTTTTTAGAATTTTTAGTTTCCATATCTAATTCTTTTAATATTTGTGCATTAGATACTAAGTCAAAATCAAATACTAGGTTAGCTTGAGTATCTAATGAACCAGATGCTCCACTTACTGAATCAGGTTTTTTCCCTGCTTCTCTAGATGCACCACTTATACTGTCTATATTTCTTACTTTTTTATTTTTTGTAGCAATCTTGATTGGCATTGAAAATGTTTTAATTTCTTGATTATGATCAATATCAGGATTTGGATTTGAACCATCACCCTTTTCAACTATGAATTCTGTTTCGATATCTTTATATCCTTTTGCTTTTACTGTTATCTTGTGTTTCCCTTGTGTAAGTTTAGAATGTGCATCATTTTCAAGTCTTATTAAATTAGATACTACATGATAATCTTTACAGTTTCCTTTTAAAGGTTCTCCGTCTAATAATACTTCATAAACTGGATTAGTAACTCTATAATCAAAGTCTACTAATTCAAATAGTAAGTCTTGATTTTCTATTGGCTTATAATTTCCATGTACACGTATTTGAGCTTCTTTTACAATATGAATAAATCCTTTTATCGTATCATATCCCGTAGAATATATTTTTATTAAATGCTGATCATTATAATCAATCGCTCTTGAATCTCCATATAAGGTTATTTTTCCATCTTCTACTTTATAAACAATATCTTGCACTGAGTTTGGATTTTGTGTATCTGAATTTTGCTTTACTACTCTATATATATTTGCTTCCCATTGCTTTGCCTCTGCAGTACTGTTATCAAATATTACTTCAACATTTTGACCATATTCAGTTTCCTTAGAACTTAATTTAGGTATTCTATCATCTACATTAACATTTCCTTCATTTTGAGTGCTAAACTGAACTGATTTTGGTTTATATATTATATTTCCGTCTGTATCATAATTAGTTCTATGATAATCCCATTTTTTCATAGTTGTAAATGCATGTATTTCATTTGGCGCTGCATATGAAAGTCCTGATGTAGCCATTATTTGAGCAAATATTAAAAATGGAACTACTTTTTTATTAATCTTTTTATTCATAATAACTTCTCCCCTTCTCATATTTTAATTAATTCAATACAATAATTTCTTCTTTTCCGTTTTCTTTATTTTTAACTTTTAAATTTTTAGCTTCTCTATTTTTCAATTCTACCTTTACTACATTACCTTCAGTAACTACTTTTTGCATTTGAACTTTATTTTCATCTAAATAGAATTCATATTCATCTGCATTTCCTTTTTTTAATACTACAACTGCGTATAAAACACTTTCGGTCTCTATTGTTTTTGTTTTTTTAGAGTCTATAAATTCATATTTATCAGTAGTATTTTCTATTATTGTGTTATTAAAGTTTAAATCAATTTCTCTTTTTAATCCCCCAAAATCATTTTTTGTATTTTCAAATAAATCTTTTAATATTACTATTGTTAACTTATATGATTTATCTTTACTATGTTGTTTTGCATTTCCTTGTAGTTTTAATTCTAATGTCTTATCATCTATTTTATTTAAAATTAATTTTAGCCCCTCTGGTATTTCAACTGATCCAGAGATTTCCTGTCCATCTTTAGATGGTTTTACTAAACTTGCTCCTGTTACCCCATCTACATCTCCATATTTTATCTTTGATGAGAATGTAGCACTTTTATCTTTGTTTATTATTAATCTAACTGTATTTTTTATGCTTCCATCGTTTTGATCAGATTCTTTAAACTCTAAACCTTCTATTTGTATATCGCTATCTAATAAATCTGTTAAAGCTACTGGTTTTTCTATATCTCCAAATTTAAATACTTCTTCGCCACTCGAATTTTTACTCACAACCTTTACTTCCTTAGTATTCCTATTTTTTAGTTCTGTCTTTAAAACAGTTCCTTCAGCATTTACCTTTTCCATTTCTACTTTATCTTGATCTATATAGAAGTTGTACTCATCAACAGTTCCTTTTGCTAATACCACTACAGCATATAATACCGATTCTGTTTCTATAATAGATGATTTTTTAGTGTTTATTATGTTGTAATTATCCTCATCAACACTATGACTACTTCCTCCACTTTGGTTGTTTCCTCCGCTTTGGCTACTTCCTTCACTGGGACTGCTTCCTCCGCTTTGGCTACTTCCTCCACTGTGACTACTTCCGCCACCACTATCGTTATTTTTATTGCTCGATTTTTTAGAAGGGCCACTTACTGTATCTACTTTCTTACCGTCTACCTCAATTTTATTTTTTTCAATTTTTAGAGTTTTACCTTTTTCTACTTTTTTTCCATTCATGCTTACTTCTTTAGATTTTACCTTTACGTTTTCTATCTTTCCTTCTGATTTGATATCTATTTTTTTTACTTTATCTTCTATTTCTAATTTTTCTATTTTAGATTCTTTATCCACATTTATTTTAATATCAGACTCTGCTCTTAAATCTTTTATATTTGTTTTTCCTTGTGCTACAATACGAATCTTCCCATTTTTTTTATTAACTATTACAATATTTAAATCAGAGTTTTTAGCATAAATACTATTTTCTCCTCCACCGTTAATAAAAGTTTTACCTAAAACCTTAACATTCTCTAATGTTATTTCACCTTCACCTATACCTTCTGTAAGATATAGATTACCTTTAATAGTTGAATCCTTTAAGTTAATATCCTTCTTATTAACAATAAGATTTCCTTCATATGTATCACTATAAGTTCCTTGTTTATTATAAATTTCTCCAGCAACATTTGATAGCATCTTAAATGCCTCTGCTCGTGTTATTTTATTTTTAGGCTTAAAAGTATTATCTATATATCCTGATATATACTTTTTACTATTTAATATTTGTATATTATTTTTAGCATAACTAGATATTTCATTTTCATCTTTAAATGAATTTTTAGCACTACTATCTAATTCATCTAAATTAAAAACTCTACATATAATAGTTGCAGCTTCTTCTCTAGTTATTGGAGCATTTGGCTTTATAATTAATCCTTCATCTGTAGAATAACCTTTTATGTATCCTGCTGATTTTGCTTTAAGTATACTTTCTTCATACCAGTCTCCATTAGCTACATCTTTAAAATTATTTTCTTCTTTGTTTGTAAAATTAAAAATCCTATTTACTAGAGTGAAGAATTCCGCTCTTGTAATATTATTATCTGGCTTTACATCTTCACCATTGTAGCCTTTTATTATTTCTTTTTGTTTAAATTCATTAATAGTCTCATCTGCCCAATGTTTTTTTATGATTTCTTTATTTGTATTATTTTGTATTACTATTTTCTTTTGTTCTATTTTTTTTGTTGCTACTGGAACTTTCTTTGTTTTAGTATTTGTTTTTTTAATTTTCTGTGTTGATTTGACTTCACTTGGCTTAGTTGATGTGGGCTTTTTCTTTGTTGCTCCACTTGTTCCATCAGCCTTAATCAAATGAATACTGTCATTTATTTTGTTGTCTTGCGAATACTCTTCTAATCCCATTACATTCATAGGCAGTATACCAATTACTATACTAAGAGCCACTGCCAAAGAACTTGTGAATGATTTTTTTAGGTAATTGTTCATCCTCCGATCTCTCCTTTTTCATATTTTTTGACACCCCGTGCCAATAACGATAATCATTATCATTGTAACATTATCATATTTTGGCTTTTATTTCAATATCTATTTTGCAATCAGTATTTTAGGCGCAAAAAAAGACTCTCTAAAAAAGAAAGTCTTATTTATAATTTAAACAAATTCCAAGGATACTCATTAGGTGGTATACAAGTAAATTTCATATCTTCCTTAAGCGTTGGATGTGTTATTCCTATTTCATATGACCAAAGTGCAATTTGCTGTCCTACCTTATTAACATCTTTTCCATATCTTTGGTCTCCATATAAGGCATTTTTTCTACTTGCAAATTGAACTCTTATTTGATGAGCTCTTCCTGTTTTTAATTTTATCTTAACTAAGGTTAAGTTATTTTCATGTCCAAGAACTTCATAATCAAGAATAGCTTCTTTTGCTCCTTTGAAATTCTTATTTACAGTTCTAGACATATTGGTTTTAGTATCCTTGTATAGATAGTCCTTTAGTGTTCCATGTGTATCATTTAAAGAGCCTCTTACTACAGCTAAATACGTCTTTTTGAAGCTTCTGTTTCTAACTTGTTCTGAAAGTCTAGATGCTGCTTTTGATGTTTTTGCAAAAACCATGCAACCACCTACTGGTCTATCTAGCCTATGTACTAGTCCTAAATATACATTTCCAGGTTTATTATACTTTTCTTTTATATATTCTTTTATAATAGTGAGCATATCTTTATCTTTAGTGTTGTCAGCTTGAGATAATATATTTACAGGTTTTTGAGATAATATTATATGGTTATCTTCATATATTGGATTCATTATTTTGATGACTCCCATCTTCCTAATATTCCACAAGGAAGAACTAGTCCTGTTTTAGTTATAGGTATTCCTATTTCTCCAGATGTTATATTTCCATCGTATTTCTTACCTATAGATGATCTTAATATATTCTCTATAACCACTGGTGAGAATCCAGATGTATAAGAGTTTACAAGCATAAATAGTGGTTCATCAGATAATACGTTCATGCAAAGTTCTATAAATTCATGTAATTTTTCTTCTATCTTCCAAACCTCTCCTCCAGGTCCTCTTCCATAAGATGGAGGGTCCATTATTATAGCATCGTATTTTCTTCCTCTTCTTATTTCTCTTTGAACGAATTTAAATACATCATCTACTATAAATCTTACTTTTCTATCTCCAAGACCAGATAATTGAACATTTTCTTTAGCCCAATTAACCATTCCCTTTGAAGCATCTACATGACAAACCTCAGCTGCTCCTCCATAAGCCGATGCAACTGTTGCTCCACCAGTGTATGCAAATAAGTTAAGAACTTTTATAGGTCTATTAGCTTTTTGTATCTTACTTATTATCCAATCCCAGTTAGCAGCTTGTTCTGGGAATAACCCTGTATGCTTAAATCCTGTAGGTTTTATGTAAAAAGATAAATCCTTATATTTTATAGTCCATTTTTCAGGCGTTTTCTTTTTATATTCCCATTCTCCTCCACCTCTATTACTTCTGTGGTAATGTCCATGTGGTTTTTTCCATAAAGACCATTCATCTTGAAGTGGCCATATTATCTGAGGGTCTGGTCTTCTTAATACATATTCTCCCCATCTTTCTAATTTTTCTCCATCTCCAGTATCTATTAATTCATAATTCTTCCATTCATTTGCAAGTAACATCATTTATTTTTGACCTCCTAGTGTTTATCTTCAATTAAATTATTATATCTAATATAATATCCGTTTTCAACAAAAAATAAAAATTCGTCTTTTTAATCAAGTGAAACTTATCTTCAGGTGAAGTTTGTAACTCCATCTGAAGGTTAGTTGAACTTATCCAGAAGCTGTAGAGTTCTCATCTCCAGGATGGAGTCTTAGAACTCTTAGCTTTCGGATAAATTTATTTTTGATAGTTTGAAATATAACTATTCTGTGTATATATTTTAATATATAATTGTATTGAATATATTAATTTTTCCAGGGTAAATTATATAAAGAATGTAAATTTTAAAAGGAGGTATTTTTATGGGCAATAAAAGAATAATTGATGCACTTAATGCTCAAGTTCAAAAGGAATTTTATTCACAGTATCTATACATAGCTATGGAGGCTTATTGTGCAGATCAAAATTTAGATGGATTTTCTAACTTCTTTCATGTACAAGCTCAAGAAGAGCAATCTCATGCTTACAAAATATTCAACTTCATAGGAAGATTAGGAGGATCAGTTGAGCTTGAAGCTTTAGGTAAGCCAAAGAATGATTTCGAATCTGTTCTTGAGGTATTTGAATTAGCTCTTAATCATGAAAAAAGTATAACTAAATCTATACATAATTTAATGGATATAGCTTTAGAAGAAAAAGATCATACAACTACAGCTTTTCTACAATGGTTCATAACAGAGCAAGCAGAAGAAGAAGAGTCTGTTGAAAAGATTGTTAAAAAGTTAAGACTTATGAACAATAATCCAGCAGGTCTTTTAATGATAGATCAAGAGTTGGGACAAAGAGTATTCAATCCAATACCACTAGATGCATAATAGCATTAAAAAAGGAGATATTTATAAATGTCTCCTTTTTTAATATACTATTCTTTGTTTTTAATATGGGGGGTGTCTAAACTTTCTATAAAAATACCACTCATGCAACGATATTTTGAATACAACTAAAATTTTGCCTTATTAATAAGCCTAAAATTTACGAACTCCCTACGGTCAAACACGTAAATTTCTTAACGGATTATTAAACGATAAAATCTTCTACATATCTAGTTTACTACACGTCAATAAATAAAGGCATGTGATCACTTACCTTAATCCATTTCTTATAATTTCCTATTTCAAACTTTGATAAAGAGTTGCAAAATCTTTTAGATGCTAGTATATAATCAACATGATAAGGTTTTTCTATATTTTTTCTATGATAAAGTGTAGGTATAGATTCTTTTCCCTGCTCTTCATTATAATGTTGATGATATAAGCTTTTAATGTCTATATCGCCTAATTCATTAAAAACATCACTATGATTCCACCATCTATCCCAAACATCCCAAATTTTGTTACTATTAAAATCTCCACCAATTATAATATCCTTGCCTCTTATCTTTTCTTTATTTAATTTCATATACTTCCACATCTGACCTATATACCCAAATGTAGGTGAATTAGCATGATGACACCATAGTCCTAACAAATCAAATTCATTGTTTACTCTACATGATATAAAATACTTAGTACCTCCACAATCCCATAAATTATCATCTAATTTATATTTACTAAATACCCCTAATCCTTTACTCTTATTATCTCCCACCCATATAAAATTAGGCATAAATAATTCAAATTCTTTTGTATATTTAACTAAATTAGGATTTTCGCATTCTTGGATGATTAGAATATCACAATTATAACTTATCAATTCTTTATACTTCCTTCTAAAAGCTCCATTGCAATTCCATGACACAATACGCATATATACCTCCTTATCTAATCACTGATTCTAAAATAATAATACCATATAAATGAAATTTTAGAATATATGTAAAAATGATGCTCATTTAAATGTTAGCTAATTTTGGTTAATATTTTTCTATAAAACTTAGACTGAGGTGTTTAAATATCCGTTAAGAAACTTCATTGTTTGAGCATAGCGAGTTTATGAAGTTTTAGGATATTTAATAAGGCTCAGTCTATAGTTTTATAAAAATATTGCCTAAGTAGCGGTATTTAAATGAGTATCATTTTTCGCTTAGAAACCTAACCTTATTTAATTCCCCTTATCTTTTAACATACAAGAACCTTTTTAAGAATATTTTATAAAATAATATCAAGGACATTCTTAAGGAGGTTAATATAAATGAAACTAGCAAGACCGTATGTATGCATACAAAAATACATGTACATGTACCCTTTAAACAAAGGATTTAAAAAAGGAACTATTTTTCCTGAACTTTACAAACCATATAAAAAAGTTCCTCTTTCAAAAAAATCTTCTATGTAAACTTTTTTGAAACTCATAACGAAAATTATATTTATCTACAACTTAAAAAAGAATATAATTTCCTATTCGTTATAAAAAGAAATCAGCTAGGAGGAAATAGTTATGAAAGATATGTCTAGAAATGATTTATTAACCAAGATTCAACAAGTAGAATTTGCTTGTCTTGATCTTAACCTATACTTAGATACTCACCCAAAAGATCAAAAGGCTTTAATGGACTTTAACATGCTTGCTGAAGAAGCTTGTAGATTAAGAAAAATATATGAAATGAGATATGGTCCACTTACTAATTTCGGATTTTCATTAGCTAAATATCCATTTAATTGGATAAATGATCCGTGGCCGTGGGAATATCAATAAGGAGGATTATTTTATGTGGATTTATGAAAAAAAATTACAGTATCCTGTAAATATTAAATCTAAAAATATAGAAATGGCAAAATATATAGTAACTCAGCTAGGTGGTCCAGATGGTGAATTAAGTGCAGCTATGACTTATCTTAATCAAAGATATACTATGCCAACTAATAAAGCAAAAGCTCTCCTTACAGATATAGGTAGTGAAGAACTTGGTCATGCAGAAATGATAGCTACTATGGTATACCAATTATTAAGAGGAGCTACCCCTGAAGAGTTAAAAGAAGCAGGTCTTGGTTCTCAATATACACAACATGATCATGCTGTATTTCCTTGTGATGCAAGTGGTGTACCGTGGACTGCCTCTTATATAGGAATTTTAGGAGACCCTATAACAGATTTGCACAACGACATGGCTGCTGAACAAAAAGCCCGTACAACATATGAACATCTTATTAATCTTACAGATGATCCAGATTTAATAGATACACTTAAATTCTTAAGAGAAAGAGAAGTTGTACATTATCAAAGATTTGGTGAAGCTTTAATGGATGTATATGACTTTAACGACTGCAAAAAAATATATTAAATAAGAGCTGTGATTCACAGCTCTTATTTAATATATTCTATATTATATTTTAACATTCTATCAATTATAGTAGATATCTCTGCCCTAGTTAAATTTCTCTTTGGATAAAACATATCTCCTTCATAGCCTTTTAGTATATTCATACTACTCATATTATTTATATAATCATATGACCACATATTATCATTTACATCATTGAAATTTATACTATCATTACTATGACTACTTTTTATAAGTCTACTTAACATTGCAGAAACTTCTTCTCTTGTTATAGGTTCATTTGGATAGAATTTATTTTCTTCTTTTCCATTGATAAGTCCGTATTTCTTAGCTAGCTCTATCTCATTATATGCCCAATACTCCTTTGATACATCATCAAAACTATTAGAATCTATATTCTCATCATCTATTTCAAGAAGTCTTGTTAAGATAACTGCTGCTTGAGCTCTTGTAAGATTATCATCAGGAGCAAAATACATGTTTGAGATTCCATTCATTATTTTATTATCTATCATATTATTTATACTATAACTAGCCCAGTGATCATATATATCAACTAGATATTCACCCTCTAACCATCTTGAATAATAATTCCAAATGCTTTTATCTTCCTGGCCTAAACTCCAGCTTCCACTTCCTTTTAAATCGTATTTTTCTACAAGTTTTAGCTTTTCTATTATAGATTGTTCATTTTCATACCAATATATATATGTTCCATCATCTTTAGATACTGTAGCCTTTACAGATTTTGAACTTTCATCAAATATAACATCCGATGGATATTTACTTATAGCTTCTTCTATTCTTCTCAAACTAGCTCCATGTCCTCCATAAGAGTCTTCTTTTTTCCAATACCTTCCATAAAATGGTATGCCTAGTATTACTTTATCGTTATCTACATATTTAATTAGCTGTGTTATTGAATTTTCAACGAATTGTATACTAGCAACAGGGCCTTCAGGTCCTCCTATATAACTTTCATCATATGCCATCAAAAATATATAATCACTATAAATAGCTAATTTTTCATAATCATAAGAACCATGCCATCCAGAAGTCCACCCATTAGGATTTGCAGCAACTGCTACTGAAATTTCTTTATCTTCATCTATAATTTCGCTTAATATTCTTACAAAATCAGTATAATCATCTCTATCTTCATCGGTAACATTCTCTATATCTACATTAACCCCATCTAAATCATATTTTTCTATAGCTTCTGCAATTTGATTAGCCAAATTGTGCTTATTAGAAAGAGCTTGTCTTCCTAATTCTCTATCCCAATGATTACTAATAAAGGGAACTACTTTTACCCCTTTATTATGCATATCCTTTATTAAGTATTCATCTAAAGTTTGAGTTATTTTTAAGTTTCCATCCTCATCTATATCAAAATAACTGGGATAAACAGTATCTAGAGAATTATTAGTACTATTTACTGCATCTTGATACTTATACTTATTCCCGAAATATACATAGCCTGTGTTTATTCTCTGTGAATAAGCTATATATTCAAAGCTCATAGCTAATATACAAATAGCAATAATGATTATAAACCTCTTCCTCATAACATACCCCCTTTAATATAGTCTCTGTACTATATATAGTACATACTAACTATACCTCCATTCAACAGGTAAGTAATGTATGATAATGAAATTTATTACAAAAAAAGTTATCCTTTTATTAAGAATAACTTCATTTTTTGCTATAGATTTTTTAAGTTTTACTTATAGGAATGCTTATTATAAATCTACATCCTTTACCAACATTGGTATCTAAATTTATATCTCCTCCGTGCTTTTTTATTATTGCCTTTGTTATAGCAAGTCCAAGACCTGTTCCTCCAGTTTTCGAATTTCTAGAAGAATCAGCTCTAACAAAAGGTTCAAATATATCTTTGACAGAGTCCTTCCTTATTCCTATTCCATTATCTTCAATATTTATAACAGCCTTATTATTTTCTTGGGAAACCTTAATCTTAATGGTAGATTCTTTCCCACTATATTTTATACTATTCACTATCAAATTTTCAATTGCTCTTTGCAAGTATTTATCACATATATTACACATTATATTATAATCAGGTATATCAAACTCATAATGCATATTATTTTCTTCTATTTCAAAAACATAATCTATAAGTAGCACTCTCATAAATTCACATATATCTTGTTTTTTTAATTCAATTTTATTATCATCGCTATCTATTTTTGACAACTCAAATAAATCACTTATAAGATTATTAGCTTTTTTACTGTTAGAAATTATTATATTTAAATATCTATTTTTAATTGATTCATCCAATTCTATATCAGAATATATAGTCTCAGAATATCCCATTATATTAGTTAGAGGGGTTTTTAAATCATGAGATATATCAAGTATTAACCTTTTTCTATTCTTCTCAGCTTTTTCTCTAAGAAATATTTCTTCTTCTATCTTCTTACTCATATTGTTTATAGAATCCTTAAGAATGCCTAATTCATTCTTAGATTTTATATTAATCCTAGTATTATAATTCCCCTTACTTATTTCATTAACCCCTTTAACTAAAGCTTTAATAGGTTTTACTAAGCTTATAGAAGTCCATTTTGCATAAATAATTATTACCATCAGTAATACTAATACAAATATTGTAAATGTAACTTTAAATGCATTTTCTATGAATTTAATTTCCTGATTTGGAACAGATGCCAATAGAATATTTCCAGTTTTTTTAGAATAATAAACATCAAAGCTATTTGATTTTTCATTTATATCCTCTGAATATCGATAGTAATAATAGTTTGGTATTATTATTTTATTAAATTCTTTTTGTTCATATACATATCCTTTTGTATGTACACTGTTGTACTCCTCTAGTACTTTTAGATTTTCATCTAATAACTCTACATATGAGGTATCTTTAATCCCCTCACTTTTACAAGCTCCATCAATTCCATACTCATATATATTTTCATAAAGACTTTCCATATCTACATAATCTATAGTACCCTTATTGTGTTTTTGAATATAAAATGTTCCTCCAACAGAACTAAAGATCAATATAAATACAACTATTACAAATAAAAATAAATAGTTTAAAAATAACTTTGTAGATATATTTATTTTTCTGAAAACATCAGGTATCTTAATCATGACTTTTTTCCATCCTATATCCTATTCCTCTTATAGTCTTTATATATTTAGGCTTTTTAGGATCATCCTCTATTTTTTCTCTTAAATGGCTTATATGAACCATTATAGTATTATCATCTCCATGATATATATCTTCCCATACTTTTTCATATATCTGCTTTTTAGTATATATGCATCCTATATTTTCCATAAATAATGCTAGTATCTTTAATTCTTTAGGATTTAAATCTATATCTATATTATTCTTTCTAGCTATATAATTTTCAATATCTATACTTATACTTCCATTTATAATTACTTTGTTAGTATTATTTTGACCATACTCTATATACCTTCTAAGATGGGCTTGTACTCTAGAAATAACCTCTGCTATACTAAAAGGCTTTACTACATAATCATCAGCACCCAATCCAAATCCTAAAACTTTATCCGTTTCATCATCTCTTGCTGTTAGAAATATTATAGGAACTTTACTAGTTTTTCTTATTTTAGAAACAGTCTTAAATCCATCCATAATAGGCATCATAACATCTATCATTATCAAATCAATATCATTTTTATAAAATAATTCTAATCCCTCTATGCCATTTGATGCTTCAATTATATTATATCCTTGATTAGATAGACTAACAGATAATAAATTTCTTATATCCTCTTCATCTTCTACTATCAATATATTTATATTCATATGCTGACTCCTTTCTTAAGGTCTATACATATAATTATAAATTATAATTAAAAAATCTCCTATAGCAATTTATGCTATAGGAGATTTTTTGTTTATTTAACAGCAGCTACAACTGACATTTCAACCAATATAGATTCTCTAGCCATCTTAGCTTCAACACATGCTCTTGCAGGTTCAAATCCATCTTCAACCCAATTATCCCATACTTCATTCATATCCTGGAACATAGAAATATCTTTTAAGTAGATAGTAGTAGATAGTATATGTCTCTTATCTGATCCATATTTATTTAGTAAATCTTCTATTTTCTCAAGAACAACCTTAGTTTGCTCTTTTATTCCTTCTTTATCTGAACAAGTTTGTCCACATAAGTAAATAGTTTCATTATGTACAACAGCTCTACTCATTCTTCCCGTTCCTTCATATCTTTTGATTTCCATTATAAATACCTCCAAGTTTGTTATTGTAACCTTTAGTTATTATAGCAGAGGTATTTATTATTTTCAATGAAATTCGTCTACTCGCTAACGCGGTGACTATATAATAACTGTTTACTATAAAGTCAACAGTTTTGACTTTATCCGAAAGCTAAAAGTTCTAATACTCCATCCTTTTAAGGCTGGAGATAAGAACTTAACAGCTTCTAAATTAGTTCAACTAAAAATTCAGTTGAAGTAAAAACTCCATATGAATTAAGTTTCACTTTATCCAAGTATAGTTTTTAAATCATCATCAGGTGTAGAAACTGGTTTTATATTAAATTTATCTACTAATACCTGTAAAACATTTGGTGTTACAAATGCTGGTAATGTAGGTCCTAAATATATATCTCTAATTCCTAAATAAAGCAATGTCTGAAGAACAGCAACTGCCTTTTGCTCATACCATGTAATTATAAATGATAAAGGTAATTCATTTACTCCACAATCAAATGCTTTAGATAAAGCTAGAGCTACTTGAATAGCAGTATATGTATCATTACATTGACCACAATCAAGTATTCTAGGAAAACCAGCTACTGTTCCTAAGTCTAATTTATTAAATCTGAACTTTCCACAAGCAAGAGTTAATATAGCTGTATCTTTAGGAGTTTTTTGTGCAAATTCTGTAAAATAGTTTCTTCCAGGTCTAGCTCCATCACATCCTCCAATTAAGAAGAAGTGCTTTATATCTCCAGCTTTAACAGCATCAACTATTGCACCAGCATTGCTAAGCAATGCATTTTTTCCAAATCCCATTGGAATTCTTTTTTCTGCCTCATCTTCATTAAATCCACCAAGTTCTAATGCCTTTTCAATAACAGGCGTAAAGTCTTTTTTACCATTTATAGTTTCTATATGAGTAACTTCTGGCCATCCTACTATACTTGATGTAAATATTCTATCCTTATAATTATCTCTTGGCTTCATCATACAGTTACTAGTCATAAGTATAGCTCCAGGCAATGAATCAAACTCTTTTTGCTGATCTTGCCAAGCTCCACCATAGTTTCCTATTAAATGAGGATATTTTTTTAATCCTGGATATGCATTACATGGCAACATCTCTCCATGAGTATATATATTTATTCCTTTATCCTTTGTTTGCTCTAATAAGTCTCCTAAATCTCTTAAATCATGTCCTGATACAACTATGAATGGTCCTTTTTTATTTGTTATAAGCATTTGTGTAGGTTCAGGATCTCCAAATGATCCTGTATTTGCAGCATCAAGTAATTCCATACATTTTAGATTAGCTTTTCCAGCTTCCATGTTTAAATCGAAATACTCCTCAACGCTAGCATTTCTATTTAATGTTGTTCCCATAGCCTTATACATAAAATTTGCTACTTCTTCATCAAATTTTCCTAGAACATATGCATGATGATGATAGGCTCCCATACCTTTTATTCCATATATTAAGAATTCTCTTAAAGAACGAACATCCATATCTAACGTCTCATCATCCATAACCCCTAAATTAGGTCCAAACTCTAAGCTTATTATCTCTTCTTTAGTTTCTGGTGCTATAAAATCTGCTCCATCTGGTACATTTTCTATATTTCCTAATTTCTCTTTAAGCTCTTTTTTAACTTTATTTCCTTCTTTTATATAATCCACAAATCTTTGTGGATCAAAATTGACATTTGTTAAAGTTGAAAATACACATTCTGTAAAAAATTCCCCTATTTCTTGAGAAACTTTATTACCTTTTTTGATATTTTCATTAGCATAAAATCCAATTCCCTTACATAAATAAATGAGTACATCCTGCATCTTAGCTACATCAGCATCCTTACTACATACTCCTACTTCTGTACATCCCTTTCCTCCTGCTGCTTGCTCACACTGCCAACAAAACATCTTATGATCCATTGTTTACACCCTTTCAAACCTATTTTTTCCTAGTTTGCTTCAAACAATCTTTTTTTATTCTACTTTATTTTCAAATTTACTATCCATATATTTTACAAGAGGGGCTATTTTTACTAAAGTAGGAGCACCCTTCATCCAAACTTGTTGCTTTAATACTTCTAATATTTCTTCTTTTGTTGCACCATATTTTATAGCTTTATTCATTTCTAACTTTCCTCTGGTTTCATTTTCTTCAAACACAGCTGTTGCAAGTGCAATTAAGTATCTATACTTAAGAGGTATCACTCCGTCTCGCCAAATTTCATGGTGATAACTGGATATTATCTCCTGAAAGCTTTCTCCAAGTCTCTGAGATACCATAACACCTGGAGGTATAAAACCTATCTCTTCTTTAAATTCATCCTGTAGTTTCTTTCTATCCATAAAAATACCTCCTTTTTATCAATATATTACCCATTTTTTGTAATAAATATCATAAAGTGAAACGTATTTTAGATTAAGTCTTAGAATTTTTAGCTTTCCCATAAATTACTGAAGTAAGTATAGATTGTGCTGTTCAATCATATAGTTTATAGAATTAATATTAATGGAGGTGTATATATGGTCATAACACCTGATGTTCCTATATTAAAATATAAAAAGATAGGTAATGTTAAGTACTTCGAACTTGTAGCGCAACCTGTAAGAAGAGAAATACTACCAGGTATTTATGTGAATGCTTGGGGTTACAATGGATCAACTCCAGGTCCTACTATATTTGTATATCCTGACGATGAGGTATGTATAAGAGTATATAATCAACTCCCCCAACCAACTAGTATTCATTGGCATGGTCTTGATATTCCTAATAATATGGATGGAGTTCCAGCAGTTGAACCCTCTCCCCAAATAAATCCTGGCTGTTATTTCGACTATAGGTTTAAAATAACAAACCCTCCAGGAACCCATATGTATCATTCTCACTTTTATACTATAGTTCAAGATATGATGGGACTTGAAGGAGGATTTATAATACTTGATCCAGATGAAAAAAAAGAAGATATACAAAGAGATTTTTTCATAATGCTTGGATCATATACTCTCAAAAATATTGATCCTTTTTCTTTGAAAAAGGGTGTCTATGATATCAATCCATTCTCAATGGATGCGAATTTCTTTACTATGAATGGTAGATGTTTTCCTTATACCAACAGGTTGCTAATTGAAAAAGATGATAATGTTAGGATAAGATTTGGAAATATAGGTATTGCAAACCATCCTATTCACTTTCATGGTCATCAATTTCTAATAAATGCATCAGATGGCAATACCATAAAAAAAGAAAATAGATTACTTAAAAACACAATATTGATTGAATCTGGATCAACATGGGATATAGAGTTCTATGCAAATAATCCAGGAATCTGGCCTCTTCACTGTCATTTTCCTCATCATGTTAGTAACAATAAAACCCTTCCATTTGGAGGTATGGCAACTGCTGTTGTATATAAAGGATTTGATAGTAAAAGATATCAAGAATATGCAAAATGTTTCTAAATACCAATAGGGTTTTGATATCAAAACCCTATTGGTATTCCTGTATTTGGATTTATTTCATCATTTATTATTCCTATTCCTGTAACCTTAATTCCTTCCTCTAGCTTAGGTTGAGTTGAAGGATTTTTAGGATAATTACTACCATCATATTTCATAACAGCACAAAATGGCTCAATTCCTCCACCCGATACATTCATTATTAAATCATTATATCCATTAGTCTTTGTGTTACTTACTATTACAGGTGTATTAACTAATGTAAATCGTGAAACATTCTCATACTCACCGTTAACTTCTTTGAATATAGCTGCACTACAGCCTCCAGTTCCACATGTACTAGATCCCACTAAATATACAAATACTTCTGGAACTCCATCAGAATCAAAATCTATTCTATTGTAATAATATCTGGTATTATCTGATGGTTCTAATTTATATAAATCTATAATAGCTTCTTCAAGTTTTTCATCTTTAATGTTCTCAGAATAAATATATTTCACATCAGAAAGATCTGCCTCACAAACTATCTCAATTTCATCTTCTTTTTCTGATCCAGGTATACCAACACTTTGAAAAAATGGTGAAAAACTACTACCATCCCATTTAAGAGATGTTTGAACATATCCAAGTCCATCTGCATTATACCTTCCAGCGATTCTCTGAAGTGCATATAATTCATATACTCCATCTCGATTAAAATCTATTGGATATAATCCTCCAAGAGGATTTACCCATCCACTAATACTTTCTTTTAAGGTTCCATCTTCATTGTAAATCTCAGATAAATACTTATCTCCCTTATATTCAATATTTAGTATATACCTTTCTTTATCGCTCTCTTTAATTACCTCTACTTCATAATAGTCCATATAGTTTACTTCATATTTATTATCTTTATTAAATTTTTCAAAATCAAATATTAATTTAGGTTTATTTCTTAAGAAGGAGTATATATAATAAAAAGCATATCCTCCACTCCCACCAGAATCTATAGCTACAAATATATTATCTACTCCATCACCTGTAAAGTCTCCCAAAAATATAGTTGGATTATACCCTGCATTCTCTTTAAGTGGAATTATATATTGACGACCCGTTTTTGAATCTACTATCTTTATTCTTATATTATCTCTAAACGGACTACTGTCACCAAAAGGTTTATCTCCTATTAAATATACATTATCATCTACTTTGTCTCCATTAACATCTCCTTTTTCAAAATCCAGTATATAACTTTTTTTATTTTGTTTTCTCATAGGTTGTTGAAAAAACATAGGATTGAAATACATTATATCCCCCCTTAAATATTTCACTGTATTCATATAATATGCTAAATACTTAATTAGGTTTCTGTTATAAAAAATTTTAAATTTATTATTTACAATTAAACTTTTCTCAGATATAATTGAATAAATCGAACGTTTAAACATTTAAACATTTAATTTTTCTAATATATTAGTTTAGGGGGATCTTATGGGTAGTCCAAATACAATCAAATTATTTAGAGATTTATCTGATTGCTTTTCTGCATTAGCAGATACTTATAGACAAGATATAATAATACTTCTTACCGAAAAAAAAGAAATGAATGTAAGTCAAATTTCTGAATATATTGAGTTATCTCGACCAGCTATTTCTCATCATCTAAAAAATTTGAAACAAGCTGGCTTAGTTAATTCTCAAAAAAGAGGTACTGAAAATTTTTATTTTTTGACTTTAAGAGAGCCATTAGAATCAATGGAAAAGTTAATTAATTTAGTTATGAATGAATGTGAAGTCAGATAAAAACTATATAAATCAGCTTAAGCTGATTTAATTTCACCCTAACCGTTCAATAGTTTAAACCAATAAACTCTATTGAATATATTTTATTAAAAATCAATAAATCTTTTATTTGATACTAATATTATTTTTGAACATGATATTAGTAGTATATTAATTACAACTTATATAGGAGGTATACAATGACCGATTATCAAAAACTATTAGATGAACAGAAGGAATATTTTCATACAAATGCTACAAAAACACTAGAGTGGAGAAAATCTAATTTAACTAAACTCGAAAACATGATTAAAGAAAATGAAGAAGCCATTATAGAGTGCCTCAAATTAGATTTAGGAAAATCAAAATTTGAATCATACCTTACAGAAATCGGTGTTCTTCTTAATAGTATTAAATCTACTAAAAAGAATGTTGCAAGCTGGATGAAACCAAAGAAGGCTCATATGCCCATTTATCAATTTGGTTCAACTGGAAAGATCATTTATGAACCTTATGGATCAATTTTAATAATTGGACCTTTTAATCTTCCATTTGAACTTCTTATGGAACCATTAGTTGCAGCTTTTGCT
This sequence comes from Tepidibacter sp., assembly GCF_025210165.1. Taxonomy (GTDB): domain Bacteria; phylum Bacillota; class Clostridia; order Peptostreptococcales; family Peptostreptococcaceae; genus Tepidibacter_A. The sequence continues at coordinate 22,712 of NZ_JAOASI010000075.1, forward strand.
TCAGGAAATACTGCTATTTTAAAACCATCTGAATATACACCAAACACATCAAATCTTATAGAAAGATTGATAAGTCAAACTTTTGATAAAAAAATTGTTGCCGTTATACAAGGGGATAAAGATGTAACAAATACTCTTATTCATATGCCCTTTGATCATATATTCTTTACTGGAAGTGTTCCAGTAGGTAAAATTGTTATGGAAGCAGCTTCAAAAAATTTGACTCCTGTAACATTGGAATTAGGTGGTAAGAGTCCAACAATCATAGACGATAGTGCAAATTTAGAAGTTGCAGCTAAAAGGATTGCTTGGGGTAAATTTCTGAATTCTGGTCAAGTTTGTATAGCCCCAGATTATGTATATGTTTCAGAAAGACGTGCTGAAGAATTTATTAGTAAATTAAAGAAAGTAATTACAGATTTTTATGGAGACTCAATTCATGAAAGTAAAGATTTCGGTAGAATTGTGAGTTCAAGACACTTTAATAGATTAAAAAGTCTTATAGATGACAAGAAAGTTGTATTTGGCGGTAATACTATCGAATCTCAAAACTACATTCAACCAACAATTATGTATCCAGTTAAATGGGAAGATAAAGTTATGGAAGATGAGATATTCGGACCAATACTACCAATACTAACATATAAAAATCTTAATGAAGTGATTAATGAGGTCAGAAGTAGACCAAAACCGTTAGCATTGTATCTATTTACCGAAAATAAATCTGTTGAAGATAGAATCATGAACGAATTGTCTTTTGGTGGTGGATGTATTAACGATACAATTAATCATTCGAGTGTTCATGATCTACCATTTGGAGGAGTTGGTAATTCAGGACTAGGAAATTATCATGGTAAATACGGTTTTCTTACATTGTCTCATGCTAAGCCAGTTCTTAAAAAATCCACAAAAATTGATTTATCTATTTTATTTCCACCATACAAAGGAAAACTTAATACTATAAAACGAGCTCTTAAGTAAATTAAAAAGGTAGTTTATTACAAATTTTATGTAATAGACTACCTTTAATTTAAGCTTTTACTTTAGAATAGAACTCAACAACTAGATGGTCTCTTACCTCTATAGGTATATTCTCTCTAGCAGGTAATTTAGTAAGCTTTCCACTAAATTTATTTTTATCTATTTCTATATAATCTAGTTGGAAGCTATTTAAGTTATTGAAATTATCTGCGAACATCTCATTCTTTCTAGATTTTTCTCTAAGAGTTACAACATCTCCTGGAGCTACTTCATAAGATGGTCTGTCCACTCGTTCTCCATTAACTAATATATGTCTATGAGTTACCATTTGTCTAGCTTGTCTAATAGACGATGCAAACCCCATTCTATATACTAGATTGTCTAGTCTACATTCTAACATTTGAGCTAATGCTGTACCTGTTAGTTCAGAAGATTTTACAGCTTTTTTAACATATCTTAAAAACTGCTTTTCTAAAACTCCATAATAAGCTTTTAACTTTTGCTTTTCATTAAGTTGTAATCCATAATCAGACATTTTCTTTCTTCTAACATTACTATCTTGACGATTCATAGCTTTTGGATGTCCATATATATTAACTCCAAATCTTCTACATAGCTTAAATCGTGGTCTTCTATCTTTTGCCATAAACTTTCCCTCCATATATTTTTTATTATCTTTAGCAGCCGCGATAATATTTCGTTTGATTTTCACAAAAACAGTCTCTCTTAGTGGTGCAGACCAAGAGAGACTGTTAGCCCAAGAGTGTAAAACAATGGCATCAATATACAGATAATGCGTATGTATCAATAATGTGCAGTTTCATTGATATCAATTTTCATTCGCAAATAAATTATATACTAATCATTTCATATTGTAAAGACTTTTTTTGAAAATAATTATCAATAAAACAAAAATGATATAGTTTCCTTAAGCATAAAAAATAACGCTTATTAAATTTGATAAGCGTTGTTTTTCATGTAATAAATTTATTAAATTATTCTGCTATTATAAGTGACATCTCTCTTAATATCTTACATGCAACTGCATTTGATACTCCACTTGTATCATACTGAGGTGCAAGCTCTACAATATCAGCTCCAACTATATTTAAAGGCTCCATAGTTTTTATGGCTTCTATCATTTCATTAAAAGTAATTCCCCCAGGCTCAGGAGTTCCTGTTCCTGAAAAAATAGATGGATCTAAAATATCTAAATCTATGGTTATATAAACAGGCTTGTCTCCTATTTTTTCAACTGCTTCTTTAAGACCTTTGCAAGAAAACTTAGTTAAATTAGTATGTTCTTTTGCCCACTCAAACTCTGTTTTTTCTCCAGATCTTATTCCAAATTGATATATTTTATTATCACCCATAAAATCCCAACATCTTCTTATTACCGATGCATGAGATAATTTTTCTCCTAAATAATCATCTCTAAGATCTGTATGGGCATCAAAGTGGATTAAATACATATCATTATATTTCTCATATGCTGCTTTTATGCTTGGTAACGATACTAGATGCTCTCCTCCTATCATTATAGGAGTTTTACCATCTTTTAATATATTAGATGTAAAATCATATATTTCATCTAATACCTTTTGAGTATTTCCAAATGGAAATTCTAAATCTCCTGCATCAAAAGCTTTAACATCTTCTAAGTCTTTATCTAAATAAGGACTGTATGTTTCAAGTCCATAAGACTCACTTCTCATTACATTAGAAGCAAATCTTGTTCCAGGTCTAAAGGAAGTTGTTCCATCAAATGGGCTTCCAAATAAGACTAAATTAGATTCTTCATATTCATTATCAAAGCCTAGAAAAGTAGATACATTCTTAAATAGATTCATCTTCCAACATCTCCTTAACGTATGTAGGAAGAGCGAATGCTCCTACGTGAATGTCTGTATTATAGTATTTAGTCTTTATTTCAAGACTGTTCCATTTTTCTTTATTTAAATCATTTATAGGATCTAATTTCTTTGATGCAAATCCAAATAACCAATGTCCAGATGGATATGTTGGCATATGATATTGGTATGCCTTTGCTATTGGGAATATATTTTTGATTTTTTTATGAGCTCTACTCATCTCTCTTGCATTATGTGAATAGTATGGACTCTCATTTTGATTTATTAATATACCCTTTTCAGTTAAAGCGTTATAGCAATTAGTATAAAACTCTGTTGTAAAAAGACCTTCTCCAGGACCTATTGGGTCAGTAGAATCTACAATTATTAAATCATACATATTCTCTTTACCTTCTACAAACTTAATTCCATCTTCAAAGTATAGATTAACTCTTGGATCATCTAACTTACTAGCTGTTATAGGTAAGTACTCCTTTGATGCTCTAACTACTAGTTCATCTATTTCAACCATATCTATTTTTTCTATATTTTCATATCTTGTAAGTTCTCTTACTGTTCCACCATCACCTGCTCCTATTACAAGAACATTTTTGATATCTATGTTAGTAGCCATAGCAACATGAGTTATCATATCATGATATATAAACTCATCCTTTTCTGTAACCATTACAAGTCCATCTATAGTAAGTACTTTGCCAAATTCGTGTGTATCAAAAACATCTACTTGTTGAAATTCACTAGTTTCAGAAAAAAGGTGTTTTTTAACTTTCATTGAGAATTTTACGTTATCTGTTTGATCTTCTGTATACCATAATTGCATTTTCTACACCCCTTAGTTAGTTATTTCTTTAATATATTTTCACTTTATTATTTTTCGTCTGGTTTAAATTTAATTTCTTTAAATTTTTCTTTAGAATTATGTCTTATTCTATCTACAAGCCCTCTTGCAACTTCAGATGCCTCACTCTTTTCAGCTTTAAGATTCTTTTCAAGATAGTCAAATGCTACCCAAGGATTTACAGAATCACCACAAGTAAATAAATCAACTGAAGCATATCCATACTCTGGCCAAGTGTGTATTGTTAAGTGAGATTCTTGAATTATAACTGCGCCACTAACTCCCCAAGGATTAAACATATGGAAACAGCTAGTAACTACAGTTGCATTTGCCTCTTCAGCTGCCTCAACCATATACTTCTCAACTAAAGCATGATTATTTAAAATTTCCTTATCACAATCATAAAACTCAACTAAAATATGTCTACCTAATTGTTCTATCTTCATATCTATGTCTCCTTTTCATTATACAAATTAAAATATATAGTTTGTTTACTATTTGTAAACTTCAAGTTTATTTTCATTCTAAAAGTTTCCCATCTGTAAACTTGAAATTGATTTATACTAATGTTTACTATTTGTAAACTTAAAATTGATTTATAGTAAATACATTATATACTATACTATTTTTTTTGAGTTTGTCAATAATTTTTCAAAAATTTTTTATTTTGATATTTAAGGAAAATAATCCAATGATTTTTTTGACCATAAAAAAACAGAATACACATATAAATGAGTACTCTGTTTTTGAGTTATATTCCTAAAACTTTTATATTTTCAACGTATGGATCCTCTGTATCTGTCATCATCCCATGCTGTTTCTTAATAAATTTTATATATTCTATAATTTCGCTACTTATTCTCTCTCCAGGTGTAATTATAGGTATTCCAGGTGGATATGCCATAATGGATTCTCCACTTACTTCACCTTCTGACTCTTCAAGTTTTATAATTTTTTTTCTAGCATAAAAAGCATCTCTTGGCGATACTACGATTTGAGGATTATGAAGTACTACCTTATCAAAATCAACTCTACCTTCACCATACTTTTCTTTGATATCTCTAAGAGCATCTACAAGTTTTTTTACAGAATAACTATCATCTCCAACACTTATAATTGCTAATATATTATATACATCTCCCAGCTCTACTTGTATATTATATTCGTCTCTTAAAACATCATATACTTCAAACCCAGTCATTCCAATATTTTTAACACATACTCCAAGCTTTGTTTCATCAAAATTATACACTCCACACTCATCTATAAGCTCATTTCCAAAAGCATATAATCCTTCAATTTTATTTATCTCTTCTCTAGCTTTTCTTGAGATTTCTAAAACTCTTGTTATTACTTCCTCTCCTTTAGTTGCAAGCATCTTTCTAGCTACATCAAGGCTAGACATCAATAAGTATGATGCACTAGTAGTTTGAGTAAGATTTAGTATCGTTTTAACTATATTTTTATCTATTATTCCATCATTTAATAATAAGGCAGAACTTTGACTTAAAGATCCTCCTGTTTTATGAATACTAACAGCAGACATATCTGCACCTAGCTCCATAGCTGACATTGGAAGTTCTTTATGAAATTTAAAATGAGCCCCATGAGCTTCATCAACTATAACTGCTATATTCTTTTCATGAGATATTTCGATTATTCTCTTTAAATTTGATGTTGCACCATAATAAGTTGGATTTATTATAAATACAGCCTTAACATCAGGATTTTCTTCAATAGCTTCTTCAATACTTTCAACAGAAACTCCCATAGCTATTCCAAGTTCATCATTAGTTTGTGGCTGAACATATACAGGTATACCACCACTTAATATAAGTCCATTTATAGCAGATTTATGTGCATTTCTTGGAACTATAATTTTATCACCAGGATTACATACACTCATTATCATAGCTTGTACTCCAGATGATGTTCCATTAACTAGAAAAAATGCATGATCTGCACAATAAGCTTTAGCCATAAGTTCTTGTGATTCTTTTATAACACCTACAGGGTTACTTACATTATCTAAACATTTCATAGAGTTAACATCAACTTCTAAAACCCTTTCTCCTAAATAATCAACTAGTTCAGGGAGACCTTTTCCATGCTTATGTCCTGGTACATCAAATGGGATTACGTTCCTTTTTTGATACTCTTTTAAAGCATCAAATAATGGAGTTTTATTTTGATTTATTATCATTATTTAACCACCTTTTTACGCAAATTATCACTAATAGTTATAATAAATGATATATTACTACTTAATATTTATTTTTGTCAATACAATTTTCTAAATATATTTCTAATTCATTTTTTAGTTATCTATATAATAATCGTTTCTTTTTTACTTCAGCAGTAATCCATATAATAATTGGTATTATCACTTGAAAGAAAAATACTTGATATGGATATATTTTATATAGTTTGCCCATATAAACCATATTTATGAAGAGAAGCTGTTAAGTTCTTATATCCAGCCTTAAGAAGATTGGGTGTTATAACTCTTAGCTTTCGGATAAAACTAAATGCTCTTACTTACTATATAAAATGAACTTGTATTTTCTATCTGTAATTATCTATTAATCGTTTCTTCTTTGTTTCAACATTAGTCCATATTATAATAGGTAAAATAACTTGAAAAAAAATCGAATAATATGGATACACCTTTTTCCCAAATTCATGATATTCTATTGTACTTCCAAAATCAAAATAAGTTAAATTTATTATTAGTAAGGAAATAGGTACTAATATAAATTTATAATCTTTAAGCCCAAATATCTTACAAACACCTTTGCTAACTGCCGATAAACCTATACTTATCTTCAAGATACCTCCTAATATCAATACAATAGATACAATTACCTCTAATCTTTGTATTACTTTCCCAATATTTATTCTCGAAACAGTAGTATATGACGGATAATATAAAACTGAAGCTTCATCTACTCCAATAACCAAAATATTAGCTACAGAAATAATTAATAAAACTATTCCCGCTGCTAGTACTCCAAAACAATATACTTTATATACTGAATTTCTAGTAGTAAATTTAGAAAAAAACATAGTAAATATCAATAATTCTCCAAATGGAAATATAAGTATAGAAAAACTGGCTTTAATTATTGGTTTTGTCCCATTATATAATATAGGTAAAAGATTGTTATAGTCCATCTTAGGAGTTATTAAAAAGACAGTCATAAATATAATTATTACTGTTACTAAAAAAAATAACTCTGCCCAATTAGCTATAACTTCTAACCCTTTCTTTGCCATCCATATTGATAAAAATGAGAATATCATACTTATTTGTATTTGTGGAGTTTTTTTCAGAGAAACTATAGTTATAAATTCACTGAAACCTATTAATGTTACTTCTACTAAAAAAATTGTATATTGAATAAGCATAATTATGATTATTTTCGCAATTATATTTGAAAAGGAAACTTCTATAACATCAAATATATTTTTATCTAAAAAAATATAATGAATTCTAGCATATATAAGAACTAAAGGTAATGCCGTAAATATTGATAAAATAATAGCTATCCATATATCATTTTTAGCCTCAACACCCATTACAAATACTGAAGCTTCTCCTATTATATAAAGAAATATAAGAATTATACCTTGTTTATTAGAAATAATCTCTTTATTCACTACTTGCTCCTCCTATTATAAATATTATCTATATAGTTTGCCCATATAAATCATATTTATAAAAAAGTTCTTATTTAAAAAAATCGTAGCTGTAAACTTTTTTGAAACTCATAACACAAATTATGAAAAGTAGTTGAATCTATTTACTCTAATATAAGTTCAATGGGGCAATGGTCCGAACCTAGAACTTCAGTATATATACTTGCGCGAACTAATCTATCTTCTAGTTCTTTAGATGCTAAAAAATAATCAATACGCCATCCCGCATTATTTTTTCTAGCATTAAACCTATAGCTCCACCATGAATAAACCCCTTCTTTATAAGGGTTAAAATGTCTATAAGTATCTATAAACCCAGCCTCTAAAAGATTAGTCATCTTATCTCTTTCCTCATCTGAAAAACCTGCATTTTTTCTATTCGTCTTAGGATTTTTAAGGTCTATTTCTTTATGTGCTACGTTCAAATCCCCACAAACTACAACAGGCTTTGATTTTTCTAAATTTTTAAGATAATCTCTAAAATCATCTTCCCACTTCATCCTATAGTCAAGTCTTGCCAGCTTTGTTTGAGAATTTGGGGTATAAACTGTTACAACATAATAATCATTAAGCTCTATAGTTATAACACGACCTTCTTTATCGTGTTCCTCTATTCCTATTCCATAGTTCACAGATATTGGTTTACGCTTTGTAAATATAGCTGTTCCAGAATACCCTTTTTTCTCAGCATAATTAAAGTATTGTTCATAACCTTCAAGCTCAAGATCTATTTGTCCGTCTTGTAACTTTATTTCTTGTAAACAGAATATATCAGCATCTACTTCTTCAAAAAACTCCATAAAATTCTTTTTAACTATAGCTCTTAAACCATTTACATTCCAAGATATAAGTTTCATAATAATCTCCTTTTTTAAATATTGTTTTTATGTAAATTATGTCAAATACAAACCTAATTCATTTATATTGAATATTATTATACTTCTTTTCTATTTAAATATGTATTGTACTGATTCAATACTATATCAAGTTCTTGGCTAACTCTTATTACTTCTGGATCTAACAGATTATTTTTTTCTTCAATCATTTTATGAATATCTTCCTTTAAACATTTTATTTTCTGCTCGATTTTTTTAAGCACGATTTCTCCTCCCTCTATCTAATGCTAATAATTTTGAAAATACTATACTTACTTATAAAAGCAAAATATATTCCATATATTAACTTAGAGTTGAAATCTACAAAATAATCAAATGAAAAGTTTTCATTTATAAAAACACTTTATTAATTTCATATTTTTTACACCAATGTATATTTTTTGATATGTATCTACATTTTTATACATAACGACATATTACTTTATATTATTCCATATTTTACTATGTTTCTCTTGTATCTATACTGTATAAACTTAAACCGTGTCAATTTGTATCATTTTGTATCATTTTGTATCATTTTTTACCCTATTTAAAATTTTTAAATCTTCATATTAATTTGAGTTTGGCTTTATTCTTGTTTCTCTATTTTATATTTATCCATTTTTCTATACAAGGTGCTACGAGAAATATCCATTTTTCTAGCTATCTTACTAATATTCCCTTTATATTCCTTAAGAAGTTTTATAATTTCATCAATCTCTTCATCTTCTTTTCTCCTTCTCTCTGTTTCTAAAATATTCTTAATACATATTTCTTTTAATGAACTCTCTGATTCATCAATACTATTTAAATCAAATTTAAAAACATTTTCTACTAAATGTGTTAACGTTATATAGTCACTATTTGTAGTACAGATAATTCTCTCTACAATATTTTGTAACTCTCTTATATTTCCGTGCCAATTGTATCTTTTTAAATATTCCATTGCTAGTGGATCAATATTTTTTAAAATCTTTTCTCCATTCTTAGATATTTGTTTTATAAAATATTCAAATAATATAGGAATATCTTCACATCTTTCTCTTAATGGTGGTATTTTAATAGAAATAACATTCAATCTATAATATAAATCTTGCCTAAAACTCCCGTCTTTCATAGATTCATATAAATTTTTATTGGTAGCACATATAATACGTACATCTATAGGAATTTCGCGCTCTCCTCCTATACGCATAACTTTTTTTTCTTGAATCACTCTTAGTAAAGATACTTGCTGTTCAAATGGCATATCACCTATTTCATCTAAAAAAATAGTACCTCCTGAGGATAATTCAAATTTACCTCGTTTACCACCCTTTCTAGCTCCAGTAAATGAACCTTCTGTATAACCAAATAGCTCACTACCAATTAATTCTCTAGAAATAGCCCCACAATTTACAGCTATAAATGGACCTGTACAACGTTTACTATTATTATGGATGGATTGTGCAAATAGTTCTTTCCCAGTACCACTCTCTCCTTGTATCAATATATTAGCTTCTCCAAGTGAGGCCTTATATCCTAATTCTATTATTTTCATCATTTTTTTATTTTTTGTAATAATATTAGAAAAGGTAAATTTTGCTTGTGAGTTATCAATATTATTTCCTATCTCATTTATCTCTTTAATATTTCTAAGAACAATTATACCTTTATTGATATTTTCTTCGTAACTATCTATGTAATTCCCAGATATAAAAAGTTGTAACTTCCCTTTTATTGCTGGAATTATAAGTTTATGCTCATAAAAAGATTTTTTTTTCTTTAGCATTTTATAAATACAGTTATCTTTTTCTTTTAAAATCATGTTTTTTAAAAATTTTTTTATATCTTTCAAATATACGTTCCAGTTCTTTTCAAGAACTGTATTTAAATTTTCAAAATTACCTAAATCATCAATAACGGCTACACATTCAGATACACTCATTAAAATACTTTTCATTTGACTATCGGTATACATTAATTTTTTGTTAATTTCATTTAATTCATGCGTTCTTTTTTCAGTTTCTACTTCCAATATATCTTTGATTTTTTTTAACTCTTCTTCAAAGCCTTTCTTTTTTGTAATATCTCTTCCTATGCCTATATATTTTATAGGTTCTTTAAATTCATTATGTAAAATGTATCCTATCCATTCTCCCCATACTAAAGATCCATCTTTTTTTAATGCTCTTACTTCTAATTTTATAAAAGGCTTATCAATTGTTACTGATTTTAATTCTTGTATTATTTTCTTTTTATCCTCTTCAAGAACATAAGAGAAATCACTTTTTCCTATTAATTTTTCTCTCTTGACTCCAAAATAATTACAATAAGCATCATTGATAAAAGTATATCTATGGTCTATTGTTGTAGAAATAATTAATTCCATATCATTATTTAATATTTCATAAAACTGTTGTTTTATTTTTAGTTTTTCTTTTATTTTAATGCTTTCTGTTATCTCACATCCTATAACCATTATTAATTCTTTTTCTTCTAGTTCTAAATCTTTTATATATGCATTTATCCATACCTTCTGGCCGTTTTTTTTGTGTATTCTAATATTATATTTTTGCTTATTATTTTTTTTATGTTTTTCAAAAACTTTTCTAGAGTCCTCATCAAAAATATCTTCAATATCTATATTATTTAATTCATCTTTAGTATAACCCATGCTTATTTCGAAAAAATAATTTGTATAAATAATTTTACTTCTATGTAAAACAAAGAAAACTATATTTTTATCTGCTAGCTTAATAATTTCTGACTTTATTAAAACTTCATCTATATTTATTTTTGTAATACAGGCATCCTTCATTGTTCTTTTCCTCCTTATGATTATATCTGGACTACTAGAGTGATTTTAATATTTAGATATATATTTGTAAATAAAAAAAGTCTTCCTTTTGAAAATTTAAAATGTAGACTTTTTTTGAAACTCATAACGTAAATTATACTTATCCACAATTCAAATAAGAATATACTTTCCTACTCATTATAAAAAAGGGTATATTTATCTAAAAATTAATTTTTAGATAAATATACCCTTTTTCTTATTTATTAATAATAATTTTCACTACTTGAATCATAATTGATGTTTCTAATAATATTAATATGTATGCATATGTATTTAGCTCTTTTATATAAGGATTATAAAATGCAGCAATTAAAGTAATACTATATACAACAAATATAATTGTATTTGTTTTACAATTAGAACTAAATCTACTTTTAGATATTAGTACTACGCCTATAAGCAAAGCCACTACTATAATAGAATGTACCATTATGGCATCTTGAGTATATACTTTAGCTAAATACTCCATTTTCTTAAAATATAGGTGTTTCATAACACCAGCTTTATATTTTGATAAATACTCTAAAATAAATAATGCTATAAATCCTATCAATTCAACCACATACAATATAATATCAAAAGTTTTATTTTTCAAAAGCTTTTTCACCTACTTTTTAGGTTCTCCTGTTTCTATTGGATTAGTAGGATCATTACTCCATCCAATCCATCCATCACTAAATATAGATATATCACCAAGTCCAATAACATCAGCATAAGTATATATTTCAGCTACTCTCCATCCACTACCACACATGAATGATAAGTGTTTAGTTGTATCTATTCCTTGTTCTTTCCAAAGAGCAACGAATTCATCTGCATTTCTCATAGTCTTGTCTATATTTCTATAATAGTCTAAAGCATAAGAATCTGTTTTTCCTGCATATCCAAATACAGATCCAGGTATTCTACCCATTTTTTTGTGATATGAATATCCACTTGATTTACCTATATGCTCATCCCAAGTACGATTGTCTAGTAATGTAAATTTATCAGGAGTTTTTAATCCCGCTCTAGTTTCTTCCATTGTATCTATAACATCTGGATTTGCTGGTATAGCTCCACCAAAATCTTCAACTGGTGTAGCTTTGTTACTTGTAGTTTCTAATTCATAGCCTGCCATAGTCCAAGCCATTGTTCCACCATTTAAAACTCTTACATCATTAACGCCTATATATCTAAGTACTGTAGCTACTCTATAAGCACCTAAAGGCTCTTCTCCTGTAACTATTACAGTATCATCTTTTGTAAATCCATATTTAAGAGCAACTTTTTTAAGAGTTTCATCATCAGCTAGCATCCACATCATTGGCTCTTCAGTTGTTGGAGGCTCAATTTCATCTGTGTTTATATGGAATGAAGTAGGAATATGCCCCTTAGCATAAGACGTCTTTTCTTCTCCCCAGCTTCCTTCTACAATCTTTATATTTTTAGCATTTTCGAAAGTTTCTGGTTTCTTTCCATCAATGACATCTTTTACAACCACTGCTGGTACAACTAATTTATAGTTTTCGTATTTTTCCATTGGTAATTTTTCATCATCTGCCCATTTGTTAGCATCATATAAGTATAATTTGTTAAATCCTTTTCCTTTTAAATAATCAGCAACTTCTTTAGAATCTTTTCCATTTGCATCATATAAAACTATATTTTTATCTTCTGTTATTCCCTTTGTTTCAAGTGCTTCATTTAAAATATCTTCTTTTGTATCATTTTCAACCTTTAACCAGTTAGCAGAGAAATCTACAGCTCCTTTAATTCTTCCACCTCTACTAATTCCATCTAATTTCCATCCATTGAATGCATCATTTAAGCGTGTATCTACAACTATCCAAGAATCATCTTTAAGTGCATCTTGAACCATTTGAGTTTCAGCAACATTATATTCTCCTTGAGAATCGTTGTTTGTATTCTGTTCATTATCTTTATTAGAACATCCTACTAGAGTAAATATTAGCATGACTAAAGATAGTGTAATTATAAGTGCTTTTCTCATATTAATTCCAACTCCTTTTATTGTTTTTGGCAACAGTATATCATTATATGTCGGTTACTGTAAATCATTATAGACTTTTTCTATACTCAGAGATTTTATATAATTTTTTTAAATTTTGATTTTTTGTTGACAAATAAAGATTACAAGTGTAATATTAAATATAGATTACACTTGTAATAATAAGAAAAGGAGTTTTATTATATGAATAAAAAAATACCTAAAATATCTGATAGTGAATATAAAATCATGAAGCTTATTTGGAAACAGAATCCTATAAAATCACAGGATATAGTAGAACAAATAGATGTACGCAATGGCTGGAGTGAAAAAACTATCAAAACTATGATTAATAGACTTCTAAAAAAAGAAGCAATTGATTTTAAAAAAGATGGCAAAGCTTATCTTTACTATCCATTGATAAAAGAAAATGATTATAAAAAAATGGAAAATGATTCATTTTTAAAAAGAGTTTACAACGGTTCTCTCAATGCTATGTTTGCTCACTTTATAAAAGATATGAAGTTATCTTCACAAGAAATAGATGAATTAAAGAATTTATTAGATGAGGAAAATAAATGATGATAAATTTTAGTAAGCTTTTACTTATAATGTCATTGAAAACCAGTATTTTGATATTGATAATATTTACAATTAAATTTCTATTCAATAATTTTTTTACTGCAAAAACACATTATATGATATGGTTTTTACTTTTTATATCACTTACTGTTCCCTATACTGCTCAAAGTAATATAAGTATATATAATATTCCAAAATACTTTAATCAAAATAAATATATTTCAAAAATGCAACTTAGCGAAGATAATTTTTCAAATGATATAAACAACTATAATAACACTATAAGATATCCTTACTCAAACAATAATAAATCTATGTCTAAAGAAAAAGACAGTACTTCAACAATTTCGAAAAAAAATCAAAATGCATTTAATATATTTGAATCACTTAAAAATATTTTTGCATACATATGGTTACTAGGATTCCTTTTATTAAGCTTAATTGTTTTTATAAAAACAATTCATTTTAACAAATTAATAAATATAGAAGAAGATATCTTAGATACACAAAAACTATCTATTCTCAATAAGTGCAAAGAAGTATTGGGAATAAATCAACATTTAAGATTAATAAAAACAACAAAATTTTCTACACCTAGTTTAGTTGGTATTTTTTCTCCTAAAATTCTTTTACCAGAACAAATTTTATACAATTTTGATAATGAACAATTAGAATTAATACTACTCCATGAATTATCCCATTTAAAAAGAAAAGACATATTAACGAATTGGATTATATTAACTTATCAATTAATCTATTGGTTCAACCCAATTATATGGATAGGTTTTTATAAAATGAAAAACGATATGGAAGTCGCTTGTGATGCATACGTATTAAATAATTTAAAAAAAGAAAAACATATTTCTTATGGAAAAGTTATTATAGATCTATTAGATTATCTTTCTAAACCTAGCTTTATTCCCGTATCTACGAATATATTAGAAAATAAATATGAACTTAAAAGGAGAATTATTATGATAAAAAAATTCAAAAAAACCTCTTATAAATTATCATTTATAAGCTTTTTATTAATAGTCTTAGTTGGATGCAGTTCCATTAGTGAACCAGAAAATAACACTAATACTACTCCTAACGAAATTTCAAAACAAAACCCTAGCAACATCATTGAAGAAAATAATGAATATCCTTTAGGTCTACCTGATGCAAGTAAAATATTGAATAATAAAAATTGGATTATAGGTAAAGATTATGAATTCATATGGAAAACATTAGGGACACCTTATGTAAATACTTATTATGTTGATACAAAAGGTCTTACCTCAAATGAAATATTAAACAATTTATATAATGAAACCATATACCCTATAAAAAGCGATGAAGAGAGTAGTGCTTTATATGTATTTATGGAAAACGAAAAAATTGTAAATATGAAAATTGATGAATTTTCAGGGATACCAAGTAACAATTGGAAGGATTCTGATTATAAAGTAAACTTCTATACATCAGGTGATATTGATAAAAAAGATTTGACTGACTTAGAGAAAAATTCTAACTTTGTAGAATTTAAGAAGGAGTTCTTAAATAAATCTTTATCTGATTTTAAGAACAAATTCAATCTTACACATGGTAGTAACGAAGCTTTTAATAAAGAAGGAGATCTAAAATTAACTGTTTACCCTATTATAGGTAAAGATAAACCTTCACCTTTTGTAGGAATATATATTTTATCAGAAAATAATATAATAAAAGATATAAAAATAGATAAATCGGATTTACAGTTAGAGAGATTAGATGAACATTTTTCATTAACAAATAAAAAGTAAGAAAAAAACCTGAAAACTAGGTTTTTTCTTACTTTTTATTTTTTCCATTTTTAAACCTCTTATATAAATATCTTTCTGAATATATTAGTTTTTTATAAAATACTTTTTTATATAGTTTCGGTTTTATTGTAATAATTTTCATCTTATTGAAAATAAATGTAGAAAATAAATTGAGAATTGTTTATAATTAACTATGAAAATATGAAATAGGGAGGAACTGACGTGAAAAAAAATGTTAAATCTATTGTTACAATTCTTTTAGTTTGTAGTTTTGTTTTTAGTGGAATTTGGTATGTAACTGCTAAAGATAAAACTAAAGGAGAATTTACTCAAGTATTTGCTTTTGGAGATAGTTTTTCAGACAATGGAGAAGCTAAAAAAATTTCCACAGAAATTGTACATTCAAAAGATTGCCCTGATGGAGCATATATTAAGCCTTCAGATGAATTATATTGGAATGATAGATACTCAAATGGACCTACAGCTGTTGAAGTATTAGCAAAAAAATTAGATTTAAATTTAACTAATTATGCTACAGGTGGAGCTACTACAGGAAAAGAAAATTATTCTAATTGGATGGATCATTTAGGATATACAGGAGTATTGGGTCAAATTGAAAAGTTTGAAAAAAGCTTAAATGGGGCAAAAGCTGACCCTGATGCTCTATATTTTATTTTTGCTTCTGGTAATGATTACTTTTTATTTATGGATTATTCACACCCAGGTAAAATTGAAGATGTAGCTGATAAAGCTGTTGAAAATATAAATACTGCTGTTGAAAAATTATCCAAGCTTGGAGCTAAGAATTTTTTTGTAGTAAATAGTAGTGATTTATCACTTGTTCCTTATGAAATTGCTAATAATAGAACAGACTCATCTAAAGCTTTTATGGAGCGTGTTAATAAAAATCTTCCTGAATCTATGAACAATCTTCAGAACGATTTAAATGTTTCAATCATGCTATTTGATATAACTAAGGTTAGTGATAATATAATTAAAAATCCTCAAAAATATGGATTAGTTGAATTAAGTAAAGAGTGTCAAAGTACTTATCCAAAAGTTAAACCAGCTCATGAAAATCCAGATCAATATTTCTTCTGGGATGAATGGCATCCTGGTCGTGTTGCTCATAAAATATTCGGAGAAGAAATGTATAATGAGTTGAAAAACTTTAAATAAAATTTTCCAACAAATCTCAAGACTCTTTTGATTAATATCTTAAATCAATGTTAATACAAATTGATTTAAGATATTACACCCTATTAAGGAGGCTCTAATTATGAATTCATGGTTTAAAAGTATTCGATCTCAATTTCTAACTATTACTATAATCATTATTTTACTTTCTCTAGCAACAGTAGGAATTGTGGTTAGTTATGAGGTCGATGCTCAAGCTAGAAAAGATTACTTCACTAATTCTAATGAACAGATGAGATTAGTAGAAAATTCTATCAAAATTTTTTATGATCAAATAGACAAAGATATAACTATGTTAGCAAAAAATCCGTTAACAATTCAAGCAGTTGATAATACAATTACTAACTATATGGATGTTACTGAAAAGACTAAAATGACTCCATCTCAAAACGGACCTATTGAGCGAAATATTTATCAATTATTTGACCAATATGCAAATACTCATTCTGGTACATTGTATGTATATTTGGCAACTGAAGATGGTGGTTTTCTTAATTGGCCTGAAGCTGATATAGGCGGAAATTACGATCCTACTTCTAGAGGTTGGTATCAAAAAGGCTTAAGTGGAAATGGTTCTATTATGAGAACAGCTCCATACAAAGCTACTAGTGGTAAAATGATTATAAGTAATGTATCTTCATTCACTGATGCTAGCGGAAATATCTTAGGTACAATAGGAATAGATGTTGAGCAATCAGTTATTAGTGATATGTTAAATAAAATGAAGATGGGTAAAACTGGTTTTTATATCCTTTTACATAATACAGGAATAATCATGGCTGATGGAAATAATCCTGATAATAACTTCAAGAATATAAAAGAAGTAGGTATTCCAGGATTAGAAAAAACATTAGTAGAAGATTTAAAATCATTTTCTGCTGATATTAATGGAGAAAAATACATAGTAAATCCAATTAAAATTGATGGTACTGACTGGATTTTAGCATCTTTTATGTCACAAAAAGAATTAACAAAGGGATCTAAAAAAATATCTTTAATAGTTCTTATTACTTCAACATTTATTCTACTTTTAACAATTTTGTTGATTAATAAAAACACAATGTTAATTACTACGCCTATAATACAATCTGCACAGTATTTAAAAACTCTTTCAAATGGTGATTTTTCTCAATCACTTGATTCTAAATTATTATCAAGAAAAGATGAAATAGGTACCATTACTAATGCTATTAATACTATGAAAATTTCATTAGTTGGTTTAGTTAATAATATTAGAAATGAATCTGAAGCTATCGAATCAAAGGTAGATAATGTAGTAAATAGTGTGGATATATTAAATAATGACTTACAGGAAATATCTGCAACTACAGAAGAATTAGCTGCAAGCATGGAACAAACTGCTGTATCTTCTAATCAAATGTCTATGACTTCTAAAGATATAGAAGCAGCTGTTAACTCTATTGCCCAAAGATCTCAAGAAGGTTCTATTTCATCTAATGAAATTAGTATAAGAGCAAATGCTACTAAGGAAAAGGTTACTATAGCTCAGAAAAAAGCTTCTGATGTAATTATTAATACAAAAGATCAACTAGAACAAGCAATTGAAGATTCAGAAATAGTTAATCAGATTAATATCTTATCTGAGTCTATTATGAGTATAGCTGAAAAAACTAATTTGCTTGCTTTAAATGCTGCTATAGAAGCAGCAAGAGCTGGAGAAGCAGGAAGAGGATTCTCTGTTGTTGCTGATGAAATAAGAAAACTTGCAGAACAATCAAAAGATACTGTACTTGAGATACAAGATGTAACATCAAAAGTTGTCTCTTCAGTAAATAATCTTTCTAGTAGTTCTAATAGTTTATTAACTTTTGTATCTACAGATGTAAATAACGATTATAAAACGCTGTTAGATGTATCAGAAAAATATAACGAAGATGCTAAATTTGTAGACGACCTTGTAACAGAATTCAGCTCTACATCTGAGGAATTACTAGCTTCTATTCAAAATGTTCTAGTAACTATTGAAGGTGTAACTCAAGCAGCTTCTAATGGAGCAATAGGCACTACAAATATAGTAAATAGAGTTTCTAAAATAAATGATAAATCTACTCAAGTAATGCAGCAAGTTTTAGAATCAAAAGAAAGTACTCATATACTAGAAGAAAATATAAAAAAATTCAAAGTATAAAAAAGATTAAATAGACCCAAACTAACATCTAATATTTGTAAGTTTGGGTCTATTTAATCTTATGCTTTTTTAACAACTGAAGACTTTAATTTCATAGCTCCAAAACCATCAATCTTACACTCTATATCATGTTCTCCATCAGATGGATCATGTACTAAGCGTATATTTTTTACTTTTGTACCTATTTTTATACTTGATGAACTTCCCTTTACTTTGAGGTCTCTGATTACTGTTACAGAATCACCATCATTTAAAACATTTCCATTTACATCTTTAATAACATTTACTTCTTCAGCTTCTGATTCTAAAGTCCATTCATGAGCACATTCTGGACAAACAAGAAGACTTCCATCTTCATAAGTATATTCTGAATTACATTTTGGACAGTTTGGTAAATTAATCATAATTTTATTTCCTCCGTTCGTCATTGTTACCTATAATAACTATCTTTAACTTATCGGACTATATACTATCATAGTTTTCTAATATTGACAAACTTAATACTTATTAAGAAACCTCAGATAAAAATTTGACATTCTGTAAACTATTCAATATAATTTTTTGGTAAAATATAGGCGAGGGGTGAGTGAAGTGGAAAAATTTCAGATTAAAAGTTTAATTCTAGGATTGTTACTTGGTATAATAGGAACTTCAGCAGTTTTAGGAGTTTCAGCAAGTTCAGAGCCTTCTACTGTTTCTTCACTAGAAAAAGTAGAATCAGCAAATTTTATTAACTCTAAAGTTTATTTTTATGGAGAAGAGGTATCTTTAAAAAATCCATTAGTTGCAATTAAGAAAGATAATAGTTCTAAAACACAGTTATATATGCCTATGAAAGAACTTTTAGAGTATATGTAATTTAATGTAGAATGTAATAATGATAATAATTCTATTAATTTGACTATGAATGGATATAATGGTTATGATAATTATAATAATAAAACAACTTCATCTGACATTGCTCAAAATGAAGCAGATATAAAAGCTTTAGATATAATACAAAAGACAGGAAATTGGCAATATATTGAACAATATCTTCCTCACATGTCCACTGATGCTGTAAAGGAAGTTGTTAAAATATACAACTCAAAGCATATTGATTCTTCTGAACATAAAAAAGCATCTGATTACATAAAAAAATAAACTTATTATAATTAAAGCATCACTTTAAGAAAAAGGCTATTTTACTAATAGCCTTTTTCTATTTATGGCAAAAATCATAATACATATTAAAGCTACTATTTTTAAAAAATATACCCATAATTTATATCTAAAATAATTTTAATACCCTTAAAGTGTTATTATTTCTTCTGGTATTTTCATTACCCATGAGAATAATTCAACATCAAGACTTCCCTTAAAATCTTTTTCTACTGGCTTAATCATACAAACTCTACTTTCAAATCCATTATTTCCAACTTCTTTATCTGATTTTAAAATTATCGCAGATGATGAAGATGTATTACATACTGGTATTACATCCAAATATTCTTTTGAATAAAAATTAAGCTGTATATCATCCTCAGTTTCATATTCAACTATTGCTAAATCCATTCCTTTTGGACAAATTTTCTCTAAAATATCTATATATTGTTCTTTCATCTTCTTAATCTGTTCTTTTGAAAAATCTTGTATGAACGCATCTTCAAATTTGTCATTTACTTCTTCCCAAATATCATAATGCTTTATTCTATCAATATAAAAAATACGATTTTTCTTTTCAATAAAATCATAAAAATAAAATTTGTCATCTTTTTCTATTTTATTTATAAAAATTTCTTTTTTAGGCAAAATCATATTTTGCTTTAAATTTTCTAAAAGCATATTTTATCTCCTTTATCAAATTTAATTGATAGATAAAAAAACTAACTTTTTAAATGAAATTTAATAGTTAGTTTTTCATATAGATTTATTATGATATTTTTACATAAACATAGGTACTCCTGGTCCAAGATCCAATCCTAACATATACCAGACAAACAGTAATGCCAATAATCCAATCATATAAGCAATACTATATGGCAAGCATAAAGAAATAACAGTTCCTAAACCAACTTCTCTATCAGGGTCTGTATTATAAGTTGCTAATAAGCCCATAATAACGGGTACATAGTAGTCTATAGGAGAAATAATATTTGTACAAGTATCTGCAATTCTATAAGTTGCTTGTGTTAATGCTGGAGAAAATCCTAACATAGAAAACATAGGTACAAAAACTGGGGATATAATCAACCACTTTGCAGACCCACTGGTAATACATAAATTCATACAAGTACAAATCAGTACAAATGAGACTAATAAAGGATATCCTGAAAAACTTAGAGATTTAAGAACTTCTCCTCCCCATACGCCAATTATTGTAGAAATATTACTTGCACTGAACAAATTAATAAATATTGATGCAGGAAGAGCTATTACCATAAATCCTAATGCATTCGAAACTCCTTCTTTCATGTACTTTGGTACATCATTCATATCTTTTATACTACCAGATCCTTTTCCATATGCCATTGCTAAAGTAAAAAAGAAAAAGAATAAAATGCTAACAATACTACTTAACAATGGTGATTTTGGAAGTAATCCACCATCAGCATTTCTAAATAGTGCATCCTTTGGTACCGTAAGTGCTAATATCACAAATATGAAGATAATTGCTGCAATCCCTGCATATTTTAAACCTTTCTTCTCTTCTTCAGTTACTTTGTGTTCTTCTAATTGACTCTCATCCAGAGTTATTTCTGTTCCACCTAATTTCTTACCTGTGTAAAATTTTGTTACCAAAACGGTTGCTCCAACAACAACAAAGCAAGATGCTACCATAAAATAATAATTCATCATTGGATGAACAGGTGCATTAATTCCTAAGCCTTTTGTTACAGATTCAGTAATACCTGCTAAAAGAGCATCTGTTCCTGCAATAAATATATTAGCACTAAACCCACCATTTGCAGCTACATATCCTGATATAACTCCTATCCAAGGATTTATCCCTAATGACTTAAACACTGCACCAGCTACTGCTGGTACAATAATTACTCCAGCATCTGATGCTAAATTTGCATTTACACCTACTATTGCAATTATAAAAATTAACATAGACGCTGGTGCTCCTAGTATAGTTTTTCTAATTAATGCAGAAAGCATACCTGTTTGTTCTAACATACCTACACCTAACATCATAATCATTACCAATCCCAAAGGTGCAAAGCCTGAATAAATACCTGTAAAACCAGTAAATAAACCCTGAATATTTTCCTTACTTAGTAAATTATTCACCCCAACTGTTACTTCTGTTGGTACATCTGTTGAAAGTTTTGAAGCTTTTAAATAAGTTACTTCCACTCCTCCCTTAGCCATAATAAATGATACTACCATAACAACAATTGATAATGATACAAACAACCAGAATGGATGTGGTAGTTTGTTACCTACTCGTTCTACACCATCTATAAATTTATCAAATAGTGTATTTTTCTTTTCAGCGGCTATCTTAGACATAAACTAAATCCTCCTTCTTTTATTATTTTCTATTTTGAAGCTGTTGTACTAGTTTTACAAAAAGTTCTACTGATGGCAACAGAATAGACTCATCAAAGTCAAATGAACTATTATGAAAACCAGCTGTAAAATCTGCTCCTAATCCTATATATGTACCTATCCCACCATTTTTTTGTACTCTTCTAATCATATCTGATGCATCATCTGTTCCTCCGACACTTCCAATAAGTTCAAATTCTTTAAACCACGGTATTTCTTTTGCACAATTCATAACAAAATCAATAGCTTCATCATCACTTTTAGCTGAATAAGTGGTACCTACATGCTCAATTTCACATTCCAATTGATAAACTGAAGCTACTCCTTTTACTATTGATAACATCTTATCTTCTCCATACTCAGCAACAGTGTCATTTTCGCCTCTTATTTCAATTTCTAAATATGCATTTGGAGCAATTGTATTTCTTGAAATACCTGCTTTTAGAATTCCTACATTTACACGCATCATTCCTTCGCTATGAGGTGCAATTGAATGAACATTAAGTGCTGCTGTACTTGCAGCTAGCAAAGCATTTTTCCCTACATGAGGATCTCCACAAGGATGTGCTGCTTTCCCATTATATGTAATATTATATCTTCTATTATCTAAGAAGTCCTTCGTACCACATATAATCCCCCTAGATTTCAATGGAAGTCCATCTAATTTTGTTAATCCTATATGTCCTGCAAAGAAATAGTCCACATCGTCTAATACACCTTTTTTAACAATGCCTCTTGCACCCCCTCCTCCTTCTTCAGAGGGTTGAAAAATAAGTTTTATCTTACCAGTTAAAGTATCTTTTATTGACATAAGTACTTCTGCAACACCAAGTCCAATAGCAGTATGTCCATCATGTCCACACGCATGACAATATCCCTCATTTATTGAACGAAATCCATTTTCCTTAGGGAAATGTTTATCTTCATTTGATTCAACAATTGTTAATGCATCCATATCAAATCTAAATGCAACAACTGGTCCTTCTTTTTTTGTGTCTATGATACCTACAACACCCGTTATATTGTCCATTTGCCTAACTATTTCTTCATTAGCTCCCTGATCAATAGCCCTTTGAATTTCTCTTTGTATAACTTCCTCTGAAGGAAAACTAAACTGTAATCCTTTTTCTACAATATTAAGCCCCATTTTAACTTCAATCCCTAATTCTACAAGCCTCTGGGCAACTTTACATGATGTTCTAAATTCTGTCCATTTCACTTCAGCATGCTTGTGAAAATCTCTTCTATAACCAACTATTCTTTTTTTTAATTCTTTAGAATCTAATGTCACTTTTGCTTACCTCCTCGTATAATATCTCCTTTAATCATAAAATTTTGTTTATTTTTTAACTAATATTATTAATTTTTTGATACTACTCTTCAGTTTATTAAAAATAGTGCAAATATAACTTTCTTAACATAGAACCTATAACTTTTTTTACCTTTTTTACTACTTTACACCGTTTATCGAAAATTGTCAATCGACCGAATTATCAATTAATTGACTTATTCCCATATAAGTCATGTCAATAAACCGATCTCATTTACGAAAATCCCAAGATAACTTTCAACTATATCGATGAGAAAACCGTTTTCTTAGATAAATACTTAAATTCTAAAAATTTAGAATTATCTTTTTTTTAGTTTCTTATGTTATAATGAAGTTGTTGTCATATTGTATTTAAGTTTTAACTTTTATTAAAAATAGGGGGTATTTTAATGAGTAAATCTGTAAATATAGATTGGAACAATCTTGCATTTAGCTACATAAAAACTGAATTTCGTTATGTATCAAGATGGAAAGATGGAAAATGGGATGATGGAAGTTTAATTGAAGATAACAAACTTTCTATAAGTGAAGCTTCTACTGCTCTTCATTATGGACAACAATGTTTTGAAGGTCTTAAAGCTTATCGTACAAAAGAAGAAAAAATCCAACTTTTCAGACCCGATCAAAACGCGAAAAGAATGAATGACAGTTGCAAACGTGTTCTTATGCCCGAAATACCTGAAGAGAAGTTTATAGATGCTTGTATTCAAGTTGTTAAAGCAAATGAAGCTTATATTCCACCTCATGGAACTGGAGCAACACTTTATTTAAGACCTTTCATGATAGGTGTTGGAGATAATCTAGGAGTTAAACCTGCTCCAGAATTTATATTCTGCGTATTCTGTGTTCCTGTAGGTCCTTACTTTAAAGGTGGAATGACTCCTGTAAACTTTACAATAGCTGATTATGATAGAGCTTCACCTTGGGGAACTGGAGCTTCAAAAGTCGGAGGAAACTACGCTGGAAGTTTACTTGCTCACGAAGAAGCTGTTAAAAAAGGATTTGCAGATTGTATATATCTTGACCCAGCAACTCATACTAAGATAGAGGAAGTTGGAGCTGCTAACTTCTTTGGAATAACAAAAAATGATAAATTTATAACTCCTAAGTCTCCATCTATATTACCTAGTATAACTAAATATTCACTAATGCACATAGCTAAAGAATATTTAGAGATGGAAGTTGAAGAAATAGATGTACCTGTAGAAAATCTAGATGAATTTAAAGAAGCTGGTGCATGTGGTACTGCTGCTGTTATAACTCCTATTGGAGGAATTGATTATAAAGATAATCTTCACGTATTCTATAGTGAAACAGAAGTCGGTCCTGTAACTAAGAAACTTTATAATACACTTTACGGAATCCAATTTGGAGATGTTAAAGCTCCAGAAGGATGGATTGTAGAAGTTAAATAATATAAAAAAGTCTTCCTTATAAAGATTTTCAATGTAGACTTTTTTGAAACTCATAACGAAAATTATATTTATCCATAAGTTAAAGAAGAATATAATTTCCTATTCGTTATAAATAAAAATTGAGGGTTCTTAGTTAATCTATCATACATGTTAGGCTGTGCGATTTTGAATTGTTCTGTCGGCATAGGCTCTAACAGCTTTTCTATCATAAATCCGGCATCAATAATAGAGTTGATAATCTCACTTAAAGGTCTTCTATAAAATTGTACTTTTACCTTTCCATTGTTAGTGTTCCATTCATCGTCTAATAATTCTGTTAAAAAGTAATTCTCTTTATTAAATACTGTAAAATCCATAAACGGATGATGAATAGATATAACAAGTTGTCCATCTTTTTTTAAGATTCTATTAAATTCTCTCATTACTACATTCCAATTTTTAATATAATGAAGTGTCAATGATGATAAAATAATGTCTATAGATTCATCCTCAATAAAATGCAACGGCTCATTTAAATCAGCTCTTATAATTTTCGCCTTATTTCCAACTCTTTTTTTAGCCATTTCTATCATATTTGGACTACAATCTAATGCTATTACACTTGCACCCTTTTCTAATAACCATTTAGTATACCACCCTGCCGCACAACCTGCATCTAAAACTTTCTTACCTCTAACTTGTGGAAGTAATGATATAGTTGCAGGTCTTTCATAGTAGGCATTGAATGGTTTTGTATCTACATATTTAAAATAATATTCAGCCATTTCTTCATAAGAATTAAGTGAAACGGAGTCTTTATTTATAACTTGTTCCTCATGTGATATGTTATTCAATGTAATCTCTCCTTAATATTACATAATATTTTACAATTGTGCATTAAATTATAACATTTATTCTTTATATTTCAAATAAAATAATTTGTAATTGTGAAGTTTTACACTAATTGAGAAACCGATTAAACTATCAGTAATTTTTCAAAAATTACTATATTATATAAATATTACTAAGTAAATTACAGTTTATATCTTCTCAGTTCAGAAACTAAATATATTGAAAATACAGTATACCCTTTTTCTATTTATGGTACGGTTATCTGTAGATACTGCAACGACTATTTTCGAGTTCTAGCTACGTTTTAGTAACTCTAGTATATCTTCCGAGTACATATTAACAACTATTTTTGATACTTCTTCTATTGAATACTTATTCCTATTATTAATCCAAAATCGAATGACTCCTATAAGTCCTGCCGCCATATATTCAATATAGATTATTCTATTATCTACATCTCTATTCTCTTTTACTGAAACAGATTTATCTAATCCTTCATTCATATGATTCTTTATAATATTTGTGAATTTTATAGATAAGTAAGGTATACTTTCATCTCCTAGAATCACCTTATAGAAATCAAAATCTTCTTGAATAGTTTCAAAAACCTTCTTATTTAGTTCATAAAAATCATCATAGCCTAAATCATTAATTGTATCAATATTATTACTAGACTTCATACTTCCTTTCAATTTATTCAAACATTCATTACTTAGTTGATCGAGCAAATCATCTTTATCTAAATAATGTAAATAGAAAGTGTTTCGATTAATCACTGCTCCTTCTGCAATATTTTGAATAGTAATTTTATTATAGTTCTTCTTTTTAAGCAAATCAAAAAATGCTTTTTTTATAGATTTTTTCGTCCGTATTATTCTTAAATCTGTTTTTTTATTCATCATTTCCTCCTGTTTAATAAACAATAATCATCAATATGACTATTATATGTCACTACCACTTTTATTAACCATTGTATATTATATTTCTTTTCTATACAATAGTTAATACAAATACTCTTTAAATTCAAGAGAGTTAAAAAAATTACTGGCAAAAATATTAACTAAACATATAAAAACAAAAAAGAGGAGATGTATCTTATGCGTAAATATTTAAATTTTATTAAAGAAAATCCTATGGGTTTTTTAGCTACAACAGATAAGAATGGAAAACCTAGAGTTAGAGGCTTTGGTATTATGATTACTGAAGATAATAAAATATTTTTCGGAACATCAAACAAAAGAAGAACTTTCAGCCAGCTAAAAGTTAATCCTTATGCAGAATGGATAGCAAAGTCTAAAAAGTCATCAACGCTAAGAGTAAGTGGCGACGTAGTTATTGAAAAGGATATGCAAATTAAATTAAACACTATTGAAAATAGTCCAGTAATAAAAAACCTTTATGCTGGAAGAGAAGATGAATTTGAAATGTTTTATCTTGAAAATGTTGAATATGATTGGTTTGAGATGAAAATGACAATCCCAATTAAAGAAAAACGATCAAGCTAGATACTCTCTAGTTTGATCATTTTTTAATTGATATTGATTAGTTGGGTTAATTCCATAGAATTAACCACAGTTATTTGTGGTACAATTCTCCGTGCATACTACAACGTAAGTTTTTTATTTGAAATTTGTATATTTACCAATATTCCTTAATCTATCTAAAATGATATAATTATAAATCGACAAACATGCTTCGTCATATGTATATATAATCAATAAGGGAAACTATTTTAGGCTTTCCCTATTACTCATATTAAGAAGATTGTGCATTAAATTTACTGTTTAATACAATTGCTATTATATAACTTAATTACTCAATTACATTGCCATATCTTCTATCTCTTTTAGAAAAATCATAAATTGCTTTTTCCAAGTCATCTTTTTTAAAGTCTGGCCATAATACATCAACGAAATATAATTCTGTGTAAGCCATTTCCCAAAGTAAAAAATTAGATAATCTTTTTTCTCCTCCCGTTCTAATGAATAAATCTGGTTCAGGAATATCACAGGTATCCATATATGAAGCGAATAAATCTTCATTAATCCTTGAAACATCTAACTTGTTATTTAAACATTTTAATGCTATCTTTTTAGTTGTACGTATAATTTCATCTTTTGGACGGCTCCAATTCTCTGTTGAAAAAGCATAAATTGTTAAATATTCTACACCTAAATCATATGTATCTTTGCATATATTTTCTAATGTTTTGATACCTTGCCTATGTCCAAATGTTCTGGGCATAAATTTTCTTTTTGCCCATCGTCCATTTCCATCCATCATAATTGCAATATGCTTTGAAATTTTTATAATATCCATCAGTTATATTCCTCCATCGTACAGTAAAATGAGGAAAAGATAATAAAATACTTCCTAAGTACTGATATTATATCCTTTGACTTCTAAACATATGCTAAGAAATCCAATGTATGCATCACTAATTTTCACTCACTCTCTTTTTAGAAAATTAGAATTTGTCTATTCAATAATTAATTCCTCATATTCTGTTCCATCTATATTTTTCGTTATATTATAAACATGTTTTCCAATTACACTGCGTAAATTCTTTATATTTTCAATATCAGATGAAGCAAATTCATAATAGCAAGTAGTATGACTATTTTTATTTAACTCTTCGTAAAAGTCTGATATATATGTACAAAACTTATCTAATATATCTTCTAATGGATATTGAGAGATATTTATAGGTGAATCACCTTCACCTAATTTTGGTTCTTGTTCAAAAATCAAAGATGTAACAAACTCATTCTTAACTTTGTATATCCCATCAGCTTCTTTAAAATATTTTTCATTTTTATACTTTTCAGCATCATAATTAGAAATATTTTTCATTTTTACCTCCTTTATAAATTTATATTTATCTTTTATTTACTATGCTTTGTTTTATTAATTAATCTATTGTGCTAGTTGAAATCAATTTACTTAATATGGTAAATTGATTTTAACAAAAAAATATCCTCTTAACTTCAAATGTATGGTTATATTATCCAAATGCTAAAGACTTAATTCTTGATATATCTTCATC
>NZ_JAOASI010000010.1 GCF_025210165.1 Tepidibacter sp.
AACATATAGTGAAAAGTTTAATATACATACAAGAAATATATGCCCTAGAAATGGAATTGAAGATCCAGGGTGTGGAGTAGGAAATTCAGCATTAGGTGCATATTTGTTAAGAAATAAATATTTCAATCAAAAGCATATAAGCTTAAAAGCAGAACAAGGAAATATAGTTAATCTGCCTTGTATCATTGAAATTAGAGCTGATCAAAGAGATGAAAATAATATAAATGTTTCAGTAGGTGGAAAAGGTAAAGTTATGATAAAAGGAGAATTTAGAATTGAATAAATTTAAATATAATCAAATAAGTACAAATAATTAAAATAGGAAACTAATCCCAATTGTATATAAAGGTATTATTTTGTGCTTTTTTGCACTAAAAATAAAAAAATGTAAAATTTATTATATTTGCGTTGACATTTTTCTGAAATTTGATACAATTATGAAAAATAACGAAATTACTATTAATAAAATATTATTTGAAAGGAGGAATTCTAAATGAAAAAACTTGTTGGAAAGGTAAATGTAAATCAATTTAAATTTTATTTTTTTAGCTGGAGCTATTTTTACTTTTATAGCGCTGGATATTTGTTTTACAAAAAAATAAAAAATTATCTTTCTAATGAGAATAAAAAAGTATTATGTATTTGTATATATTAGTAAAAAATATATTGCTCGTAAATGTGTTTTTTATTAATAGATACAGACAAAAAGAAGACTCATTAGATGGGTCTTCTTTTTTATGAAAGTTAAGAATTTAAAATAAAATTATTATGGAGGAATGTGAAATGAAAAAACTTGTTAGAAAGTCAAATGTAAATCAATTTAAATTTTATTTTTTTAGCTGGAGCTATTTTTACTTTTATAGCGCTGGATATTTGTTTTACAAAAAAATAAAAAATTGTTTTTCTAATGAGAATAAAAAAGTATTGCGTATTTGTACATATTGGTAAAAAATACATTGATTATAAATGTGTTTTTTATCAATATGTACAAACATAAAGAAGACTCATTAGATGGGTCTTCTTTTTTTATGAGAATAATGAAGTATTTTGTGTTTGTATATAAAAATTCAAGGAGGTAGTTAATATGGTCATTATTATGAAACCAAAAACACCACAAAGTGAAATTGAAAAAGTTAAAGTTAAAATGGAAAGTTTAGGATGCAAAGTACATGAAGTAATAGGAAGTAATTATACTGTTTTAGGTTTACTTGGAGATACAAGTAAGATTGATCCAACTCATATTCGTTAATAAATGATCAAATTGATTGCAAAGAATCTGGTTCTACATTAAGATTTTTTATACCAATGGCTTGCTTAATTGGAGAAAATATAACTTTTACTGGTAAAGGAAAACTTGTAGAACGGCCTCTTGATACTTACTATGAAATATTCAAAAAACAGGGCATACAATATTTAAATGATAATAAAAAATTACCTTTAACTGTTAATGGAATATTCAAACCAGGAACTTTTGAAATGAAAGGAAATATAAGCTCCCAGTTTATTACTGGTCTTATGTTTGTATTACCAATGCTTAATGGAGACTCTAAAATAGTAATAACAAATCCTCTTGAGTCAAAGGGATATCTTGATTTAACAATTGATGTTTTAGATAAATTTTCTATAAAAATAGAAAATAATAATTATCAAGAGTTTTATATGAAAGGAAATCAAAAATACGAGGTTAATGATTATAGGGTTGAGGGAGATTTTTCTCAAGCAGCCTTTTGGATTGTGGCAGGAATACTAGGAGATAATATTAAATGCATTGATGTGAATGTTAATTCTCTTCAAGGAGATAAAGCCATTTTAGATATAGTAAAAAATATGAGAGCAGATATAACTATAGATAATGAATTTGTTAAAGTTAAAAGATCAAGAACAGAGGGAATAGTAATCGATGCTTCTCAGTGTCCAGATCTTATTCCAATACTTGCAACATTAGGGTCTTTAAGTACTGGAACTACAAAAATAATTAATGCAGCTAGACTTAGGATAAAAGAATCAGATAGATTAAAAGCGATTAGTACAGAGTTGAATAAGTTGGGTGCAGATATTAAAGGATTAGAAGATGGATTATTAATCAATGGAAAAGAACTGTTAAAAGGTGGAACAGTTGATAGTTGGAATGACCATCGTATAGCAATGGCTTTAGCCATTGCTTCAATAAAATGCAATGACCCTGTTATTATACAAAATAGTGATGTTGTAAAAAAATCTTATCCAACATTTTGGAGTGATTTCAAAAACCTAGGAGGAAAAATAGATGAGTGGAACATGGGGGAATAATATAAAATTTTCAATTTTTGGTCAGTCTCATGGAAAAGCTATAGGAATAGTTATAGATGGTCTTCCTGCTGGTATAGAATTAAACTTTAATTATATAAACAATGAGATGCAAAGAAGAGCACCAGGTAAGAATAAATTATCTACAGCAAGAAAAGAAAGTGATGAGTTTGATATATTAAGTGGGTACTTTAACAATAAAACAACAGGAACACCAATATGTACTATTATATATAACACGAATCAACATTCTAAAGATTATGAAGCTATAAAAAATGTTATGAGACCTGGTCATGCCGATTATACGGGATATGTAAAGTACTTAGGTTTTAATGATTATAGAGGGGGAGGACATTTTTCAGGAAGATTAACCGCACCATTAGTATTTGCAGGAGCAATAGCAAAGCAAATTTTAGAAAAAAAAGATGTGATAATTGGAAGTCACATAAAAAGCATAGGGAATATAAATGAAGAATATTTTGATTGGGTAGATTTTGAAGGTGAATTTTTGAAAAAAATAGCAAAAAAAGACTTTCCTGTTATTGATGATGAAATAGGTATAAAAATGAAAGAATTAATTTTAAAAGAAAAAGAAGAAGAGGATTCTGTAGGAGGAATAATAGAAACGGCAATAATAAATTTCCCAGTAGGAGTAGGTTCGCCATTTTTCGATTCAATTGAAAGTAAATTTGCACATATATTATTTTCTATTCCAGCAGTAAAAGGAGTTGAATTTGGAGCAGGATTTGATATCACTAAATTGAAAGGCTCGGAGGCTAATGATGAATTTTTTATAGATGAAGATAAAGTTAAAACCTATACAAATAATAATGGAGGAATACTTGGTGGAATTACAAATGGTATGCCTATTATATTTAGAACGGCACTTAAACCTACTCCTTCAATAGGAAAAGCACAGAAAACAGTTGATATATCCAAAAAAGAAAATATACAAATAAATGTAACGGGACGCCATGATCCATGTATTGTACAAAGAGTAGTTCCAGTTATTGAAGCTGCTTGTGCTCTATCTTTGTTAGACATAGTGATAGAAAGGGAGGGGGTACAATGGATAATTTAAGAAAAGAGATTGATTGTATAGATAAAGAACTTATTAGGTTGTTTGAAAAAAGGATGGAAAAAGTATTAAGTATAGTTAAATATAAATATGAAAATAATCTTCCAATATTGAATATATCCAGAGAAGAACAAGTTTTAAGTAAAAATACTGATCATATAAAAAATGAACTTTTTCAAAAATCAACACATGAGTTTTTAAAAAACATTATGAATATTAGTAGATCAATTCAAGAAGAACAATTCAAAAATTATACTGATAGAAGTGATAAAAATAGATGTATAGTAGGTTTTCAAGGAATTAGGGGATCTTTTAGTGAACAAGCTCTTAAAGAATATTTTGGAGAAAATACTAAAACTAAAAATTTAAATGAATTTGAAGATGTTTTTAAAGCAGTCAAAAATAATGATATAGATTATGGAGTACTTCCTATTGAAAACTCCTCTACTGGGGGAATATCAGAAATATATGATTTATTACGTAAATATGGGCTTTATATAATAGGAGAGAAATGTTTAAAAGTAGATCATAACTTATTAGTAACTAAAGGTACTAAAATAGAAGATATAAAAGAGGTATATTCACATTCTCAAGCGTTTCAACAGAGCAGTGAATTTTTCAAAGCATATCCTCATTGGAGGTTAATTCCTTATACTAATACAGCTATTAGTGCAAAATTTGTTAAGGATAAAAATTCAAAAACCAAAGCTGCTGTATCTAGCAAAAAAGCGGCAGAATTATATGATTTAGATATACTCGAATCTAACATAAATTTTAATCAAAGTAACTATACAAGATTTATCATAATAGGTAAAAATATTGAAGTAAGTAATGATTGTAATAAAATTAGCATATTGTTTTCTATTTCACACAAACCAGGTACTCTTTTTAGTATTTTAAAGTATTTTGCTCAAAACAATTTGAACATGATGAAAATAGAATCAAGGCCTATTATTGATAAATCATGGGAATATTTCTTTTATCTAGATTTTGAAGGATCTTTAAGAGATGAAGTGATAAAAAAAACAATTAAATTAATTGAAAAAGAGAGTATATATTTTAAATTACTTGGAAATTACAAATCAAATAAGATATAAAAAGTTAGGGGGATTTCTTTGAGTAGTTTATATGGGCTTATAGGAGAAAAATTAGGTCATAGTTTTTCTCCTATAATACATTCAATAATATTTAAAGAGTTAAGTATAAATGCGTATTATAACTTATTTGAAGTTAATAATGAACATTTAAAAGATGCAGTATATGGATTAAAAGCATTAAAAGCAAAAGGAGTAAATGTTACTATACCGTATAAGGTTGATAT
Source organism: Tepidibacter sp. (assembly GCF_025210165.1). GTDB lineage: Bacteria > Bacillota > Clostridia > Peptostreptococcales > Peptostreptococcaceae > Tepidibacter_A. The sequence continues at coordinate 4,686 of NZ_JAOASI010000010.1, forward strand.
AATGAAATATCTAAATGATGTATCAATAGAATCTAATAAAATAGGAGCAGTAAATACAATATGCTTTAAAGATAATAAAACTATTGGCTATAATACTGATTATTATGGTTTTGGAATAATGCTGAATAAATATAATATTACCATTAAGGGTAAAACTGCCGTAATACTTGGAACGGGAGGAGCTTCAAAGGCTGTAGTTCAATATCTTTTAGATAAAGAAATAAAGGATATTGTATTAGTAAGTAGAGATATTAGTAAAGTGGATGAGAAATTTAAGAATTTTAGATTAATATCATACAATGAAATAAAATCTTTAAAAGAAACAGATATGATAATAAATTGTACACCATGTGGGATGCATCCTAATACAAATATTTCTCTTATTAATAAAGAAGATATGTCAAAATTTAAAGTAGCAGTTGATTTGATATACAATCCTACACAAACCTTATTCTTAAAATATGCAAAAGAATTAGGAGTAGTATCTATAAATGGGCTGTATATGTTGATAGGTCAAGCTGTAAAATCACAAGAATTATGGAATAACATAGAAATTGATAGTGTTATCTATGATAAGATTTATTATAGAATTAATTCAATATTGCAAGGTGGTAAGAATGAATGAAAAAGATAAATAAAAATATAGTCCTTATAGGAATGCCTGGATGTGGAAAAACAAGTATAGGAAATATTTTAGCTGAGAAATTAGGTATGGAGTTTATTGACATAGATAAATATATAGAAGAAAAAGAAGAAAGAAGCATTACAGAGATATTTAATTATGGGGAAGATTATTTTAGAAAAATTGAAAGTAAGGCAGTAAAAGAGGTAAGTGGTAAGCTTTCTACAGTTATATCTACTGGAGGAGGGGTAGTAAAATCATATTCAAATATAGAAATGCTTAATAAAAATGGAATAATAATATTTATCAACAGACCTATAGAAGATATAATCGCTGATGTTGATATAAGTTCACGTCCTTTATTAAAAGAAGGAAAAGAGAAAATTTATAACCTATTTAAACAAAGATATTCCCTTTATAAGAAATACTGTAACTGTGAGATAATCAATGATATAGAATTAAATGAAGTTGTAAATAGAATAATTAAATGTTTATAATAAACCCTGCTGCATACACTCATAATAGTATAGCAATTTATGATGCATTAAAAGCAGTACAAATACCAACTATTGAAGTTCACATAAGTAATATTCATGCAAGAGAAGAATATAGAAGAAAATCTGTAACTGCTCCTATATGTATTGGGCAAATTTGCGGATTTGGAATTTATGGATATGTTATGGCTATGATGGCATTTGTGAATATAAATGATATTATGAATATTTAAATCTATATAATGTAAAAATAAGGAGTTGGAATTATGAGTAAAAATCTATTTAGAAAAGAAGTAGCTTCTATAAAACCTTATATACCTGGGAAGTCTGTAGATGAACTAAAGAAAGAACTAGGCCTTGAGGATATCGAAAAACTTGCATCTAATGAAAATCCGTTAGGACCATCTACAAAGGCCATTGAAGAGATTAAGAAAGAATTAGATAGTATACATATATATCCAGATCCTAACTGTACTAAGTTAAAAGATAAATTATGTGAAAAATACAATCTAAAGCATGAGAATATAGTTGTAGGTAATGGTGGGGAGGAACTTTTAAAGATAATAGCTCAAACTTTTATAAATGAAGGCGACGAGGCTATAATGGCTAAGCCTACATTCGGAAAATATGCAAGTGAAGTTCTTTTTATGGGAGGTGTTGCTCATCAAATAGAGCTTAAAGATTATAAGCATGATTTCGATAAATTTATTCAAAAAGTTAATGATAAAACAAAATTAATTTATATATGCAATCCAAATAATCCAACTGGAAATATAATGACAAAAGATGATATTGATTATTTAGTAAAAAACACTCCAAAAGATGTAGTTTTAGTGTTTGATGAAGCATATTATGAGTATGCTATAAAGAATGATAAGTATCCAGATTCTTTAGAAATACTAAGAAAAAGACCGAACACTATTATACTGAGAACATTCTCAAAAGTCGCAGGAATTGCATCTTTGAGAATTGGATATTTACTTACATCAAGTGAAATAACTAAAGCTATGAATAAAATGAAAATGGTATTTCATGTTAATAGATTAGCTCAAGCTGCAGGAATAGGAGCGTTAAATTATGATGATCATATAAATAAAACTGTAGAACTTAATTATGAGTGTATGAGCAAGATGGAAAAATACTTTGAAGAAAACGATATGGAGTATATAAAATCTAATTCAAACTTTATATTTGTAAATACTGGAGTTGATTCAAAGGTAGTATTTGAAAAATTGCTCAAAAAAGGAATCTTAGTTAGACCAGGATATTTTTGGGAGTTGAAAACCTGGTTAAGAGTTAGTATAGGAACTAAAGAGCAAACTGAAAAATTTATAGATGCATTACAAAAAGTATTATAAGAAAATAAAAGGAATTTTTACTGGTATTCCTGTATTCAAAATTAAGAAAAGAGCCTTAGAGTAAATTCTAAAGGCTCTTTTTTAGTGCATCTATATAAAGAAGTCTAGATTTTTAGAGGAGGAAAAGGTAGAGAAGAATATGATGGAATAGGTACGATTAAAAAATATTTTAAAATATGTTTCTTAGAGTGGTCCATGTGTGGTAAATTTAATATAGATTAAATTTGAGGAGTGATTTTTATGAAGGAAATAAAATACAATGAATTATCTAAAGAAATTTTAGAACAGCTTCAAAAGGGAGCATTTTTAAATGTCAAAGATAATGAAGAAAATGTAAACACAATGACAATAGCTTGGGGAAATATAGGCTTTATGTGGAATAAGCCTGTTTTTACTGCTATGGTAAGATATTCAAGACATACATATGAATTAATAGAAAATGCTAAGGATTTTTCTGTAAGTTTTCCACTAAAAGGTCAGTTAAAAGAAGCATTAAGTATATGTGGAACTAAATCAGGTAGAGATATAGATAAGTTCGAAGAATCTAATATACATGCAGTAGATAGCAAAAATATAAATTCACCTATAATAGAAGAATGTGATCTTCACATTGAATGTAAAATAGTTTACAAACAAGAAATGGATCCTAAATGTATGATTGATAGTGAAATAAAAGAGAAGAAATATTCAAATGATGACTATCATGTATTATATTATGGTGAAATAGTAGGTACTTATATAAAAGAATAATAAAAAAGATACAAAAAAGACACAAGTAGAATATTTGATGAATACATCTCTTTGCTAAAATATAATCACAATAAAAATTAAAACAAAGGGAGAGATTAATATGAATAGAAAATTTAAAAGTGCATTTATGGCGATGGCAATCTTAGTTTTTTCATCATCTATGGGATTTGCTAATCCACAGGGAACTACGAAAAATATTGTAAATATCGAAAAAAACCTAAATACTGTAAATGTAAAAGACTATAATGAAACAGATTTTAAAGATAGTGAATTCTTATCTTGGGATGAGTTTTTAAAAGATATGCAAGATGAATTTAAAGATATTGAAAAGGCAGATTTAGAAAAACTTAAAGCTTTTTATGAAGATGCTATAAAATTAGAAAAGTCTCAGAAATATGAAGAAGCAAATAAAGTATGGGAAAAGTTTGATAAAATATTTTTCAAATATGCAGACCAGATCGAGATATTAACAGCTGATAAGTTCTTGAAAGAAATGGAAGATAGATTTGGAGATATTGAAAAGGCAGATTTAGAAAAACTTAAAAAACTTTATGAAGATGCTGTGGAATTAGAAAAGTCTGAGAAATATGAAGAAGCACTTAAAGTATGGGAAAAGTTTGATAAAATATATTTTAAATATGCAGATAAGGAGATTAAGGTATTATCTGCTGATGAGTACTTAAAACAGATTCAAGAAGACTTTGAAGTTAAAAATATTGAAAAGGCAGACTTAGAAAAACTTAAAGCTTTTTATGAAGATGCTATGAAATTAGAAAAATCTGAGAAATATGAAGAAGCAGTTAAAGTATGGGAAAAGTTTGATAAAGTATTCTTTAAGTATGTAGAAGATTTTGAGTTATTATCAGTAGATGAAATGTTAGATGAATTAAAAAAGGAGATTGGTGATATTGATAAAGCTGATTTAGCTAAGATGGAATCTTTACTTAAAGAAGCTGTTAAATTTGAAGAATCAGAGGAGTTTGATAAAGCAGATAAAATATGGAAAGAATTTGATGAAATTTTAGTAAAGTATTTTGATGAGGGTGACTTTGATGATGTAAACTGGGAAGAATTAGAAGATGAAGATTGGGATGATGAAGACTTTGATTATAAAAAGTAGAAATTAGAGTAAATTATTTAATTAAGAGGAATTCTATATTAGAGTTCCTCTTAATTATGTTTAAATGAAATGCTATAATATATATTAATTAATATTATAGAAATGAGGAAATTATATGAATCATAAGGTGCTTGTCATAGAAGATGAAATTGGAATACGTAAAGTAATAAATGATTTTTTTAAGGCAGAGGGATTTTCTATAGTTGAAGCTTCAGATGGGCAAGAGGGGATAGACAAATTTTCAAAAGATGAATTTGATTTAGTGATACTTGACATTATGATGCCTAAATTAGATGGTTGGGCAGTATGTAGACGCATTCGAAAGAAATCGGATATCCCCATTATAATATTAACAGCACGTGGAGATGAAGATGATGAATTAATGGGGTTTGAACTTAATGCAGATGACTATGTAAAAAAACCATTTAGCCCTGCTATATTAGTAGCTCGAGCTAAGAAACTAATAAGTAAAAAGTATAATGGGAAGAATGAAAATCAAGAACTTATTATAAGAAAAGATATTAAGGTCAACAAACTGTCTAGAGAAGTGTTTATCAATGATGACAAAGTTAATCTCACTCTAAAATGCTTCGATATTTTATGGTACTTAATTTCTAATGAAGGTATTGTATTGAGTAGAGAGAAGATGTTAGAAGAAATTTGGGGGAATGATTATTTTGGTGATACTAGAGTAGTAGATAATCATATAAAGAAATTGCGAAAAGCTATGAATGAAAAATCTTTCTATATTAGAACTATTTTTGGAGTGGGCTATAAATTTGAGGTGAGTGAATGAAAAATAAGATTTTTTATAAGCTCTTTGGTATGACAGTAGGTGTAGTACTTGTCATTTTACTTTTGCAATTTGGATTTCAATGCTTTTTATTAGAAAGCTTCTATTTATTTAATAAGGAGAGATTAGTTTATGAGAATGTTGAATCTCTTATTGCTAAACTAGAGGTTGAAGAAATTTCAGATAACAGGATTGAAGAAATAATCAATATTTTTTCCATAGAGAATGATATACCAATTGGTATATCGAATATTTATGGTTCTATACAATATGGATTAATCAGTGAGTCAAAAGGATCATATTTATTAATAGAAAATGAAAATCGTGAAATTTATGAAATTAGTTTAGATGGTTTTTTAGAAAACAATAATTTTAGTGAAGCATTAAACATGAACGAAAAAATCACTGTTGAGGATTTTTGGTATGAAAAATTAGAAAGTACAATATACCCACAATACATTAAAATAGACGGCAAAGAATTTTATTGTGGATTTAATTATAATCAACAATTAGATGATAGTAACTATGAAGAGGACTTATATTTGGAAAATCTGGGCGATGATTATTATTATGAAGATGATAAAGTCATAGAAGCTAAAATCATTGATGCTAATATATATGAAAATGAATTTCAAGGTATTAGCTATAGAAATGACTTGCTTATTAATGAAATGGTACTAAAATTACAAGAAGGAGAAGGTGTAAAAGAAATATTTGAATCTTCTGAAGGGATTATTTATATTAAATCAGATGTAGATACTGGTACACAGAATATGTTTTTTGTTAGTCCTTTGTATTTAAAAAATAAAAAACCTCTCATTCTATTTGCAACAAGTTCCTTGCAATCAATTAATGAGGCTACAATTATTATGAACAAGTTTTCTATGTTTATTTTGATAGTGGCTATATTTATAGCTATGGTTGCTTCATATATTTTTTCAAAAAGAATAGCAAAGCCACTTTTGCATCTAAATAAAATAACTAAGGATATGTCTCATTTGGACTTTACGGATAAATGTGAGATACATACAAATGATGAGCTGGAGGAATTGGCAGACAATATAAATAATCTATCGAATCGATTAGAAGTAGCTCTTAATGATTTAAGAAATTCAAATTCTAAATTAAAAGAAGATATTGAGCTAAAGGAAAAAATGGAAGAATTCAGAAAGAGATTTATTGCACATTCTTCTCATGAATTGAAGACACCGTTAACTATATTAAAAGGCATTAGTGAAGGTTTGATGAATGGGGTCTATAATCGTGAAGATGATATAAATTACAGGAATATACTTAAAGAAATTGATAATATGAGCCAACTTACTCATGATTTGCTTGAAATATCTAGAATTGAATCTGGAGATTTGCCTTTCAAAGAAGAAATATTCCAACTTTCTGATGTTATATTAAAGGTTTATGACAAGTTGAAACCTCTTATTAAAAATAAAAATTTAGAGGTAGAGTTAGATTTATCTGAAGATTTTATTAGAGCTGATGAAGAAAAAATAGAGAGCGTGATAAGTAATCTTCTGAATAATGCTATACAGTACACGCCTGAGAATGGTAATATATCTATCAGAATTGAGCGTGATTATTCAATACTTAAATTTTCAATAGAGAATACACCAGCTATGATACCAGAAGAAGATATACAAAAAATTTGGGAGCCTTTTTATCGTGTTGAGAAATCTAGAAATAAAGCTTTAGGTGGGACTGGATTAGGTCTACATCTAATAAAAGAAATATTGGAGCGTCATGGATTTGAGTATTATATTAAAAATACACATGAGGGAGTAAAAATAGGTTTTTTTGTAGATCAGTCAGAAATAATAGGTTTGCTGGATTGATTGAAATTGTAAAAATATTATAATTGAAACGCACACTTCTTGTAATTGAAGATGTAGTAGAGATAATAGGTAAATAAAATAGTGAATAAAAAATACATGATAAAAATAGATGTTAATTATTTTAAATTAATATCTATTTTTTTATGCTTAAGGAAATTGTTATATTATGGATAAAATTATTCGATAACTGATAAGTTAAATATAAAAAAATGAATTTCACATAAACAACTAATTATATTATAATTTGATATGACAATATTGTTAAAATTTTTAACAAATATACTTTTATTTTCTATAATTAAGGAGGGGTTTATGTTGAAAAAAAACTTTTTGGGTATTATATTAACTATGATTATTTTATTAACAACTGCGTGCGGCAGTACAAGTCAAAACCAAAGTAATGAAAAAATGTAGAGGAAGAAATACCGACTATATCAGTTTCTTGGGGAAATGAGTTACATACAGGTATAATGAATATACCACTACATAAAACAGAAAATTTTAAAGAGAATGATATATACTTTAATCCTATATCAGAACAGCAATTTGAACTGATGAAAAATGGTAAAAAGTTAGCTTTATTTAACTTTGTACCTACAAAAGGTGGATCAGAAGCTGCTACGTTAATGGGACAAGGTCATTTAGATGCTGCGGTTTGTTCAAATACGGCTATGCTTTCAGCATATGATCAAGGAACAGATGTTAAAATTCTTTGCCCTATACAAACAGATGGTGTTAGTCTTGTTTTTGGTCCAGATAAAGATTTTTATGGTTGGGAAGAAGTTAAAAAATATATACAAAAATCAGATGTACCAGTGAAAATAGGATATCATTCACCTGTAAGTGGTCCTAGAATCGTTCTTGAATCTGTTCTTAAAACTGAAGGATTGAATGTAACTGAAAATCCTAATGACATTGAAGCGGATGTTCTTTTAATTGATTTAAAGGGATCTCAAAATCTTTTACCATCTCTTACAAGTAAACAGGTAGATGCATGGGTAGGACCATCACATTATCCTGAAGCAGCAGAGCATGAAAATCTAGGAAAAATAGTTCTTAATCTTAAAGACTTCCCTCCAAAAGGCAAATGGGAAAATTTCCCTTGCTGTGTTTTCTCAGCAAGAGAAGAAGTTATGTCTAAATATCCTGAAGTATTCGATGCTATGGTTCAACTTATAACAGATGATGCTAAATATTGTATGAAAAATAAAGAAGATGTAGCTGATGTATTATCTAATGTTATAGGAGTTCACGAAGATGTAGTTAAATCATCTACAATAACATATACAACTAATCCTACAGAAAAGTGGATTGATGGAATAAAAGTTTATTATACAGCACTTGATAAAATGGATAAGTTTAACGGAAGATTAAAAAATAAAGATTTTGATGAAGTAAAAGAAAAAGTATTTGAATTTAAATATGCTGAAGAAGCAAATAAATAGAAAATAGAATCTTCTGTCTTAAATGACAGAAGATTTTTTGTGAGGTGAATTTAATGGAAAAAACTATAAGAAGCTTTATTATACAGTCATTAGTACCTATTGCATTTATCATGATATGGAGTACTATGTCGATGTCTATAAACAATCCGGTTATATTACCTGGAGTTGGTAAGGTTTTTTGGAACCTAAAAAATGCTACAGACAATTTCATTGGATTAGGGTCGATACCCAGTAATATATTTGTAAGTCTATTAAGAGTTTTATTAGGGTATAGTGCTGGAGTAATTATAGCAGTACCTTTTGGAATATTGATGGGTTATAAAGGGATATTTAATAAGCTTTTTGATAACTTTATAAACATTTTTAGACCAGTGCCTCCTCTTGCATGGGTTCCTTTGGTTCTTGGATGGTTTGGGGTTTCAAGTCTTTCTAACTTGTTTGGATTAAAACAAGGTACAATGTATGTTTACTTAAATAATTTTAAGTTATCTATGATATTTATAATAGCCTTGGGAACTTTTTTCCCAGTATTAACAAGTGTTATTTTTGGAGTTAAGAATGTTAAGCAAACTCTTATAGACTCCGCAAAGGTTCTTGGAGCTAGCGAAAAAGATATTTTTTTAAAAACACTAATACCTGGTGCTGCACCAACTATGGTAAATGGATTGAGAACAGGTCTTGGAATTGCATGGGCTTGCCTTGTTTCAGCAGAAATGCTTCCAGGAAGTCTTTCGGGAGTAGGATATTTAATTACTCATTCTTATGAGCTTGCAAGAACAGATCTTGTAATCACAGGTATAATATGTATTGGATTTGTAGGTGCAGGATTAGACTGGATTTTTAGAAAATTAGAAAAAAAATATTTTTCTTGGGAGAGAAAAGCTAGATAAAGGAGAGATATAGTTGAATACTTGTATAAAAATTGATCGTGTTGAAAAAATTTTTAAATCTCAAGAAGGATTTGATATTAAAGCACTTGATACTATAAATATGGATGTTAATGAAAATGATTTTATATGTATTGTTGGACCATCAGGATGTGGCAAATCTACATTATTAAGATTAATTTCTGGATTAGAAAATGCAAGTAGTGGAGATATTTATTATTATAATCAAAAGCTTACAAAACCTACAAAGGATATCGGTATGGTATTTCAAAATTATTCATTACTACCGTGGCGAACTGTTTTAGATAATATAGGATTAGGCCTAGAATTTGAAGGAAAACCCAAAAAAGAAAGAGAAGAACTATCTAGACACTTTTTAGATATTATAGGAATGGCAGAATTTGAAAAAGCTTATCCGTATGAATTATCGGGAGGTATGCAGCAAAGAGTTGCAATAGCTAGAGCATTAGTTAATAATCCTAAAGTTCTTCTTATGGATGAACCTTTTGGAGCACTTGATGCATATACTAGAATTCTACTTCAGAGAGAACTCTTAAAGATATGGGAGCTTAATAAGAAAACTATTTTATTTGTTACTCATAGTGTAGATGAAGCAGTTTATTTATCAGATAAAATAGTTGTTATGTCGAATAAACCCGGACAAATTAAAGAAATAATAGAAGTCAATATGCAGCGTCCAAGAGATAGAGCTAATCCGTTATATGGTAAATTGACTGAAAAGTTACTTAATATGCTGGAAGAATAAAATTAAAGTGTAAAAACTAAAATCCTTTATGTTAATTGTAAATATATCACAAAAAGTGATATAATATCCTTAAAAAAGTGAGAGGATGTTATATATGAAAAAAATAATAGCAGCACTACTTATGGCTTTAATGGTGTTCTCTATTACAGGATTTACTTATAAAGAATCAAAGGATGTAGTGGCAAAGGTTAATAATAAAGAGATAACTGTTAGTGAATATGAAAAGAATTTGGCTATGTACAAAAAGAATTTTGAAGCTATATATGGACCTGATATATGGAATGTAGAAATTGAAAAAGGAAAAACTGTAATAGAAGTTATAAAAGAGCAAGTTCTTGATAATATGATTAAGGATGAATTGATTTATCAGTCAGCTCAAAAGGAAAATATAAATGTAGAGGATAAAGCTGTAGAAGAGGAATTTAAACAGTTTAAAACGCAACTTGAATTAAATCAAGAATTTAAGAAGTATTTAAAAGAAAATAATATAGACGATAAATTCTTAAAGAATCAACTTAAAAAAAATATATTAATATCTAAATACAAAGAAAGTTATATATTATCTTTAAAATTAAATGATGAGAAACTAAAAGTGTACTACGAAAAAAATAAAGATCAATACAAAAGAGAAGAGGCAAAAGCTTCTCATATATTATTTAAAAGTGTTGACGATAATATGAAGCCTATATCTGAGCAAGATAAAAAAATAGCAAAGAAAAAAGCAGAGGATGTATTAGTAAGAGCTAAGAATGGAGAAGACTTTGCATCTTTAGCTAAAGCATATTCTGAGGATACTATTTCTGGAAGTAACGGAGGAAATCTTGGATACTTTGGAAAAGGTGTTATGGTTCCAGAGTTTGAAAAGGCAACTTTTGAACTTAAAGCTGGAGAAATATCTGATTTAGTAGAAACTAAATTTGGATACCATATAATAAAGGTTATGGATAGATTAGGTGAAATTAGACCTTTTGAAGAAGTTAAGGATCAAATAAAGGTTACTATAGAAACAAACTCATACCAAGGAAAAATGTATCAGCTTCAAAAAAATAATAAGATAGAAAAATTTAAAACTAATATTAAAGAGATAAAAAAGTAAATAAAAATCAAAATGGTAAATGTGATTTATAAATAGTTTTATTGAGGGGGAGATTATTAAGCGAAGAGGGGGGATAAGCTTGAATAGAAATGATAAATGTTGGTGTGGTAGTGGACTAAAATATAAAAAGTGTCATATTGATTTTGATGAAAAATTAAAAAATTTAAAGCGACAAGGATATAGAGTTCCAACAAAAAAGATGATTAAGAGCAAAGAGCAAATTGAAGGAATAAGAAAAAGTGCTAAAATTAATAATGGTCTTTTAGATGCAATAAATAAGAATATTAGAGCGGGAATGAGTACGGAAGAAATAAATATGATAGCTCATGAGTACACAGTATCTCGTGGAGGAACACCGGCAGATCTTAATTATAATGGTTTTCCAAAGAGTATTTGTACATCAGTTAACAATGAGGTGTGTCATGGCATACCTAGTAAAGATACAATTCTTAAAGAGGGAGACATTATAAATGTTGATGCTACAACTATGCTCAATGGATACTACTCAGATGCATCAAGAATGTTTCAAATTGGTAATGTGAGTGATGAAGCTAGAAAGCTTGTTGATGTAACCAAAGAGTGTTTATATAAAGGCATAGATGAAATCAAACCGTGTAAAACTTGTTTAGGTGATATAGGAGCTGTAATTCAAGAACATGCAGAAAGTAATGGATACTCTGTAGTTAGGGAGTTTGGAGGGCATGGAGTTGGAATTAGTATTCATGAAGAACCTTTTGTATATCATTTTGGAAAACGAGGTACAGGTATACTGTTAGTACCAGGTATGGTATTTACTATTGAACCTATGATAAATGCTGGAAGCCATAAGATATTTATAGATAAAAAGAATGGGTGGACAGCACTTACAGCTGATGGGTCACTCTCAGCACAATGGGAGCATACACTTCTTGTAACTGAAGATGGAGTAGAGATAATAGCTAAATAAAACGATGGATTAAAAAGAGATGTTAATTATTTTAGATTAACATCTCTTTTTGAATTAAAAAAAATAATGATTATTTTTAATTTCTATAATAAGGATATTTTACATAAAAAGTTTTTATTGGACAATTTGACCAAAATATACTAAATTCTATAGTGAGCGACAAAATTTTAGATAAAATACCATATTATCTTACTTACTAAGCCATCATAAAATCTTATAATATACTTTTTAGGCATATGAAAAAAATAAGTAACTCAGGTTACGAAGTAGTTTTGATTATTTTCTAGGCACTCAATCACGAGTATACTAACTGTATGTAAGCGATTGAGTAACGACGAAAAGAATCAAAAGGACGAGTAAGATGACTAGTTTATTTTTGAGTATGACTTAATCCTAAAGCTAAGAGCTCTTGTATGTACCCTCTTAAGGCTATAAACAAGAACTCTACAGCTTCTGGATTAGATCACTTATGCAACTATTTAGTTACACTTTATGTTAGGAGGAATATATATTGTTTAACTATATTATAAAAAGATTAATATCTTTAATTCCTGTAGTTATAATAGTATCGATTATTGCATTTTTAATTACACATATAATGCCAGGAGATCCTGTGCGAGTAATACTGGGGAATTTTGCAACAAAAGAGCAAGTTATGCAATTAAATAGCGAGTTAGGACTTGATAAACCATTACACACTCAATTTGTATTATGGCTTTCTAATATAGTTAAAGGGAATCTTGGAAAATCGTTGTTTTTAAATGTTCCAGTAACTGAAGCTATATTAAGTAGAATAGAGCCTACATTTTTACTTGCTATAATAGGACAATTAATAGGATTATTTATTGGAATTCCAATGGGAGTAATTGCAGCGGTTAAACATAGAAGTTGGGTTGACCAAACTGCAATAGGGGTTTCTTTGGCAGGAGTATCAATTCCAAGTTTTTGGCTTTCATTAATGCTTATGTTAGTCTTTAGTGTGAAATTGAGATGGTTTCCTGTATGTGGATATAGACCTATAGCAGAAGTAGGATTTGGAGTAATAAAATATCTAATATTACCTGGAATAACTTTAGGGTTTATGCAAAGTGGATTAATTGCTAGAATGACGAGAAGTGCTATGCTGGATGTTTTAAGACAAGATTATATTAGAACAGCTAGAAACAAAGGTCTTCGTGAGAAAATTGTTATTGTAAGACATGCTCTAAAAAATGCGTTAATTCCTGTTGTTACAGTAATTGGGTTTAGCTTAGCAGTTTTACTTGGAGGTACATGGATTGTTGAAACTGTATTTAATATTCCAGGTGTTGGTTCTTTAGCAATAAATGCAATTATGAAACGTGATTATCCTATTATTCAGGGGTGTATGATATTTATAGCAATTATATATATATTAGTTAATTTACTTGTTGACATCAGTTATGCTTTCTTAAATCCAAAAGTTAAATATAAATAGGGAGGAAGCAGTATGGAAAATATAAAGCAATCTATAGAAGAAATGAAAAGACATCCATATATAGTAGTAGGAGGTATACTAGTAGTTTTAGCATTATTATTAGCTTTACTAGCACCATTAATTACAAAATTTGATCCATTAGAAATAGATGCTAAGAATAGACTTTTGTCACCATCACTTATTCATCCAATGGGTACTGACGAATTTGGTAGGGATGTTATGAGTAGAGTACTATATGGAGCAAGAATTTCTCTTCAAGTAGGTATATCGGTTGTATTACTAACTACTGTCATAGGTAGTATTGTAGGTGTTATAGCTGGGTATTATCCAAAAGCTGATAACTTGATAATGAGAATACTGGATGGATTTATGGTTTTTCCAGGAATTATTATAGCTATTTGCTTAGCAGCTATATGGGGGGCAGGTAAGTTAAATATTATTTTAGCCTTGTCTTTTGCATACTTTCCTCCAATGGCTAGGATAGTACGAAGTTGTGTAATAACAGTAAAGGAATGGGAGTGTGTTGAATCTGCAAAAGCAGTAGGTGCTAAGAATACATATATAATTTTAAAATATATATTATCAAATTCACTATCGCCAATAATTGTACAGGCTACATTTAGTTTTGCTGTAGCTATACTAGATGAAGCTGCACTTAGTTTTTTAGGAGTAGGTATTGCTCCTCCTAACCCTAGTTGGGGTGGAATGATTACTGAGGCGAGGTCTTTCATGGCTGTTGCACCGTGGACTATGATTTTTCCAGGAATTGCAATTGTATTAACTGTTTTAGGGTTAAATCTTTTAGGGGATGGATTAAGAGATTTATTAGACCCTCGCTTGCAAGAAGAATGTTAGATTATTATATAACAAGTTAAGAAAAGAGGGATTAAATGGAAGAAAGATTACTTGAAGTTAAAAACCTTAAAACATGTTTTTATACAAGAGATGGAATAGTTCGTGCTGTAGATAATGTGAATTTTCATATAAATAAAGGAGAATCAGTAGCGATAGTTGGAGAGTCAGGAAGTGGTAAGAGTATAACTGCTTTTAGTATTATGAATTCGATAAATGCTCCAGGGAAAATAGAATCGGGTGAAATAATGTTTAAAAATCATGACTTGTTAAAAAAATCAGAGAAAAAAATGCGAGAAATTAGAGGCAATGGAATCTCAATGATATTTCAAGAACCAATGACTGCTCTTAATCCAGTATATACTGTAGGCAGACAAATCAGTGAGGCTCTTGAAATTCATCAAGGATTAAGTAAAAAAGAAGGTATTAAAAAAGCTATAGAACTTTTAAAGCTTGTTGGTATACCTCTTCCCCAAAAACGTGTTAATGAATATCCTCATCAAATGTCTGGAGGTATGAGACAGCGTGTGATGATTGCTATGGCACTATCTTGCAGTCCTAGACTCTTAATAGCAGATGAGCCTACAACAGCACTTGATGTAACTATTCAGGCACAGATACTTGAAATAATGAAAGACTTAAAAAAGAAAATGGGTATGTCAATTCTTATGATTACTCATGATCTGGGTGTTGTTGCAGAGATGAGTGATAGAGTTATTGTTATGTACTCAGGAAAAATTGTTGAAATAGCTGATGTTAAGGATTTATTTAAAAACCCAAGACATCCTTATACTCAAGGATTATTATCTTCAATGCCAAGTCTTGCTAAAACAGAAGAAAGGCTCAATATAATTAAAGGCTCTATTCCCAAACCTACAGAGTTACCTACTGGTTGCAGATTCAGTCCAAGATGTGAATTTGCCAGAGAAGTATGTGAAAAAATTGAACCTCCTCTTATAAGTGGTAAGGATAATAGATGCTTAAGCTGCTGGATAGGAAGTAAGGAGTACACAAGAGAGGTAATAGCATGATAAATAAAGAGTGTGACGATATTATTCTAAAGGTTAACAACTTACATAAGTACTTTCCAATTAAAGAAGGAATTTTTTCTCGAGTAGTCAACCATGTAAAAGCAATCGACGGAGTTAGCTTTGAAGTAAAGCGTGGAGAAACATTAGGAATTGTTGGAGAATCAGGTTGTGGAAAGTCAACAACTGGTAGAGCTATTTTAAGGTTACTTGAAGCAACTAAAGGAGAAGTCATTTTTAACGGAAAAAATATTTATGATATTTCTAGTGATGATTTAAGAAAATTAAGAAAAGAGATGCAGATTGTTTTCCAAGATCCGTTTGCATCCTTGAACCCAAGAATGAAGGTTGGGGAATTAATAGAAGAACCTTTAAAGCTTCATGGAATTGGAACTAAAGAAGAGAGAATTAATAAGGTTAATAAAATTATTAGTGTTGTAGGTCTTAATGAATATCACTTAAAAAAATATCCGCATGAGTTCTCAGGGGGTCAGAGACAGAGAATATGTATCGCTAGAGCTTTAATATTAAACCCTAAATTTATAATATGCGATGAACCAGTCTCAGCACTGGATGTATCTATTCAAAGTCAGATAATTAACCTTTTAAAAGATCTTCAAAAAGAGTTTGACTTAACTTATATGTTTATTTCTCATGATCTTTCAGTAGTAAAGCATATAAGCGATAGAGTAGGGGTTATGTATCTTGGTAAGATGGTAGAGCTTGCACCAGTAGATGAGATTTTTAATAATCCAAAACATCCATACACTAAGGCTTTATTATCAGCTATACCAATTCCTGATCCTGAAGTTAAAAGAGATAAAATAATACTTAAAGGAGATGTACCAAACCCTATAAATGTGCCAAAAGGGTGCAGATTTCATACTAGATGTCCTTATAAGATGGATATTTGTGCTATAGAGGAACCAAAATTTAATGATTGTGGAAATGGACATTTTGCATCATGTCATTTTAAATAAAAATTAAGGAGGAGTACTGATGAAAAAATTATCTAAATTATTAGTTTGTACTTTAGTAATTACTATGCTGTGTGCAATGTTAAGTGCATGTTCAAGTAATGAAGTAAGTGAAGAACCAAAAAATGAAAAAGAAACTACTGAGGATAGTCGCTATGGAGGAACAATAGTAGTGGCTCAAAAAATGACACCACCACATTTAGATAGCGATAAATCAACAGACTGGGCTATTTCATCAATAATGAATCATGTATATGAAGGACTATTTGAGTTTGATAAAAACTTTGAAGCTCAGCCTCATTTAGCAAAAGGTTATGAAATTACAGATGGTGGTAAAACATATAATGTAAAATTAAGAGAAAAAGTATTATTCCATAATGGAAAAGAAATGACATCAGAAGATGTAATTGCATCATTTAATAGATGGGTTAAAAATAATGATGCAGGAAATATGATTGCTCCATATTTTGATAAAGCTGAAATAGTTGGACCTTATGAAATTAATTTTAAATTTAAAGAAAATTATGCTCCTTTTATAAACATTTTAGCTTCACACGTTTCTAATCAAAAGATGGTAGTAAGACCTAAAGAAGTTATAGAAAAATTTGGTGATGATATAATCACAGAGCATATTGGTACTGGCCCATATAAATTTGTTAAATGGACTCCAGATCAACAAGTTGAATTAGCTAAATTTGAAGAATATGCACCAAGTGAGCTACCATCTTCTATGCTTGCTGGAGAAAGAAAGGCTTATGCAGATAATATAGTTATACAATTTGTTAAAGAACAAGCAGTTAGAGTTGCAGGAGTACAAACTGGTGAATTCCAATTTGCAGAAGAAGCTCCACAAGATCAATATGATATGTTTGAAAGTAATCCAGATATAAATACAGTTATAGTTAAGCCTGATGGAATGGAAATGCTTATAATAAATGAGGGAATAGCTCCTTTTGATAATATAAATGCTAGAAAAGCTTTAGTTCATGCTATTGATATGAAAGAGCAAGGGAGAGGCATGATTGGTGATGAAAGATTTTGGGATTTAGAAGGGTGCTTATATCCTAAAGGAAATATATGGTATGATGAGGATTCTGGAAAAGGAATATACAATGATTATGATCTAGAAAAATCTAAAGAGCTACTTAAAAAGGCTGGATACGATGGAACTCCTATTGTTATAGTAAGTGGTCAAGATGATAAAGTTGAAAAGCAAGGAGCAATAACACTAAAGAATCAATTAGAAAAGGCTGGATTTAAAGTAGAGCTTCAACTATTTGATAGACCAACTGTAGTTGAGAAGCGTTCAAAGAAGGAAGGATGGAATCTACATTTATCATACTTCTATAAATCTGTACCAGATCCTCAAGTACATGAAGCTTGGACAGGAACAAATGCATGGATTTCAAACTGGGATGATGAAGATTCACATGAAATGGATGAAGTTTTTGCAAGAATGAAAAAAGAAACTGATTTCGAGAAAAGACATGAAATAGTAAAAGAGTTCTATAATAAAGCGTGGGATACTGTTCCATATATAAATATGCTGGATTACAGTAGATTACACATTACAAACAAAGAACTTAAAGGATATACTAATGGATGCCAGCCATTCTTCTGGAATACATGGTTAGAAAAATAATAAATAATACTTTTAAGGGAATCGTAAATATTTGCGATTCCTTTAAGTGTATAAAGGAGATGTAACGATGAGTGAAACAATAACTACATATTGTCGTATGTGTTTGGATGAGTGCTGTATAGATGTTAATGTGAATGATGGAAAAATTACTGATATTAAAGGTAATAAAGATCATCCTTGGAGTGAAGGAAGAATATGTGTAAAAGGAAAAGCTGCAAAAGATTGGATATATTCACAAGATAGAATAAAAAAACCACTTAAAAAAACTTCTAATGGATGGGAAGAAATATCGCTTGAGAGGGCAATTGATGAAATAGCAGAAAAAATGAATAAATTAAAAGAGAAATATGGTGCTCAAAGTATGAGTGTTTGGAAGGGAGAAGCTACAGGATTTGCTCAACAAGAAGAATACGTAAGAAGATTTTGTCATGCCTTTGGTACTCCTAATTATTTTTCATGTGATTCAATATGCTTTTCCTCTGTATATATGGCATATTGCTTAGTTGAAGGTACTAGACCAACACCAGATTTTGAAAATTCAAAGTATATTGTTATATGGGGTATCAATCCTACATACACTCATATTAATATGGCAGCTAGAATAAAAAAAGCAAGAGAAAATGGTGCTAAGCTTGTTGTTATAGATCCTAGAAAGACTATAACTGCATCTAGTGCAGATCTGCATGTTCAAATAAAACCTGGAACTGATGGTGCACTTGCCTTAGGTATAATAAATTTAATAATACAAAATAATTGGTATGATAAAGATTTTGTTCATAAATATACTAAAGGATTTGATAAACTAAAAAATTATGCCCAAAAGTTTACTCCTGATTATGTAAAAGAGGAAACTGGAGTACTTGAGGATATTTTATATAGTATTGCTAGAGACTTTTATCTTAACTCACCAAGCTCATTAAATCATTCAGGAAACGGAATTGAGCATCATGAAAATGGAGTTAACAATACAAGGTTAATTGCATGTATAGGAGCACTTTGCGGTTGTATAGACAAAATGGGTGGCGAACTTCTGATGAGAGGAATGGGGTCTAGAGCACTAACTTTATATGATGAAATTCCTTTAGAAGATATTAAGCCTATTGGAGCAGATGAATATCCGCTTCTTTATAAATATAGGAAGGAATGCAACTCTATGCTTGCAGTAGAAACAATTTTAAGTGGAAATCCTTACGATATTAAGGGAATGATAGTTACTGCTTCAAACCCAGTTCTTACAAATCCTAACTCTAATAAAGTAAAGAAGGCTTTAGAAAAATTAGAACTTCTAGTAGTAAGAGATTTATTTATGACACAAACAGCAAAGCTTGCAGATTATATACTACCAGCAGCATCTTTTCTTGAAAGGTCTGAACTTGTACTACATTCAACTATAAAAAGGGTGGGTCTTAGAAAAAGAATATTAAGGTATGAAGACTGCCAAGATGAATATGAATTTTTAGAAAGCTTATCTAAAAAACTTGGAATTAAAGAATATTTCTCATGGGATAATGAAGATGATGTAAATAAATGGATTCTTAAAGGAACTACAGTGTCTTATGATGAACTTAATGAGTCAAAGCTTGGTATTAAGTATGGAGAGATTGAGTATAAAAAATACGAAGAAGAACCATTTAATACTCCTTCAGGAAAAATAGAGTTTGTATCTGAACAGTTAAAGGATCTTGGCTATAGTGAACTTCCTGAATATAAATCACCTTCATATAATGATTTATCATATAAAGATTATCCATATGTATTAATCACTGGTGCAAGAAAGTTCTATCACGTTCAATCAAGAAAAGATACTATGCCTGATTATTTAAAAGAAAAAATAGTTTCTGAAGTTGAAATTCATCCAAAAGATGCAGAAATCCTAAAGCTTAAAGATAAAGATTTTATAAGAGTTACTAGTAGAATAGGTAGTATAGAAATGCCAGTAAAAATTGTTGCACAAACTGATATATTGCCTGGTGTTATACAAATTACTCATGGATGGGACAGTTCAAATGCTAACTTAATCACTGATGATTTAACGAATGACAATCTTAGCGGATTCCCAAATTTAAGATCTTTAGCTGTTAATATAGAGAAAGTAGATTAAAGAAAAAAAGTGTGTAATCTCCACTAGTGGAAGTTACACACTTTTTTCTTTACAAAATTAAAAGAGTGGTATATAATCAAAACTGTGCTATGAACAATAATACAGATGACACATGTAATATAGATAGAACGGAAGGAGGGTATAAATGTTTGAATTAGACTTAAGAAGCAGGTTACCTATATATGAGCAATTAGTGGATAAATTTAAAGAACTTATAATTAGTGAGGTACTAAAAGTGGATGAAAAGCTACCTTCGGTGCGTACACTTTCAAAACAGCTTACAATTAATCCTAATACTATTCAAAAGGCTTATAGAGAATTAGAAAGACAAGGATATATATATTCTATAAAAGGGAAAGGAAGTTTTGTAATGTCATCAGCTCAAACTACAAATTCTGAGAAGTTAAAAACTATAAAAAAAGAGTTAGTTAAGAATTTATCTGAAGCTATTTATTTGGGAATTGATAAAAATGAAATTATAGATATGATTGAAGAAGCTGAGATTTTAGTTAAAGGAGGAGAGAATAAATGATTGAAGTAAAAAGTGCTAGCAAATCTTTTGAAAATCTAAAAGCTCTAGATGATGTAAGTTTAAGTGTTCAAAAAGGTTCAGTATATGGATTAGTAGGATCAAATGGTGCTGGAAAAACTACACTTTTAAAGCTTATAGCAGGAATTTATAAGCAAGATAGTGGAGATGTATACATAGATGAGAATGAGGTATATGAGAATATAGATATCAAATCGGATATAATATTTATGTCAGATGATTTGTACTTCTTTTTTCAATACACGATAAAAGAAATGGCAAAATTCTATAAGAGAATTTATCCAAATTGGAATGAGGAAAGATTTAATAATCTTCAAAAGGTTTTTAATCTAAATATTAAGAAAAGAATTAGCAGTTTATCTAAAGGTATGCAAAGACAGGTTGCATTTTGGCTTACATTATCTACAATGCCAAAGATTATGATTCTAGATGAGCCTGTTGATGGATTAGACCCTGTTATGAGAAAAAAAGTAAAGAATTTGATTATTCAAGATGTAGCAGAAAGAGACATGACAGTATTTATATCTTCTCATAACCTTAGAGAACTTGAAGATATATGTGACCATATCGGTATACTTCATAAAGGAAAAATGGTTATACAAAAGGATTTAGATGATTTAAAATCCAATGTTCACAAGATACAAGTTGCTTTTGATAAGATACCACAAGACATTTTAAAGGATGAAGGAATTCTTTATAAGGAAGAAAGAGGAAGCATTCTTTTATTAATAGTTAAAGGAAATAAAGAAGAAATAATAGATAAATTACAAAAATATGAACCAAAGATATTAGACGTATTACCATTAACCTTAGAAGAAATATTCATTTACGAAATGGGGGGAATAGGATATGAAATCGAAAACATCATTTTTTAATAAAGGAATAGTGATTAATGAATTAAAGAGATTTTATTGGGTAGGAATAGTTTATTTGTTAAGCTTATTCTTTAGCGTACCAATGGCTATTATTATGGAGAATAATAATATGAAGAATTATGAATTTTACGGGTATTCTAATGTTATAAAACAAATATTTGAATTTAGAACTGGTCAAACACCATTACTTTGGTTTGTACCTATTCTAGTAGGTTTACTATTATTCAGATATATGCAGGTTAAAAAATCCTCTGATATGGTACATTCTCTTCCTGTAAAAAGAAAAGTAATATACAACAGTCAGTTACTTGTTGGAATATTACTTATAACAATACCACTGATCATTACTACTATTATATGTGCTATATTAAATTCAACACTAAGCTATAATGAGCATTATAAAGAGGTTGTACATATAGTAGATATTATAAGATGGGGTGGAATAAGTATATTTTTAGGCATATTAATCTTTATGTTTACAGCTTTAGTAGGAATGATTACAGGAATATCTGCGATTCAAGGGGTACTAAGTTGTATATTCTTATTTTTACCTGTAGGCTTGACTGGATTAATTTTATATAATACTGATATACTTATAGATGGATTTAATGCTAATCTTTTTTTAAGAGGAGATTTACTGAAATTATCTCCATTAACTATAGCTTCTGAAGTATCAAGTAAAGATCTTACAAGCTTAAAAGCAATAATAACATACATAATAATTTATATTATATTATATTACGTATCAAGATTTTTATATAACAAAAGAAATCTAGAATCTGCATCTCAATCTATTGCTTTTAAAGAATTTAAGCCTGTATTCAAATATGGAGTAACCTTTTGTAGTATGCTACTAGGGGGTCTTTATTTTGGAGGAATGAGAAATGGTATTTATTGGTTAATTCTAGGGTATATTGTTACTTCTCTAATCGGATATATTATCGCAGAGATAACTATAAAAAAATCCTTAAGAGTATTAGGAAGTTTAAAAGGATACCTTATATATCTGGGGATAATAGGATTAATTTTATTAGGAATGAAATTTGATGTCCTTGGATATGAAAAACATATTCCTAGTTTAGATAAAGTAGAGAGTATATATTTTGACAATAATTTTTATAGATTGATGGATAAAGAAACAGTATTTTATCATGATAAAAATAATTGGGAAAATATTCAACAACTTCATGCTCAAATAATCAACAATAAACAAAAAGGTTCAGAAATAGAAAGTTTTGATGGAAATGTTGCAATAGTATATAAATTAAAAAATGGAAAGACTATAAAAAGATTGTATGGAATTAATAAAGAAGAGTATGCTAAATACTTAAAAAGTATTTATGAATCAAAGGAATACAAAAAAATAAATAATAGAATCTTTGATATTACTGACGTAGATGTCGATAGAATAATAATTTCACCTAGAGAACCTAGTAATAAACAAGCATCTATAATTGATAGAGAAGATATTAAAGAATGTATAGATATTTTAAAAAATGAAATAAATAACCAGAAATATGAAGATATGATAGATAACAAAATGGAGTGGGCACATATAGATATTTCATTAAAAGAAGATAAAAATAGAAAAGAAGAAGATGAGAATTTTATAGAAGGAAAGTATAACCATGGCATAAATATGCAGTGGGAGAAGTCTTTTGTGAAATTTGAAAAATGGTTAGAAGAAAAAGACTACCTAAAAAATTCAAGAATAACTACAGAGGATGTAGCCTATGCTGTTGTTGAAAAAAGAGAAAAGATAGATGATATTCATATTGATGAAAATAATAAAAATGTAAAGAGATTAGATATATTAGACAAGGATAAAATAGAAGTATGCTTGAGAAATTATGAAAATAAATATTATAAAAAAGATTCAAATGCAAAGTATGTTATAGGGTTTTACTCAGAGGATAAACAAAATATATTCTATGGAAGTTTTAATGAAGACAATGCTCCTGATTTTATTAAAGACTTTTTTAAGTAAAAAATATGCGTTATATTATGTTTATATCCTCAATCAAATTTTTGAAGTTTTCGTAGATTAAATTAAGTTATGCCTCTAAGTGGAAAGTAATTTCCTTTTAGAGGCAAATTTTTTGAGTATTTCAAAAATATACAATGTATTCCAAAATATGCTTATTTCATGTATAATATCTTGTAGAGATTATATTACAAAAGAAAAAAACAAAGGGGGACTTTTTATGAATAAAAAAAGCAAATTATTGACTTTTTTACTATCTATGTTACCAGGTTTATCTCATGTATATCTTGATAATATACAAAGGGGAGCAGTATTTTTTACAAGTTTAGTTTTAAATTTATTTATGATGTTTTTTACAATTGAGATCTTAGGAATATATGAAGGGGAAACATTAGCAGTAGTATTTCCTGTTATTTGGTTAATAGGTATGGTTGATAGTATGGTTTTAGTAGATAAAATAAATAAAGGATATATAGGTAGTATTGAAGATTATAATGAAGAATTTAATCTACGATGGGGAAGTAAGATTAAAAATAAAAAAGTCATAGCTACAGCTTTATCTATAATTCCAGGAGCGGGTCATATGTATCTGAATTTAAAGGAACAGGGAGTTTGGTTAATGGGAGCTTTTTTCTTACCGTTTTTTCTCACTGATCTTTTAGAAGTTAACTTTTTCATGATTTTAGTACCTATAGTTTGGTTTTACAGCTTATTTGACGCTATGCACAAAGCATCAGAAGAAAATTTAGAAGATACAGGAATATCTATGTTTAAGGGATTAAAAGAAAATACATTTTTCACAAAAGAGAAAAGTAAAATATTTGGATATATATTAATTAGCATAGGTTGTATAGCAATATTTCAAAATATACTAATTGATGGAGTTTACACTTTAATTAGGCATTTAGGTATTACAGAACACTTAAATATGTATAGAATTAAAAGATATCTAAAAACAGGGATTATAGGTATTTTATTCATAATATCTGGAATAAAGCTTCTTAAGGGTAGTAAAAAATATAATCTACATAAAGGAGAGGAAGTTTAGTGCGAAAATGGAGAGTGGGAAACTTATCCTCAGGTATTATGTTTATTATACTAGGAGTAGGTTTATTAGCGTCTTTATTAAAGGGAGTAGAAATAACTGAATATATATTTAAATTTTGGCCTGTAGTTTTAATAATACTTGGATTTGAAATCATAGCTTATGTTTATTTTTCAAAGGAAGAGCAATCAAAGGTGAAATATGATGTTTTGAGTATGTTTATGATTATATTAGTAGGTATATTTAGTATAGGAGCTTATACAATATATTCCCTTGATATAATGTCAAAATTATCAAGCTGTATACATAGACAAGAATATAGTACTTTGATTAATGATCAAGAAATTGATTTAGATAACAATATAAAAAAAGTAATAGTAGATTATCCAAGACATTATACATATGCAACATTAGATATAAAAGAGGGTGTTAATAATAAAGTTATAGTTTCAGGAAAAGGAACAGTTTTAGCAACTTCAAAAGAAGAATCGGAGAATATTATAAATAGCTCAAAAATAAAGTCAAGAAAAGTTGGAGATAATTTATATATAGAATTTGAAGATTTAGCAAGAGCTGAAAATTTAAATTCAGGAGTTACTTGGGTTGAACATACTATATTTTTACCGGGAAATAAAAATATTGAAATAGAAGGTAATAATCAAAATATAAATATAGATGGAGATGCTGTAAAAAATAAATGGATTATAAAAAGGCCCTCAGGTGTAGACATAAATATTGATACAGAGGATAGTTTAGATATATTTGCAACAGTAAAAAATAATTCTAACGGATTGATAGGGAATGTAGAGTGGAATAAAAGTGATGAGTTACAGGATGAAGAATCTGATAATAGTTACATAAAAGGAAATGTTAAATTTAATGAAGGCTTAAATAAAATTTATATAACCCAATGTGAAGAGGTTAAAGTAAATACTTTATATTAGGCATATTCAAAAAATAAATTAGTCATCTTACTCGTCCTTTTGATAAAAAAGATGTATATCGAAAAATCTAATAAAATAGATATTTTGATATACATCTTTTTTTGTTGAATTTAACGTATAAGATTACATATGAATACAAAAAACATGATATATATATAAATTTTTATAAAATATACATATATTTCATGTATAATGTTGTAGGGAAGAATTTTAAAAATTATAGACATAATATGTCTATAATAGTTTTTTTGGGGGGGAAAATTTTGATAAGAATACAGAAAGTAGATCAACAACGGACTATTATATTTAGTCTGATTAATTGTTTAAGTATATTATTAGGCTTAATCTGTTACTGTTATCAAATTAAATTAAATAATATTACTGTTGTAAGTGTAGGTATTTTATTATTAATTTTAAATATATTATCAGTAATAATAAGTATAAAAATGAAGGCTTACACTAATGGGATAGAGGAGAGGCTTTGTATGTTTGAGGAAATTGTTGAGGAATCACCAAATGCAATTTTTGTACACAGAAAACTGGAGTTTAAATATTTAAATAAAAAAGCAACAGAGCTATTTGGACTTAAAAATTCAAAAAATATAATTGGAAAGCCTGTAGAGAATTTTGTAAAATTCAATATGGATGCAGTAGGACAAAAAAGATATGACGCTGTTAAAGAGGCGAGAAATTTTGAACCTTTGGTAGAAGAGGTGTTTTTTAGAGAAAATGGGAAAATAATTGATATGGAAATATTCAGCAACAACATAGAAGTAAAAGGGAATAATTATGCATTAGTTCTATGTAGAAATGTAATTGAAAAAAAGAAAATATTAGAGTTAAAGGAAAAAATATATTTAGAAGAAAAAAAATTAAGAGAGAAGATACAACATGATAGAATAAAGGATGAATTTTTTGCTAATCTATCACATGAATTAAGAACTCCTTTAACTATAATTTTAGGGACAATGCAATTATTTGAAAATACATCTGAAGCAATAATACCCAAGAAAAATAAAAGATTTAAAACATTGAAACAGAATGGTTATAGATTATTAAGATTAATAAATAATTTGATAGATATTACTAAAATAGATTCAGGGTATTTTGATATAAATATGGATAAATATAATATAGTATCTGTAGTTGAAGAGATTACATCATCAGTTATAGATTATGTAGAGAATAAGGGGCTATATATAGAATTTGATACAGAAGTTGAGGAAAAAATAGTGAATTGTCATATCGAGAGTATGGACAGAATTATACTTAACTTATTATCAAATGCTGTTAAATTTACACCGGAAGGTGGAAGGATAGTTGTTAATATATTTGATGAGGTTGATAATGTCAAAATTGTAGTGAAAGATACAGGAATTGGAATAAAAGAGGAAAATATTAATTTGATTTTTGATAGATTTAGACAGGTAGATAAATCTTTTACAAGGAATCATGAGGGTAGCGGGATAGGGTTATCTATAGTCAAATCGTTAGTAGAAATGCAAGGAGGAACAATTTCTTTAAGTAGTGAATACGGTAAGGGAAGTGAATTTGTTATAACATTACCTGTTGAAGATGAATTTACAAATCAAAGTGCAAACCTAACAATGGAAAAAGGAGACTATATGAAACAGAAGGTTAATATAGAATTTTCAGATATATATAATCTAAAACTAGAATGTTAGACTGAATGTAACAAAAAAGATGTGTATATACACATCTTTTTTGTTTATTCTAATCGTTCTAAGAATTCTTTTTTCTTTTCATCTAATTTTTGATTAAGTTTTTTATAATATTTATAGGATGCAAATGTAAATGACATACCCAATAACTCAGCTGTAGTAATGGTGATAATAGTTGTCGTTCTAAATAGGGGTTTTCCAAATATAAAGTGATTAATTATAGCAGGAAACATTGATATAATAAATAATAATATAGAAGATAGTATGAATATTTGATATACTTTAAGTTTTCCATAGGCAACAATAAAAGTTTGGCGTATTACAGATCCTATTAATAAGCCTATGAAAGAATCCACAAGTAATATGTAGATATCATTTGTTGTAAAATTTTTCAAAGAAACTTCTACTAAGCCTACTATAAAACCAATAAGTGCTGATATTATCAAATTAAATATTATATTTTTATTCTTTTCTTTCATTTTATAACCTCTACAATCCTAAAAAAGTTTTAAATTCTTTTAAATATCTACGTGTAACATATATATTTAAGGATGTATCCTTCATTTTTAACAATAATTTTCCGTTAAACCACGGCTGAATTTGATCTATTTTTATAATATTAACTATAAAAGATTTGCTAATTCTTATAAAACCATGATCTCTTAGCTTTTCTTCTAACTCGTATAGCTTTTCTTTTACCTTAAACTTTTTATTATCAACAATGCAAAAAACATCATTACCAAGACCTTCAAAATAACTAATTTGGTTATACTTAATAACTTCATAGTTACCTTCGTATTTTCCGGTAATAACTTTTCTATTTTCTTGCTGTCCTAAAAATGAGTCAAGAAAATGAATTAAATTATTTAGAGTTGATAACTCAAATACAATTCCTATTTTGCCATCTTCTATGTCATAACCCTTTTCAAGAATTACAATATCAGATTGGTTTGTTATTTTTATTTTTCTATTTTCAAGCATTTCTGTTAGAATCCCTTTTATGTTATCAGAACATTTTAAATCAACATTCATACAATTCTCCTTAACATCATTATTACTATATATTTATTTTATACTACTATAAATTATATTACTATAAAATTTTAAACATCAGGCATTAAATTAGGTATAGTAATAGAGCAAGCAATAGCAATAATTATTAGAATATTTGGAAGTATTATAAATATAGGGCCATTACCAATGAATCTGAAAATTGAATTTATGATATAAGTTGTACACCAAATAGTAGAAATTAACATATTAACTTCAATAAATAGTGGGGATATATCAAATCCTTTTTCATAACCATTTTTTGCACCATCCATTGTGAATGGTTTTCTGATAATTAAAGAATATAAAGACATTGTTCCTAGTAATATATAAGTATACAAATGTCTATTTATAATAACCTTATTAATATCAAATATAAAGTATAGAATATTCGATATTAAAAAATAGACTGTCAAAGTTTTTGTCATCAAACTTATATTTTTTTCAAATACTTCTTTAATTAGTATACATACAAGAGCTATAGAGCCTAATATAAGACCTAAAGATGAGCTTATTGACCAGTGAAGCATCATAGGAAGAAAGCCTGAACTTACTATAAAAAATACTCTTAATCCCTTACTCATGATTATCCATCTCTCTTTCAAGTACTTTTTTATGCTTTGAAATCATGTGCTTATACATATTTTTTTTAACTTCTGATTGAAAAGCCTTTTTATTCATCATATATCTAAATATAATATTTCCTAATTTATCTTTAATGGATTCATTTTTTATTAAATTATTTGATTTATAGTAATTATAATCAGCTAAAAAAATAGTACCTAATCTTGATTTTATTGCATCACTAAATAATTTAGCTCCACATACTGATAAAAACATTGGTGTTTTTATATATTCCTGTTCTGCATAATTAATGCTTTTACTAACCAGATTTTCGATTTGGGTATTTAAAATAGTATTATCTTGGCATTCATCTGAAACTATTCCAACTAAATTTGTTTCATTACTACCGTAAGCTCTCATAATCTCATTAAGTGATTCTAACTCACTAGCTGGTCCTGAAACAAGATATGCAATTTGGCGACCTTTAAATATAGGTATATGCGTATAACAGAAGCTTCTATCAAAGAATAGCTTCATTCTTGATGAAAAATATCTATCCTTTATTTCACAGGCATATACAATAATATCTGAGTTATCCAATATATAATCTAAAGTTTCTCTATGATCATCTATATTATGGTAAATACATTGATTATGGGTACTACAGTTACAACATCCGATACAGTAATTTTTAAAATTAGATTCATTAATATTTACAACTTTAACAGGGCCATCTATCATACTTGAATACTTAGTAATCATTTTATCTATATTTGAACCTTTTGCTGAATCAGTTACAATTACAGTTCTTTTAGTAGTTTTAATCTTTTTTAAAGACTGGTTATTTTGATAATTATAGTTATATTTTGATGTTTTCTTAAATCTTTTTGATGTGAGTTCATTTGTTTTTATTGAATTTATAAAATTATTAAAGAAAAACTCAAGTTCTCTTTGACATTCTTTTTTTATAAGATCATTCATGTCATGGGATAAACTTCCTAAGTATTTCATATCAAAATCATTGCAAATACCTTCCATATAATCATGAGCAGTGTGATCATAATAATGAATAGATGTAGAATAGGTAACACAGTATTTATTAAAGAATTTATCTATTAGATTATACTCATAAATTTTTTCAATAAATTCTTTCATATGAGCTGGTATAAGCATATGATAAACAGGAAAACTCCAGATAACACCGTCTGATTTATTTACCTTGTCAACAATCTTTAGTATTTCTTGTTTTCCTTTTCTTAGAGCATCTATAATATTTAAGTATTCAAAGTTATAAGTTTTGTTTTTTAAAGCTAAATAATGAATTGATTGTATAGTTACACTATTTGATGATTTTGGGCTTCCATTTAATATGACTATATTCATAATTATCCTCCCTTAAATTATAATTTGTATACTTTATATATTAAAGGAAAATAAATGATTTGTAATAAAAATCATGTATCATGCTATATAGCCTATGTAAGATGCAAAATTTTAATTCATATGGCATTAATGTAGGGATTAAATAGATTTTGATAATATTTTTTGAATTGTTTTTAATTTAGTACCTTGCAATATACAATACCATATAATATACTATATATAAACCAAATTTATATAGGAAAGGGAATAAACATGAATATTCAGTTTAAAAAAGGTGTTTTAGAATTATGTGTTCTAGTTTTACTCAGCAATAACGATTGCTATGGATATGAATTAGTAGAAAAGATATCAAAATATATAAATATATCTGAAGGAACAATATATCCTTTATTAAGAAGGCTTCAAAAGGAAGGATATTTTACAAGTTATCTTAAGGAATCAACAGAAGGACCACCTAGAAAGTATTATAAAATAACAGGTGAGGGTAAAAAAATAAAAAATGAATTAATAAATGAATGGAATTACTTTGTTAAAGGTGTTAATAGTATTATAGATGAGGGGGATTTAAATGAATAAAAAAGAGTTTATAGATATTTTGAAAAATCAACTTTCTGGATTACCTAAAGAGGATATAGATGAAATTCTTTATGATTATGAAGAACATTTTAGTGTAGGCTTGGTAAGAGGAAAATCAGAAGATGAAATATCAAAAGAAGTAGGTGATCCTAAAAAAATAGCTAAATCATATAAAGCTAATGTTATTATTGAAAATGCACAGAAAAACCCAACATCTACTAATATAGTAAAGGCAGTTATTGCTACAGTAGCACTTGGATTATTTAATTTAATTTTTGTTTTAGGTCCTTTCATTGGACTTATAGGAATACTGATAGGTTTGTTTGGAGCAGCTCTAGGAGTAACTTTAGGTGGAATAGGGATGTTTATTGGTGTAATATTTGGACCTTTATTTGGAGGGGATGTTACTATTAATCCTATAGGAGCCGTATTTATAGGAATAGGAACAACTGCTTTAGGTGTACTGTTTTTTATTTTGAATATTTACTTAACAAAATTTGCATATAAAGGAATTACAAAATATTTAAAATATAATATTGATATTATTAAAAAATAATTAGGAGGAGATTTTATGAATATTAAAAAACTTGTTACATACTTAGTAGCTATAATGCTAATCTGTTATGGAGTAGGATTTATTATAATACATTTTACTGGAGGATTTAAAGGAAATTTTAGTATTTCATATAAAAATAAAAAAACATATGATAATTTGAATCAAGAAAAAATTGAAAAAATAGATACAATAAATGAAATTTTTATTAAAGCTGCAAGCTGTGATGTTAATGTAATTCCAGAGGATAGAGGTGATATAAAAGCTCATTTTTATGGAAATGCTACTGCGACGTTTAAGCCTGAACTTGAAACTAAAATAAAAGGCAATGAGCTGTTAATATTTATAAAAAGACCAAAATCATATAGTATATTTGCTTCTGATTTAAAGCTTGATATTTATGTTCCTAAAAATTACAAAGAAAATATAGCTATAGATTGCTCTTCTGGAGATGTAAATATTCAAAATGAATTAACACTAAACAATTTTTTGGTAGATGTTAGTTCAGGAAATGTAAATTTAAAAGATTTAAATATCAAGAACTTGAAATACGACGGATCATCAGGGTCATTAATAGGAGAAAATATAGTTACAGATTCTACACTTATAGATGTATCTTCAGGATCTGTAGAGTTAAACAATTTCACAGGTGATTTAAAAGGTGATTCATCTTCTGGAATAATAAAAGTAAATTACAATATATTTGATAATAATATTGACTTAGATACTTCCTCAGGAGATGTAAAAATAGACTTACCAAATGATGCAAAATTCTATTTAGATGCTGAGTGTTCTAGTGGAGATATAGAGTGTGATTTTCCTATAGTTGTAAGGGGCAAACAAGAAGATAATACTTTAAGAGGGACTGTTGGAGATGATAAAAACAAAATAAAAATAAATACTTCATCAGGAGATATAGGTGTATACTAAAAAGTAGATTAACTACTAATTAGGATAGCAAGTATACGAATTTTAGGAGGTATTATGCAAAGAGAATGGAAAAATATTGATTATTTATTAAATATAGGAGAAAAGCAGAAAAAAACCTATGATATAATTACTGATATTGGCATTTTAGAAATTTTAGAAAAGTATAATCCTATATTAGTAGGAACAATTCCTATAGATATAGATATTGATAAAAGTGATATTGATATAGCTTGTGAGGTTTATGATTTTAATAAATTCAAAAAAATAGTAATAGAATTATTTCATAAGTATAAAAATTTTACTATTGATATAAGAAATGAACGAGAAAGAGAATTTATAGTAGCAAATTTCTATATAGAAGAAATGGAAATTGAGATATATGGAGAAGCATTACCTGTAGAAAAACAAAATGGGTATAGGCATATGATTATCGAAGATAGAATTTTGAAGATAGGAGGAAGAAAATTAAAAGAAGAAATTATAAAGTTAAAAAAGGCAGGTCTAAAAACAGAGCCTGCATTTGCTAAATGTTTAGATGTATATGGAGATCCATATGAGGAATTATTAAAACTAGAAAATAAAGATGATAATTATTTAAGAAAACTTATTTTGTAATAAGTTAGGAGGAGTTTAATTTGAAAAAAACATTAGTTGTAGCACTTATTTTGTTTTTAGTTTTCTCACTATTAATAGGTTGCCAATCTAATGAGATTAAGAGATTAGATAGTGTACAAGAAACAAATATAGAAAAATTAGTAGAATATAAAGATTCTTATGTTGGAGACAATAGTGCTGTAGGAGGTATTTTATATAGCTTACCTGGAAATATGTATGTAAAACAGTTTTCGTTACAAACAAATACTAAACCGTATGTTATAAAAGTAGAATATGGCTTAGATGAAAATTCAAATTTAAAAAAAGAAGATTTTAATGAGTTTTGGAATGATGAGAATGCTAAAAATATATTTTTAAATAATGCTATTACGTTGTTTATACTAATTAAGAATGTAGATGAAGTTGAATTTAATCTTAATACTCTAAACAAACAATCATTCAGAATAACAAGAAAAGAACTGGAAACACTCTATGGAAGAGATTTAAGAGAATATAGTAATGATATTTTAGCTTGGAAAAAAGAAGTTATAGATTCTAGTGAAAAAATAGAAGAATTCTTGGGGGAATAAAATAGTGAAAAATAAGTATTTTAAATGGATTTTTTTTATTATATGTACTCTTATATTGGTTATAGTAATAAAATACAGTTTAATAATAAAACGATATAATAAAGTAGACTATGACGGATATGATACATTGTCTATTGTACAACATCCATTTTATAGTAATAACGATAGTGTAGAATTTCTAATAGATGATAGTGCTGAATTAGATTTAAAGTTATGGTGGAAAAGTTTGAGTGGAGATATTGAAGTGAAGATAACAGATGATAAAGGGAATATTTATTTTACTAAAAAATCGAGTCAAATTAAAAATGAATACGACATACCTTTAAAAAAAGGGAAATATAAGCTGAATATTAATAGTTCTAATTTTACAGGTGCTATGGTTTTAGGTTATAAAAATATTGTTAAAGTGAATAAATTCCCTAATGATAATTACAGCATTATTTCAAGCAATCCATCATACGGTTTTGGGTGGGAATACATATTGTATATACCTAATAAAGTAAGTGAGAATAATCTTCTTGTAGTACCTAATAACACTGGGAGAGTTTCTGAGAATATAGATATTCATAAAGAAAAAGCAAAAGAGTTAATATTAGCTAAATCAAGATTAGCAGAAGAACTAGGGGTACCTTTAATAGTCCCTATTTTTCCAAGATCTGAAAATTATCAGGAAATATACACTCATGCACTCGATAGAGCTACTATGCTTACAGATATTGATGAATTGAAACGTTTAGATTTACAACTTATAGCTATGATTAATCATACTAAAAATATTTTATTGAAAAAGGGAATTACACTTGATAATCAAATTTTCATGTCAGGATTTTCTGCTTCTGGGAATTTTGTTGATAGATTTACATTTTTACATCCTGAAATTGTAAAAGCAGCAACTATTGGAGGGTGTGACAATATAATTCCTTATAAAAATCTAAATGGACAAAATCTTCCTTATCCAATAGGGGTTTATGATTATGAGAAAATAACAGGTAAAGAATTTGATGTCAACTTAATAGATGAGGTTTATAGATATATCTATAAAGGTGAAGATGATGAAGGTGGATGGATAACCAGTCAAGAAAATGGAAAGGTAACTACTTACACTGGAAAAGAATACTTTGATAAATTTGAAGCACCTAAGATTACTAAAAATATTAGACAAAATAAATTTAATATATACAATGATGGAGATTTAACTGATCTACAAAAAGAGGAAATATCATTTAGAGTATATAATGGTAAAATACTTGTTGATAGATTTTTACTGATCAAGTCTATTTTCGATGAACTAAATTTGGATAGAAGTCAATTTGTTGTGTATAAAGAAATTGGACATGAAATAAATCAAGAAATTGAAGATGATGAGTTGGAATTTTTCAAAAATGTATTGAACTATTGAAAGTATTAAAGGAAATATATAGCACGTTTTTGTATAAGGTGTCAATGATATTTGTATTTTACTACCAACACATTTTAATCACCCAAGTAATATAATGTAAAGATACAAATATTACTTTGGGAGGATTGTATAATGTTAACACCTAATTTTCTTATTATCATAGTAGATGAAGAAAGATTTCCACCTGTATATGAAAATGAAGAGATAAAAGCTTGGCGAAAAAAATATCTAAAGGCACAAAGAATTTTACATAATAATGGTTTGACATTTAATAATCACTATACAGGTAGTACGGCTTGCTCTCCTAGTAGAGGTACTTTATATACTGGGCAATATCCATCTTTACATGGAGTGAGTCAAACAGGTGGGGTAGCTAAAGGTGATTTTGATGCAGATATGTTTTGGTTGGACCAAAGTACAGTGCCTACAATTGGAGATTATTTATTTACTGAAGGATATGAAGTATTTTGGAAGGGGAAGTGGCATGCTTCTCAAGCAGATATATTAATTCCAGATACTCATGATTCTTTTCTTAGTTATAATAGTGTAAATGGGATACCAGAAGAAAAAAAAGAAAAATTATATCTTAATGCAAATCGTCTTGGTGAATTTGGATTTGATAAGTGGATAGGGCCAGAGCCTTTTGGAAGTGAGCCTCATAATTCAGGTTCATCTGCATCTGTTGGTATAAGTGGGCGTGATGAAGTGTATTCTATGCAGGTGGTTGATTTAATTAAAAGTTTAGATAATAATAAAGCTAATAAAAAAACTTTTGATAATAAACCGTGGGCTATTGTATGCTCTTTTGTAAACCCTCATGATATTGCTCTTTTTGGAGAAATTACAAGACTAGATCCTTTATTTGATTTTAAAATTGATAAATCAGTTCCTTTTATTCCTAAATCTCCTACTGCAACAGAATCACTTTCTACAAAGCCTAAGGCTCAGAGTAGCTATAGAGAGGTTTACCCTAAAGCACTTCAACCTCTTATAGACACAGAGTTTTATCGTAAACTCTATTATTCACTACAATTGCAGGTAGATAATGAAATGTGTAATGTTTTAACTGCTCTTTTTAATTCATCTTTTTATGAAGATACTATAATAATTTTCACATCAGATCATGGAGAAATGCTTGGATCTCATGGCGGGCTATTTCAAAAATGGTATCAAGCATATGAAGAATCTATTCATGTTCCTTTAATAATTCATAATCCTATTTTATTTAAAGAATCTAAGCAAACAAATATATTAACGAGTCATGTTGATATTCTCCCTACAATACTTGGTCTTGCTAATATAGATCAAAAAACAGTTCAAAACAAATTAAAACGTAATCATACAGAGGTACATCCTTTAGTTGGAAGAGATTTGTCGCCTATAATTAGTCAGGGTAAAAATTTTGAACGTATTAATGAACCTATATATTTTATGACTGATGACGATGTCACAAAGGGATTAAATCAAAAAAGTGTTCTGGGCATTCCTTATGAATCCGTTATACAGCCTAATCATGTTGAAACTGTTATTGCAAAACTACAAACAGGAAAGAACAATCAAGAAGAAATATGGAAATATTCTCGATACTTCGATAATCCTCAATTCTGGAGTTCTCCTGGATGTGAAGATGAAACAATAACACAACAATGTCCACAAACTGAGGTTGATGGTATACAATGCTGTTTATGTATAAAAAGAATTAAAACAACACCTGATCCTGATGAATTTGAAATGTATAATTTAACTACTGATCCTTTAGAAACTAAAAATTTAGCCCATTCTGATTTTCAAACTCCTGAAACTAAGGTTATTCAGGTAGTACTGAGTAATATGCTGGAGCAGCAGTGTAGACAAAAACGTATATATCCATCGAGTGGAAATGTTCCAGGAAAACCTAGTTGTAAAAATTGTGCACCTGATTTGACTTTTAGATAATTTATAAATAAAAACCAATATTTAATATGCTGAAGCATATTATAATATTGGTTTTTAAATTATTACTGATTAAAACTTTATAGACTGGTACAGTTGGAATGAATACAATAGATTGTTATAGATGTAGTATTAGGGAAATATTTACAAAGATCATAAAAAAAGTTATAGTAAAGAAGGTCTGTGAGGAGGTAATTACAATGAACAAGTTGTTTTCGAATAAGGTATTTCTTCAAATTATTAGTGTAGTATTGTTGATTATATCGGTTAATCTATTTATGCTAAATCGTAATTCAAATAAATATGTTTATGAAAGTGTGGATAGGAATTTAAAAAAAGCTATAACTGAATTAGAGAATATGAATGAAGTTATATTCAATATATATATGCAAGAAAATTTTGAAAAAGATTACGATATAGACACAAATTATATTGGAGATTTGGACAGACAATATAGAGAAATAAGAGATATATACAATATAAAATATGGTTCCTTCGATTGGTTTAATTTAGAGATTTTAGATTGGAATATTCGAGATATAAAGGATAAGAAAAATTTAACTAAAGAGGATGAACAATATTTAAAAACTGTACATAAATATAATAAAGAGTTGATAAATGCTTATTACAAAGTATTAGACGATAAGGATATAAGATCAAATAAAGACTATGTAAAAATCAAAAGAGTATATAAGGAATTTATAACACAGGCTAATAGAATTTCTATGAAGAAAGAGTATAGTAAATTAAAAAAATATAAGGTGAAAGAATCTGAAGTTACAGAAAATATTGAAGCGAAAAAAGAAAATAATCGAGTAAGTTTAAAAGAAGCAAAAGAACTAACAAATCAGGTATTACAAAAAATATTTAAGGAAAAACTTGTAGTAATAGAGGATAAAAAATCGAGAGAAAAGACATATGAATTTTATAATAAATGGGAAGATGGAAAAGATAAAAATTCATATAATATAAGTGTAGGGAAAGAAGATGGCTCTTTTAGTATGTATAGAAGTAGTCAGCTAGTAACAGATGTTGTATCAGAGGAAAATTTAGATAAGAAAGCTATAGAAATTAAGGATATTTTTGTACCAAAAGATTATGTATGCTATGAAAAGAAAAAAAGGCTTGATGAAGGAAAATTAAATAGAATAAACTATAAATTCATAAAAATAGTAGATGGTATATATGATGAGAGTCACCAAATTCAAATAGAAATGAATTGTTATGGAAATCTTAGTGACTTACGTATATCAGAGCCTTTAAATTATAAAGTGGTAAATATAGAGAAACCTAACATTGAAAAAAAAGATATATTATCTAAATTAACTAAAGGGAATATAACTAATGTCATATTAGTAAAAAACACAGATGAAGAGCTACAATATAGGGTTTTTATTGAATTGAATGAAGAATTGTATACATACATTTTTAATGCTAATACTGGGGGCAAAATAGATACAATAAAAAGTGAAAGAATGTATTTTAAAAGAGTAGATAATATATGAACGAATAACTATTTGGGGGGGTAAAGAATGGAGAATTTATATAAATTGGATAAGAAAAAAATGATTATATTTGCATTAATATTTTTATTAGCAGCAAGTACACTGACATATATATCTATACAAGATAATATAGAAGATGCAAAGGTAGTACAAGAGTATGGAGGTAGTACAGAACAGGGAGGTTTTGATATTTTAGAAAATGACTTCATTGAAAAAATGGAGTATAATAGAGTTACTAAAAATCATAATATTGGAATGCTTAGAACGATAATTATATGTGGCATTGAACTTACAATACTGTGGCTATGTTTTTTTGAAAATATTAAAATAGGCATAGATCAAGAGGGCATAAAGGTATACAGCTTGTACAGAAAAAAGTCTACCAAGATTTATAATTGGGATGAAATTGAAAATATAGGCTTTCAATATGGAGAAGGTATAAGAGGGTTTATTCCTTCGTATGGAATGAAAATAAAGATGATTAAAAGAGAAAGTGCTTTTATACCTATTAAAAAATTTTTAAATAATGAAGAAATTTCAAATATGGTAATAAATTATTACGACAATGTGGATAGTGATAATATTGAAGAATCTTGTGGTATTAGTGAACTGCTAAAGGATTCATATAAAGAGTATAAAAATGGATTTAATGTTTATATTAAATACAGCCTTATTGTACTTACATTTGCTTTACTGAAGGAATTAGTGAAAAGTCCAATTGCAGAATTTATTGTATTAATAGTAAATATATTTTTAGGATATAGAGCTTTAATAGCTTTGAATTATAAGGCATATATGTCTTATAATGGAGAAAATATAGATTTTGATACTGGATGGCAGTTTGCAAAAGATAAGATAGGGAGGTATTTTGGAGCGAGTTTAGTTTTAGAAATACCTGTATTTGTATTTGCGGGAGTTGGATATTTTTTCATAACTAGTAGTTCAGGATTTAATTGTAAAGTAGTTTTGAGTATAGTTTTAGGGATATTATGTATACTTAGTATATCTAGAATGTATTTGATAACTTATATAGCAAGTATAATTGATAAAGATAAGTCATACATGTCTTTAAATGGAATGATAATTAAAAAATATTACAAACAAGTTATGTTTATGTTTTTTGTATCAATTCTTAGAGTAGTACCTATTGTAATTGGAGGAGTTATTGGTTATAAAAATCTGAATGCAGGTGCAGATATGATAGAAACATCATCTTATATAATAGCTACATTAGATTTATTTTTGATACCTTTTATAAGTTGTTACTTTATGAGAATTTTAAAAGATTTACCTGTACAATAAAAAACGCTCTATTAGAATATCGTAAGGTAATGATATTTTAATAGAGCGTTTTTAAAAAAGAATATTAATGGTAAAATGGAAATAGATGTATAATCAAAAAATATAGCAGAGGTGAAAATATGTTAGAACTTGAAAAATTTGATGAATATTTAGACGAGCTTTCTGATGTAATAAAAAAATATCAAAGAAATATATCCACTGGAAGGGTTGTACCAGAGACTTCAAGACAAGATATGGAGAAACTTTTATTTGAAACTCTTCCAATGGAAGGTTCTGATGCAAAGAATATAATAAATGAGTTTAAGGAAAAGGTTATTCCGAATTCAACAAAAATTGGAAGCTCAAGATTTCTTTCATGGATAATAACGAGTCCTTCTCAGGCAGGTATCTTAGGAGAAATTGCAAATGTAGGAATAAGTCAGGCTCCATTTAATTTTAAAGCTGGTCCTGCAGCTACAGTAATAGAGGAAATGGTTATAGGTTGGATGGGCGAGCTTTTTGGATATAAAAAAGAGTCAGGAGGAATACTTGTAAGCGGAGGAAGTGTTTCAACTCTTACTGCTCTTGGTGCTGCAAGAGAAGCATTTTTACCTGGAAGTACTGAAACAGGAATTCAAAATATTTCAAATCCACTTACTCTTTATACTTCTAAAAAAGCTCATTCTTCAATAGATAAAGCTGTAGGGGTTTTGGGCTTTGGAAAGAATATGCTTAGAAAAGTAGGTGTAGATGAGTTTTTTAAGATAGATATAGATAGTCTTGAAAAAGAAATAGAGAATGACATTAAACAAGGATTAAGACCATTTTGTATAATAGCTCAGGCTGGAACATCTCTTTGTGGAGCAGTTGATGATATAGACTCTATTTCGGATATAGCTAAAAAATATGGAATGTGGCTTCATGTAGATGGAGCTTATGGTGGAGGAGCAATATTATCAAAAAAAGGGAAAGAAATTTTAAAAGGAATAGAAAAAGCAGATTCAATTTCTGTTGATCCTCATAAGTGGTTCTTTGTGCCGACAGAAGCTGGATGTGTACTTGTAAAGGATAAAAGACATTTATATAATGCATATAGTACAGGGGTAGCTGAATTTGATGAAAATGCACCTATAAATTATTTGGATTACGGAATTCAGTCAACTAGAACGTCAAGAGCTATAAAGACATGGTTTGCTATAAAGACTTATGGAATTAAGAAGCTCTCTCAGGTTGTAGATTTTAATATAGAAATAACAAATTATTTTGCCAATGAGATTGAAAAAATAGATGGAGTAAGATTACTACATAAGCCACAAACGAGTGCTGTTTGCTTTTCTTTTGAGAAAGAAGCAACTATGAACCAAGCTTTTTTAATAGAAGTAGAAGAAGAATTTTTCTTATCTCCAGCAAACCTTATGGGAGAGAATTGTGTAAGAGCATGTTTTTCAAATTATAGGACAAGCAAGGAAGAGGTTAATCTGTTGTTGTGTAAAATAAGAAGTTTTGCTAAAAACAATTTAAAAATATGATTTGTGCTTAGGCTCAAAATAATACACATTAAAATAACGCTACTTCGTCAATGTTTTAATAAAACTACAGATTTTGCCTTATAAAATATCCTAAAAGTTCTAAACTCCCTACGGTCAGACAACGAACTTTCTTAACGGATATTTTAACAGCATAATCTAAGTTTTATGGTAAAACGTTAACCAAAAGTATCTAACATTATAATGTGCATTATTTTTATATTTAATTTATGAGTAGATGAAACAATCTAAAGAAAAATAACAATTAAGGAGAAAATATATGGGACTGTTAAATAAAAATATAAAAGAGGAGTGCAGGCTGGTTAATAAGATAAAAGCATACATTCCTAATATTGGAGATTTATTAAATCAAGTTACTGATGATATAAAAATAAATGAATTAGAAAGTCTTATTGGGAAAAAGGTACCTGAAGATTTTAGAAGGCTTTATTTAGAACACAATGGTGAGGGAAATATGATTTTTGGAGTAATGGCAGGCTTTAGGTGGATGAACATAGAGTTAGTTATAAACGAATGGAAATCACTTCAAGAATCAGCCTATGATATTATAGGAGATAAAGATGGATTAATTAAGGAAGGAACGTTTAAAAAAGGTTGGATACCTTTTGCAGAAGATTGTGGAGGATCATTCTTGGTAATGGATTTAGAGCCAGGAATAAAAGGGACATATGGACAAATTATTACAATAGATCATAATTCATCAATTTCTTATGTTATTTCTGAGAGTATTGAAATGTTCTTTGAATTTATTGAGAAGAGTTTTAAAAATGGAGATTTGAATACTTGGCAAGATGAAGATGGTAGAGAAATAGAGTGGAAGCAAGGACATCTTTTTGATTACGTAATAGCTTTAACAGGTACAAAAATAGATAAAGGTACTTTTTTAATTAATGGATTTTGGGAAGAATATTTTAAAGATGAGGTTGTTAATGGGACTATTTCTACTGAAGTATTATCAAAAAGGAGAATGATATTTATAAAGGCTGATATGGCTAAAAAATTTGGAGTAATATCATTAGATATTTTAAAGAATATGATTAACCTTAAGGAACTGATTATCCATGCTGATGATATAAGTAGTTTTGAACCTATTAAAGAAATACCATCTTTGGCAAAACTTATAATTGGTAGTAAATCTTTTAAAGAGTCTGATTTAAAATATATATATAATGTAAAAGAGTTAACCTTAGTAAAACTTAAGTTAAATGATATACGTATATTACAAGATATAAAAACTCTAAAATATTTGAGATTATATAAAATAGCTAAACTTAATACTATCTCTATAGGATATTTGAAAAATTTAACAAAATTGAGTCTGGAAGATATGGAAGTTGGCGATTTATCGTACATTTCAGCCCTTAATAAATTGACAAACTTGGAATTAAAAAAAGTAAGTATACCAAATTTAGAATTTTTACAAGATTTAAAAAATATAACTACCCTCAATACTGATACAAAGGCAGATGATGAATCTAGTATAGGAATTTTTGAAGGTATGCAGAAATTAAAGGAATTGATTTACCCAATTGGAGATATGAAAATTATAAAAAATTGTATAAATCTAAAAAGCATTGGAGTTGATGCAGTAAAACTTGAAAATTTACAATGTATAAATGATTTAAATATAAATAATATAACTATCTTTAATGCAAAATCAGAAGAAAATGCAAAATCTATAGTAGCTGAATTTGAAAAGTATTGTAAACTTCAATCATATGGCTGGAAACAAACCTGGGAATCTTAATATCTTAAATTAAATCTATTTTTAATTTTTATAAAAAATAAAATTAATATTTGAAGTTGAAAAAAGAATAAATATATTGTGTTCATAGAGAGTTTGCATTATGCGCAAATAAAGGACAGATAAGTAAGTTGAAACAATGAGTATAGAAGGGGTTATAAAAGTATGCAAAAACAATTAAAACCAATGACTTTAAAACAAGATATTGAATTTATTAGAAAACATCTTGATAATTATTTTATTAAGATACCAAAAGAATACTTAAAATTAGAAGCAAAGATATATTCTAATTTATCAGAAGAAGATGGGGGAGTACCCGCTGAAATGATGCTTGGAGAAGTTGATAATGAGGGATATGTTTGCTGGAGCATGATTCCATCTAATATTACAGAGAATGATATTAATTATTTAGAAAAAGAATATTTTATAAAATTACCTAAATTATTTAAAGCATATTTAATGGGATATTGTTTTTTAATGGGTGAGTTTAATAATGGTTCCTTTGGAGTTACTCTACCAGAGATTCCTTTTGACAATCCATTGATGAATATTGAAAGTAATCTTTTTACCTGGAGATTATTAATAGGGGCAGGATATATTCCATTTGGAGAGTATGAAGGTGGCTATGGACCAATATGTTTTGATATAACACAAAAAAATGAGGATGAAGATTATGCAATAGTGTGGTTCAATCACGAAAATCTTTTCAATTTAGACTATGATCAATGGAAAGATAGAAGTGATTTAGAGCAGTATTCTAATAAATTATATGATTCTTTCAGAGAGCTTATAATTGATCTTTTAACATAAGTCATAAAAAAACAAACTAGAACATTATTAAAGTAAAGGTAGGAATTTGATGATAATTAAAGCTAGATTATTTATTTTATTTTTCTCAATATGCATGATACTTTCTGCTTGTGTAGAGGGATATAATGAAAGTAAAAACATAAATACTACTGATTTAGAAATAGAAATTGATTCTTCTAAATCAGATAAAGAGGTTGTTAATCTTTCATTAAAAAATGTGAAGTTTAATTTAAATGAGTTAATTGATATTAAAGAATTAAATAAATTAGATTCAGAAGAACTAGCAATTTTAAGAAATTCAATCTATGCAAAGGATGGATATATATTTTCTACAAAAGAATATAGTGAATATTTCTCACAGTTTTTATGGTATAAACCATTAAATAAAGATGTTAGAGATAAATTAAATGATATTGACAAAAAAAATATCGAAAATATAACTAATTTAGAAAAACAAAGAGTATCAATAAAAAATTCTAAAGACAATAAAAATTATAGCGATGGTGGGGAAGTTAATATTTCACTTGATAAAAATACACAAAAGAAAATATTACATATTTCTAAAGAAGAATTAGAAATTGAGGGAGGGAACTTTCCTACAAGAATTGTTCTTAAAGTAAAAAACAGTGAAGTAGTTTTTGATAGTCATTGGAATGATGGCTTATATGTTTGTGTAACTGATTTTGACAATCAAGATGAAGATTTAGATGTTTACATAACAGAAACAGGTACAGATATTCAAGCGACTACATATATTTATAAATTTGATGGAAAAAAACTATATAAATATACACAGTTTGATAATTTTGGTGGAGACTTTTTATATGATGAAAAAGGGAATATATACTATTGGTTTGATGAAGGTGAAAAATGGGAGTTTAATAAATGCTTTAATTATAGAACTAGAAAGTCAAGTGATATAACAGATGAAAATTTAAAAATGAGATTGGATAAATCAAAATAATTAAAGGAGCTTTATTATGAAAATAAAAATATTATCCATATTTTTTTTACTACTAATTCCATTTTCTTTAATAATTGGTTTTGAATTTTCTAATGGGTTTGTTTTAGGAGCGTATATTCTAACAAGTTTACAAAT
Source organism: Tepidibacter sp. (assembly GCF_025210165.1). Lineage (GTDB taxonomy): Bacteria > Bacillota > Clostridia > Peptostreptococcales > Peptostreptococcaceae > Tepidibacter_A. The sequence goes on from NZ_JAOASI010000010.1 coordinate 49,503, forward strand.
GCCTATATATTCTAATGTAAACACAGGATGGTATTTTCCAGGGATAATTGGTATGACAATTTTATCTATTGGGTGGATTGGATCAAGAAAGTTATTAAAAGGTAGACACCCTAGATTAGTTGAGAATATTTTTTGGTTTGTATTCGGTTTTATATTTTTACTTAAAGCAATAGGTTGATTTATAAAGAAATAATAATTTGAAAATATGATTTGTGATATTTAAGTACAACAATTTAGGAATAGTATATGCATAATTGGAAGTTTGAAAAAATAAAGGAAGAAGAATTTTATAAATGAAATAGTGATAATGAGAAATTATATAATTTAGGTGGAAAAAAGAAGTTATTTTATTGAGATTATGAAATAAAGGATTAACTAGATATATGTATTTAGTTTTGAATACAAAAAACTGACAACTTATAGATGTCAGTTTTTATAATTCATTAATTCGGATAGAAGAGTCACAGAAATTTTTTAAAGTTATAGACTGATGAATATTTTTTCCTGGTAAAACTTTTATGTTTGGAACTTTAGCATATAGAACATTATCAAGGTATACATGTAAAGTATAATATCCAGGTGGTAGATCTTTTATTACAAAACTTCCTGTATCATCTGATTTAGTTTTACAAACTGGAAATCCGCCGTCACTTCCAAAATATAATAGGATTTTTGCATTAGAAACAAACTTTTTAGTTTTTTCTAAGTAGGTATATCCTAAGATTTTTCCAGTATAATTATTATAACTATCTGTAACAATTTGAACATTTTGGAAATTTAACTGTGAAGGGTTGATATCAACATTTTGGTGTTGATCAAGGTCTTGAGCATTTTGCTGACTACTTGATTGATCTTGAATCTTTTGGTTGTTTTCTTTTTTTAGTATTTTTTTTTCTGATTCTTCATTTCTATATAAACTAAGTTTATTCATAGAATTATTTGTATCGTCATGTACAGTATCCTTCATAAGCTGTACCTCCTATAATTTCAAAATAGTGGGGAAAAATCCCCACTATTTTATTTGAATATACTGTTTTTATTTAATATCTAAATATTTTTTTAAAGCTTTAGCAAAAGCAAAGGCGAAAGCATCGGCATAAGCTTTTGCGTAAGCATCGGCATCCGAATAAGCAGAAGCTTTATTCTTAGCGTAAGCATCAGCATCAGCGTAAGCTTTGTTTTTAGCATAAGAATCAGCATCAGCATATGCTTTATTCTTAGCGTAAGCATCAGAATCAGCATCAGAATCAGAGTCAGAATCTGCATCAGCTTTTTGAGCTTGATATTGTTTTTGAGCAAGATTATTATAGTTTAATTGTTTATTATATTGAGTTTGCTTGTGTAAATCCTTTTCAACTTCAACCTCAACTTCTTTTTCAAGTTCTTTCTCAAATTCCTTTTCAAATTCATCATCAAGAATTATATTTTTATTTTTTGCATCAGCTTTAGCCTTAGCTTTAGCTTTTGCATCTATTAAATCTTTTTCGTACATATTAAATTCCCCCATTTATTTTAATTTATTTTGATTTTACTATTTTTCAGGGGGAGGCGATTTCCCCCTGGTATATATTACTTATTTGTTATATAAAGTGTTACATTACGAAATTTATTTGATGTCGAGATATTTCTTTAGAGCTTCAGCAAAAGCAAAGGCGAAAGCATCGGCATAAGCTTTTGCGTAAGCATCAGCATCTGAATAAGCAGAAGCTTTATTCTTAGCGTAAGCGTCAGCATCAGAATAAGCTTTATTTTTAGCATATGCATCAGAATAAGCATATGCTTTATTTTTAGCGTATGCATAAGCGTCAGAGTCAGAGTCAGAATCAGAATCTGCATCAGCTTTTTGAGCTTGATATTGCTTTTGAGCAATGTTATTATAGTTTAATTGTTTATTATATTGAGTTTGCTTGTGTAAGTCTTTTTCAAGTTCAACTTCAATTTCTTTTTCGATTTCTTTTTCAAATTCCTTTTCGAATTCAGCATCAACAATGATATTTTTATTTTTTGCATCAGCTTTAGCTTTTGCATCTATTAAATCTTTTTCGTACATATTAAATCCCCCCATTTGATTTAAGTGTATTAATTTTTAGGAGATATTTTTTCTCCTGATACATATTATTTATTTGTTATAAAAATGTTACATTTTGTTTTGTTTGTATTTTTTTTGAAAAATAATGTTGCTAACAATCGACTAAGCTAAAAAATTGTATATTGAAATTCTAGTTTTTGATTCCGTTAAATTTGATTAAGGTATATATTAAATTTCCCCAAAGTTTATATTGATTAGAGGATGTATTTTTCCCCCGCTATATACTATTTACTTATTATAAAAATGTTACATTCTTCAATTGGATTAGTTTTTAATCAGCTATCTTACCCATATTAGTTATAAGATCAATTATAGTTTTGTTTATAGTAGGAGATTCTAGTAAAAGACCCTTAGACATATTTATTGAGCCTTTTAATTTGTTTATTGATTATAGTAATGTATATTTGCATTTTCCAAAGAACTCATTTATGATATAACCATATTCTTTTCCTTTGTTTTACATGTTTTTTCGCAATTAACATTAAAACATATTTGAAAAAAATTTTTCTATATTTATTTATAAAATTGTCTTATTATTTATTTTAATATGCCTAAAGTGTAAATCAATAAGATATATTTAGTTTCTAAGAGGTGACTATATGTTTAAAAAATGGATTGCTATTGTAGGAAGTGCTAGAAATGGGAAAAATACAGAATTAATAACTGATTATATTATAAAAGCTCTTAAGCAAAAAGAAATTTATGTTGAAAAATACATTCTTGGTGCTGAGAATATATCAACTTGTTCTGGATGTGAGTATTGTATAAAAACAGGCGAATGCAATATAAATGATGGTGTATCAAAAATAATAGAAAATATGAAATCAGCTGATGGATATATACTAGCTTCTCCGTCTTATAATTACAATATGACGGCTCAAATGAAGGCTTTACTTGATAGAACATTTTGTCTTAACGATTATAGTGATGGAAAATGGAAAAGTAGACTGTCATCAAATAAAAAAGCTATAGTTGTAGGTACTTGTAAAGGTAAGAGCAAAGAATGTATGGGATATACTGTTGAAGGGATGAAAAAGGGCATGCTAGAACTGGATATAAATGTAGTTGATGAAATAGAGTATTACAATACAAAATATATGCCTGTTGAAATGAATGAAGGTATAGAGGAAAGGATATTAGACAGAATTAAAAATAATAGAAAAATATGATTGGATGAGTGAAAATATAACAATTTCAAGTTCAAAATTCTAAACAGGGGAGAATATAAAAATGAATAAATCAAAAGTAGAGAAAGTAAATTTTCACAGCGAGATTCTTGGCAAAGAAATGTCAATGTGTGTGTATTTACCTGAAGAATATAACACTTCAAGACCTTTACCTGTACTATATTTTCTGCATGGAAGAAGTGGTAGTGAAAATATAATATATGAAATGGATATAAATAATAAAGCTGATAGAATGATAAAAGCTGGAGAAATTAAGCCTATTATAATTGTATGTCCAAGAATTGAGAACAGCCGAGGGATAAATTCATCGTTGGTATATAAAGAAGTTTCTAATTCTGTAGATAATAATAGAATCATAAATTTAGGAATGTATTAAGATTATTTTATTAAAGAAATAATACCTTTAACAGATAATACTTTCAATACTATAAAAGATAAAAATGGAAGATATATAGGTGGTATATCTGCTGGAGGTTATGTAGCTCTTCATAATGCATTTCGAAACCAATATATGTTTTCAAAAGTAGGAGGACATATGCCTGCTGTAGAGTTAAAACTTGACGAAGAAGATAAGGCATATTATAAAGATATGGAGGTATGGGAAAAATATGACCCAATATTTATTGCAAGAAATAATAATATTTCTTGTGATATTAGTGTCTATCTTGATGCTGGAAATCAGGATGAAGGTGGATTTTATGAAGGCTGTTCAATTTTAAATAAAATATTGAAAGAAAAAGGTATAGATTGTCAAAATTATGTATTTTGTGGTAATCATAGTGCTAAATATATACAATCAAATCTTGAAAAATATTTGAAGTTTTATGGATGTTAATATATGAACTAGAGGTAAGGAGAGATTTATAATGGAAATTAATATACCAGGAAGAGAAGTAGTAAAAATCAAAAACCTGCTACTAGACTATAATGGAACTATAGCGTGTGACGGTAAACTAATACCTTCTGTAAAAGAGAAAATAGAAGCTATTAATAAAAAAGGAATAAAATTACATATAGTAACTGCCGACACTCACGGAACTGTAAAAAATCAATGTTCTAATATGCCTGTTCAAATACAAATATTCGATAACTCAAATGCATCAGAAAATAAAAGAGAAATAGTACAAAAGCTTAAAGGAGAGAATTGTGTATGTATTGGAAATGGATTTAATGATGGAGCAATGTTTAAGGAGTGTGCTATATCAATAATAGTAATGGGAGAAGAAGGATGCTCTGTAAAATCTTTAATGAAAGCAGATGTCGTGTGCAAAAAAATAGAAGATGCTTTTGATTTGATATTAAAACCAAATAGAATGATTGCAACTTTAAGAGGATAAGAGATAAAGAAAATCTATAAAGTATAATATATAAGAGAGGAATTAAATTGAAATGTTACTTTACTTTGCAGCACCATTATTTTGTAGTGCAGAATTAGATTTTAATATTAATGTAACAAATAAAATTGAAGATATAGGTTTTAAGGTGTTTTTACCACAGAGAGATGGAGATAAGGTAAATAAAGAACCGTACATAAATATGAAAACAGAAGAAAGAGCAAAAGAAATATTTAATATGGATAAAGCTAATATATTTAAATCTGATATATTTTTATTTGTATTAGATGGTAGAATTCCAGATGAAGGAGCAGCTGTAGCCTTAGGTATTGCACATGCACATAAGGAATTTGTTAAAAAGGATAGGCTTTTAGTAGGTCTTCATACAGATAAACGAGCAGCTTTTATGAATGAAAAATTGAATCCTATGATATATTCATCTTTAGAATACATTGCAGAGAGTGTGGAAGATTTAATAAATTATTTAAGAATAAAAACTACTATATAAATTCAAACTATATATTAAGTTAAATATATAGAAGGGAATAATGTATTTATGATATCTAAAACTGGAGTTTGTGAATTATGCAAGCGAGAAGGAGTTGAAACCACACAACATCATCTAACGCCTAGAGAAGAAGGTGGGAAATTTATGCCAACATCTAATTTATGCATAATATGTCATAAACAAATACATGCTCTTTATACTAATAAAGAACTTGCTCAAAGGTTATATACTATTCAACTGCTTAAAAATGATGAAAAGATTAGTAAGTATTTAAAGTGGATAAAAAAACAACCTCCTACAGCAATACTAAAGGTTAAAAAATCTAATGAAATTAAGAGAAAAAGAAGATAATGAAAATCCGTAAATTACAATGGTTTACAGATTTTTTCTTATTTAAAATCTGTGGGTTATCAAAAGCTCTATCATCTAATAAAATAATTCTATTATGTTAATTTAATACATAGATAAATCAAAAAAATCAAAAAACAATATTCTAATATCTGTAGAATTGGTTTAGCTAAAGGAAATTTTTTTCTGAAATTCTATTTAAAAAATACTTATTTCATCATATTGACTATTAAAATAACACTTAATTTTTTAATTTCAAGACGGTAAATCTTTGAAGGATACATTAGGTAATATATACAATCAATAACCACTCAACCTAAAAAAATATGGGTATGAAAATATCGTAGCATTACCGTTATTTTCATACCAATATTTTGAGCTTAGAGTACAATTAACCTACTAACAGCATATCTATATATGACTCGCAAATTCCTTACCAAACTCCACACATTTCTCTAAAGTCTCTTCAGATGGAGAAAATTTCTTCGTTATAGACTCAACAGGCATCTTAAAGCCCATTATCTTAACCATAGATTCAGCCATCTTAATTCCTTCACCACTCCATCCAAATGAACCAAACACTCCAGCTATTTTACCCATATTAGCCATAGGATCAATTATAGATAAAGCATCCCACATAGGTTTAACCATAGTTTTGTTTATAGTAGGAGACCCTAGTAAAAGACCCTTAGACATATTTATTACATCATGAATAGTTTCTAAACTTTCATTTTCTATATCTAAAAATTCCACATAAACCCCTTCAGATTCTAATCCTTCCTTTATCTTTTCAGCCATTAAAACAGTATTTTTATAAGCTGACAAATATAGTAGAGCTACCCTTTTTTGATTTGAAGTTTCAACTACTTTAGTAGACCACTCGGTATACTTCCCTATATTGTAGCTTATATCCTCAGATAGTACAGGTCCATGAGAAGTAAGAATCGTATCTATTTCAAAGTCTTTAATTTTATTTATAGCACTTAAAGCGTGCTTTGCAAAAGGCTTTACTATACAATCATAATAATATTTTAGTGATTTCTTGTAATCATCAGTATGAACAACTTTAGGATCTACACTTGCATAGTGAGAACCAAAGGCATCACAAGAGAACAACACTTTATCAGCTTCACTATATACGAACATTGTATCAGACCAGTGAAGGAAGGGCGCTGTTACAAACTTTAATTTTTTACTTCCAATGTCAAGTTCTTCTCCATCTTTTATAACATGGCATTTAAACTCTTTATTTATTTGTTCGCTTAAGAATATACTTGCAGCCTTAGTACAATATACTTCTATGTTAGGATTTATTTCTAGTAAATATTTTAAAGATCCAGAGTGGTCTGGCTCAGTGTGATTTATTATTACATAATCTATTTCTTTAATATCAGTTAATTTAGATAGTTTTTCAAGATACTCATCTTTAAAGTTAGCTTTAACAGTATCTATTAAAACTTTCTTCTCATCATCTATAAAATATGAATTATAAGTAGTTCCAAACTCTGTTTTCATTATAATATCGAATACCTCAAGACCTGGGTCTAATACTCCAGTCCAATGAATATTGTTTTTAATTTTAAATGATTCCATTAAAAAATACCTCCCAAATTTATTGTATTTATTGTATACCCAATACAAATTTAATTTAATCACAAAATAAATGGAAAAATTCAAGATTAAATTTTTCTATATAAGTTAATTATTAAAATAATATAGGAATAATATTCATACAATTAAATATAAGATTAATACATAAGTGTTACAAAAGTTATTTGAGTGTAAATTCAGGATTTAATGTATATATTAAGGAGGGGTTGTTATGGTTAGAAAAAGTAAGTTTAAGAGAAATTTAAGAAAGAATAGGGTTAAAAAACAAGGATTTAAGAAAAATAGGAATATAGTTAATAAAGTTTTGATACAGTTTGTAATTTCATGTATAATTGTTTTATTGGCTTTTGGGACAAAATTGAATATATATAATAGTCAAAGGTATACAAATCAAGTTAAAACAGTCTTGGAATATAATGTAGACTTTAAAGAATATTCAAATGTATTACACAAAAAAGTGACGGAGGTATTAAAAATATATGACCAAAAAGGTGAACTTAGATAATATTTTAATGAAGGTTGAAAAGCCTGCAAGATATTTAGGGAATGAAATAAATGCTTGTCATAAGGATACATCAAAGAAAGATCTAGTTAGATTTGGTTTTTCTTTTCCTGATGTATATGAAGTAGGAATGAGTCATTTGGGACTTCAAATATTATATGGAGTTTTAAATGAAAGAGATGATATTTTCTGTGAAAGAATATTTTCTCCAGCCATTGATATGGAAGAAAAAATGAGAGAAAACAATATTCCGATGTTTGGATTAGAATCAAGAGAAAGTATTACTAATTTTGATTTTTTAGCATTCACACTTCAATATGAGCTTTCTTATACTAATATATTAAATATATTAGATTTAGCTAAGGTTGAACTTTTAGCTAAAGATAGAAAAAGAAATGATCCTTTTATATTAGTTGGAGGGCCGTGTGCTTATAATAGTGAGCCTCTAGCAGATTTTGTTGATATAGTTTCTCTTGGAGAAGGAGAAGAAGTTTTATTAGAGGTAGTAGACAGATACAAAATTTGGAAAGATACAGATAAATCTAGAGAAGAATTCTTATATGACTTAGCTAAAAATGTAGAAGGTATATATATTCCTTCCTTATATGACGTTGAATATAATGAAGATAATACAGTAAAAAGTGTTAGTCCATCAAAAGATGATATACCCAAAAAAATTCCAAAGAGAATAATAAAGAATTTAGATGAATGCTTCTTCCCAGAAAAAATAGTAGTTCCTTTTATAGACATAGTACACAATAGAATAATGCTTGAGCTATTTAGAGGATGTACAAGAGGATGTCGATTCTGTCAAGCGGGTATGATATATAGACCTATAAGGGAAAGAAGTGTTGATAGATTAAAAGAAATTGCTAAGAAATTAATTGAAAGTACTGGATATGAAGAAATGTCTTTAGCTTCTTTAAGTACTAGTGATTATTCAAATCTTGGAGCTATAACAGATCATTTACTTGAAGAGTATTCTAAAAAACAAAGAATAGCTCTATCTCTTCCATCTTTAAGACTTGATAATTTCTCTTTAGAGCTTGCACATAAGGTTCAAGAGGTTAGAAAGAGTGGATTAACATTTGCACCAGAGGCTGGAACTCAAAGACTTAGAGATGTTATAAATAAGGGGATTACTGAATTTGACCTTGAAAATGCAACTAGAAAAGCATTTGGAAAAGGATGGAATAGTGTAAAGCTTTATTTTATGATAGGGCTTCCTACTGAAAATTATGAGGATTTAGATGGAATAAAAGATCTTGCTTATAAGGTGATAGATATATACAGAGATGTTCATGAAGGAAAGTTAACTAGAAACTTTGGAGTTACCGTAAGTACTTCTACATTTGTTCCAAAACCGTTTACTCCATTCCAATGGCATGGACAAGATACTCAAGAAGAGATTAGAGAAAAACAAATACACTTAACTAAAAAATTAAAAAATAGAAATATTAAATACAACTACCATGATAGCAAAACGAGCTTATTAGAAGCTGTAATGGCAAGAGGAGATAGAAAAATAGGTAAGGTTATCTATGATGCATATAAAAAAGGATGTAAGTTTGATGGATGGGGTGAGCACTTCAAGTTTGATTTATGGGCAGAAGCCTTTGAAGAGAATAATATAGATATAGATTTTTATGCTAATAGACATAGAGAGTATGATGAAGTGTTCCCTTGGGATCATATAGATGTAGGTGTTAGTAAGAAGTTCTTAATAAGAGAGAATGAACTTTCAAAAACTGAAGCCTTAACTCCTGATTGTAGACATAAATGTAATGCTTGTGGTATAAACACTGACTTAGCAAGGGGGTTATGCTAATGAATGTTATAAGATGTAAGCTTATTAAAGAAAAAGATATGGTATATATATCTCATCTAGACCTTCAAAGACTTTTACAAAGAACTTTAAGAAGAGCTGGTATTAAGGTAGCTTATTCTCAAGGATTCAATCCCCATCCAAAAATTTCATTTGGACAGGCTTTATCTTTAGGGGTTACAAGTTATGGAGAGTATATAGATGTTGAGCTTGAAGATGTAATTGAAGCTGAAGAGTTTTTAACTAGGGTAAATAGTGTGCTTCCAGAGGGAATAAAAATTCAAAAGGCAAAGTTTATAGACAAGACTACGACTAAGTCACTTAGTTCATCTATAAGTCATGGTTCATACGTAATAAGCATGAATATAAATTCTGACTTAGATATAGAAAATATTAAATCTAAGGTCGATGAATTTATGAAGCTTGATGAAATAATAAATGTAAAGAAAAACAAAAAAGGAAAATTAAAAGAAGTAAATATAAGACCGTTAATAAAAACATTAAAGATTGCATCTTTAGAGGAAAATATACTTACTTTAAATATGGTAGTTGCTATTGGATCTAGTGCCAATTTAAATCCAACTGTTTTAATTGATAAATTAAATGGGTTTGCTGATATAGGTATAGACCTTGAAAATCTTAAAATAACTAGAAATGATTTATATATAGAAAACAAAAATAAACTTGTAGTACCTATGTAGGAAGTGATTTAATGAAGAGTTTATTAGTGGATGTTGGATTATATCAATCCAAGGTTGCTTATGTTGAGGATGGAAATATAGTAGATTTGTTCATTCAAGATAAAATGAATGAGAAGCTAAAAGGTAATATATATAGAGGAATAGTTAAAAATGTTCTTCTTGGAATGGAAGCTGCATTTGTAGATATAGGCATTGATAAAAATGCATACTTAAAGCTTTCTAAGGGTCATAATATAAAAAAAGGACAAGAAGTACTTGTTCAAGTTAATAAAGAAGCCATAAATGATAAAGGACCAAAAATTACTCAAGAAATAAGTGTCCCTGGTAGGTATTTAGTATTGATGCCTACTGGAGATGATATAGCCATATCAAACAAGATAAAAGACAAAGAGGAAATACAAAGAATTAAATCTATAATACAAGATATAGATATTAAAGGTATGGGGCTTATAATAAGGACTGAAGCTATAGATAAACAAAAAATAGATTTTGAAAATGATTTGAAGGAGTTATTCAAATCATGGGATGAAATTCAAAAATACAATAAATTAGGTATGGGACCAAGAACTTTATATAAAGATTTAGACATTACATTGAAGGTTATAAGAGATGTTTTTACACCAGAATTTGAAAAAATAGTTGTAAATAATAAAACAGAATATGAAAAAATATTAGACACTTTAACTAAAATAGATAAATGCTTTAAAAATAAGGTTGAACATTTTGATGAAGGACTTGACTTGTTTGATTATTATAAAATAAAAAAAGATTTAAAAAATGCTCTAAATAGAAAAGTCTGGCTGAAAAATGGAGCCTATATAATAATAGATAAGACAGAGGCTATGACTGTTATAGATGTTAATACAGGTAAGTTTACAGGTAAGTTAGGTCTTAATGAGACTGTATTTAAAACAAATTTAGAAGCATGTAAAGAAATAGCTAGGCAAATAAGACTTAGAAACATAGCTGGAATTATAATTATAGATTTTATAGATATGAAAAAAGATAGTTATAAACAGCAGATTCTAAAAAAACTCCAGATCTACTTAAATAAAGATAAAACAAAATCACAAGTATTAGGAATGACAAACTTAGGGCTTGTGGAAGTTGTTAGAAAAAAATCTAATGATACATTAGATAGTTATTTTGAATCAGAGTGTATATATTGTAGTGGACAAGGTAGTTTAAAATCTAAAAACAGAATAGTTAATGATATAGAAAAGGAAATAATAAGACTAAAAAAGCATACAAGTCTTAAAACAGCTGTATTTAAATGTTCAAATTATATATATAATATAGTAAGAAAAGATGACTTTAAATATATAAAGGAAATATCTAAATATTATGATATTGAAATTGATTTTGTAGAGGATAAGAATTTAAATCCAAATGATATAATAACTATATATTAAAGTAAATATTTTCTTGACAATGGATGAAAACTTTGATAATATTTATATCTGTAGTAAGTAGCCGCACAATCCGGGTTACAAAATCCTAATTAGGTACCTAGAATTGGCGAGACTGGTTTGAGGAGGTGTAACGTAATGTACGCAGTAGTAGAGACAGGTGGAAAGCAATACAAAGTTTCTGAAGGAGACGTAATATTCGTTGAAAAATTAGAAGCTAATGCAGGAGATGTTGTTACTTTAGACAAGGTATTAGTTTGTTCTAAAGACGGAAATCTTGTAGTAGGAAATCCAGTAGTTGATGGAGCTAAAGTTGAAGCTAAAGTTTTAGAGCAAGGAAAAGCTAAAAAAGTGATAGTTTTCAAATACAAGCCAAAAAAAGACTACAGAAGAAAGCAAGGACATCGTCAACCTTTCACTAAGTTAGTTATAGAAAAGATAAACGCTTAATTCTATGATTAAAATTGTGATAAGAAGAAACTTCAAAAGTGATATAGTTGAATTTGATGTAAGAGGTCATGCTGGATTTGCAGAACATGGACAAGATATTGTTTGTGCAGCAGTTTCTGTATTGACTCAAACAGCACTGATTGGAATACATAACTATGCTAAGGTAGAGTCAGAGTACAAGATTAGTGATGGAAAGCTTCAATGCAAAATACCTTTTGATATTTCGGATGATAAAAGAAACATAATTAATCCTATACTTGAGACTATGGTATTAGGACTTGAAAATATAAAAGAAGAATACTCTTCTTATATAAAAATTAAAGAAGAGGAGGTGTAATTATGATGTTAAAAATGAACCTTCAGTTATTTGCCAGTAAAAAAGGAGTTGGTTCTTCTAAGAACGGACGTGACTCTATATCAAAAAGACTTGGAGTTAAGAGATATGACGGACAAGTTGTTACTGCTGGAAGTATAATAGTTAGACAAAGAGGAACTAAAATTCACCCAGGAAATAATGTAGGAAGAGGCGGAGACGATACATTATTTGCTAAAGTTGATGGTGTAGTTAAGTTCGAAAGAAAAGATAAAAAAAGAAAGCAAGTTAGCATATACCCAGTTGCTGCTGCTGAATAATCAAAAAGGAGTGTTTTTTAACACTCCTTTTTATAATGAGTAGGAAATTATATTTTAGTAGTAGGAGGGCTTCATTTGAAAAAAATTAATGATTCGGATTTAAAATATTGGAATTTAATAGATGAATTATTAAGAAATCAAAGACATGATTTTTTGAATGAAATACAAATAATATTTGGCTATATAAAGCTTAATAAAATAGATGAAGCTGTTAAATACATAAATAAAGTTAGAAAAGAAGCATCTATTAATTCCAAATTATCTAATTTAAGTTGTGTTGATTTGTATTTGATGATTGAAAAAAAACTAAAACAGTGCCTGTCTAAAGGCCTTAATATAGATTTTGAGATATACACAAATGCTAAAAGAGAAGATTTTAAAAATAAAGATATATCAAAAAGTTTGATATATATGGAAAGAGCATTAGATATAATATTTAATTATATGAATAATAATAATGAATTTGAAGAATATATAATTTATATTGAAGAAACATCAGAGTGTTTCATATTAAAAGTTGCTCTTGAATATTTAGAGGATATTGAAAGCATAAAAAAGGAGCTTGATTCACATCTTACAGAAATTATTATTGAAGAAGATTATTTGATATATGAAATTGAGCTTGAATAAAGGGTGATAAGAATGTTTATAGATAAGGCTAGGATATTCGTTAAATCTGGAAAAGGTGGAAATGGAGCTGTATCTTTCAGAAAAGAAAAGTACGTTCCTGCTGGAGGACCTGCTGGAGGAGACGGAGGTAATGGAGGTAATGTTGTATTTGAAGTTGATGAAGGATTAAGAACATTAATGGACTTTAGGTACAAGACAAAGTATGTAGCCGAAAATGGAGAAGATGGAAAAAAGAAAAGAATGCATGGTAAGTCTGTGGAAGATTTAGTTCTTAAAGTTCCTCCAGGGACTTTGATAAGAGATGAGGAAACAAATCTTGTAATAGCAGATCTTAGAAAGCATGGAGATCGTGCTATAGTTGCTAAGGGTGGATTTGGAGGACGTGGTAATACACATTTTACAACGGCTATAAGACAAGCTCCAAGTTTTGCAGAAGCTGGTAAAGAAGGTCAAGAAAGATGGATTGTATTAGAACTTAAGATGATAGCTGATGTCGGCTTAGTTGGATTTCCGAATGTAGGAAAATCAACATTTTTATCTGTTGTAACAAAAGCTAAGCCAAAAATTGCAAACTATCACTTTACTACTATAAAGCCTAACTTGGGAGTGGTTAAAACTAAATTTGGAGATTCTTTTGTTCTTGCAGATATTCCTGGACTTATAGAGGGAGCTCATGAAGGAATAGGTCTTGGTCATGCGTTTTTAAGACATGTTGAAAGAACTAAGGTACTTATTCATATAGTTGATGTATCTGGAATAGAAGGTAGAGATCCAATAGAAGATTTTAATAAAATAAATGAAGAATTAAAATTATATAACGACAAATTAACTACTAGATCTCAAATAGTAGTTGCAAATAAAATGGATATACCTGAAGCTAGAGAAAATTATGAAGCATTTAAGGAAGAAATTGAAAAAAGAGGATACAAGGTATTTAGTATGTCTGCTGCTACAAGAGAGGGTATAGATGAAGTAATAAACTATGCTGGAACTATTGTAAAAGAAACAGAAGATATAGAGTTGGTATCAGAAGAAGAAATGTTAAAAGAAGAGGATATTAAGCCTAAAAAAGAAGAAATAGAAATAAATAATGAAGATGGAGTTTTTGTAATAGAAGGAAAATCTCTTCAAAGACTTTTATATTCTGTTAATTTTGAAGATATGGAATCTGTTCAATATTTCCAAAAGATAATGGAGAAAAAAGGTGTATTCCAAAGATTAAAGGATATGGGTGCACAAGATGGAGATACAGTTAGATTATACGACTTAGAATTTGAATATTACGAGTAGGATGGAGGATATTATGTTAAAAGGAAAACAAAGATCTTATTTAAAGGCTATGGCAAATAAAACAAAGTCTATAACTCAAATAGGTAAGGAAGGTGTTACAGAAGCTTTCTTAAGTCAATTGGAAGATGCTTTAGAAGCCAGAGAACTTGTTAAAGTCACTGTACTTGAAAATAGTGGACTTGATACAAAAGAAGCTGCAAATGCAGTAGCAGAAGCTGTAAGAGGAGAATTTGTCCAAGCTATAGGATCTAAATTTACTATATACAAGAAAAATTTTGAGAATCCTAAAATTGATTTACCTAAATAATAGATAATACCCGTATTGATTTTGAATTAATACGGGTATTATTATGCTTAAAATTCAGTATTCATAATTGTATTAACCACTTTTTTAATGGTATCATAAGCAAAGCCTTTGTAAGTAAGGTGACTAGATAATTTTCTATATATTTTATTTTTATCCTCATTCTTTATTTTTTCATATTTCTTATTTCCCAGGTAAAGAGCATTCTCAAATTCTTTTTCATCGTCTATCTCGCAATTAAGTGTACTATTTATTGTTAAGCTATCAATTCCTTTTGAATATAGAGTTTGTTTAATTTTATTTTTTCCAAATTTATTTATATTAACTTTATCCTTTACTATATTTTTAGCTAGATTATCATCATCTATAAATTTATATTTTTTCAAAAAATCTATAACTCTATCTATTGTTTTTTCATCGAATTCATTTTTAGAGAGTTTATATATTATATTTTTTTGAGATTGAGAAGACCTAGAGAGTATGTTTAAGGCTTTGTTCTTAGCTTTTAAATACATCTCATCAGCTATAATTGTTTGAATAGATTCTTTCTCTATTGTGTTTCCTTTTTTTAGATTTAAAGTATAAACTAAATCCTTATACACTCCCATAAAAAATTCATCGTCTACATAAATATTGACTCTATTTTTATTTTTTTGTTCTTCTACTTTTGTTATCTTTGGCATATAATCATCCTTTTTTGTTTAGTTAAGAAACTATATAACAGATGCTAATAACAACAGTTCCTCGTTATCATTGTATATCTTATCAAACTGAGATATAGGGAGTGGATTTACTCCTTTTCCTACCTCTATTGTGTATCCTGGTCTCTTATAATCCTTAATAAACCAGTCTTTATATCCAGAGTAAGAAGTAATTCCGTAAGGCTCATCCAAAGGATACCCACTAACTTTAGAAAAAGACTGGCCTATATTCTTTGCTTGTGGTGGAGCCATATTCATATAGTTCCAGTA
Source organism: Tepidibacter sp. (assembly GCF_025210165.1). Classification (GTDB taxonomy): domain Bacteria; phylum Bacillota; class Clostridia; order Peptostreptococcales; family Peptostreptococcaceae; genus Tepidibacter_A. The sequence continues at coordinate 65,295 of NZ_JAOASI010000010.1, forward strand.
TATGACTTCTCCTTGAGAGTGATAAGCAAGAACCAATTTAGGATTTATGGATCTGGTGAATTCTGCAACTGATTTTGATTCTGGCTCTGACTCGGGATATTCTCCTGAATATCTTGTAGGTCCAGGACCAGTAATTCCATATAAAGCTTCTGCTTCTTTTGATAATTCCCAAGAAGCATCATAGTTATGATTAAGATCAACTCCCCTAATGTTAGCACTCCAAGTTTTAGAAAAATCTGTACTGCTATTATTCCACTTTATTAAGTCGTTATAATAAGGATTATCTTGTGAGAGCCCATTTAAAACTAAATCAACTCCATCAGGGTTTACCATAGGCATTATATAAATTGTGCTTTTTTTATAAATATCTCTTGGATTATATCCTCTTATTGTCTTGTTTTTAGAATATGCTTTAGAAAAGTTTTCTATAAATTTCATTAAAAGAGGAGTTGTTATCCATTCAATAGCATGGTGAGATCCATTAAAAAATACCTTGTTAGGTCCATTCCCTAGTTTAACTGAATATAGATTTTTGTCAAGAACACTTTTTCCAGAAATAGATACCTCTATAAATGGATATCTCTTTTTTAATGATTTTAAATCTTTTTCTAAAGCTTCGTAGGTGTAGTCTCTAGTAGTATCAACTATGTCTAAGTTCATATTATCAACCTCCGAAAATAATAGTATGTTTCTTTATAAATTATGAATAAATATAATTTTTAGGACGACTTTTTTAAAAAAATATTATATAATATATAGGTTAGTAATATAAAAGAGGTGTTTAAATGAATGTAAGTGATATTTTGAAAAAAGCAATTATTATTAATAAAAAAAAATCAAAGAAATTACATACTAGAACAAAATTTAAAAAAATAGGTATAATGGGAGGAACCTTTAATCCTATTCATTATGGACATCTAGCAACAGCAGAAGCGGTAAGAAATAGATACGATTTAGATCAGATTATATTTATGCCATCTGGAAATCCACCTCATAAGTCTAAAGCAGAAATAATAGATAAAGAACATAGATATAATATGACTATGATTGCTACTATGAGTAATATATATTTTGAAACGTCAGATATTGAAATAAAAAGAGAAGGTATGACGTACACTATTGATACTCTTTGTGAATTAAAAAAAATTCACAAAAACTCCCAAATATTTTTTATAACAGGTGCAGATGCATTATGTGATATAGATAGTTGGAAATATCTTGATAAAAATTTTGAATTAGCTACCTTTGTGGGAGCAACAAGACCTGGGATAGAATCTAATGAGGTAAATCAAAAGATAGATCAATTAAAACAAAAATATAGAGCTAACATACTTAATATATATGTCCCATCTCTTGACATATCTTCAACTGATTTGAGAGAAAGAATCAAAAAAACGGAATCGATTAAATATTTGCTTCCTGAAAATGTAGAAAAATATATTTACAAAAATAATTTATATAGGTGATATTATGGAATTAAATTCAATGATACAGATTTTAGAAAAAATAATAACTCCAAAAAGGCTTAAACACTCATTAGGAGTAGTTCAAAGTGCTAAACGACTAGCTAACATTTATAAAGAAGATATAGAAAAAGTAGAAGTGGCAGCTCTATTACATGACTGCGCAAAATGTCTAAACAAGGAAGAAGTATTACATTTAGTTCAAAAATATGATATATTATTAGATGATATTGAAAAAAAAGAAACTGAGCTTGCACATGGTAAAATAGGCGCTTACTTATGTAAAGAAAAATTTGGCGTTTGTAATAATGACATATTATCAGCGATAACATACCATACAACAGGTAAAAAAAACATGAGTAAACTTGAAAAAATAATATATTTAGCGGATTTTATAGAACCAAGTAGAAACTATGATGGAGTTGATGAACTTAGGAATGTGGCCTATAATGAAGGATTAAATGAAGCTTTACTTATGGCGTTTGACAACACTATAAAATACGTTATTTCTATAAAAAAGATTATTCATCCTAGAACTATTGAAGCTAGAAACTTTTTACTTGGAGAATTAAATGAAATATAGGAGTGATAACCTTGAAGCACTTTTTTAAAATTTTTATAGTTTTTTTTGTTATATTTAGTATGATATTTGGAACGAGTTTATATCTTATTGTAGCTAAAGGAAGTGATGAATTAGTAAAAGTCCCACCACTTGGAGAGGGTCCTGATATAGTTGAACCTGAAAAAAATGAAAGAGTTAATGTATTGCTTCTTGGGGTTGATAGTTTAAATGGAGATAAAAAGGGTATTAGAACTGATACTATGATGATTCTAAGTATGGACCCTAAAAATGGTGATTCATCAATATTATCAATACCAAGAGATACTAGAGTTAAGATAAGAGGTAGAAAAGGATATGATAAGATAAATGCAGCTCATGCATATGGAGGAGTTGAACTAGCTGTTCAAGCTGCTAAAGACCTTTTAGGAATAAGGATACATCATTATGTTAAAGTTGATTATCAAGCACTTTATAAGACTGTTGATGATGTAGGAGGGGTTGAGGTTTATGTTCCTATGAATATGAAATATAGTGACCCTTATGCTACTCCGCCTCTTCATATAAATCTTAAAAAAGGGACCCAGGTCTTAGATGGAAAGAAGGCTATGCAGTTTTTAAGATTTAGAAAGGGATATGCTAATCAAGATCTTGGTAGAATAGAGTCTCAACAAAAATTTATGGATGCTTTAGCTAAAAAGGTTCTAAGTGCATCATCTATATTTAGAATAAAAGACTATATAGATACTTTTAATATGTATGTAGATACTGATATGAGTGTACCTGAAATGGTATCACTTGCTAAGGATGCTAAAGATATAGACGTAAGCAATATAAGAAAAGAGACTGTTCCTGGAGTTGCTATGTACATAAATGGACTTTCTTATTACAAGCCTAATACTGATAAGATAAATAAATTAGTAAATGAACTTTATTATGGAAATAATAATCAAAGTAATGTAGAATTGGATATTGCAGTACTTAATGGTTCAGGAATATCTGGAGTTGCAACAGAGGTTTCTAATAAGCTTGCACGTCAAGGGTTAAAACCTAATACAGTGGGTAATGCTGATGACTTTAATAATCTTAAGACTATAATATATTATGATTCTAAGAAAGAAGAAGCTGAGAAGATAAGTAGAATTATAGGAAAAGGTCAGTTGAAAAAAGATAAATCTAAGATTGAAAGTAAAGATGTGGATATAATAGTGTTAATAGGTAAAGATATTAAGGGAGGAAATTAAATGATAGAAAGTATTGAAAAAATTGTAAAAGTAGCATATGATGCTATAGATGATAAACTAGGGGAAGATATAATCGTTTTAAATGTCGGAAAGATATCTTCTGTTGCTGATTACTTTATAATAGCTAGTGCGCCATCAGAAAGACAAGTGAAAGCTATAGCTCACAATGTAGAAGATGAGCTTAAAAAGTATGAAGTATGTGTTATATCAAAAGAAGGACAAGATACATCAAGATGGATACTTCTTGATTACGGTGATGTAGTAGTACATATATTCCACGATGATGAGAGAGATGTATATAGCTTGGAAAGATTGTGGAAAGACGCACCAAATGTAGATGTTGACAATTTAGTATAAAAGTTGTATTATATGTAGATAATAGTCTAGAGTAGTAAAAGGAAGTTGTTCTTTAAGAGAGCTAGTGGTTGCTGAGAACTAGTAGTACATGCCTTTGAACTTGCTAGTTAAAGCTATTAGGGGTGGCTCCCTTACAAGCTATACTAAGAGGGCTTTTTAGCCAATTAGGGTGGTACCGCGAGATATAACTCCTCGTCCCTAAACTAGGGATAGAGGGGTTTTTTGTATATAAAAATATACTATAATATAAATTTAGGAGGATCAAATATGTATGATTTTAAAAAAATAGAACCGTATTGGCAGAATAAATGGGAAGATGAAAAAACGTTTCAAACTGTTGAAAATGACAAGCCTAAATACTATGTTTTAGAGATGTTTCCATATCCATCGGGAAAAATTCATATGGGACATGTTAGAAACTATTCAATAGGAGATGTAGTTGCTAGATTCATGAAAATGAATGGATATAATGTACTTCATCCTATGGGATGGGATTCATTTGGATTGCCAGCAGAAAATGCAGCTATAAAGCATGGAATTCACCCTGATAAGTGGACAAGAGAAAATATACAAGAAATGAAGGAACAATTAAAGCTTTTAGGTCTTAGCTATGATTGGGATAGAGAAATAGCTACTTGTCTTCCTGATTACTATAAATGGACTCAAGATTTATTTTTAAAGTTCTATGAAAAAGGGCTAGCATACAAGAAAAAGTCATTCGTTAACTGGTGTCCATCTTGTGAAACTGTTTTAGCTAATGAGCAAGTAGTTGGTGGAGAGTGTGAAAGATGTGATTCTTCAGTAATTAAGAAGGATCTAGAACAATGGTATTTAAAAATAACTGATTATGCAGAAACTCTTTTACAAGATATAGATAAGTTAGATGGATGGCCTGAGAAAGTTAAGATAATGCAAAGAAACTGGATAGGAAAAAGCACTGGAGCAGAGGCTGATTTTGAAATAAAGGGATATGATAAAAAGTTAAAAATATTCACAACAAGACCAGATACTATGTATGGCGTTACTTATATGGTACTAGCTCCAGAGCATGAATATGTTGAGGAACTTGTAAAAGGAACAGAGTATGAGTCAGCAGTTAAAGAATTCAAAAACAAAATTCAACATATGAGTGAAATAGAAAGAACTTCTACTGATACAGAAAAAGAAGGTGTATTCATAGGAAGATATTGTATAAATCCTTTAAATGGACAAGAAATTCCTATTTATATAGCTAACTATGTAATGGTTGATTATGGAACAGGAGCTATAATGGCAGTTCCGGCACATGATGATAGAGATGAAGAATTTGCTAAAAAATATGATTTAGATATAATACCTGTTATAGATGAAGATTCAAATATGATAAATTCAGAAGAATTTAATGGAATGAATTCTAAAGAAGCATTTGGAAAAATAGTTGAAAAATTAGAAAAAGCTAATATAGGTAAAAAGACTATAAATTATAGATTAAGAGATTGGTTAATATCAAGACAAAGATATTGGGGTTGCCCAATTCCGATAGTTTACTGTGAAGACTGTGGAACAGTTCCTGTTAAAAGAGAAAATCTACCTGTCAAGTTACCTACTGATGTTGAATTTACAGGAAAAGGACAATCTCCTTTAATAACTTCTGAAAGCTTTATGAATACAACGTGTCCTAAGTGCTCAAAACCAGCTAGAAGAGAAATGGATACTATGGATACATTTATAGATTCATCTTGGTACTTCTTAAGATATATAGATGCTAAGAATGAAAGTGAAGTTTTTGATAAAGAATTAGTTCAAAAGTGGATGCCTGTTAATCAATATATAGGAGGAGTAGAGCATGCTATACTTCATCTACTGTATTCAAGATTCTTTGTTAAGGTTTTAAAGGATTTAGGAATGGTAGATTTTGATGAACCATTCAAAAACTTATTAACTCAAGGAATGGTATTAAAAGAAGGAGCAAAAATGTCAAAATCTAAGGGCAATGTAGTTAGTCCTTTAGAGATAATTGAAAAATACGGTGCTGATACTGCTAGATTATTTGTATTATTTGCTGCACCTCCTGAGAGAGATTTGGATTGGGCTGAACAAGGCGTAGAAGGATGCTATAGATTTATAAATAGAGTATTTAGATTAATAGAAGAGCTTAAAGATTGCGTAAATTCTCAGACTAATCTTGAAAACTTATCGAAAGAAGATAAACAAGCTAGATTTGTTATACATTCTACAATCAAAAAGGTTACTGATGATATATCTGGTAAATTTGGATTTAATACTGCAATATCTGCTCTTATGGAACTTGTAAATGAGATGTACAAGTATAAAGAAAATAAAAATAGAAAAGAATGTATACTAAAAGAGGGTGTAGAGGCTATTATAACTATAATTTCACCATTTACACCGCATGTTGGAGAGCAACTTTGGACTATGATAGGAAAAGAAGGTAGCGTATCAGAAATATCATGGCCAAAGTATGATGAGACTGCTCTTGTTAAGGATGAGATAGAAGTTGTTATTCAAATTAATGGTAAGGTTAGAGGTAAGTTGAACGTAAGCTCTAATATTACAAGAGAAGAAATGCAAGAAATGGCATTAGAAGATGAGAAAATAAAAGAATTTACTGATGGAAAGGAAATAGTTAAAGTTATAGCTGTTCCTAAAAAATTAGTTAATATAGTTATTAAGTAGGACAAAACAGCTTAGGCATTGTTAAATGTTTAAGCTGTTTTTTTGTACCAGAAAACACACAAAAAAATATAATTAAAACACATGAAAATGAAATTTGAGACTATTGAAATAAGTTCGAAAAAACTGAAAAAAGCAAAAATATGTCTAGTACTTGTGGACATTAGTATGTTTGATGTGTAATTGTAATGATTGGATAAATTATAAAATTGTGAAAACGATTTTCTTGTTGATTTTTAGCAAAATACGATGTACAATACATGTTGTAGAATAATTAACTTAAGGAGTGATGATAATGGCAAAAGTTACTTTAGAAGATGTAAAAAAAGCAAGAGAAGCAATTAGTGGTATAGCTGTTAAGACTAAATTATTAGAATGTTCAGCTCTTAGTAATATGAGCAATAATAGAGTATTTTTAAAGTTAGAGAACTTACAAAAGACAGGATCTTTCAAAATAAGAGGAGCTGTTAATAAAATAGCTAACTTAACTGAAGAAGAAAAGAAATGTGGAGTTATAGCATCAAGTGCAGGAAATCATGCACAAGGAGTTGCCCTAGGAGCTAAGATGAATGATATAAAGGCTACTATAGCAATGCCTGCTACTGCACCACTTGCAAAGGTAGCTGCTACTAAGTCTTACGGAGCAGAAGTTGTATTAAACGGACTTGTATATGATGATGCTTATGCAAAAGCTGTAGAAATACAAAAGGAAACAGGAGCTACATTCCTTCACCCATTCAATGATCCATACGTTATAGCAGGACAAGGAACTATAGCACTTGAGATATTTGAAGATCTTGAAAACGTTGACATAATATTAGCACCAATCGGTGGTGGCGGTATAATATCAGGTATAGCTGTTGCTGCAAAAGCATTAAATCCAAAAGTTAAGATAATAGGTGTTCAATCAGAAAACATAGGTTCTATGAAGGCATCAAGAGAAGCTGGAAAAGTTACAACATTCTTTAAGGCTCCAACAATAGCTGATGGTATAGCTGTAAAGACTCCAGGAGATTTAACTTTTGAAATAATAGAAGAGTTAGTAGATGAAATAGTAACTGTAACTGAAGAAGAAATAGCTCAAGCAATCCTTTTCTTAACAGAAAAAGATAAGATAGTAGCAGAAGGTGCTGGTGCTGTTTGTACAGCTGCTATAATGAGTGGTAAAGTAAAAGAAACTAACAAAAATGTAGTTGGAGTAGTTTCTGGTGGAAATATAGATGTAAACATGCTTTATAGAATAATAGATAAAGGATTAGAAAAAGAAGGTAGAAGATTATGCTTTAATACTATGCTTCCAGATAAATGTGGAGAAATGTTAAAGTTCATAAACTTAATAGCTGAAACTAAGGCGAATATACTTCATATAAATCAAAGTAGAATGGGTAATGAAGTACTTTTAGGAACTCAAGAAGTGGATGTAGTTCTTGAAACTTTTGATAATGATCATATAAAAGAGATAATATCTAAGGTTGAAGAAAATGGATACAAAGTAAATATTAAAAATAAATAACATAAAGTAAAATTTACCTTTTATTATTATGAATTTATAGTATAATAATATAGAATTAAATATTTTAGGAGGTTTTAACATGAATAATCAAGTAATACATACAGATAATGCACCAAAGGCTATAGGACCATATTCTCAAGCTGTAAAGGCTGGAAATTTATTATTCGTATCTGGACAAGTTCCATTCGACCCAGCTACTATGGAAGTAGTTGAAGGTGGAGTTAAAGAGCAAACTGCTAGATCATTAGAAAATGTAAAAGCTATCTTAGCAGAAGCTGGAGCTACTTTTGCAGATGTAGTAAAGAGTACAGTATTCATCAAAGATATGAATGAATTTGGACAAATCAATGAAGTATACGCTGAGTACTTCGGAGAAAACAAGCCAGCTAGAGCTTGTGTAGAAGTTGCTAGACTTCCAAGAGATGTTAAAGTTGAAATCGAAGTTATAGCACTTGTAAAATAGTAAATTAAAAAAGACTGTTGGCATTTATAATGTTGACAGTTTTTTTAGTTATGTGGTGTATCAAAAAGTGCCTATGAAAATACCGTGAATATAACGATATTTTGAATACAACTAAGATTTTATCTTATTAATAATTCTAAAATTTATTCAAGTTGTATTAGTCAAAATATCTAAAAACATTCATTAACATCTTCATAGGCACTTTTATATAGTATGAAGTTCTTCAAAGAAGACAATTAAAGTGACATCAAAATATATGTAATATATTGAAAAAAAATATAGTATAATGATATTCTTTGTAGTATAATCTAACTTGTAATAATTAAACTATCATATTGTGTAATTTGAAAGGAGAAATTATGAAAGACTATAGTGTTTTTGATGTAGTAGGACCTAATATGATTGGACCTTCAAGTTCTCATACGGCAGGTGCTGCAAAGTTAGGAAGTATGGCAAGAAAAATGGCAGGAGGAAATGTTAAAAAGGTGAAGTTTTTACTTCATGGATCTTTTGCTCAAACTTATAAGGGACATGGTACGGATAAGGCTGTTGTAGGAGGAATATTAGGATTTTCTCCTGATGATGATAGAATAAAGACATCTTTTGATATAGCTAAAGAAAGAGGATTAGAGTTTGAAATGGTTCCAACAGATTTAGGAGATGATAAGCATCCTAATACTGTTAAGTTTATAATAGAAACAGAAGATGGTAGAAATGTAGAAGTTATGGGAGCCTCAATTGGAGGAGGAAATATAAAAATAACTGAGCTAAATGGACTAGCTATACAGTTTACAGGCGCATATCCTACTTTAGTAGTTAAACAATGGGATTTACCAGGAGCAGCAGCTCATATAACTAATTGTGTTGCTGAGAATAACATTAATATAGCATTTATGAGTATATATAGAGAAGAAAAAGGAAATGAAGCTTTTACTATAATAGAGGCTGATGATAAAATAGATTCTAATGTAATAATTGATATAAAGTCTAATGATAAGTTAATACAAGATGCATTTATAATAGAAGGAATGTAAGGAAGAGGTGATATTTATGAATTTTACTAATGGTAGAGAGTTATTAGATATATGTGAAAAGCATAATAAAACTATATATGAAGTTTGTATAGAAAGAGAAATAGAGTTAACTTCAAAAACTAGAGAAGAAATAATACAAAGAATGTCTCATAGTTTAGAAATAATGAAAAATTCTATTAACAAGAGTATAACGGAAGATATAAAGTCGGTTGGAGGACTTATAGGTGGAGAAGCAAAACTTATAAGAACTAGATTAGAAACGGGTAAAACTGTATGTGGGTCGTTAATGTCAAAGGCTATAAGTGCTGCTATGGGAGTTTTAGAGGTTAATGCTTCTATGGGTCTTATCGTTGCAGCACCAACAGCAGGTTCTTGTGGAATACTTCCAGCTGCTATAATAACAGTTGCTGAGGAATACGGATTTAGTGATGAAGATATGATAAATGCAATATTTGCTGGTGCTGCTATAGGTGCTATAATAACAAGAAATGCTACTGTTGCAGGAGCAGAAGGTGGATGTCAAGCGGAAACTGGTGCAGCAGCAGCAATGGCAGCAGCTGGTGTAGTCGAGATGATGGGTGGTAGTCCAAGACAAGCTATTCATGCAGCAGCTACTACATTAAAGAATATAATGGGACTTGTATGCGATCCGATAGCTGGACTTGTAGAAGCTCCGTGTCAAAAAAGAAATGCAATAGGAGTTGCAAATGCATTAATTTCTGCTGAAGTGGGACTTGCAGGAGTTGAAAGTATAGTACCATTTGATGAGGTTGTAGAAGCTATGTATAAGGTAGGAAAAGCTTTACCTATGGAGCTTAGAGAAACAGCTTTAGGTGGAGTAGCGGCTACTTGTACAGGATGTGCTATAACTAAGAAAGTATTTGGGTAAAATTCGTTGCCTAGATTTCAGATGAATGAGATCTAGGTTTTCTTATATTTTCTAGAGTCTGTGGGTTATCGAAAAACTATCTATGAAAATACCGCCAATGCAACGATATTTGGAATATATTTTGAATGCATCTACATAGAAATTAAGGATACAAGAAAGTACTTTTTGATATAAAATAAAATTTCAAGGAGTGATGTATATGAAATTTAATATAAAAGAGATAGGTAAGATATCAGTCGTTTTTATTAATATGATTATTGCTTTTTATGCAATTTATAGATTTTATTTTGTACATGTTGATATAAATATAAAATCAGAAAATAAAAATGATACTTATTTATCAGTACAGCAAAAACTTGAAGATTTTGATTATTTATATAAAGTGCTAGAAAGTAGTTTTCCGTTTTTTCAAGTTAAAAAGGATATGACTAAATTTGATTGGCTCGCAAATAAAGATAATTTCAGAAAAAATATTGCTCAAACGAAAAATAATAATGAATTCTATTATGAACTACAAACTATTTTAAATCGATTACAAAATAAACACTTAAATATTGTAGATTATAACCAAAGGAATGACTTAGAAACAACCTATAGCAAAGTAGATAAATCTTATCCTTGGAAGCAAATATTAAATAATTCAGTGATAAATGAAAAATATAATATGTGCAAAGATAATGCATATTCTAATTCAGCAAAGCAAGATCTTGTACCAATTAAAGCAAAATATTTTGAAGGCAAATATATTATATTAGAAAAAAATTTTCAGATACCACAATATTCAGTATTAACTAAAATTAACTCATTAAATATAGATGAGTACGTTAAAACATTATTTAAAAAAATATATTTGGATTACGATCATAAAAGAAATAAATGGTTTGCGAAAACACTACCCATATACAGTCAATCTTCTGATGAAATTAAATTGACTTTCGAATATACTGATGGAAAAACTGAACAAAAAATATTGACTGATTATAATACCTGTAAAATGGATTGGAATTATGATTATGAACCACTAAATATAAAAACAGATATAATAGAAGAAAACAAAATCGCATATTTAAAAATAAATAGTTTTGGCATGGAGCATATAGATGAAGATAACTCTATATTGATTGATTTTTACAGTAAAATAAAAGACTATCCGTATCTTATACTTGATATTAGAGGCAATAGTGGTGGTGCAACAAATTATTGGGAAAAAAATATTGTATCACCTCTCACGCAAAAAGAGTTAAAATATAAAAATTATATTGCTTTTAGGAATAGTAAATATATAAGACCTTTTATTATAGATAAAATGACATATCACTATATATTTAAGAAAAAAACGGATTCATTGAAATTAAAAAATAGAGATTTAACTGATTATGGATATTACTATACAGCAGAAACTATAATAAAGAAAAAAGGTAATATAAATTTTAAAGGTAAAATACTTTTGTTAGTTGATGAAAATGTATATTCCGCATCTGAAAGTTTTGCGTCATTTTGTAAAGCACCTAAATTTGCCACTTTAATTGGAACAAACACAGGTGGAGATGGCATTGGACCAGACCCGGCTTTACTCGTTTTACCTAACTCAGGTTTGATTATTAGATTTCCAATGACCTTAGGAATTAATTCTGATTTTACAATAAATGAAGAAATGCATACTAGCCCAGATATATATATTGAACAATCGCTGGAAGACTATAAAAAAAGAAGTGTGTTAACAAAAACAGTGAAAGATATTGCTCGATATGATACCGTTTTAAGAAAGGCTTTAGAGCTTACAAGGTAAATTAAATATATAAGTTATAATCAAGAAAATACATAAACCATACCTAAAAAATAGAGGGTATTAAAATGTTAGCGAATGATTTAAATATTTTTGTATAAAACTTGCATTACAGCGTTTGAATATCTGTTAAGAAAGTTCGTTGTTTGACCGTTAGGGAGTTTAGAACTTTTAGGATATTCAATAAGATGTAATGCTTAGTTTTATTAAAAATATTTAATACATAAGCGGTATTTCAATACCCTCTATTTTGGGAATAAGAACACTATTTTCTTTTATTTATATATCTGATAAAAAGCATTATAGAAAAAATTACAGCTACTATTAATAATATCCCTTTTATTACAAACCATAATATTCTCAATACCTTATTTATATCTACATCAAAGAATATAGAATTTACATCTTCTGAAGCAATCAAATTAATAGAAGATATTACTTTGTTATCTCTTAAAACTTGAATTTTTCCTACATTGTCGCCTTTTTTTATAGGTATTTCAAGTGGTTCTTTTAATATTATTTTAGTTTTTATATTGTCTATATTTTCGTCTTTTTTGATTACTATATTAAAATCTTTTTCTGCTTTGTATTTTAGAATTTTCTCTTTAGTAAATAATATTTTTTTACTTCCAAGTTCAGCATCTTTATTTATAATATTGTATTTTGTATAATTATCAAATCCATAATCTATTATAGTTCTGGAATCCTTATAGACTTCGTTTCCTTCTGATTTTAAAACAACTGAAATTAATCTCAAGTCATCTTTTTGTCCGCTAGATACTAAGCATTTTCTTGCTACGTTTGTATAGCCTGTCTTTATACCGTCTATTAAATCATACTTTATATCCACAATAGAACCTTTATATTCTATTGTATTACCACCTCGAACACCCCATAAGAACTTGTTTGTACTTTTAAAAACTCTATCGTATGGATATTGAGGGGTTGCAGCTATTTTAATATATCTAGATTTAACTATTTCTTTAAATTTATCATAATTCATACATTCTCTTGCTATTAGAGCTAAATCATATGAACTAGTGTAGTGATTCTCATCTGGAAGTCCGTTAGGGTTATTAAAATGAGTGTTTTTTGCACCTAATTCCTCTGCTCTCTTATTCATAAGCTTTGCGAATTCTTCTGTAGAACCTGAAATATGATTAGCAAGAACAACAGCAGCATCATTTGCAGATTTGATAAGAAGAGATCTTAGAAGTGTCTCTATTGTAAATGATTCACCTTGCTTAATATAAATGGAACTACCATCTATATATCCTAAATCATAATCTATAGTTACTACTTCACTTAAATCACAATTTTCAAGAGCTAAAAGAGCTGTCATAATCTTTGTTGTTGAAGCTGGATACATTTTTTTATGTATGTTTTTACCATATACAATTTTGCCAGTATCATGATCCATTACAATAGCAGATTCTCCTAAAATGCTAGGTCTCTCATCTGCAAAAGAAGTTATAAAGGAAGATGATATTAAAAATATTGCTAGAAATAATGATGTGATTTTTTTCATATATACCCCCCTTGCTTGATGCAATATGATTTTAGTATATCATATTTTTGTCAATAATATAGAATTAGGAGGGATATTTTATGAATTTTAATAAAAGAAATTGTATGGTATTTGTTAGTATATTATTGATTGTGATTATAAGTATGTTTATAAATAATAAAATAAACTTTGGAAAATCTGTATATGTAGTAAGCAAAGAAGAAGATAAATATATTGATAATGAAGAAAATAATATAAATGAAGAAAATATAAGTTTAGAAAGTGAAGAGTTGCTTATTGAAGATGAAAACTCAGAGATTGCAGTGTATATAAGTGGAGAGATAAGTACGTGTGGAGTTGTAAACATAAAAAGTGGGTCAAGACTTATAGATGCAGTCGAAAAGCTTGGAGGTCTTACTCAAAATGCAGATATGAATAAAGTTAATCTAGCTATCAAGTTAGAAGATGGAGCTCATTATATAATTCCTAGTAGTAAGGATAAAGAAATTCAAGAGGATTATAATGAAAATATTGAAAATAATACAAATTATAATAGTTATAATAATTCTAGTGATAATTCTAATTACAATGAAACAGAAATATCTAAAATAAATATAAATAGAGCAAGTGAGAGTGAGCTTAAATCCTTGACTGGAATTGGAGATGTTACAGCTTCAAGGATTGTAGAATATAGAAAACAAAATGGAAATTTTAAAACTATAGATGAGATAAGGATGGTAAAAGGCATTGGGGAGAAAAAGTTTGAGTCGATAAAAAACGATATAACAGTAAAATAAATACAACTATAAAACAAAATATGATATTATATATTTATATATTGTATTAAGAGGGACGGTGGAGCTAAATGGAAAATGAAATAAGATTAACTCAGATGACAAGTTCTGCAGGATGAGCGGCAAAAATTGGGCCAGAGGATTTGGCTAAAGCTCTTAGTAACCTGCCTAAAATAGAAAGTGATAAACTTATAGTTGGCCTTGATACAGCGGATGATGCGGCTGTTTATAAATTAAATGAAGAAATGGCATTGATACAGACTCTAGATTTTTTTACACCTGTTGTAGATGACCCTTATTTATTTGGTCAAATAGCAGCTACAAATTCATTATCTGATATATATGCAATGGGAGGAAAGCCTACTGTTGCTATGAATATAGTGTGTTTTCCATCTTGTAAAGATATGGGAATACTTGGTGAAATATTAAAGGGTGGATTTGATAAAGTTAAGGAAGCAGGAGCGTTACTGGTAGGAGGACATACAGTTGATGATAAAGAACCTAAATATGGTCTTTCTGTATCTGGACTTGTACATCCTGATAAAGTTTTATCCAATGCAGGAGCTAAGGATGGAGATGTATTAGTTATAACAAAGCCTGTTGGAACGGGTATAGTAAATACGGCTATAAAGGCTGATATAGCAGACAAATCTGTAGAAGATGAAGCTATTAAGATTATGACGCATTTGAATAAGTATGCAGCTGTAGCTTTTGATGAAATTGATGTGAATTCAGTAACAGATATAACTGGATTTGGACTTTTAGGACATGCTCTTGAAATGGCAAAGGCATCTGATGTTTGTATTGAAATTAACTCTGAAGAAGTACCTATAATTAATTCTGCAATTGATTTTGCAAAAATGGGTATAATCCCAGAGGGAATGTATAAAAATATGAGCTATATGTCAGATGATATAGAAAGTGAAAATGTAGAGCAGCATATAATGGATATTTTATACGATCCACAGACCTCTGGAGGACTGTTGGTTTCTGTTGAAAAAGAAAAAGCAGATGAATTGATAGAGAAAATGATAGAGAATGGGTCTATAGAGGCTAAAATAATAGGAAGTGTAGTTAAAAAACAAGGTAAATATATAAAAGTTAAATAAAGAGGCTAAACCCTCTTTATTTTTTTATGCTTTAAAATGTGTTATAATTGATTGTAAAAAGTATTTTTAAAAAAGTTATATATTTCAAACTAAAAATAGATGAAGGGGAGATCAACTTGAATAAGAAAAAATTATTTTCTTTATTACCATCTGTAGATGAGGTATTAAATGATAAAACTATAATAGAATTAAACGAAGAATACCCTAGAAGTTTAGTTGTTGATACAATAAGAAAAAACATAGAGAATATAAGAAAATCTATAATAAGCTTAAATGAAGAGCAAGCAGAGAATTTTTCTATTGATTACGATAAGTTTATAAATAATATTGTGAAGGAATTAAGATTATCTTATTCTCTTTCATTAAAAAAGGTTATAAATGCAACTGGAGTAGTTATACACACTAATCTAGGAAGATCTCTTTTAGCTGATATTATAAAAGATGATGTTTGGCAAGTAGCATCAAGATACTCCAATTTAGAATACGATATAGATAAGGGTAAGAGAGGATCAAGATATTCTCACTTAGAGGAAATAATAAAGAAAATAACAGGAGCTGAGGATGTACTTGTAGTAAACAACAATGCAGCAGCTGTTTTATTGGTTCTAAGTACTATGTCAAAGGGTAAAGAAGCTATAGTATCAAGAGGAGAACTAGTTGAGGTTGGAGGATCATTTAGAATACCTAAGGTTATGGAGGAAAGTGGCACTATATTAAGAGAAGTAGGTGCTACTAACAAAACTCACTTAAGAGATTATGAAGATGCTATAAATGAAGAAACAGGAGTATTACTTAAGGTTCATACTAGTAATTATAGAGTGCTAGGCTTTACTGATAGCGTTGATATAGACGAATTATCTAAACTATCAAAGGAATATGACTTGCCTGTAATTGAAGACTTGGGAAGTGGATTATTTGTAGATATATCAAAATATGGACTTAGCTATGAGCCTACAGTTATAGATTCTCTTAAAAAGGGTGCAGATATAGTTACTTTTAGTGGAGATAAAATACTTGGAGGACCTCAAGCTGGAATAATTGTTGGAAAGAAAGAATATATAGAAAAAATGAAGAAAAATCAGTTAACTCGTGCATTAAGAGTAGATAAGCTAACAATAGCAGCTCTTGAGGCTACATTTAGACTTTACTTAGATGAGAAAAAGGCAGTCAAGGAAATACCTACTTTAAGAATGCTTACTTATTCTATAGATGAATTAAAAGATAAAGCTCAAAAACTTTATAGTATAATAGAGAATCAAAATCTAGATGCTAATATTAAAATAGAAGATGGGCACTCTCAAGTTGGAGGAGGATCTATGCCTCTTGAAACTATAGATACAAAGATTATAACTATAGTTCCAAATAATATGGGTGTATCTGAGCTTGAGGAAAGATTAAGACTTAGCGAGGATAATATAATTGCTAGAGTATATGATAATAAATACGTTTTAGATGTTAGAACTATATTTGATGATGAATTTGAAATTATATCAAAACAACTAGCGATTGCACTAAAATAGGAGGAATAGTATGAAAAATATAATAATAGGAACAGCTGGACATATAGATCATGGAAAAACAACTCTTATAAAATCTCTTACAGGAAGAGAAACTGATAGATTAAAAGAAGAACAAAAAAGAGGGATATCAATTGATTTAGGATTTACTTATTTTGATTTACCTAGTGGAAAAAGAGCTGGTATAGTAGACGTTCCAGGTCATGAAAAGTTCATAAAAAATATGTTGGCAGGAATTTCAGGTATAGATATGGTTTTACTTGTTGTTGCTGCTGATGAGGGAGTTATGCCTCAAACTGTTGAGCACTTAGATATTATGAGTTTCTTAAATATAGAAAAAGGAATCATAGTAATAACAAAGTGCGATATGGTAGAAGAAGATTTCTTAGAGCTTATAAAAGAGGATATAAAGGAAAAGGTTCAAGATACTTTCTTAAAGGATGTTTCTGTAATAGAAGTGGATTCTATAAGCAAAAGAGGAATAGATAAGTTAATAGGTGAAATTGACAAAATAAGTGATGAGGTTAAAGCTAAGAATTTAAATGCTCAACCTAGATTAAATATAGACAGAGCCTTTTCTGTTAAAGGATTTGGAACTGTAGTTACTGGTACATTGATAGAGGGCAGTATAGACGTGGATGATACTCTAAATATATATCCTCAAAATAAAGCTACAAAGATTAGAAGTATACAGGTTCATGGAAAATCAGTAAAAACAGCTTATGCAGGTCAAAGGGTAGCTATAAACCTATCTAATGTTAAGGTTGATGAAATTGAAAGAGGGAATATATTAGCTTATCCTGAATCATTAAGTGAGTCTATGATGCTTGATGTAAAACTTTCTTTAGTTAAGCATTCATCTAGAATGGTAAAATATTGGGATAGAATAAGATTTTATCATGGTACTAGAGAAATTTTAGGAAGAATAGTTCCTATGGATAAAGAGTCTTTAAATCCAGGAGAAGAGGGTTATTGTCAAATAAGGCTTGAAGAAACTATTGTAGCTAAGAATAAGGATATGTTTGTAATAAGATTTTATTCTCCTATGGAGACTATAGGTGGAGGAATTATAGTAGATTCAAATCCAAAAAAACATAAAAGATTTGATACAGATGTTCTTAATTCTTTACAGTTAAAGGAAAAAGGAGATTTAAAAGAAATAATAGAAGAAATTATAAAAAAACATAGTAAAGAATATCCTGTTTTAAATGATATTGCTGTTTATATTGGCGAAAAAAGGGAAATAATACAACAAGAAATAGATATGCTTTGTGAGCAAAACAAGATTATGAATATAAACAATATATATATAGACAAAAGTTTTTATGATGATTTAAAAAATAATATTATAAAAGTGCTATCTAACTCTCATAAGAATAATCCTCTTAAAAAAGGAATATCTAAAGAGGAATTAAGAACTAGAATAGAGAAGAATTTGAAGACTAAGGATTTTGATGCTTTATTAAATCTTTTGGTAAATGATAAAGATATAAAGATTGTAGATAATATAGCTAGTTTATATGATTTTGAAGTTGAATTTAATAAATCTCAATTGAATATACAAAAGGATATAGAAACTAATTTAAAAAGTGATAAATTAACACCTAGAAATATATCTGAAATTATACAAGATAGAAAAGCTTATCAAGAAGTTTTAGAAGCATTATTAGGAGATACCCTTGTTATGGTTACTGAGGATCTTGTATATCATAAGGAAAATTATGATATGGCAGTTGATATGGTTAAAAAACATATTGAAGAAAATAAGGCTTTGACTTTATCAGAATTTAGGGATTTAATAGGTGCGAGTAGAAAGTATGCCATGGCTCTGTTAGAAGATTTTGATAGAAATAAGATAACAAGAAGAGTAGGAGACAAAAGAATGCTTTTCTAGGGGGAAGGTATATGGTAAAAATATTAATAATAGATTCTCAGTTATTATTAATAAAGGAAATAAAATATGCATTTGAAAATGAACAATATAAAATTGATAAAATATCAAATTCACAAGAAGCTTTAGATAAAAAATATAGTGATTATGATATAATAATAATAGACTCTGAAATAGGAAAAAAAGACGGATTTCAATTATGTAAAGAAATAAGAAATATATCAAATATACCTATAATAATGATAACACCACAAGCAGAAGACTATAAGAAGATAATGGCCCTTGAAATTGGAGCAGATGATTGTCTATCAAAGCCTGTTAATATATTAGAACTCAAGGCAAGAATAAAAGTTATATTAAGAAGAATTAAAAAAATAGAAGACGTAGGAATGTTATCTGAATTTAAGGTTGGAAACTTTGAAATAAATACGCTTGGTAGAAAAGTTATGTATAATAAAGAATATATAAACTTGACAGGTAAAGAATTTGATTTATTATTATTTCTAATAACTAATCAGGGAGAAGTATTTGATAGAGAATATTTACTTCAAAAAATATGGGGGTATGAATATTATGGAGATTTAAGGACGGTAGATGTTCATATAAGAAGACTTAGAGAAAAAATAGAAATGAACTCTTCAAGCCCTAGGTACATATTAACTAAATGGGGAAAGGGATACTACTTTAAAAAAATACCTATTTAGTTTAGGAGGTAAATATGAGAAAAAAAATATATTTTATAATGATGATATCAATTTTGATGATATTTGCAGTTGGATGTAATAATAAAGAACTAAATAATGATTTAAAAAAACAAGAAGTTAAGCTTTACTATGCTAGTAATAACGGTTCAAAAATAGATTGGGTTACAAGACCTATAGAGTATATAGATGGTGAAAAGTATGATGTTACTTTAAAAGCCTTATTAAATGGCCCGTATACTTCTAATATGAGTAGAAGTATAAATGAAAAAACAAAAATACTATCTGTAAATAAAAAAAATGATGTATTGTATATAGACTTATCTAAAGACTTTTTGAATTTTGAATCAGATATGGATCAAGTTAACTCTGTAATAACTATTAGTAATACTTTAAATCAATTTGAAGAAATAAATGGTATAGAAATAAAAATAGAAGGTAAGGACTTAATATCTCCTGAGGGTGAAAAGTATGGGATAATACAAGAATTTAACTTAAGTGATGAGAAAAATGTAACCCTTACTTTATATCTTCCTAACGAAAATCTAGAATATCTTCTTCCAGTTAAAACGAATAGTGTAATAAAAGAAGGAGAAGGAATAGGCCAAAAAGTTTTAGAAAAGCTTATAAATGAATCTGATAAACAGGGGTATAATGTAATACCTAAAGGAACAAAGTTATTGAACTATTCACAGGATAAGGGAATAGCAACTGTAGATTTAAGTCAAGAGTTTATAAATAATTCAAGTGGAGGATCAACATCTCAGACTATGGCTATATATAGCATAGTAAATTCTTTAACAGAATTTGAGAATATAAATAGTGTATTATTTTTAATAGAAGGAGAAAGTGTAGAGGATTTTTCTCATTATGAATTCAATAAACCTTTTTCTAGAGAAGAGAGTTTAATAAAGAACTAGTTAAAACAAACAACTGGATAGATTCTGATTATAATATAATAAGCCATTTAAGACTATAAAAAGTTTTAAATGGCTTATTTTAATTTCGTAGTAAATTTTTCATGTTTTTTCATGATTTACAATAAAGTTATTGTTAGACAGGATAGAAATTTGTTATAGCAGCCTTTAGAGTACCGTGTCCGCTATTAAAATATACATGTTTATTAGAGGCAGTAAAACTGACAGTGTTATTAGCCGCTACAATAAAAGTTTCATTGTTTACTTTTAGAGTTAATTCACCTTCTAAAACCATAATGTATTCCTCGGATTTTCTAGAATGACCAACAGAAGTATACGAGCATCCTTTATCAAGTTCCATTTGAAAGAGTTCAAAATTACGATATGGTGTACTGGAGTAGTAACAATATAGACGATAGTGAGATTCGTCAGTAATTTGAGCTTCTATATCTGACTTTTTTACAACGTAAATATCATTTTGGGGTTGCTCTAATAGTGAAGTATATGGAACTTTTAATCCCTTAGCTATTTTCCATATGGTATTTATAGTTGGATTAGTATCACCTTTTTCGATTTGAGATAACATAACTTTGCTAATGTCAGATGATTCCGACAGTTTACTCAAACTCAAATTTTGATCTTTACGAAGTCGCTTGAGATTCTCAGAAATGATTAAATTTATATTCATAAGTTGATAACCTCCTTTATACTATTGACAAATATATTTAACGATAGTAAAGTATAATTAACGGAAAATATATTTTACTATTGTTAAATATAGTTTATGATATCACAATTATTTTGAGGAGGCAATGAGTATGAAAAAAATAATGGAAAGTATTTATGAATCAATTGGTGAAACACCGATGCTACGTCTTAGCAGAATAACAAAACATTATGGAGTTAAAGGAAATATTTTTGCAAAATTAGAGTATTTAAATCCTGGATACAGCAAAAAAGACCGTCCTGCTTTACAAATGATTGAGGAAGCTAAGGCAAGTGGGCATTTAAAACCAGGTCAACCTGTGATTGAGCTAACAAGTGGGAATACAGGTACAGGACTATCAATTGTCTGTCAAGCAAAAGGACATCCGTTTATAGCTTGTATGTCAGAAGGTAATTCCATGGAACGAGCTAAAATGATGCGTGCACTTGGGGCAGAAGTTGTTATAGTTTCACAGGCTAAAAATTCAGTTAAAGGACAAGTATCTGGAGAAGATTTAAAATTAGTAGAAGAAATGACGAAAAGATTAACAAAAGAAAGAAATGCTTTTCGTGCAGACCAGTTCAAGTTAGAAAGTTCATATAGGGCACATCTACTCCATACTGCAGTAGAAATGTGGGAACAAAGTGATGGTGAAATAGATTGTTTTGTTGATATAGTTGGAAGTGGTGGTACGTTTGAAGGATGTGCTGAAAAACTAAAAGAATACAATAAAGACATTCGTTGCTATATTGCTGAGCCTGTTAATGCTGCTGTATATGCAGGTCATTCGATTATAAATGATGGTCGCCACAAAGTTCAAGGATGTGGATATGCTATGAATTTACCAAAGGTAAACAAAAAGTTAATTGACGGATGTGTACAAGTAACAGATGAAGAAGCTTGCCAAATGGCAAGAGACCTTGCTAAATTAGAGGGAACATTTGTTGGAATTTCATCAGGAGCGAATGTTAGTGCAGCAATTAAATTGCTAAAAGGCAAAGAAAAAGGAAAAAATATTGTATTAACGCTGAATGATAGTGGTTTAAAATATTAATCTGTACCCTTTGTAAAGGACAATTTAAAAAAGACTATGCTACATTAAGAAGATGATTTCTGTATTGGACAGGAG